>NZ_JBSGUQ010000020.1:0-166299 GCF_053608005.1 Lentzea sp. NPDC055074
TTCGGTGACAGGCGCGGGCGAGAGACCCGGAGGCGGTGCCGCCGCGACGCCCTCATACCGGGCGTATTCGGGCGTTGCGGCGGTGCCGCCTCCGGGTCCCTCGGCCGCTACTGCCGCCCAACGAGACTTGCAGGACAGCGCCTAGACCTTGGTGATCTCCAGCTGCAGCTCCGTCACCCAGTCCGCCGGGTCACCCTCGCCGTAGTTCAGGTACACCTCCCGGGCGAGCCCGTTCTGCCTGTACCCGTGCGCCTCGATCCACGCCGCCACGGCCTGGTACGAGGTGTCGACGTCGTCCATCGTGCCGCGGTGCACGATCGTCGCCGCCTCCGCCAGCGCGGGGAGGTCGACGACCTCGAAGTCGTAGGCCGGGGACGGGTCGACGGCCACGGTCACGCCGGCCCGCACGAGCACCTCGTCCCCGGCGATCGACTCGTAGGTGGCGATGCCGTGGCCCGCCGGCGTGACCCCCGCGCGGCCGAGGCGTTCGAAGAGCTGCGGGTACAGCGGCTGGATGACCGGGCCGATGTCCTCGGGCCCGTAGGACGCGGCGGTCGCCGTCAAGCGGGCGACCCGGACGGCGGGGACGGACTTCAGGACGATCTCGTCGGTGGGCATGGCGCCTTCCCTCTCGATGGCGCGGAGACGTGCCTCGACCCGGCGCAGCCGCGAGGTGTCCGCGAGGATCTGCTGCCGCAGCTCGGCCCGCCGCAACGAGAGCATGCCGTGCAACTGTTCGACGGAAAGCTTTTCGTCGAGCACCACACGCACCTGGTCGAGCGTCAGACCGAGGTCCTTCAGCGCGATCAGGCGGTTCAGTCGTTGCAGCTGGGCGGCCGTGTAGTAGCGGTAGCCGCTGGACGGGTCGACGTGCGCCGGCAGGAGCAGACCGACCGCGTCGTAATGGCGCAGCATCCGCACCGACACACGCCCCAGATGGGCGAAGTCTCCGATGGTGAACATGACTGCTCCTGTGTAGGGGCTGACACGGTGTGAGGGTCAAGAAATGATGGTTTGAACAACGCCCGGAGTGCGCACCCTGGGACGTTGACGAGAGGTGGCTCATGACGTTCGCACATCCGGCGCTCTTCTACTCGGACGAGGACTCCTACATCGACGGAACGGTCCCGTTCGTCGTGGAGGGCCTCGCGAGCGCCGAACCGGTCGCCGTGGCGGTGCCGGGCAGGAACCTGCGGCTGCTCCGGGAGGCGCTCAGCGGGTTCGCCCATCTCGTGACGTTCATCGACATGGAGGACACCGGCCGCAACCCCGGCCGGATCATCCCGGACCTCCGCGCGTTCGCCGACCGGCACCGCGGGGCCGTCCGCATCATCAGCGAGCCGGTGTGGGACCTGCGCACCGACGTCGAGTACCCGGCGTGCACGCTGCACGAGGCACTGGTCAACTACGCGTTCAGCGGTCGTGACCTGAGCATCCTGTGCCCCTACAGCACCACCTCCCTCACCCATGACATCCTGGCCGACGCCGAGAAGACCCACCCGGTCGTCATCGACGCGAGCGGCCATCGCCCCAGCGACCACTTCCACCCCGCGCGGGTGGTCGTCGCCGCCCACTCGATGCCGCTGGCCATCCCGTCCGACGCGGCGAGCACGTCCGTCGGCGCCGGGGCCATGGCGGCGGTGCGGGCGTTCGCGCGCGAGCAGGCCGTCAAGCTCGGGCTGACCCACGGGCGCGTCGACGACTTCGCGCTCGCGGTGACCGAGCTCGCGACGAACAGCGTGCGGCACGGCGGCGGCGAGAGCACGGTCCGCGTCTGGGCGGAAAGCAGAAGTATTGTTTGCCAAGTCAACGACAACGGGCACATCACCGATGTTCTGGCTGGACGCACCCCTGTTCACGCAAACGAACCAGGCGGTCGCGGTCTGTTGCTTGTCAACCGTTTGGCGGACCTCGTGCGCACCCAAACGACGTCAAACGGCACCGCAATCCAAGTCAGATTCGATCTGACTGACAAAAAGGCAACGTGATCCACTCACATTTGGGCGACTTCGTTATAGCTTGAGCACGTGCACGACGAGGAAGCGACGGAAATCGGTTACACGGGGGCTCGATTCGGGTCTCCGGCAACCCGCGGACGGCTGCGCAACGAAGGAAGTGGAGCCTTCAACGGCGCGGAGACGCAACAACTGCCCCGTCAGGAACCGTTGCGCCAACGCCCACCGGAACCGCTACCGGAGTGGCCTGTGCAAGAAGACGAACCGAGCCAGACCCCCGCCAGGGACAGCTCGCTCATCCGTCCCTACGCCCGCACCGGCGGCCGCACCACGGCCCGCCACGACCTGCGCCTGGAGACGCTGCTCTCCACCGACGAGGACCGGCTCTACCGCGCGACCAACGACCAGGCGGCGATGATGCGGCTGTGCCTGCAGCCGCGGTCGGTCGCCGAGATCTCGGCGCTCATGAAGATCCCGCTCGGTGTGACGCGGGTGTTGCTGAGCGACCTGATCACGCTGAACCTGGTCGCGGTGCACGAGCCGGCCGACAAGCCGAACGTGGCTCTGCTCGAACGCGTGCTGTCCGGGTTGCGCAGGCTGTAACCCGTTCGCCAGCGCGCGAGATCACGCCTGGTCGCCGATAATCATCCCGTGGCGACCTCCAGCGACGAGACCCCGAAGACGCCGGTCACGGAACCGATCCCGACGGCCCCGCCGGCTGCTGCACCGTCCGTCCCGGCGGCCGCACCGAAGAAGCTGCGGCCGACCCGGATCAGCGGCACCTGGATCGCCGTGCTGGTGGCGATCGTCGTGCTGATCTTCCTGCTGGTCTTCATCCTGCAGAACAGCGCCAACGCCACGATCCACTTCCTGTGGGGCGAGTTCAGCCTGCCCCTGGGCGTGGCGCTGCTGTTCGGCGCGATCGGCGGCGCGCTGCTGGTCGCGGTCGTCGGCGCGGCCCGCATCCTGCAGCTGCGGCGTCAGGCCAAGCAGGTCACCGGTCGTCCCGTGACCTCATCACCAGCTCGACGCGCGAGCTGATCCCGAGCTTGCGGAAGATCTTGCGCAGGTGGAAGTTCACCGTGTGCGGTGACATGAACAGCTGCGTGGAGATCTGCCGGTTCGTCTGACCCTTGGCCACCAGGTTCGCGATGGCCCGTTCAGTGTCGTCCAGACTGGACCATCCGGACTCGGGCCTGGTGGGCGCGGCCCTGCGGCGGCGGCCCAGTTTGCGCAGCCGGCCCAGGACCCGCGCGCTGTCGCGGGACGCGCCGATCTCCCGGTAGAGACCGAGCGCGTTCTCCAGCGCCTTCACCGACTCCGCGCGGTCCGGTGACCCGGCGAGCAGCACTCCGAGGTCCTCGGCCGCGTTCGCCCGTGCCCATAGGTCGCGGTGGTCGCGGGCGGCGAGCTCCAGCGACCGGGCGTCGGAGTCGAGCAGACCGCGCGCGTGCACGGCGGCCGCCGCCACCGCCGCGAAGCCGGGGTGTTCCTCGGCCAGCCGTTCCGCGCGGTCCACGACGGCCTTCGCCAGCCCGTCGTCCCCCGCTTCCAGTGCCCTGCGCACGAACCACCCGGCGGCGCGCGGTTCCTCCGCGAAGAGCCCCGACGAGACCAGGTCCGGGTAGGAGTCGCTGAGCAGCGCCATCGCCTTCTCGAGCCCGGAACCGACGTAGGTGACGAGCACGTCGGCCCACTGGTAGTAGGCGTGGGAGAAGATGAGCCCGTCGGCCGGGACCTCGTCGCGGCAGCGTTCGACGTGCTCGATCGCCGCGGGCAGGTCGCCGGTGTGGATCGCGACCATGGCCAGCACCGCGAGAGCGGGCGCGACCACGGTCGCGTGCCCGGTCTCCTCCGCCACGGTCAGCGCGGCGCGCGCCTCCAGGGCGGCCTCCTCGATCCGCCCGGCCTGCAACAGGATCCGGGCCTGCACGACCGCGGTCATGACCTCCCTGGTCACCACCGCGGACGGCCCGCCGCGGACCCGCCGCACCACGGTGGCGGCGTCGGCGAACTCCCGCAGCCCCGCGAGCAGGGTCGCGAGCAACAGCTGCGGGTACGCGCTGAGGTCGTGCGACGTGCTCACCCCGGCGGCCTCGCGGGCCAGCTCCAGCGCGGCGCCGGGCCGTCCGGTGTCCCGCGCGATCGCGGCCAGCACGGCCAAAGCCGTTGCCAGCACGTCGTCCGGTGCTCCAGAACGGGTGCGCACGACGGCCTCGGCCAGCTCCCGCGCCCGGTCGCGGTCGTGGCCGAGCAACGCCATCAGCCGCGTGATCTCCACCCAGGGCGCGAGTTCCGGCGCCAGGTCGGGTTCGCGCAGCAACGCCTCGGAGATCTCCAGCGACTCCGCGTGCCGGGCGCCGAGCAACGTCGTCGTGGCCACGCAGTGCCGGAGCTTGGCGGCGGGTTCCGGGGAGACCTGACGGGACAACGCGTCCTGCGCGAGCGCCTGCGCGGCGGTCAGCTTGCCGGCGGCGGTGAGGGCTCTGACCGCCATGACCGTGCGGTGGACCAGCGAAGCAGACGCTTGGTCGGTCAGTTCGAGGGCGCGCACCGCGAGTTCGGCGGCGGCCTCGGGAGCGTTCCACAGCACGGCTTTCGCGGCGGTGACCAGTCCGTCGATCGACCGGGCGTCACCGCGCTGAGCGCCGTGCAGCAGGTGTTTGGCGGCGGTGACGGCGCTGTCCCCGCGGCTCAGCAGCATCTCGCCGGCCTCGCGGTGCAACGCGCGCCGCACGGGTGGGGGCACGGAGTCGGAGACCAGGCGCCAGAGCAGCTCGTGCCGGAACGCCAGCCTGTCGTCCAGGGCCGTCACGACGCCCGCGGCGATGACCTCGTCCAAGGCGGGCAACAGGATCGCGGTGCTCGACGCCAGCATCTCCGCGACGTCACCGGGTTCGAAGTGCTGCCCGAGCACGGCGGCGACCTGCAGCAGGTGCCTCGCCCTGCCGCTCACCGCGTTCACGCGGTCGCGCAGCAACGCCTCGGTGTGCCGCGGTGACCTGCCGGTCCTGATCGTGGCGTGCCCGGCGGTGAGAAGTACCTGGTCGTCCGCGCGCAGGGCCTCGACCAGCCTGGTCACGTCGGCCGGATTGCCCTGTGCCGTGGAAGCAAGCGCTTTCAGGTCCTGGTCGGGGGCACCTCCGGTGAGGTCGGCGACGAGGTCGGTGACCACGTCGTCGGCCAGCGGCAGCAGCTCGATCCTGGTGGCACCGCGCTGTGCGGCGGCGGCGACCAGGCGGTCGGTGGCCTCGCCACGACGGCGGGCGAGCAGCCACACCACCTTCTCGTGGGCGGAGGCGGGCAACAGTGCGCGCAGGGCGGCCAGGGTGCCCGGCTCGGCCAGGTGGAGATCGTCCAGCACGACCAGCAACGGGCCGTCCGGACGGCGTTCTGCCAGGCGGGCCAACAGGAACGGCTGGTCGAGCTCGTCCCGCGCCGTCGCGACCTCGAAGCCCCTGCCGGCGGCGACGGCGGCGGTCTCGGCCAGCAGCCGCGTCTTCCCGGTGCCCGCGGCGCCGTCCACCAGCACCACCCCGGTGCCCGCGTCCAGCACGCCGTTCAGGAGCTCCCGTTCCCCCTCACGGCCGCGGAACATCCAGTCCCGATTCCCCGACACCATTCTTCCTTTCGCTCCGCGGCGGCGGAGAACAAGCGTTGCATTACCACAAGGACCTGCACCACGACCAGAGCCGAGCGGCGCCCCCTGCGCCGTTGGGATGACCTTGACAAGCCGCCGCCAGGCTGCCTCTACCCATTCGAGTAGTAGCCCGCGGGATCATACGGGCCGTACTCCTGTTGAGACGCCCATAGCGCAGGAAGCTTTACCTGGGCAAGTGGACCGCTTTCTCCTAGCATCAATTCTGCTGAGCTTTCAGCGGCGGATTGTGGAGAGATCTTGGAAAACCGGCTGAAAGTGTGGTGCGCCGGAATCGGCGATCAGGCGGCGCCGGGCACGACCACGGTGGTGGAAGGCGCACCCGGCACGGGCAAGACGGCGGCGCTGGACGACCTCGCCGCGCGCTGGGACGCGTCCGGCCGGCAAGTGGTGCGGGCACGGGGAAGCGCATTGGAAAGCGATCTTCCTTTTGGGATCGTGGCCCAGTTGTTCGACCTGGTCGACTCGGATCTCGTGCCCGACGAGGCCGCCGGGGCGTTGCGACTCACCGCGACGACCGCCGATTTCTCGGTGCTGCACGGCGTCTACCGGCTGACGGCCGCCCTGGCCGCGCGGGCGGACCTGCTGGTCGTCGTCGACGACGCGCACTGGGCCGACGCCGCTTCCCTGCGCTGGCTCGCCTATCTGGCGTTGCGCGTGCGCCGGCTGCCGATCGCGCTCGTCCTGACCGTGGGCCTGGGCGAGCGGTGCGACGACCCGTCGTTCGGCGAGATCATGGCGGCGTGCCAGCGGGTCACGCTGGACGACCTCACCCCCGCCGAGACGCGACGCCTCGTCTCGGCCGCGCTCGGTGAGGCCGCGCCGGAGTTCGCGGCCGCGTGCTTCGACGCGACGGGCGGGAACCCCCTGGCCGTCACGCGACTGGTCAAGGCGTTGGCGGAGGACGAGGTCCCACCGACCGCGGAGGCCGCGTGGCGGGTGACCCAGCGCGGCGCGGAGGTGTCCGGCGAGATCATGGCGGCCCGGTTGCGCCGCCGCCCCGCGTCCGTCGTCACGACCGCGCACTGCCTGGCGGCACTGGGCTCCTCGCCGCATCCCGGTGTGCTGGCCGAGCTCACGCGGCTGAGCCCGGTGGAGCTCGCCGAGGCCCTGCGCACCGTCGAGCTCCTCGGTGTGACAGGGCCCGCGGTGCTCGACGACATGCCCGCCCCCGCACGCGCGGCGCTGCACCTGCGGGCCGCCCAGGCGTTGCGCACGCACGGCGCTTCGGACCGGGCGGTCGCGGACCACCTGCTGGAAACGTCGCCCGGCCTGGAACCGTGGGCGGGCGAGGTGCTCGACCGGGCCGCGCAGGAGGCGGTGAACCACGGCGACACGGCCGGTGCGGCCCGGCTTCTGTGGCGAGCGCTGCGCGAACCGGTGGCGAACCCGTCCCGGGCGTTGCGGCTGCTGGGAATCGCCGAGCTGGTCGGCAACCTGCCCGGCGCGACCGCCCGGCTGCGCGAGGCCTGGAAGTCCGATGTGGACGATGCCGAGTCCGCGATCGCGCTGTCCTACGCCCTGCACGCCGAGGGCGCCCCGGCCGAGATCCCCGCGGTGCTGGGCGACTCGCCGTCGGCGCAGGCACATCTCGCGGTGCACGGACTCGTGTGGCAGGAGGCCGTCCCGTCGTCGGTCTCGCTCGGCACTCCCGCCGGTGTGCTGCACCGGGTGATGGTCGGGGACATCGCCGCGGAGGAGGCGATCAGGCTCGTCTCGGCACGCGGCGGTGTGCTCGCCTCGCTGACGTCCGCGATGACGTTGAACCTGGCCGACTCCCTGGACGAGGCACTGGCCGTGCTGGACGAGGTCGACCGCGCGCAGGCCCCGGCGTTGCGCGCGCTGACGAACGTGATGCGCGCGAACGTCCAGCGCCGCAAGGGAGATCTCACCTCCGCCCGCGCCGATCTCGCGGTGGCGTCCGACCACCTGAGGCAGGACCGGCGCTGGCACGCCGTCTCCACCTGGCACGCGGCGTTGCTCGCCGACATCCTGCTCGAGGAGGGCCGTCTCGACGAGGCCGCCGTGGTGATCGCCGAGGCCTCGACGGACGAGGCGCGGCGCACGTGGTCGTTCGGCGGCGTGCTGACCGTGCGCGGACGGGTGCTGACAGCGCGGGGCGACGATCATGAGGCCCTGGAAGCGTTTCTGGCCGCCGGACGGCACTGCGCCGCGTGGCCGTACCGCAACCCCGCGGCGCTGTCGTGGCGCTCCGGCGCGGCACTGGCCTGCGCGGCGATGGGCGACGGCGAACGAGCGCGCGAACTCGCCCAGGAGGAGGTCGCGCTCGCGCGGGTCTGGGGCGCGCCCAGGGCGTTGGGCATGGCGTTGCGCGCGGAGGGCCGGGTGACCGCGGGCGCGGCCGGGCGGACGTTGCTGGAGGAGGCGGTGCGGGTGTTGCGCGCCTCCCCCGGCCGCCTGGAACTGGCACGGGCGTTGGTGGACCTCGGCGTGGTGGTGCGGCGTCAGGGCGATACGGCGTCCGCGCGCACGCTGCTGCGTGACGCAGTCGACCTGGCACAGAAGTGCGGATCCACCGCGATGGCCGCCCGCGCCTACTCCGAACTGGTGGCGACGAGCTCCGGACCCCGGCGGATGCGCCAGACCGGACCGACCGCACTCACCCCGACGGAGCACCAGGTGGCGGAGCTGGCGGCACGCGGCCGTTCGGATGACGAGATCGCGTCCACGCTGCTCATGGCACCGGCAGCGGTCGAAGGCGTGTTGTCCGGGATCTACCGCAAGCTGGGCGTGGGCGGCCGTTTGCACCTGGCCGATGCTCTGTTCGTGGACTAGTTCGGACCCGTTCGGCCGATAGGTGCGTTGCGACCTTCGGCCCTATCGTCCTGCGCATGGCGAGCGACTTTCAGCGGAGCAAGGTGGATCTGGTCTTCGGCGCGATGGACTCCGACGGCAACGGACGGCTGAACAGGGAGGACTTCGAGCTGCTCGCCCAGCGCTGGGCGGCGTTGCGCGGCAGCGACGAAGCGTTGCTGACGCAGGTGATGCTGGGCTGGTGGACCACCCTGCAGTCGGCCGCGGGAGGCGCGGACCAGGTGACGCTGCAGGACGTCCTGAACGTCGTCGACGTGCTGCCGGACAACATCGAACCGGTGCTCGGCACGGCGGACGCCATGTTCGGCGCCGTGGACGCGGACAGCGACGACTACGTGTCCGAGGCGGAGTACCGGATGATGATCGAGGCCTGGCTCGGCCACGTCGAGACGACCGACTTCGCGAGGCTCGACCTCGACGGCGACGGAAAGTTGTCGCGCAACGAGTTCGCGACGCTGTGGGCCGAGTTCTGGGCCGGCGACGACCCGGAGGCCGCCGGTTCCTACGTCTTCGGTCCCGTTCAGGCGGCGTGAACGAGGGTGAAGAACTCCTGACGTGACGCGGGATCCGAGCGCAGCACGCCCTTCAACGCCGACGTGACCGTGCTCGATCCGGTGACCCGCACGCCCCTCAGCGCCATGCACATGTGCTCGGCCTCGATCACGACGCCGACCCCCTTGGGCCGCAACTGTTCCTGCAACCAGTCGGCGACCTGCTTGGTCAGCCGTTCCTGGACCTGGAGGTCGCGGGCGAACATCTCGACGACCCGCGCGAGCTTCGACAGGCCCAGGATCCGCTCCCCCGGCAGGTATCCGACGTGCGCGACGCCGTGGAACGGCAGCATGTGGTGCTCGCACAACGACTGCACGGGGATGCTCCGCGCCAGCACGAGCTCGTCGTAGCCCTCGTCGTTGGGGAACGTCGTCATGGTGAACTCGCGCGGGGTCAGCATCTCCGCGTACGCCTGCGCCACACGCCGCGGGGTGTCGGTGAGATGCACCGAGTACGGGTCCTTGCCCAGTGCCTTCAGCAGATCCGTGACCGCCTGCTGTGCCGCCTCGACGTCCATGCCGGCCACGGTAGCCGAATTTAGACAACAAGAGTAGGTTTTAGAGATGGCCGACCCCGTCGCCGCCGTCGCGGCCCTCGACGAACCGAACCGCCGCAGACTGTACGACTTCGTGGCCCGCCAGACCGCTCCTACCAGCAAGGACGAGGTCGCGCAGGCCGTCGGCCTGCCGCGCACGACGGCCGCGTTCCACCTCGACAAGCTCGTCGACATGGGCCTTCTCACAGTGGTGCACGAGCGGCGGACCGGTCGCGGCGGGCCCGGCGCGGGCCGCCCGGCGAAGCTCTACCGGCGCTCGGCGGAGCAGATCGAGGTCTCGCTGCCCGACCGGCGCTACGAGGCCGCGAGCCACCTGCTCGCCGACGCGTTGACGGAGTCGCAGAGCACGGGTGAACCGGCGCGCGAGATCCTGAACCGGCGCGCCTACGAGTGGGGCTCGGCCCTCGCTGCGCGGTCCTCGGGTGACGTGACGGAAGCCCTTGCGGGCTCCGGTTTCGAGCCACGAGCCGAAGCGGGCTCGATCCTGCTGGGCAACTGCCCGTTCCACAGCCTGGCGAAGCGGCACGCGCAGCTGGTGTGCGGGATGAACCTGTGCCTGGTCAGCGGTTTGCTGGACGGGATCGGGGCGAGCGGTGTGTCCGCTCGCCTCGCCCCCTCACCAGGTCACTGCTGCGTCCGGCTCGATCAGGCGCCGTCCTCCAGCTCACCCTCGGTCTCCAGGTAGGCAGCGCGCAGGGCGTCCAGAGTGGACTCCTCCGGGTGCTCCCACATCTTGCGCTCGGCCGCCTCCAGCAGACGCTCGGCGATGCCGTGCAACGCCCACGGGTTCGACGTCTGCAGGAACTTGCGGGTCTCCGGGTCGAGCACGTAGCTCTCGGTCAGCTTCTCGTACATCCAGTCCGCGACGACGCCGGTGGTGGCGTCGTAGCCGAACAGGTACTCGACCGTCGCCTGCAGCTCGAACGCGCCCTTGTACCCGTGGTTGCGCATCGCCCCGATCCAGCGCGGGTTCACCACGCGGGCGCGGAAGATCCGCGAGGTCTCCTCGGTCAGCGTGCGGGTGCGGACCGCCTCCGGGCGCGTGCTGTCACCGACGTACGCGGCGGGTGCCTTGCCCGTCAGCGCCTTCACCATCGTGACCATGCCGCCGTGGTACTGGAAGTAGTCGTCCGAGTCGGCGATGTCGTGCTCGCGGGTGTCGATGTTCTTGGCCGCCACCGCGATCCGCCGGTACGCCGACTCCATGTCCGCACGCGCGGCGATGCCGTCGACCCCGCGGCCGTACGCGTACCCGCCCCACACCGCGTAGACCTCGGCGATGTCGGACGAGTCGCGCCAGTTGCGGCTGTCGATCAACGGCAGCACCCCCGCGCCGTACGCGCCCGGCTTGGAACCGAAGACGCGCAACGTGGCGCGGCGCTGGTCGCCGTGCTCCTCGAGGTCGCGAAGCATGTGCGCCCGCACGAAGTTCTGCTCCGCGGGCTCGTCCAGCGCGGCCACGAGCTGCACTGCATCGTCCAACATGGACACGACGTGCGGGAAGGCGTCCCGGAAGAAGCCCGAGATGCGGATCGTCACGTCGACGCGCGGCCGGCCGAGCTCCTCCAGCGGCACCACTTCGAGGCCCGTCACGCGACGGGACTGGTCGTCCCACACCGGCCGCACGCCGAGCAGCGAGAACACCTCGGCGATGTCGTCACCGGCGGTGCGCATCGCGGACGTGCCCCAGACCGACAGACCGACCGAGGGCGGCCACTCGCCGTCGTTCTCGGCGCGGTACCGCTCCAGCAGCGAGTCGGCCATCGCCTGGCCGGTCTCCCACGCGAGCCGCGACGGGATGGCCTTCGGGTCGACCGAGTAGAAGTTGCGTCCGGTCGGCAGCACGTTCACCAGGCCGCGCAACGGAGAACCCGACGGGCCGGCCGGGATGTAGCCGCCGTCCAGGGCGTGCAGGACGTTCGTCATCTCGTCCGTGGTGCGCGCGAGCCTGGGCACGACCTCGACGGCCGCGAACTCCAGGATCTTCTGCACGTCCACCGACTCGTGCAGACCCGCTGCGGCGGCACGGTCCCAGCCCGCGTCCTCCATCGCCTGGACGAGCACGCGAGCCTCTTCCTCGATCGCGTCGACGTCTTCGCGGGCCGTGCCGACGAGCCCGAGGGCCTCGCGCAGGCCGGGCAGCGCGGCGACCTGACCGCCCCACATCTGCCGCGCCTGCAACATGGCGAGCACGAGGTTGACGCGAACGCTGCCGATCGGCGCCTCACCGAGGATGTGCAGGCCGTCGCGGATCTGGACGTCCTTGACCTCGCACAGCCAGCCGTCGACGTGCAGGATGAACTCGTCGAACTCCGCGTCGTGCGGCCGGTCGTCGAGCCCCAGGTCGTGGTCGAGCTTCGCGGCCTTGATCAGCGTCCAGATCTGCGCGCGGATCGCCGGCACCTTGGCCGGGTCCATCGCGGAGATGTTCCCGTACTCGTCGAGCAACTGCTCCAGGCGCGCGATGTCGCCGTAGCTGTCGGCGCGGGCCATCGGCGGCACGAGGTGGTCGACCAGCGTGGCGTGCGCACGCCGCTTCGCCTGCGTGCCCTCACCGGGGTCGTTGACGAGGAACGGGTAGATCAGCGGCAGGTCGCCGAGCGCCGCGTCCGTGCCGCAGGACGCCGACATGCCGACGGTCTTGCCGGGCAACCACTCCAGGTTGCCGTGCTTGCCGACGTGCACCACCGCGTCCGCGCCGAAGTTCGACTCGACCCACCGGTACGCCGCGAGGTAGTGGTGCGACGGCGGCAGGTCCGGGTCGTGGTAGATCGCGATCGGGTTCTCGCCGAACCCGCGCGGCGGCTGCACGATCACCGCCACGTTGCCGGACCTCAGCGCGGCCAGCACGATCTCGCCGTCCTTCGACTTCGAGTGGTCGACGAAGAGCGTGCCGGGAGCCTCGCCCCAGTGCTCCTGCATCGACTCGCGGAAGTCGTCGGGCAGCGTCTCGTAGAACTCGCGGTAGTCGGCCGCGGCGATGCGGATCGGGTTGCTCTCGAACTGCTCCTGCGTGAGCCAGTCCGCGTCCTGGCCGCCGGCGGCGATCAGCGCGTGGATCAGCTTGTCGCCGTCGAGCTCGTCGACGCCCGGCAGCTCGTCGCCGATGTCGTACCCGTGCTCGCGCATGGCCTTCAGCAGCCGGACGGTCGACGCGGGCGTGTCGAGCCCGACCGCGTTGCCGATGCGCGAGTGCTTGGTCGGGTACGCCGACAGCATGACGACGACCTTGCGCTCGCCGACCGGGATGTGGCGCAACCGGCCGTGCCGCACGGCGATGCCCGCGACGCGCAGCGCCCGTTCCGGGTCGGCGACGTAGATCGTGAGACCGTCGGAGTCGATCTCCTTGAAGGAGAACGGGACCGTGATGATCCGGCCGTCGAACTCGGGGATCGCGACCTGCGTCGCGGTGTCCAAAGGAGACAGTCCGTCGTCGTTCTCGTCCCACGTCGCACGGCTCGACGTGAGGCACAACCCCTGCAGGATCGGCACGTCGAGGGCGGCCAGCGCACCGACGTCCCACGCGTCGTCGTCGCCACCGGCGGACGCCTTCGCGGGGTTCGTGCCACCGGCCGCGAGCACCGTCACGACGAGCGCGTCGGCCTGCCGCAGCGTGTCGAGCAGCTCGGGTTCGGCGGTGCGCAGCGAGGAGCAGAAGACGGGCAGGGCCTTGCCACCCTTGGCCTCGATCGCATCGCACAGCGCGTGGATGAACGCGGTGTTCCCGGCGACGTGGTGGGCGCGGTAGTAGAGCACCGCGACCGTCGGACCTTCGGCCTGCGAGGCCTCGCGCTCCAGCACACCCCAGGTGGGGGTGGCGGTGGGGGCCTCGAAGCCGTGGCCGGTCAGCAGCACGGTGTCGGAGAGGAACTTGTGCAGCTCGGTGAGGTTCGCCGGACCGCCGTGCGCGAGGTAGAGGTGCGCCTCGGCGCACACGCCACCGGCCACCGTCGACAGCTCCATCAGCGCCGCGTCGGGCTGCATCTCACCGCCGAGCACCACCACGGGCAGCCCACAGGCCAGCAGCCAGTCGAGGCCCTCCTCCCACATCCGGCGGCCGCCGAGGATGCGCACGAGGACCAGGTCCACGCCCTCGACGAGCGCGGGCAGGTCGTCGGTCGTGAGTCGCGCGGGGTTGCCGAGCCGGTACTCGGCACCGCTCGCGCGCGCCGACAGCAGGTCGGTGTCGGAGGTCGACAGCAGAAGGATCACGCAGGCTCCATCCCTCGTGGGGTCCGCGCCCCAGGTTGCGGGTGACTGGCGAAGCAGAGTTCCTGACTCCCAGCGGTTGTCCGCTGGTCACAGTGGCGGGACCGCGCCGGATTCACACCGGCTTCCTCCTGCGCTTCGTCGTTCGGGCTCACCCTAACCGGCGGGTTACAGTCCGACCTATGCGTAGTCACCCGGACGCCTGCCCCGGCGCCGTCGAGCTGCACCAGGCGGCGGACGGCGGGCTGGCGCGCATCCGGGTGCCTGGCGGCACTCTTTCCGCTGCTCAGTGGGACGTCGTGCGCTCCGCGGCCGCGGAGCTCGGGAACGGTTCAGTGGAACTGACCTCGCGGGCGAACCTCCAGATCAGGGGCCTCGCGGACGGTGTCGAACTGGGCGCGCGGCTGTCTGCGGCGGGCCTGCTGCCGTCGGCCTCGCACGAGCGGATCCGCAACATCATCGCGGCGCCTCTGGAGAACGACCAGGCGCTGGTCGACGAGATCGATGCAGTGCTGTGCGCGGACCCGGAGCTGGCGTCGCTGCCGGGCCGGTTCCTGCTGACGGTGGGGCACGCGGTGAGCGGGCTGGGTGGCGACTTCGGCCTGGTCAGAGCCGATGCGGCGACGTGGGCCCTCCTCCTCGCGGGAACGGACACGGGCGTCCGCGTCACCGACCCCGCCGACGCCGTGGTGACCGCCGCCCGCCTCTTCCAGCGGCTGCGCGGAGCGGCCTGGCGCCTGTCCGAAGTGGACGACGGTGTGCGAAAGATCACCGCGCACTTCGGCACCTCCGACGGCCCGCGCGTCACCCCCGCTGTGACTCCTGTCGCACCTTCACCGTTGACCCCAGGGGTTCCACTGGGCCGGCTCGACGCCGGCCAGCTACCCGGCGTGGCCCTGCGCCTGACCCCGTGGCGCAGTCTCGTCGTGCCCGCCGGCACCGACACGTCCGGTCTCATCACCGACTCGGACTCCCCCTGGCACGGCGTCAGCGCCTGCACCGGCCGTCCCGGCTGCGCGAAGTCGCTCTCCGACGTGCGCGCCGACGCCCGTGCCTGGCTCGGAACCCCGCACCGCCGTCCGGTCCACTGGTCGGGATGCGCCCGCCGCTGCGGCCGGCCCGCGGGCGAAGTGATCGAGTTCGTCGCGACCGGCGACGGCTACGAGGAGATCCGTTGACGCAGTACATCAAGGACGGGGCGGAGATCTACCGCCAGTCCTTCGCCACCATCCGCGCGGAGTCGGACCTCACCGGGTTCCCCGCCGATGTCGCCCAGGTCGTCGTCCGCATGATCCACGCGTGCGGCATGACCGACCTTCCCCGCGACGTCGCGTTCTCCGCGAACGTCGTGCGTGACGCCCGCGCGGCACTCCGCGACGGCGCCCCGATCCTGTGCGACGCCAACATGGTCGCGTCCGGCGTGACCCGCCGGCGCCTGCCGAAGGACAACGAGGTCCTGTGCTACCTGCAGGACCCGCGCACACCGGGGCTCGCCGAGACGATCGGCAACACGCGCAGCGCGGCCGCGCTGGAGCTGCTCGCGGACCGGTTCGGTGGCGCGGTGATCGCGATCGGCAACGCCCCCACCGCGTTGTTCCACCTCCTCGACCTGATCGCCGCCGGAGCCCCGAGGCCCGCCGCGATCCTCGGCATCCCGGTCGGGTTCATCGGGGCCGCGGAGTCCAAGGAAGCTTTGGCCGCAACGGATCTGGAGCACCTCGTGGTGCGCGGCCGGCGCGGCGGCAGTGCCATGACGGCGGCGGCTATCAACGCGATTGCGAGCGAAGTGGAATGACGGGCAAGCTCTACGGCGTCGGCCTGGGTCCGGGCGACCCGGAACTCGTGACGGTCAAGGCCGCGCGACTCATCAACGAAGCCGACGTGGTGGCGTTCCACAGCGCCCGGCACGGCAAGTCGGTCGCCAAGACCATCGCCGCGCCGTACTTCCGCGACGGCCAGGTGCTGGAACAGCTCGTCTACCCGGTGACGACCGAGGACACGGACGACTACCAGGGCGAGATCGACGCGTTCTACGAGGAGGCCGCCGCCAAGCTGGCCGCGCACCTCGACGCGGGCCGCGACGTCGTCTTGCTGGCCGCGGGAGACCCGTTCTTCTACGGCTCCTACATGCACATGCACAAGCGGCTGGCCGACCGCTACGAGTGGGAGGTCGTCCCCGGCGTCACGTCCGTGAGCGGCGCTTCCGCCGTCCTCGGCACCCCGCTGGTGGAACGCGACGAGGTGCTCACGATCCTGCCCGGCACGCTGCCGCCCGACGAGCTCGCGGCCCGCCTCGCCGACACCGACTGCGCCGCGATCCTCAAGCTGGGCCGCACTTTCGGCAACGTCCGCGAGGCACTCGAGAAGGCCGGCCGGCTCGACGGCGCCTGGTACGTCGAGCGCGCCACCACCAGCCGTCAGAAGATGGCGCCGCTGGCGGACGTCGACCCCGCGACCGTGCCGTACTTCTCCATCGCCGTGCTGCCGAGCCAGTCCCGGCCCGCGAAGCCGAAGGGCGAGGTCGTCGTCGTCGGCCTCGGCCCCGGCTCGCGGGACTGGCTCACCCCGGAAGCCCGTCAGGAGCTGGAGGCGGCCGACGAGCTGGTCGGCTACAGCACCTACCTGAACCGCGTCCCGCAGCGCCCCGGCCAGCAGCGGCACTCCTCGCACAACCAGGTCGAGTCCGAACGCGCCGCCTTCGCCCTGGACCTGGCCCGCAAGGGCGCCCGCGTCGCCGTCGTGTCGTCCGGTGACCCCGGTGTCTTCGCGATGGCCACCGCGGTCCTGGAGGTCGCGGCGGAGTCACCGGACGTGCCGGTCCGCGTCATCCCCGGTGTCACGGCCGCGAACGCCGTGGCGGCCAAGGCGGGAGCGCCGCTCGGGCACGACTACGCGGTGATCTCGTTGAGCGACAGGCTCAAGCCGTGGGACGTCATCGCCGAACGCCTCGAAGCCACCGCCAGGGCAGACCTGGTGATCGCGATCTACAACCCGGCGTCCAAGGCCCGCACGCACCAGGTGGCGGACATGCGCGACCTGCTGCTGAAGCACCGCGACCCGGAGACCCCGATCGTCGTCGGACGCGACGTGGGCGGCCCGGAGGAGGAGATCCGCGTCCTCACGCTCGGCGCCCTCGACCCGGCCACGATCGACATGCGCTGCCTGCTGATCATCGGCTCGTCGCAGACGGTCGTGACGCCCCAGGGCGTCGTCTTCACGCCCCGGCGGTACCCAACCACCTGACGGCCGAGTCGACGTCGGCCACCGTCTCCGCGGGCGGGAGCGGTGGCCGGCGCACGATCACGACCGGCACACCGAGCCGGCGGGCGGCCTCCAGCTTGGCCGACGTCATCTCGCCACCGCTGTCCTTGGTGACGAGCACGTCGACCTCCCGCGACCGCATCAGCTCCAGCTCACCGTCCACAGTGAACGGACCGCGCGAGAGCAGCACCTCGATCCGTTGGGGCATCGGCGGTTCCGGCGGTTCGACCATGCGCGCCAGGAACCACTGCGGGCACCCGGCGAACTCGGCCAGGTCCTGCCGCCCGGTGGTCAGGAAGACACGCTCCCCCGGCAGCTCCCGCGCGGCGTCGGCCACGCTGTCCACCCAGCGCCAGCCCGGTTGCGGCGTGAACCCAGGCCTCCGCAAGATGAGCAGCGGCACGCCGACCCGCTCACAAGCCTCGAAGGCGTTCGACGTGATCTGTCGAGCGAACGGGTGGGTCGCGTCGACCACGGCGCTGACATCGTTGTCCCGCAACCACTGTGCGAGCCCGTCGACACCGCCGAACCCACCGACGCGCACCTCGCCGACGGGGAGCGCGGGGTTGCTGACCCTGCCCGCCAAGGACGACACGGCCGGCACGCGGGACGCGAGCTCCCGCGCCTCCCCCGTGCCACCGAGGATCAGGATCATCGAACGCGCGTGGCCGAGTACAGGTGGCTGTCCGGGAACTGCGTCGCGCCCAGCACCTGCCCCACGACGATCACCGCGGTCCGCTTGATCCCGGCGGCCTCGACCTGGGCGGCGATGTCGTCCAGCGTCCCGCGCAGCACGACCTCGTCCTCGCGGGAGGCGTAGGCGACGACCGCGACCGGGCAGTCGAGCCCGTAGTTCGGCACGAGCTCCGCGACGACGTCCGCGATCCGCTGCACGGCGAGGTGCAGCACCAACGTCGCGTGGCTGCGGCCCAGCGTGTCCAGGTCCTCGCCCTCGGGCATCGGCGTGGCGCGCTGCGAGGTCCGCGTCAGGATGACCGTCTGCCCGACCCCGGGCACCGTCAGCTCGCGCTGCAACGACGCCGCGGCGGCCGCGAACGCGGGCACCCCGGGCGTCACGTCGTAGGAGATCCCCAGCGCGTCCAGCCGGCGCATCTGCTCGGCCATCGCGCTGAACACCGACGGGTCGCCGGAGTGCAGCCGGGCCACGTCGAGTCCCTGCTCCGAGGCCGCGACCAGCTCGGCGACGATCTCGTCGAGCGTCAGCAGGGCCGTGTCGACCTTGCGCGCGCCGGGCGGGCAGAACGCGAGCAGGTCCGCCGGCACCAGCGCGCCCGCGTACAGGCACACCGGCGACGACTCGATCAGCGAGCGGCCCCGCACCGTGATCAGGTCGGCCGCTCCGGGCCCGGCCCCGATGAAGTGCACGGTCACTTCGTCACGCTCCACGTCGTCACGGGCATGTGCGGCCGCCAGCCGGTGAACCGGCCGACCGACGAGCCGCGGTTCACCGCGATCCGCACCAGGTCACCGCCGAGCCGCGCGTACCACTGCGCCACCACGGCCTCGGACTCGAGCGTCACGGCGTTGACGACCAAACGACCGCCTGCCGCCAGCGAGTCCCAGCAGGCCTGCAGCAGGCCGGGCACCGTCACGCCGCCGCCGATGAAGATCGCGTCGGGCTTCTCCAGCCCCTCCAACGCGTCCGGCGCCCGTCCGATGTGGACCTCCACCCCGGGCACACCCAGAGACGCAGCGTTACCGGTGATTCGCTCTGCGCGTTCGGCTGACTGCTCTATGGCGATCGCGCGGCACGTCGGGTGCGTGCGCGCCCACTCGATCGCGATGGAACCCGAACCGGCCCCGACGTCCCACAGCAGCTGCCCGGGCAGCGGCGCCAATCTCGACAGCGAAATAGCCCGCACCTCTCGCTTCGTCAGCTGGCCATCGGATTCATAAGCGTCGTCGGGCAGTCCGGGGACCCGTGAGAGAGCGCTCCCGCGGTACTCGACCGCGATCACGCAGAGCGGGTCCGAGTCCTGCCCGGACCAAGGGTAAACCCGCTCGGCGGGACCACCTAGCTGTTCGAGCACGGTGATGTCCCCGGCCAGTGCCGCAACGGTTGCGGGGTCACCACCGAGCACGAGCACGCGCTGTCCCGGAGTCAGCACGGGGCGTAGCAGGTCGGCCGACCGCGCCACCAGTGACACGACCTCGACCTCGTTCAACGCCCACCCGAGCCGCGCACAGGCGAGAGACACGGAGGACGGGTGCGGGATCACCGTCACCCGGTCGCCCAGCAACCGCACGAGGGTCGTGCCGATGCCGTGGAACATCGGGTCGCCCGACGCCAGCACGCACACGTCCCGGTACTTCTCGAACAACGCGGGCAACGCCGGTACCAGCGGCGACGGCCACGCGACCCGGTCGAACTCCCCCGGCACCAGGTCGAGCTGCCGGCGAGAGCCCATCAGGACACGCGAGCGGGAAACTGCCTGCTGGGCGGCAGGAGAAAGCCCGTCCCACCCGTCGGCACCGATGCCGACGACCACGACGTCAGACGGTGCCGGTGACACGCTTCACCTGGATCTCGATCACGACCCGAGCCGGGTTCACCCGCGGCTGCCTGTACCGCAACGCATACCGCCGCTCGGCCTCGCGCACGGATTCCACGTCGTCGAGCACGACGGCCGAACCCTCCAACGTGGACCAACGCCGACCGTCCACCTGGCACACGGCGGCGTACCCGGCGTTGCGCACGTGCTTGACCTTCCACGACGCGCCGCTCGTGATGATCCGCGCGACACCCGCCTCGGCGTCGAGCGTGACGCCGACCGGCACCACGTGCGGGGTCCCGTCGGGACGGACGGTGGACAACGTGCACAGGTGCCGTTCAGTCCAGAACTCGGCGAACTCGGCACCCCGGTCGATCGACATGGCCCGAATCATAGGTGGCGGCAGCGGTGCGGCCCGTCACCAGGAGGAGGTGACGGGCCGCACTTCAGAGCAGCACTACAGGCGGTTCACTACGGGTAGTTGACGACGTTCACCGGCACGGTGCCCGGCGGTGTCACCGCACCCACGTTGTTCACCACGTGGGTGATCGTGCCCTGGTAGTTGAGCGACACGGTCAGCAGGTTGTGCAGCCTCACGCCGGACCGGTTGGGCACCTCGAACGCGTTCTCGGCCCTCACGGACGGGTTGACGTTGAAGAAGCAGTAGCTGCCGAGCCCCCACGCCTCGTGCGTGGTGACGTTGTCGCCGACCTTGTAGGCCGCGTATCCGGCCTGCCCGTTCGGCCTGTTCCAGGTCGCCTGGTTCGGCACGTCGTACGGCATCTCGTTCTGGAAGAAGATCGTCCGTCCGCGCTCGCCGTTCCAGATGACCTGGTACTTCTGGTAGTGCTCGACGAACAGGCCGGTGGCCAGCACGTCGTTGCCGTTCACCACCAGGCCGGTGTCCCCGATCGCCTCGTCCCAGCCCCAGGTCCCGGCGTTGCCGTGGTCGGCGCGCCAGATCCAGCTGTGGTCGATGATCGTGTTGTGGCTGTTGACGACGAGGCTGTTCGTCGCCTTGCCCGCGATGGCGCCGCCGACGCGGAAGAACACGTCCTGCAGCGTCGTCGGGTTGGACGCGTGCGACGCCGACGAGCCCGCGGGCCCGACCGTCAGCAGCGACGGGGAGAGCGTGGTGCCGGCGTCGAACAGGATGCCCTTGATCCGCACGCCGTCGACGTCCGCGACCTGCATCGCGGTGACGCCGTTCTGCGGCACGATCGTCGCGTAGCCGATGCCCAGCACGACGGTGTTGGGCCGCGTGATGTTGATCGTCTGGTTGACGTTGTAGATGCCGGGCGTGAAGAACAGGTTGCAGCCCTGACCCAGCGCCGCGTTGATCGTGGCGGCCGTGTCACCGGACTTCACGACGTAGAACTGGCTCATCGGCAGCGAGGTGCCGGGCGTGCCGCCGTTGAGCCACGACGCCCCGGAGGCGTTGGTGCGCAACGAGGGCAGGAACACCCGGTACTGGTTGCCCTCGAGGTAGAGGTACGGCACGTCGCGCGAGATCGGCGTCGTCGCGAGGTTCGTCGACGGAGGCGACGGGAACGTGTTCGCGGGAGCACCGGGCGTTCCGGAGAACACCATGTTCCACACGCCGCCGTTCCAGCTGCCGTAGTTCGTGTCCCGCGTGTACCACTGCTGCTGCGAGACCGACGCGGTCTGCCCGGAGACGCGGCTGTCGGCCGTGTAACCGCCGGACGCGAACCCGTAGCTGGCCGGGTAGAGCGCCAGGTTGCCGCGGACGTCCATGCGCCGGAACGGCGCGGCCTGCGCGACGGCCCACCGGTTGGTGCCGCTGCTCGGGACCACGGCCATGTTCTCGGCGGAGCGCCAGAAGTTCTGCAGCGCCACACCCTTGTCCGACTCGTTGAACGCGTCCACGGTGATGTCACCGTTGATCACGACGTCACCAGGGTTCTTGCCCAATCCCGAGACCGACGTGTAGTAGCCGACGTCGTCGTGGATACCGCTGTAGGTACCGGGCTTGAACAGGTGCGCGACCCGCCGCGGCGCCATCTGCGCGGTCAGCGTGTCCTTCTGGTTGTTGAAGTCGATGTCGAGCTGCGTCTGGATGCTCGTCGCCGACATGCTCGGGTCGAAGACGCGCGTGTTGGGCCCGAAGTTGGGATTGTCGGACTGCACACACCCCTGCTGCGTCCCGATCGTGTAGGTCGCGCTGGCCACGGCCGAGTTCGCGAGACCGGACTTGATGCCGATCGCGCTGACGGTCCTGTTGCTGGACACGGAGATCGGCCCGCTGTAGACCGGACTGCTGCCGGTCGGCGTCGAACCGTCCACTGTGTACCGGATCGTCGCGCCGGACGTGGACGTCGAGATCGTCACCGTCTGCGCGGACGCGTAAGCACCACCCGGCGGGCTGAACGTCGGCGTCGCGACCGGCGTGCCGATCACGTACGACGCGCTGCCGACCGCCGAGTTCGGCTGCCCGGACTTGATGCCGATCGCGTTGATGGTCCTGTTGCCGGACACCGAGATCGGCCCGCTGTACACCGGCGAGCTGCTGGTCGGCGTCGACCCGTCGGTCGTGTAGCGGATCGTCGCGCCGGACGTGCTCGTGGAGATGCTGACCGACTGCGCCGTCGAGTACGTGCCACCGGGCGGGCTGAACGTCGGCGTCGCCACCGGCTGCGCCGCACCCTGGTGGGTGTACGAGAAGTGCGGCGTGTCGTACTGCGGGCCGCTCTTCTCGTAGGTGAACCAGTAGTCGATGACCGTGCCGGAGGACAGCGACCCGACGGTCTTCTGCCAGGTCCCGGCGTTGTTGGTCATCCGGAAGTTCTGCTGCGTTTGGCCGGAGATCAGGTAGTGCACGTCGACGTAGTTCGCAGGGGTCGTCGGCGTGAAGTTGATCCGGGCCTGAGTCGCGTCGATCGCGGTCACGTTCTGCGTGTAGTCGTCGGCCGCATAGGCGGCCTCGACCGTCGCCAATGACGACAGGGCAATCGCTACGGCGGCGAGTCCACGCCGCCATCTCACCTTTGAGAGCGCTCTCACACCTGGAACGGTAAAGCCGAGATGACGTGGAGGGAAGACGTAAGTTTCAGGAAAGGTCCGCGGCTCCAGCGAAACACGAACGGAGCATCGCGCATTGTTTTCACCCGAACGAGTACCTGATTGCATTGGATACAACCCATAGCGTCGGCGTATGACTCCCTCCACCGCGTACAGCCGGGATCTGGGTGACGAACTCCGGAGCCTGCGTGAGACCTGCACGGGCCTGAGCGGCAACAAGCTCGCCGTGAAGCTGGGCTGGGACCCGAGCAAGGTCTCGACCATAGAACATGGCAAGGCACGGGCCAGCGAAGTCGACCTCATCCAGTTCTTGTCCATGTGCGGCAAGGACATCGACTTCCTGAACGACTTCAAGCGCCGCTACGAGCGCGCTTTTGACGAGTACTTCGTCCAGGTGTCCGGCAACCTGCGCACCGTGGCGATGGCCGAGTCGACCGCGCTGATGATCACCAGCTACTCACCGCAGTCGATACCGGGCTTGGTGCAGACTCCGGAGTACGCCGATGGGCTCTACCGGATGACCGGAGTCGTGACCGAGAAACGCATCCCGACCCTCGTCCAGTTCCGAACTGACCGCCAGGCGATCCTCCGCCGACACGATCGGCCGACTTGCTTGTTCTACATCCATGAACACGCGCTCCAACTCCAGGTTGGGAGCAGCGAGGTCATGGAAGACCAGTACGCCCGGCTGCTGTTCGACACGCACACCATCCGGCTGGTGCCCGCGAACGCGCCGATGGCCGCGACCGGGTGTGTGCTGTGGGAATACGAGAAGTCGCGGCCGATCGTCTTCAGCGAGACCAACCTCGCGAAGGTGTTCGTGCAGGATCCAGGCGCGATCGCGCGGACCCGGCTCCTCTTCGACCGCTTGGATCAGGTCGCCTTGAGTGCGGAACAATCGCGGAGCAAGCTGGCGGAGTACGTCAGCCGACCGCGAGAGGACCTCGATGACTCAGGACCGCACCTGGCGTAAGAGCAGCTACAGCGACGGAACCGAGGATGGCGAGTGCGTCGAGGTGTCGCTGGCCCGCGGCGCCCTCGTCCGGGACTCGAAGAACGCGAGCGGCGACGTGCTCGCGTTCTCGGCACCTGCCTGGCAGAGCCTGCTCAGGTCCCTCGGTTCTCGTTGAGGTAGTTGTAGATCGTGTAGCGGGTGACCTCCAGGACGCCCGCCAGGTGGTCGACCGAGTCGCGGATGAGGAAGAACCCCGCCTCGTCCAGCACTCGGACGACCTGCGACTTGTGCACCTTCTTCATCAGCTCGACCGGCACGCCCACGTCGGCGATCGCCTTCTCCACCAGCACGCGCTGCAGCGTGTCCACGTCCTGGGGGAACGACTCCACCGAGACCGGGCCGGACGCCTCGTGCGCGGCGAGTTTGTTGACGCACAAGCACCCCACGGCGATGCCGGCCGCGTCGCGCACGAAGGTCGTGGACGACCAGATCGCGCGGCCGTCCGGGGCGTAGGTCTCGTAGCCCGGCATGTCGGTGGTCGTGCCGCGCCTCACCAAGCCCAGCAACAGGTCCGTCATCGGGCCGCCCACCTGACGGCCCGTCAGGGAGCCCGCGATCGCGATGATCGAGTTGGGCAGCCGGGACAGGTCGTGCACCACGACCTCGGTGTCCGGGCCGAGGGCGGAGGCGAGGCTGTCGATGGTCGGCACCAGCGCCGACAGCGCGGCCGGGATCGGGGAGGAAGCCGAGCCGGACAACGACTTCAGCGCGGCCCGCAGGCGTTCCAGGGTTCCCCGCGAGGTGGTGGCGTGCGGGGAGAGGCGAACGTGCTCCGGCCTCACCGTCGCCGTGATCCCGAAGGCGTTCAACGCCTCGCCGACGACCGAGGCGGCCTCGGGCATGGTGAACGCCAGGATCCCCGCGCGGCGTTCGCGGGCGGAGACGATCTTGCCGCCGCTCGACAGGACGATCTCCTCGACGTCGGCGACGATCTCGGCCACGGCCGCGTCCAGGGAGGAGATGCCTGCCAGCTCCACCAGTTCCAGCGCTTCGGCGAAGGCGCCGGAGACGACCGGGGAGAGGTTCGTGATGTTCCAGGAGGCGGCGTCCGGGGCCGCGTCGTGGACCGAGTCGTCGAACAGGCCCGCGTCCAGAGCGCCGGTCCATCCCGAGAGCACGGGCTGGAGACGTTCCAGCGCACGGTCCGACAGCACCACGAAACCGGTGCTCCATCCCGCGCGCAGCCACTTCTGGCCGCCCACCACCAGTACGTCGGCCAGTTCCCACGGTTCGTCGACCACGCCGAAGCCCTGGATGCCGTCCACGACCAGCAGCCGGTCCCCGACCACTTCCCGCAACGCCGCCAGGTCCGCGCGGTAGCCGGTGCGGAAGTCCACAGCGGACACCGACAGCGCGGACACCTCGGGGGTGAGACCCGATGCCACGGCCGCGGGGTGCACCGGGCCGTCCAGCACGACCGACGGGAGGCCCGCCCGCACCCACGGATAGGTGTTGGACGGGAACTCCGCGGCCGAGTACATGACCGTGCCGGACAGGCCGAACGCCGCCTGGAACAGGCCGATCGAGGTGTTCGGCACCAGCGCGACGTGGTCGGTGTCCGAACGGCAAAGGCGCGCCACGGCGGCCTTCACCCGCTGTTCCTCGCGCATCAAGGTGTCCACGGTGGACGGACCGGCCAGCGAGGCCTGTTCCATCAGCCGCGCGGTGGCCGTGACCACCGGGAGCGAAGGCGGGCCGAAGCGGGCGAAGTCGAGATACCCCTCCGGTTCGCGGAACTGGGCGAGGTACGAGGCGTCGATCAACTCAGAGCACCTTTGCGAGGAACTGTTGCGTGCGCGGCTGCTGCGGATTGTCCAGCACGTCGGACGGTGTACCGGACTCGACCACCGCGCCGTCGACGAGGAACACCACGCGGTCGGCGACCGAGCGGGCGAAGCCGATCTCGTGGGTGACCACGATCATCGTCATGCCGTCGCGGGCCAGCGAGGTCATCACGTCGAGCACCTCGCCGACCAGTTCCGGGTCCAACGCGGACGTGGGCTCGTCGAACAGCATCAGCTTGGGCTTCATCGCCAGAGCGCGCGCGATCGCGACACGTTGCTGCTGACCGCCCGAGAGCTGGGCCGGGTACGCACCGGCCTTCTCGGCCAGTCCCACCCTTTCCAGCAGCGCCAACGCCTCCGCCCCCACCTCGGCCTTCCGGCGGCCGAGAACCTGGACCGGGCCCTCCATGATGTTCTCCAGCGCCGTGCGGTGCGGGAACAGGTTGAACCGCTGGAACACCATCCCGACGTCGCGCCGCTGGTGGGCGGCGTCGCGTTCGCGCAGCTCGTAGAGCTTGCCGCCGGCCGCCCGGAACCCGACGGGCACGCCGTCGACCCAGATGCGGCCGGCGTCGATGGTCTCCAGGTGGTTCACGCAGCGCAGGAACGTGCTCTTGCCCGCGCCCGAGGGGCCGAGCAGGCACACGACCTCGCCGCGCTCGACCTCCAGGTCGATGCCCTTGAGGACCTCCGCGTGGCCGAACGACTTGCGGACCCCAACCGCCTCAACGAGGGCCATAAGCACGCTCCAGGTAGTGCTGCCCGATCGACGCGAGGGAGACCATCACGAGGTACCAGGCCGCGGCGGCGAACAGGGTCTCCATGATCTCCAGGTTCCGCGACGAGATGTTGTTCGCGGCGTGGATGAGCTCCGTGAAGGCGATCACCGACGCCATCGAGGTGCCCTTGATCATGTTGATGAAGTTGTTGCCCGTGGGCGGGATGATCACCCGCATCGCCTGCGGCAGCACCACGCGCCGCAGGGTCGTCAGCGGGGTCATGCCGATCGACTTGGCGGCCTCGGTCTGCCCCTCGTCGACGCTGCTCAGGCCCGCCCGGACGATCTCGGCCATGTAGGCGCTCTCGTTGAGCCCCAGGCCGAGCAGCGCCGCGACGAACGCCGTCATGACCACGTTGGTGGGCACCGAGAACAGCCCCGGGATGCTGATGTTCTGGAACACCAGCGCGAGGTTGAACCAGATCAGGATCTGCAGCAGGACCGGCAGGCCGCGGAAGAGCCAGATGTAGCCGACCGCGAACCACCGCGCGACGGGGTTCGCCGACAGCCGCATCAACGCGACGACCACGCCGAGGACGATCGCGCCGCCCTGCGCGGCCAGCGCCAGCACGATGGTGTTGAGCAGACCTTCGAGCATCACGGGGTGCGTGAAGAACCCCGGCACGTCCTCCCACTGGATCTGGGCCTCGGACATCGACCAGCCCAGGCCCGCGATGATCAGCACGATCACCGCACCGCTGATCCACCGCCACGGGTGGCTCAGCGGCACGACGACCAGTTCTTCCCTGACGTCGTTCACGCGGGTGTCACTTGCCATTGATGGCGGCCTTCGTGATCGCACCCTGCTTGATGTCCCAGGTGGTGACGATCTTCTCGTAGGTGCCGTCGTCGATCAGCGACTGCAGCGCGCCCTTGATCGCCTCGGACAGCTTGGCGTTCTTCTTCGCGACGCCGATGCCGTACGGGCCACCGTTGATCGGCGCGAGCGGCACGACCTCGAAGTACTGGCCGTCACCGGCGGTCTTCGCGACGTAGACGGCGGTCGGCAGGTCGTTGAGGATCGCGGCGACGCGGCCGGTGCGCAGCTGGTTCTGGTTGCCGGTGTCGCTGTCGGTCACGCTCAGCGTCACCTCGGGCTTGCCCGCGGCCACGCACTTGGCGCTCTGCTCCTTGCCGAACTGCTCCTGCGAGCTGCCCAGGTTCACCGCGATGCCCTTGCCGCACAGGTCCTCGACGGACTTGACGCCCTGCGGGTTGCCCTTCTGCACCATGATCGTGATGCCGGAGGTGAAGTAGTCGACGAAGTCGATCTTCTGCTGGCGCTCGGCGGTGTCGTTCATCGCGGCCATGGTCACGTCGACGCGGCCGGTCTCGAGGCTCGTGATCAGCGAGCTGAACGCCATGTCGCTGTGCTCGGCCTTGAGCCCGAGCTTGGCGGCGATCGCCTTGATCAGGTCGACCTCGGACCCCATCGGGGTCTTGCCGTCCTGGTCGTAGAAGTTGTTCGGCGGGTTCTGGATGTTCGACCCGACCTTCAACGTGCCGGCCGAGGCGATCTCGGGCGGCAGCAGCGCGGCCAGCGCGTCGTCCTTCTTGACCGAGCCCAGGTCGGACGACGGAGGCGTGGACGTCTGAGTCGTGTCAGACGTGGACCCGCAGGCGGCGAGCCCCAGTACGAGCAGCGAAGTCACGAGCAGGCGCGGCATCATGGCGGGGACGGTACAACGCTGAGTTGAAGACGTCCACAAAAAGTTGAAGCCAGGCGTGACCGGGGGCACCCTGGGAATTCCACCGAGGGCCGCTTCGTTGGACGGGAAGCCCCCAGCGAACTAGGAGGACCAACATGGCGACGGTCGAGCTGACCAAGGAGAACTTCGACGAGGTGGTCGGTGACTCCGACGGCTCCGGCATCGTCCTGGTCGACTTCTGGGCCGAGTGGTGCGGCCCGTGCCGCGCGTTCGGACCCACCTACGAGGCCGCGTCGGACAAGAACGAGGACATCGTGTTCGGCAAGGTCGACACCGAGGCGCAGCAGGAGCTCGCGGCCACGTTCGGCATCCGGTCGATCCCGACGCTGATGATCGTGCGCGAGGGCGTCGTGCTGTTCTCGCAGCCGGGCGCACTGCCCGGACCGGCCCTCGACGGCCTGATCCAGCAGGCCCGCGACGTGAACATGGAAGAGGTCCACGCGAAGGTCGCGGAGGCGCAGGCCCAGCAGGGCTGATTGACCTAACGCACCTGTGGGTAACTGACGTGCATGAACACCGACACGTCGACCGCACAGCTGGTGAGCCAGCTGTCCGAGCAGGTGAGCAGGCTCGCACGCGATGAGATCCGTCTCGCCGTCGTGGAGCTCAAGGACAAGGGCAAGCACGCCGGTGTCGGCGCCGGGATGTTCGGCGTGGCCGGCGTGTTCGCGTGGTGGGGTGGGCTCAGCGTCGTCGCGGGCCTCATCCTGCTCCTGGCTCTCGTAGTACCGCCGTGGGCGGCCGCGCTGATCGTCGCGGCCGCCCTTCTGCTGTTCGCGGGCGTCTTCGCGCTCGTGGGCAAGGGGCAGGTCAAGCAGGCCGCTCCCCCGGTGCCGAGGCAGGCCATGGACAACGTCCAGCAGGACATCGCCACGATCAAGGAGAGTGCGCACCGATGAGCGACCCCAAGGACCAGCTGCAGCGCGACGTCGAGCGCACCCGGCGTGAGCTCGGCGAGACCGTGGAAGCGCTGGCGCACAAGGTGGACGTGCCCGGGCGGGTCAAGGAGCAGGCGCAGGAGACGCGGCTGAGGATGACCGCCGCGACCAACCAGGCGATCGACTCGCTGCCCGATCCCGTCGCGGAGCAGGTCGAGAAGGCGCGCCGCCACCCCGGTGCCATCGCGGCGGCGCTGATCGCGCTGATCGTCGCGATCTGGGCGATCTCACGGAGGAACCGATGAAGCTGCTCTACCGTCCCCTGGGAATGCTGTTCGGCGCGCTCGGCGGTTTCCTCGCCACCGCGATCTTCGGCCAGATCTGGAAGCTCGTCGCGGGCGACAAGGAAGCCCCCAGCGCCACGATGCGCAACCGGGCGTGGACCGAGGTGCTGGCGGCCGCCGCCATCCAGGGCGCCATCTTCGGCCTGGTCAAGGCCGCGATCGACCGCGGTGGCGCCAAGGGCTTCCAGAAGCTCACCGGCGAATGGCCCGGTGACGAGGAAGACTGACGCGGCGGACCCTGCGGATCTTTGAACCCTCAACTACCCTGACGGCATGCCACAGCCAGAGGGTGAAGAGCTCGCCGCCATCCGCTCGAAGCGAGACGAGCTGCGCGAACGCTACGTGAAGCCGCTCGCGCAGCGCGGCGGCTCGCCGACCCGCGGGGTCCACCACATCGCGCTGATCTGCAAGGACGTCGAGGAGACGATCAAGTTCTACCAGGAGTTCCTCGGCTTCCCGCTCGTCGAGCTCGTGGAGAACCGCGACTACAACGGCTCGAGCCACTTCTTCTTCGACCTCGGCGCCAAGAACCTGCTGGGGTTCTTCGACTTCCCGGGCCACGACCACCCGGCGTTCTCCGAGACGATCGGTGCCGTTCAGCACCTCGCCCTCTCGACCTCACCCGAGCGGTTCGACGAGATCAAGTCCAAGCTGGACGACGCCGGGATCGACTACCTGGGGCCCGACCGCGGCGTCGAGGACAGCCTGTACATCCGCGACCCCAACGGTGTAGGGATTGAGTTCTACCGGGAGGTCCTCGGTGAGTTCGAAGGCACGACACTGATCAACTAGAGCGGAGTCGCAGTGGCGCAAGAGGTCAAGGGCATCGTCGCCCGGGGCAAGGGACAACCCGTCGAGCTGACCTCGGTGCTGGTGCCCGATCCCGGCCCCGGCGAGGCAGTGGTGAAGATCCAGGCGTGCGGCGTCTGCCACACCGACCTGCACTACCGCGAGGGCGGCATCAACGACGAGTTCCCGTTCCTGCTGGGCCACGAGGCCGCGGGTGTCGTGGAGTCGGTCGGCGCCGGTGTCACGGACCTGGAGCCCGGCGACTTCGTCGTGCTGAACTGGCGCGCGGTCTGCGGCACGTGCCGCGCCTGCAAGCGCGGCAAGCCGTGGTACTGCTTCTCGACGTTCAACGCCTCGCAGCCGATGACGTTGCTGGACGGCACGAAGCTCTCGCCCGCGCTGGGCATCGGAGCGTTCGTCGAGAAGACGCTGGTCCACTCCGGACAGTGCACGAAGGTCGACCCGTCCGCCCGCGCGGCGGCCGTCGGCCTGCTGGGTTGCGGCGTGATGGCCGGCGTCGGTGCCGCCATCAACACCGGCGGTGTGGGCCGTGGCGACTCGGTGGCCGTGATCGGCTGCGGCGGTGTCGGTGACGGCGCCATCGCGGGCGCCCGCATCGCCGGTGCCGCGAAGATCATCGCCGTCGACACCGACCCGCGGAAGCTGGAGTGGGCCAAGGGTTTCGGCGCCACGCACACCGTCAACGCCCGCGAGGTCGACGACGTGGTGACGGCGATCCAGGACCTGACGGACTCGTTCGGCGCGGACGTCGTGATCGACGCGGTCGGCCGCCCGGAGACGTGGAAGCAGGCGTTCTACGCCCGCGACCTCGCCGGAACCGTTGTCCTGGTGGGTGTTCCGACGCCGGACATGAAGCTCGAGATGCCGCTGATCGACTTCTTCTCCCGCGGCGGGTCGCTGAAGTCCTCGTGGTACGGCGACTGCCTGCCCTCGCGCGACTTCCCGATGCTCGTGGACCTGTACCAGCAGGGCCGCTTCGACCTCGACGCGTTCGTCACCGAGGAGATCGCGCTGGACGGCGTCGAGGGCGCGTTCGAGAAGATGCACCACGGCGACGTCCTGCGTTCGGTGGTGGTGTTCTGATGACTCTTCGCGTCGACCACGCCGTCACGTCCGGCACGTTCTCGCTCGACGGCGAGACGTTCGACGTCGACAACAACGTCTGGGTGATCGGTGACAGCAGTGAGTGCGTCGTCATCGACGCCCCGCACGACGTGGACGCGATCCTCAAGGTCGTCGACGGCCGCAAGGTCGTGGCGATCCTGCTGACGCACGCCCACGACGACCACGTCCGCGTCGCACCGGACCTAGCGCACGCGACGGGCGCTCCGCTCGCCCTGCACCAGGCCGACCACGTGGTGTGGAACCTGACGCACACCGGCGTCATCCCGCACCAGGCGCTCGAGGACGGCCAGGTCATCACCGTCGCCGGCGAGGAGATCCACGTGCTGCACACGCCGGGCCACTCGCCCGGCGCCGTGTGCTTCTACGTGCCGTCGCTGGGCGCGGTGTTCACCGGGGACACGCTGTTCCAGGGCGGGCCCGGCGCGACCGGCCGCTCGTTCTCGGACCGGCCGACCATCGAGGCGTCGATCCGGGAGAAGCTGCTGACGCTGCCCGGCGAGACCGTGGTGCACACGGGCCACGGCGACGACACGACGATCGCCGCCGAGGTCTTCTGACGCGTCAGAACCGCGGAGGCCGCTTCTCCAGGAACGCCGTCACGCCCTCGGCGTAGTCGGCGCTGGAGGCGGCCTCCGCGTACAGCGCGCGCACGAAGTCGTCCTCGTGCCCGCCGTCCGTGATCGAGTTGATGATCTTCTTCGCGCCCCGCACGGAGACCTGCGCGCGGCCCGCGATCTGCTCGGACAGCTCCTTCACGCGAGCGTCCAGCGACTCCACGACCTCGTTGACCAGGCCGATCCGCAACGCCGTCGGCGCGTCGATCAGGTCGGCCGAGAACAGGATCTGCTTCGCCCACGCCGGGCCCACCGCGTCCACCAGCGCCTTGGTGGAGGTGAAGTTGTAGACGATGCCGAGCTTCGCGGGCGTGATGCCGAACCGGGCGTCGGCCGAGGCCACCCGCATGTCGCAGGCGAGCGCGATCTCGCAGCCGCCGCCGACGCAGAAGCCGGCGACCGCGGCGATCGTCGGCTTGTCCAGTTCCGCGATGGCGCGCTCGCCTTTGTGGACAGCTTCGCCGTAGTGCGCGGCGCCCTCCGCACCCTGCCGCAGCGTCGAGAACTCGGCGATGTCGGCACCGGCGGAGAAGTGCGCCCCTCCCCGGATCACGAGCACCCGAACGCTCTCATCTGCGGAAACGCGACCCAGCAACCCCGGCAGGGCCGACCACATCTCGTAGCTCATGGCGTTGCGCTTGGCCGGTCGGTTGATCGTCAACGTGGCGACCGGGCCGGCCGCGGACAGTTCCAGGAACTCGCTCACCCGCCGCACGATACCGACGTCCTAGTAAGGTCCCCTGGCCGAAGACCAGGAGGACCACGTGACGGCTGCTGCCATCGGTGCTGCCACGCTGCGCACGCTCGCAGTGCGGTTGCGCACCACCGCGCCGGTGTCCGCGCGCATCCTCTCCGAGCTCGCGAGCGAGCTCGACAAGGGCGGGCCGGTCGCCGACCTGCTGTGCTCGCACAGTGCCGTGCACAGCCCGTTGTTCGGCGTCCAGGCGCTCGCGGGCGTGCGGCTGCTGATGCTGTCGGGCAGGGCACCGGAGCTCAGCCAGCGGTTCACCAGCGCGCACGCCGCCGCGATGGCCGGGGAGTCCGACTCGACGGCGCTGCTGGCGTGGCTCGCGGCGCGCACCGCGATCGTCGAGAACCCCGGCGAGATCCTCGCGGCGCTCGACCGGACGGTGCAGCAGCACCAGCCCAAGACCGCCGGGTACCTGCTCCGGGGCCTGACGATGATCGGCGCGCCGAAGGTCCGGCTGCTCGAGCTCGGCGCGTGCGCGGGGCTGAACCTGATCCTCGACCACTACCGCTGGTTCGGCCTCGGCTGGGAGTGGGGCGACAAGGACTCGCCGGTGCGCCTGGCCGCGATGGGACCGCAGCCGCCGAACCTCGAGATCGTCGACCGGGCCGGCTGCGACCTGCAGCCGCGCGACCCCGCCGACCCCAAGCACGCGATGATCCTGCAGTCGTTCATCCCGCCCGAGCACGACGCGCTGCGCTGGGACCTCGACGACGCCATCGAGCTCGCCGCCCAGGTCGGCGTGAAGGTCGCGCGCTCCCCCGCCGGACGGTGGCTGCGCGAGAACCTCGTGCCACCCGACGACCGGAACACCTACACGGTGATCTGGCACAGCTCGTTCTGGGCGTACCTGACCGAGGACGAGCGCCACGAGATCGAGACGACGCTGACCGCGGCGGCGGGCTCGATGCCACTCGCGCGCGTCGCCTACGAGTCGACAGATTTTCGCTCGACTCCCCGCCTGACGGTCACCTTGTACAGCTAGATTGCGCCGTCGTGAAAACGATCCGCGCCTCCCTGCTGGCCGTCGCTCTCTTCACCACGGCCCTCACCGCCCCGGCCCAGGCCGCCGTGTCGGACTTCGACCTGGCGCTGCACTGGGCCCCGGTGCACCACCAGGACACCGACTCGTCCGACGCCGACGCCGACTACCTGTCCACTGTGGACTTCGACGGCGACTGGAACACCCTGGACAACTGGGAGAACCAGCCCCAGCTCGCCAAGCTCACCGGCGCCGCCTACTACTCGGTGACCGAGACCTCGACGCACTGGTTCGTCGTCTACGGCTTCTACCACCCGCGCGACTGGGACGACCAGCCCGACCCGTTCGGGCAGCGCACCCACGAGAACGACCTGGAGGGTGTGCTTCTGGCCGTCCGCAGGGACAGCGGGTTCGGCAAGCTCGAAGCCGCGGTCACCGTGGCGCACAGCGACTTCTACTCCTACGTGCCCGCCGGGTCGCCGTACCAGAACGGCGCGGAGACCATCGACGGCACGCTGCTGCTGACCGACGGCCGCCCCACCACCTTCCAGGAGGCCAAGGGCCACGGCCTGTACCGCTGGAACGGCACCGACTTCCCCGGCGGCGACGGCGTGGTCTACCGCCCCGCCACCACCGGCGAGGTGCCGTCGGGCGGCAACGACCGCAGCGTCGGCTACCGCCTGGTGAACACCCTCGAGACCAACGGCTTGTGGGCGCGCCGCAACAACTCCGAGACGTTCGCGTCGTTCGGCACGTTCCGCGGTGACAACGGCAAGGACAACGCCGCCCACGCACCGTGGGGCTGGGACGACCAGAACGACGGCGCGATCTACCGCGGGTACATGGCCACCGATCCGGCCGCGCTGGTCGACCGGTACTTCTCCGGCAAGGGCGACTTCAGCCTGACCTACACCCGCAACGCCTTCCGCTAAGCGGCACGCGGGTACAGGCGGGCCATGCCCGGAGGCGCGGCGAAGGGTGCCCACGTACCCTCCGCCTGCGCCAGCCGGTCCGCCACGACCCACAGGACGCTGGAGTTGAAGCCGTAGCCCAGATGTGAGGACGACACCTGGACGTTCTCCCGGCGCGGCCCCGGTTCCTCGACGCACGACTCCCACGAGACGATGCCGTCCGTCTTGGAGTAGATCGACGTGGCGGGCACCGGGATCGGCGGCCGGGTCGACTCCAGCGGCGGGAACTCGTCCTTCGGGATGTGCAGGCGGGACAACAGGGAGAAGGCCGGCATCGCCCGTGACTGCACGGGATCGCTCATGTTGTACGGCGAGCCGAGCGTGATCACCTGACGCACGCGGTGCGGGTGGTCGCGCGCCATCTCACGCGCGAAGATCCCGCCCAGCGACCAGCCCACGATCGAGACGGGCGCGCCGCAGTCGTCGGAGACCTTCTTCACCAAGGCGTGCATGCCGTCGACGGCCTTGCGGGTCGGCCCGATGTTGCGGCCGAGGCCCCACGGGTTGACCTGGTAGCCGAGACCGGCCAGGAACCGGCGCAGCATCACCGTCGACGAGTCGGCGGCGCCGAGGCCGGGGAAGACGAGTACCGGGTGGCCGTCACCGGACGGCGCGCCGCGCAGCATCGCCCTGGTGGCCACGAACTCGCTGACGTCGAGCGCGCAGCGGGTGGGCTCGGTGAGGTACCAGAAGAGGCCGGGAGCGCTGCCTCTCACGAGGTGCAGGGGCGAAGCGGCAGGCGCTTCGAGGACTTCGTCCGATGGAACGGCAGACATAGGAGCCTCCCCACACGTCGACAACCCCGAGCCGGCGCCCTGGGCGGCGCTGCCCAGTGAGTCCATGATGTTTCGTGAACGATCTTTTCGCCAGTACTTTCGAGTCTCGATTCGCCACGTGCAGGTAACGCGTTGGCAACCTCACAGCTGTGCAGTGCCTCTCACCTGCATGGACGTCGATTCACCTGGACAGCTCCTCTACCCTTTTTCAAGTGGATCGGATGAGCAGTTTGGACGCCAGCTTCTACTTCATCGAGGACGAGAACGTGCCCATGCACGTCGGTTCCGTCCTGGTCTTCGACGGGCCGGTCCCGTCCTACGGCGATGTGATCCGGCTCTTCCTGGCGCGCATGGACCAGGTGCCGCGCTACCGCCAGAAGGTGAAGGCGCTGCCGTTCCACGTGGGCCGTCCGGTCTGGGTCGACGACGACCACTTCAACATCCTCTACCACGTGCGCCACACCGCGGTGCCGTCGCCGGGCGGGGAGGACCAGCTGCGCAACCTCGCGGGCCGGATCTTCGCGCAGAAGCTCGACGACTCCAAGCCGATGTGGGAGGCGTGGCTCGTCGAGGGGCTCGAAGGCGGTCGCTGGGCGATCATCTCCAAGGTCCACCACTGCATGATCGACGGAGTGTCCGGTTCGGACATGCTGCAGCTCATCCTGGACTTCAGGCAGGACAGCGTGCTGCCGGAACCGAAGGAGTGGACGCCGCAGCCGCAGCCCTCGACGCTCGACCTCGTCGTCGACGGCGTGCGTGACGCCATCGTGACGCCGGTGCAACACCTGTCCGCGTTGCCCGCCGTCGCGCGGAACGTGCGCTCCTTCAGCGAGATCCTCGACTTCGGCAAGACCGTTCTCGGTTCACTTCCCGGTACGGCCAAGCGTCTGGTCACGCGCGCGGCGACCTCTTTGAACGGTCCTATCGGGCCACACCGCCGCTGGGTGTGGGCGCGCGCGAACCTGGCCGAGATCAAGCAGATCCGCACGGCCGCCGGGGGCACCGTCAACGACGTCATCCTGACGGCGATCACGCGCGGTTTCCGGGACCTGCTGGAGAAGCGCGGCGAACTGACCGAGGGCATGGTCGTGCGGACCATGGTCCCCGTGTCGATGCGCAAGGCGGATCAGCACAACGAGCTGAACAACCGCGTGAGCGCCGTGCTGGTGAACCTGCCCGTGGGCGAGGCGGACCCGGTGAAGCGCCTCGCGTCGATCCGCGCGCAGATGGACGACCTGAAGAGCTCGCGCCAGGCCGCCGGTGCCGACGTCATCACGAACCTGTCGAACTTCGCCGCGCCGACGCTGATGGCGCTGGGCTCGCGGACGGCGATGCGGTTCCCGCAACAGATCCTGCAGACCGTCACCACGAACGTGCCGGGCCCGCGCATCCCGCTCTACATGCTCGGGCGCCCGCTGGTGGAGATGTTCCCGTACGTGCCGGTCGCCTCGACGATCCGGATCACCGTCGGCATCTTCTCCTACCTCGACCGCTTCACCTTCGGCATCAACGCGGACTTCGACGGCGTGCCGGACGTCCAGCTGCTCGCGGACGGCATCCGCGCGGGCTTCGACGAGATGGTGGCGCTGGCCGCCGAGGCCGCGGAGAAGACCGAGACCGCGCAGAGGGTCGCCGCCAAGCCCGCCGCGGCCAGGAAGCCCGCTCCCAAGCCCCGTGCCGTGCGTGCGACCTCCAAGGCCGCCACGAACGGTGTGAAGCCGGAGAAGAAGGCCTGAGACACGATCTGACGGTCCGGGCCGGCGCGCACGAGGTCTTCCTGACCGTCGTGGGTCTCGACGCGCGGCTGGGCGCCCTGGGACTGGCCCTCGGCCAGCTCGACGACGTCCGCGTGGAGCTGGAGGACGTGCGGTGGTCGCGCTGGCGTGCCCGCCGCGCGACCGTCGTCTGCCACGACGTGCACGTGAACCCGCCCGCCGTCCTGGTGGCGTCGCCGGTCGAGTTCCGCGTCGAAGTGGACTTCGCCGACATTCCGGAGTTACAACCGGTCAGTTGGTTCCCGCTGACCGTCCAGCTGGTCGGCTCCGAGCTTCACGTGCGCCTGCACAAGTGGCTGCCCGCACGTGTGTTCGCGGTGCCGGAACTGCCGCGCGGCATCGAGCTGACCGGTGTGGAGCAGCACGACGACCACTTCGTGCTGACCGGAGCCGCCCCCGTGCTGCGGGAGCGGCTCACGCTGGGTCAGCTCGCGGACGTGCTCAGGCGGTTCGCGTCCATCCAGGCCAAGACCCTCTCGGACACGACGTCGGGGATCTCCATCTGGGGCACGTGACCGACGTTCGCGTACTCGTCGTAGCGCCAGTGCGGGAACCGCCGCGCCACGGCCCGGGCGGCGGCGACGTTGACCAGCCGGTCCCGGTCACCGCTCATCAGGAACACCGGCACGCGGACCTTCGCCATCGCCGCGTAGTAGGCGCCGCGCTTGGACGTCGTGAACACGACGCTGCGCGCGGCCGCGAGGAACGCCGTGTCGAGCCCGTCGACCTTGGCGCGTTCGCCGATCAGGTGCTCGCTGGCCAGCTTGAGCTCCTCGGGGATGCCGGACGGGTCCGCGCAGACCAGCTCCAGCAGGCGGTCGACCTGCCGGCGGGCGGGCACGGCCCGCGACCGCGCGAGGAACCGCTCGCCGAGCCCCGGCACCGAGTACAGGAAGAACGTGCTGAGCATCGTCGGGTCGGGCCGCGTCCCGAGCACCATCGGGAGCGCCGGGTCGACCAGCACCAGCCCCGTGACCAGCTCCGGGTCGTGGGCGGTCTGGAAGAGCGAGATCAGCCCGCCCATCGAGTTGCCGACCAGGATCGACGGCTCCCCCACGACCTCGCGCAGGAACCGGCCCAGGAGCCTCGTGTTGGCCTGGACGGTGGTCTGGCGCCCCTCGGGGTTCGTCAGGCCGTGCCCGGCGAGGTCGACGGCCGTGACGCGCGCCCTGCGGGCGAGCAACGGCGCCAGCAGCACCCAGTTGAGGTGCGAGCCGCCCAGCCCGTGCACGAGCACGATGCGCGGGCCGTCCGCCGGTCCGCCGAAGTCGACCCAGTGCACGGGCCCGTCGAGGTCCGCGTGGTGACTGGTGCCGCCGAAGTTCGCCACAGTCGTCATACCAACCAGTATGTCGCTTGAACGTACCGATCGGTAGTGACGTTCAGCGCCGGGGTCGCGCCCACCCCGGAAGTGTTGGCACCAGTTTCACGCGCCGGTCACTAACGTCGTGCGGCGTGGCACATCTGGGGGTGGCCGACCTCGCGGGCATCGCGCAGGCGGCGTACGGCCGTGAGCTGAGCGACGTGGCCCGCCTGCACGGCGGCAGCAAGAAGGGCGTCTACCGCCTGACACTGGACGACGGCACAACGGGCGTCGCCTACGTGTGGCGCGCCTCGGAGGACTACTGGCCCACGCACGAGCCGGACCCGTTGTTCGGCAACGCGAGCGGGCGCGACCTGTTCCTCACCGCGCACACCGCGCTGTCCGAGGCCGGCATGGGCGTGCCGCGGCTGGTGCTGGTCGACACCGACGTGATCGTGGTCGAGGACCTCGGTGCCGAGTTCCTGGAGAAGCTGCTCGACCAGGACACCGAGGCCCTGGAACGGTTGTGGGACGACCTCGAGGCCATGCACCGGCGCACCAGCCCGCGCTACGGCCGCCCGAGCGCACCGCGACCACCGGACGCGCCACCGATCCCGGACGTGGTGCTGGAGCGCGCTCTCGGCCACCTCGCCGAGTGCTGCCGGCGCGTCCCGCGCATAGCCGCCGAACGCGACCGCCTGGAAACCCAGCTGCGCCAACGACATGCGGCGATCGAACCCCGCACCACGTACGGGCTGATCCACGGCGAGCTGGGCCCCGACCACGTGCTCGTCGCCGGCGGACGCCCGGTGCTGATCGACATCGAGGGCGTGATGTTCTTCGACGTCGAGTGGGAACACGTGTTCCTGGAGCTGCGCTTCGGCCCGCACTACCGGCCGGTCACCGGCCTCGACCCGGCGCGGATGTCGTTGTACCGCCTGGCACAGCACCTCTCCCTCGTGGAAGGCCCGCTGCGGCTGCTCGACGGCGAGTTCCCGCACCGGGACGCGATGCGGGCGATCGCCGAGCACAACGTGGAACGGGTGCTGGCCGTCTAGGCCGTCCCATCACGTGAACACCCTTGGCCAGGACGGGGCCAGGTGCCAGAGTCGGGGCATGTCCCAGGCATCCGTGCTCAGCACGCGCCGCCACGTCGACCTCCGTCGGCAGGCGAGCGCGATCTGTGCCGTGCCCGCCTTCGCCTGACCGGAGATCAGACGAACCCCCTGCGAGAAGGGGAGGGACCGCGTGAGCCGCACCGCCGCCACCGTGCTCAGGTCCGTGCTGGACCACGGGCCCGTCGCGCGCAGCACCATCGCCCGCCTGACCGGGCTGAGCGCCGCCACCGTCACGAAGCAGTACGCCGAGCTGGCCGAACGCGGGCTGGTGCGCGAGGTCGACACCCGGATCCCGCGCGTGACGATCGGGCGGCCGCACGTGCCGGTGGACATCGACGTGGACCGGCACGTGGTGTGCGGGGTGCACATCGCTTACGGACACACGACTCTGGCGCTCGTGGACCTGCGCGGGCGGGTGCTCGCCGAGGAACGCGAGCCGCACGACAGGCCCAGCTCGGCCAAGGCGCTGCGGAGGATCGCCGAACGGGTGCCCGCGTTCCTGCGCAGGCACGACCGCGTGCCGATCGGTGTCGGGGTCGCCACCGGCGGACGCGTGGACGGCGGCACCATCGTCGAGCACAGCCAGCTCGGCTGGAAGGACGTGCGTGCCGAGGAGTTCCTGACCACCGCGCTCGACACCGCAGTTCACGTCGAGTCGCACTCGAGAGCTCTCGCGCGGGCCGAGCAGCTCTTCGGGGCTGACCCCAGAGCCCGCACCAGCCTGGTGCACCTGTTCGTGGGCAACGTGGTCGACGCGGCCATCGTCACCGGCGGCGCGGTGCACAGCGGGCCGGGTGGTGCGGCGGGCGAGATCGCGCACCTCCGGCTGCGCGACGACGACACGCCGTGCCCCTGCGGCCGGCGCGGGTGCCTGGAGGCCGCGACGTCGAACCGGACGCTCGCGGAACGGGCCGCGCGGCTCGGGATCACCGCGGTGCCGTCGCTGGACCTGCTGATCGAGGCCGGGCAGCGCGGCGACCCGCGGGCGGTGGGGCTGTTCCGGCGACGGTCGCGGCTCGTCGGGCAGGCCGCGCGGCTGCTGCTCGACGTGATCAACCCGGACGTGCTCGTGGTGGTGGAGGCGGGCGCGATCCTCATTCCCGGATGCTGGGAGGAATTGACATCGGAAATCGCCGGACGTAATAGCGACGTCATTCAGACGAGTTTCGGCAGCGAGGTTCTCAGCGTCGCCGCCGGAAGTGTCGTGCTCAGCGAGATCTACGGCGGTCCGACTTATTTTTCCTGAGCGGAAAATAGACACGGCAAGACCCTGAACTGCACGATCTTTCCATGACCTCAGTTCAGGAGAAGACCATCACGGTCAAGCCGATCGCAGGACACATCGGCGCGGAAATCTCGGACATCGACATTTCCCGGCCACTCCGCGCGACCGAGCTCGACACAGTCCAGAAGGCGCTCCACGCGCACAAGGTGATTTTCTTCCGAAACCAGGACCTGGACCACGCGAGCCAGATCGCGTTCGGCCGCCAGTTCGGCGAGCTCACCTACGCGCACCCGCACGACGACGCCCCGCCGACCGGGTTCCCGGAGATCTTCACGATCGACCCGCGCCGCTACGAGGAGCGCTACGGCAAGGAGTTCAAGCAGGTCCAGAAGCGCCAGTACAGCTACTTCTCCGGCTGGCACACCGACGTCACCGCCGCGGTGAACCCGCCCGCCGCCTCGATCCTGCGCGCCGAGGTGGTGCCCGAGATCGGCGGCGACACGACGTGGACCAACCTCGTCGCCGCCTACAACGGCCTCTCCGAGCCGATCAGGTCCTTTGTGGACGGCCTGCGGGCCGAGCACCGCTACGGCGGCTCGACCAAGAGCGAAGGCGCGTACGCCAAGCGCGTCAACGACAACCTGCTCGTCGCCGAACACCCGGTCGTGCGCGTGCACCCCGTCACCGGCGAGAAGGGCCTGTTCGTCAACCCCGGCTTCACGAGCCACGTCGTCGGCGTCTCCGCGGCGGAGAGCAAGGCGGTCCTCGACCTGCTCTACGCGGAGATCACCCGGCCCGAGTACACCGTGCGGTTCCGCTGGGAGCCGGGCAGCGTCGCGTTCTGGGACAACCGCGCCACCGCCCACCTCGCGCCGCGCGATCTGGAGCACCTCGACGTCCAGCGCACGCTGCACCGCGTCACGCTCATCGGCGACACCCCGGTGGGCCCGGACGGCCGCGAGTCCACGCTGCTCGCCGGCCGCCCCTTCACCGCCGACCACGCCGTGGTGGTGGACTGATGCTGACCCGGCGTTCCCTGTTGCTCGGCCTCGCGGCTCTCGGTGCCGCGGGGTGCTCCGCGGGCAGCACCACCACGCAGCAGGTCCTCGGCGACCTGCCCACGACACCCCCTCCCCCGGACACCAGGCTGTCGATCTCCATCCGCACCACGCTCAAGCAGCTGGAGGCGAACGGCGAGCTGGCCAAGCTGCCGTTCCAGGTCAGCGACTGGCCGAACATCCAGGCCGGGCCGGACGTGATCCAGGCGTTCCGCGCGAAGTCCGTCGACCTCGGCGCCAACGCGGGCATCCCGCCGATCCAGGCGCAGGCCACCCGCCTCGCCACCAGGATCGTCGCGGTCGGCGAACGCGACAAGCCGCTCTACACCTACGCCACGAAGCCCGGCTCACCGATCAAGAGGCTCGAGGACTTCAAGGGCAAGAAGATCGCGTTCAGCCAGGGCCAGGCGCAGGGCGTCGTCGTCCTGCGCACGCTCAAGGAGCTGGGCCTGAAGCTCACCGACGTCGAGCTGATCCCCTTGACCAGCAACCAGTTCCTCACCGCCGTGCAGGCCGGCCAGGTCGACGTCGCCGTGCTCGCCGAACCGCAGCTCACCAAGTACCTCGGCCAGTACCCCGACGCCACCGCGATCGAGATGAACTCCGTCGACCTGCTCACGGTCCTGTGGGCACCGGTCGAGGTCCTCAACGACCCGGCCAAGCTCGCCGCGATCACGGCGTTCATCCCGTTCTGGGCACGCGGAACCGTGTGGAGCTACGAGAACCCGGACAAGTGGGTCGACGCCTACTACGTGAAGGACCAGAACGTCTCCAAGGCCGACGGCGACCGGATCGTGCAGTCCCAGCCACCGCTGACGTTCCCGACGAACTGGGACCGCGCGATCCAGTGGGAGCAGGAGACCGCGGACCTGCTGGCGGAGGGCGGGTTCGTCGAGAGGTTCGACGTGACGGAGCTCTTCGACCGCCGGTTCGAGAAGGTCGCCGCCGAGGCCGTCGACGCCAAGTACCGGAGCCGGACATGACCCAGGTCCTCGAACGCCCCGCGGCCCTCGCCGCACCCGCCACCCCGGCCCGGCGCAGGCGCCTCGGACTCGGCAGACCGATCCCGTACGGACGACTCCTCGGACCGGCACTGGTCATCGCCGTCTGGAGCATCGCGTCCGCGACCGGCGCACTGGATCCACGCATCCTGTCCGCGCCGTGGACGATCGTCCACACAGGAATCGAGCTGACCGGGAACGGCAAGCTCCCCGAGAGCGTCCTCACCTCGCTCCAACGGGCGGCACTCGGCTTCTTCTTCGGTGCCACGGCGGGCACGCTGCTCGCCATCGCTTCCGGGCTCAGCCGTGTGGGAGAGGCACTGATCGACGGCACGATCCAGGTCAAGCGCGCGATCCCGTCGCTCGGCCTGATCCCGCTGCTGATCCTGTGGCTCGGCATCGGCGAGGAGTTCAAGATCGTCGTGATCGCCGTGACCATCGCGACGATCATGTACCTGCAGACCTACGCGGCACTGACGAGCATCGACAGCCGGTACGTCGAACTGGCCGAAGCCGTCGGCCTCACCCGCACCCGGTACGTGCGCAAGGTCGTCTTCCCCGGCGCGCTGCCCGGCTTCTTCCTCGGGCTGCGGCTCGCCGTCACCGCGTCGTGGCTGTCGCTCGTGGTGCTGGAGCAGATCAACGCGACCAGCGGCATCGGCTACCTGATGTTCCAGGCCCAGAACTACGGCCAGACCGACGTGATCGTCGTCGGCCTCGTCGTCTACGGCCTCTTCGGGTTCGTCTCCGACGCGCTGCTGCGGATCATCGAACGGAGGGCGCTGGCATGGCGACGCACGCTGTCCGGGTGAGCGGGCTGACGAGGCAGTTCCAGGACCGCAAGATCCTCGACGACCTCGACCTCACCATCGCGCCCGGCGAGTTCGTGGCCCTGCTGGGCCGCAGCGGTTCCGGCAAGTCGACGCTGCTCAAGGCCATCGCGGGCCTCGACCACGACGTGACCGGCTCCGGCGATCTCGAAGTGCCGCACGAGGTCGCCGTCGCGTTCCAGGACTCCCGGCTGCTGCCGTGGCTGCGCGTCCTCGACAACGTCGAACTGGGCGTGAAGCCCGGCAGGGGCAGGGCGGCGCTGGAGGAGGTCGGCCTCAAGGGCCGCGAACGCGCGTGGCCCGCGGAGCTGTCCGGCGGCGAGCAGCAACGGGTCGCACTCGCCCGCTGCCTCGTCCGCGAACCCCGGCTGCTGCTGGCCGACGAACCGTTCGGCGCGCTGGACGCGTTGACCCGCATCAAGATGCACGACCTGCTGCGCGAGCTGTGCGCCAAGCACCGGCCCGCCGTCCTGCTGGTCACGCACGACGTCGACGAGGCCATCGAGCTCGCCGACCGCGTGCTCGTCCTGCAGGAGGGCCGCATCGGCCTCGACCTCCCGGCGCACGACGCCGACCGAACCCACCTGCTGTCCGCTCTCGGCATCGGAGTAGCCGCATGACGCTGCACCTCAACCTCTTCCTGCACGACACCGGCCACCACGAGGCGTCGTGGCGACTGCCCGAGTCAGAACCCCTGGCGCACATCGACATCGCCTACCACCAGCGGATCGCGCGGATCGCCGAGGAGGCCAAGTTCGACTCGGTGTTCCTCGCGGACTCCCCCGTGCTGTGGGGAAACCCGAGCCGCCGCCCGTCCGGCAAGATCGAACCGACGATCCTGCTCACCGCGATCGCCGCCGTCACCACGAGGATCGGCCTGATCGCGACGGCGTCCACCACCTACAACGACCCCTTCAACCTCGCCCGCCGGTTCGCGAGCCTCGACCACGTCAGCGGCGGCCGCGCGGGCTGGAACATCGTCACGACCGCCGGCGACGACGCGGCCCGCAACTTCGGCCTGGACGCGCAGCCCGCCCACCTCACCCGCTACGACCGGGCGGCCGAGTTCGTCGAGGTGTCGAAGAAGCTCTGGGACTCCTGGGACGACGACGCGATCATCGCCGACAAGGAGAGCGGTGTGCACGCGCGGGACGACCGCGTCCACACCATCGACCACGTCGGCCCGCACTTCAAGGTCCGCGGCCCGCTCAACGTGCCGCGCTCACCGCAGGGCTACCCGCTGCTGGTCCAGGCGGGCAGCTCCGAGGACGGCAGGGACTTCGCCGCGAGGCACGCCGAGGCCGTCTTCACCGCCCACCAGACCCTGGAGGACGCGGTCGCGTTCTACGCGGACGTGAAGCGCCGGGCGATCGAGTTCGGCCGCGACCCGAACGAGGTCAAGATCCTGCCCGGACTGGTCCCGGTGATCGGCTCCACCGAAGAGGAGGCCCACGAGCTCGACGCCGAACTGGAACGGCTGATCGTCCCGGAGCACGCGGCGAAGCAGCTCGCGGGCCTGCTCAAGGTCGACCACCTGGAACTGGACGAGGAGCTGCCCGCCGACCTCCCCGACGAGGCCGCGATCGAGGGCGCCAAGTCCCGGTACACGCTGATCGTGGAGCTGGCGCGACGCGAACGGCTGACCGTCCGCCAGCTCATCGGCAGGCTCGGCGGCGGTCGCGGCCACAAGACCTTCACCGGCACGGCGGACCAGGTCGCGGACCAGCTCGAACTGTGGCACCGGGCCGGCGCCGCGGACGGGTTCAACATCATGCCCGCGGTCCTGCCGTCCGGGCTGGAGCGGTTCGCGGACGAGGTCCTGCCGATCCTGCGCCGGCGCGGCCTGTTCCGCAGCGAGTACACCGGCACGACGTTGCGCGAGCACTACGGTCTCCAGCGCCCCGTCAGCCAGTTCGCGGCGCTACCCGTGTGACGGGTGCCCGTACAGCCCCACGCCGGCGAACTCCAGCGTCGTGAGGAACGCGGTCGAGGCCTGGTAGGAGGCCTCGACCAGTTCCGCGGTGTGCGAGAAGTCCAGCGGCGTCACGGCCTGCACCGGCGGGCCCGGCAGGTACAGCACCGGCGCGCTCTGCGACGCCAGCTCGACCTCCAGCACGGCCTGGTTGCGCATGCCCAGCGTCGCCCAGAACAGCAACGTCTCGGCGAGCGTCTCCGGCACCGTCGGCAGGTGGCCGGGGAACGCGCAGTCCAGCACCACCAACGACTTCGCACCCATCGCCAGCGCCTGGCGGATCGGCACGTTCGCGAGCACACCGCCGTCGTAGAGCACCTGGTCGCCGATGCGCACCGGCGGGTAGACGCCCGGGATCGCCGCGCTGGCGAGGATCGCGGGGACCAGCTCGCCCTCGGTGATGTTCACGGCCTCGCCGGTCACGCCGTTCACCGACACCGCGCCGAACGGCAGCGTCAGGTCCTCGAAGGACGCACACCCGTCGAGGCCCTCGGCCAGCACGTGCGCCAGGCCGGTGTTCGGGAAGAGATAGGTCTTGTTGGTGCGCAACGACCTCAGCTGCGCGATCGGCCCGCCCGGGAACACCCGCTGCCGCGTCATGCCCTCCCACAGCACCGCGAGCCGTTCGAACGCCTTGTCCGGGTCGAGGGCGAGCAACGAGCCGTTGACCGACCCGACCGACGTGCCGACGACCAGATCGGGCGTCACGCCGTGCTCCCGCAACGCGCGCAACATGCCGACCTGCGCGGCACCGAGGCTTCCCCCGCCCCCGAGCACGAACCCGACTGGTCCTGGCAGTTCGATCGTCACGTCCGGTGATCCTAAAGCGAGACAACGGAAAGGGCTTGTTTCAGTCTACACTGAAGTCACTGAGTGGATGAGCAACGGGATCGCCAGCTCCGCCCGGGTCCGCGAGCCGTGGAACCCGGTCAGCCCGCTCAGCACGGGCTCGGCCTGGCTGCGCACCACCACGTGCGCGTCCCTCATCGCCACCACGACGTCCCCGATGCGGTCGACCGCGAGCGGGCTGACCGGCCCGAACCACCCCGCCTCCACGGCGTCCTCGCGCGACAGCACGTCCGCCCGGTCGCCCAGGAACTCCCGCCACACGGACAGCACCTCGTCGCTCTCGGTGTGCAGGTACCGCACCCGAGGCTCACCGGCGATGACCCGGACCCCCTGCCACAGCAGCGGTTCGGTGTCGAAGTCGATCCGCTCGCCCGCGGTGATCATGCCGTGGTCCGCCGTCACGGCGAGGACCGCGCCGGACGGCAGGCGCGCGGCGATCCGGGCGGCCAGCGAGTCCACGAACTCCAGCTGCAGCAACCACTCCTCGGAACCGGGCCCGTAGAAGTGCCCGATCGTGTCGAGGTCGGCGTGGTAGGCGTAGCAGAACGACCGGTCCTGCTGGACCGCCGCGACCGCGCCCAGCGCCAGGTCGCCGAACCCGGCCGCGCCGCGGAACCACGAGCCGCGCAGCACCGCCCTCGTCAGCCCGGACGACCGGTGCAGCATCGGCGCGACCGTGCTGACCGCGACCCCGGCCGCCGCCGCGCGCTCGAACACCGTCGGGTGCGGTTGCACGACCTCGGGCACGAGCGTCTTGCGCAGGTCGTGGTGGTGATCGCCGGCGCGCGTCCAGGTCAGCGAGTTGAGCACCTCGTCGCCGACGGCGAACGTGTAGCCGACGATGCCGTGCTCACCGGACTGCAGCCCGGTGCCGATCGAGGCGAGGCTCGTGGCCGTCGAGGACGGGAAGCCCGCGGAGATGCGCCGATCGGACAACGAGGACAGAAACGGCGCGTGCGAGGCGTGAGCACGCAGCAGCTCGTGGCCCAGACCGTCGACGAGCAGCAGGACGACACGCCGGGCCGCTGGCAGGCCGAGCGTGTTGTCGGCACCCGGCACGTCCAGGCCCGACAGCAGTGAGGGGGCGACCTCGGCGATGGTCATGAAGGACACCGTGCCACGTCGAATCGGACAACGGGCAGAATGGCGCGCTGTGACAACGCTCATCCACCAGAAGATCGCTGACGAGCTCGGAGTGGCCGCAGGCCAGGTCGGCTCTGCTGTCGAACTGCTCGACGGTGGCGCGACCGTCCCGTTCGTCGCCCGCTACCGCAAGGAGGCGACCGGCGGTCTCGACGACGCCCAGCTGCGCACGCTCGAGGAACGCCTCGGCTACCTGCGCGAACTGGAAGAGCGCCGCGCGGCCGTCCTCAACTCCATCCAGGAGCAGGGCAAGCTCACCGAGGCCCTCGAAGCGCAGATCCGCGCAGCCGACTCCAAGGCGCGGCTCGAGGACCTCTACCTGCCGTACAAGCAGAAGCGCCGCACGAAGGCCCAGATCGCGAAGGAGGCCGGTCTCGAACCGCTGGCCGACGCACTTCTGGGTGATCCTGGCCTGAACCCTCAGGAAGAAGCCGCGAAGTTCGTCGACCCGGCGAAGGAGGTCGCGGACGCCGCGGCCGCCCTGCAGGGCGCGCGGGCCATCCTGGTCGAGCGCTTCGGCGAGGACGGCGACCTGATCGGCGACCTGCGCGAGCAGATGTGGACGCGCGGCCGGATCGTCTCCAAGGTCCGCGAGGGCAAGGAGACCGAAGGCGCGAAGTTCTCCGACTACTTCGAGTTCGACGAGCCGTTCGCGAAGCTGCCGTCGCACCGCATCCTGGCGCTGTTCCGCGGCGAGAAGGAGGAGGTCCTCGACCTCGTCCTGGAGCCGGAGGAGCCGCGTGAGGAGGGCCCCTCGACGTTCGAGGTGCGCATCGCGTCCCGCTTCGGCATCGACGACCGCGGCCGTCCCGGCGACAAGTGGCTCACCGACACCGTCCGCTGGGCGTGGCGCACGCGCATCCTCGTGCACCTGGGCATCGACCTGCGCGGCCGGCTGCGCTCGTTCGCCGAGGACGAGGCCGTCAAGGTGTTCGCCTCGAACCTGCGCGACCTGCTGCTGGCCGCCCCGGCCGGCACGCGCGCCACGATGGGCCTCGACCCCGGCTACCGCACGGGTGTGAAGGTCGCGATCGTCGACGCCACCGGCAAGGTCGTCGCGCACGGCGTCATCCAGCCGCACGTGCCCGCGAACCGCTGGGACGAGTCGATCGCGAAGCTCGCCGCGTGGTCCAAGCAGCACAACGTCGACCTGATCGCGATCGGCAACGGCACGGCCTCGCGCGAGACCGACAAGCTGGCCGCCGACCTGATCAAGCGCCACCCCGAGCTGAACCTCACCAAGATCGTGGTGTCGGAGGCGGGCGCGTCGGTGTACTCGGCGTCGGCCTACGCCTCGTCCGAGCTGCCGGGCCTCGACGTGTCGATCCGCGGCGCCGTCTCGATCGCGCGCCGCCTGCAGGACCCGCTGGCCGAGCTCGTGAAGATCGACCCGAAGTCCATCGGCGTCGGCCAGTACCAGCACGACCTGGCGGAGTCGAAGCTGTCGCGCTCGCTCGACGCGGTGGTCGAGGACTGCGTGAACGCGGTCGGCGTCGACCTCAACACGGCGTCCGTGCCGCTGCTGAGCCGCGTCTCCGGCATCACCGCCGGTCTCGCGGAGAACATCGTGCTGCACCGCGACTCCCACGGTCCCTTCAAGTCCCGCAAGGCGTTGATGAACGTCGCGCGGCTGGGCCCGAAGGCGTTCGAGCAGTGCGCGGGCTTCCTCAAGATCCGCGACGGCGAGGAGCCGCTCGACGCGTCCTCGGTGCACCCCGAGGCGTACCCGGTCGTGCGCCGCATCCAGGAGGCCGCCGGTGCCGAGCTGATCGGCAACACGGCGGTGCTCACGAAGGTGCGGCCCGAGCAGTTCGTGGACGAGCAGTTCGGTCTGCCGACCGTCACGGACATCCTCCGCGAGCTGGAGAAGCCCGGCCGCGACCCGCGTCCGGCGTTCAAGACGGCGACCTTCGCGGACGGCGTCGAGAAGATCGCCGACCTCAAGCCCGGCATGGTGCTGGAGGGCGTCGTGACGAACGTGGCCGCGTTCGGCGCGTTCGTCGACATCGGCGTGCACCAGGACGGTCTCGTGCACATCTCGGCCCTGTCCAACACCTACGTGAAGGACCCGCGCGACGTCGTGAAGTCCGGCGACGTGGTGCGGGTGAAGGTGCTGGAGGTCGACGAGGCCCGCAAGCGCATCGGCCTGACGCTGCGCCTGACCGACGAGCCGGGCAAGCCCGCTCCGAAGCAGCAGGGCGGGGGCGGCGGTGGCCGTGACCGCGGCGGCCGCCCGCAGCAGCGTGGCGGCCAGCAGCGCGGTGGCGGCCAGCGCACCGCGCCGCCGCCCGCGAGCGGCTCGATGGCGGACGCGCTCCGCAAGGCCGGTTTCGGCAAGTAGGAGAACGAAGAACGGCCCCTCCCGAACGCGGGAGGGGCCGTTTCTCAATTGGCGCCTATTTGGCCCGAGTGCCCTTGGCCTTCACGAGCTCGGACTCGAACAGCTCCTCCACGGTCGTCAGACCGCCGGGCACCTTCGAGTCGACCTTCGTGATGTACGACTGCGTGGCGGACGGCCTGCCGACGAGCGAGTAGTGCAGCGCGCTGGTCAGGCCCTGGGTGTCCAGGCCGTTGGTGTTGTGGAACGCGTCCAGAACGCCGTCACGCGTGAGGTCGCCCTTCTCGCAGGCCTTCTCGATGACCGAGAGGAACACCTTCGCGACGGTGTAGCCGTGGTCGACGTAGATCGCGGGCTTGTCGTTCGGGTAGTACTTGTTGAACGCGGCCGCGACCTCGCGCGGGCCCGGCTGGCTGCCGGTGAACGGCGCCACCGACGTCACCACGGACACCTGCTTCTCCACGGCCGGGCCGACCGGCGTCTCGAGGATCGCGGTGTCGAAGCCGACCACGTTGACCATGAACGGCACCTCCCACTTCAGCGCCGCGGCCACACCGACGGCGGCGGCGGTCTGGGCGGGGGTGGTGCTCAGCACGACGGCCTTGGCTCCCGCGGCCTTCAGGGCGCCGATCTGCTGGGAGAGGTCCACGGCGGTCTCGCTGATCGGCTGCTCGACGATCTTCATGTTCCACTGCGTGCCGACGAACCGGCTGCCCTCGACGGCGTTGTCGCCGTAGCTGCCCTTGGCGTAGACGTGCCCGACGGTGTCCCCGTCCTTGATCACGCCCTTGCGCTTGTAGTGGTCGAGCCCGTTGATGACGTCGAGGTCGTACGTGGTGCCGACGATCATCATGTGCGGGTTGCCGAGCAGCGACGCGGCCCACGAGGCGGGCGCGGTCAGCGTGCGGGTCTGCATGATGTCGGGCTCGATCGCGGCGGTCATGGGCGTGCCCGCGAGCTCCAGCAGCCCGAGGACCTGGGGTTCGAGGTCGAAGTACGCGTCGAGTGCCTTCTGCACGTCGTACGCGTGGTCCTTCTGCTTGAGCTCGACCCGGCGCCCGCAGATCCCGCCGCGGTCGTTGACCTGCTTGAGGTACAGCTCGTAGCCCTTCATGCGGGTGAGCGCGGAGGCTTTGAACGGGCCGGTCATGTCGGTGAGGATGCCGAGCGAGATCGTGTCGTCGGTAACGCCCGGCCCGGTCTTGACCTGGGCCTTCTCTGTCTCGGCACCGCAGCCGGCCACGAGGACGGCGAGCGCCAAGGCGGCGGTGGGCAGTACACGGCGGAGGGGCATGCAGCAGTCCTTGTCCAAATGATCTCGGCATACTAAGCGGTAGCTCAGTATTGAGCGGCGGCCCGTTTAATGGCCCCTTATGTGCTACGGAACACAGGCTTGTTAGGTTCATGTGACTACCGTTCCACTACGGAGTGTGCTAGCTCTTCGGTGCCGAACGAAATGAGATACGCGTGATCGCTCACATCGTGGGTATCCACAGATGTGAAAATCGTCGTCACGGGCGCGCCTGGGAACGCCTGCGCCGCGCTGCGCCGCCATTTGCCGTTCGAGGACGCCCAAGTGGACGTGCGCGCACTGTCATCACCGGGGACATCACCACGGGACACCTTCCTGGAACACCGCGTACGTGATCTGCTTCGTGGGGTAGTCACGGCAACGGGAGGACGTGCGTGAACGAGGTCGACGCGGTCGTCATCGGCTCCGGCCCGAACGGGCTGGTCGCCGCGACCCTGCTGGCGGACGCGGGCTGGGACGTGCTCGTGCTGGAGCAGCGCGACACACCCGGTGGCGCCGTGACGTCGGCCGAGATCACCGCTCCCGGCTTCACCAACGACGTCTACAGCGCGTTCTACCCCCTGGGTCTCGGCTCGCCGGTCATCGGCGCGTTGAACCTCGACGTGCAGTGGCAGCACGCACCGGCCGTGCTCGCCCACGTGCTGCCGGACGACCGCGTTGCGCTGCTCTCCCGCGACGTCGACGTCACCGCGAAGTCCGTCGGCTCGTTCGCCCATTCCGACGCCGAGGCCTGGCAGGCCGAGTACGCGCGCTGGCGCAAGGTCCGCGACGGCGTGCTGAACGGCCTGCTGCGCCCGTTCCCGCCCGTGCGCGGCGGGGTGTCGTTGCTGCGCACGCTCGGTCTCGGCGACACGCTGCGGCTGACGCGCCTGCTGACGCAGCCCGTGCGGCGGCTCGGCGAGGAGCTCTTCGCCGGCGAGGGCGCCCGCGTGTTGCTGGCGGGCAACACGATGCACTCCGACCTCGGCCCGGACCAGGCCGGCGGCGCGGGCTTCGGCTGGCTGCTCGCGATGCTCGCCCAGGACGTCGGCAACCCCGTCCCCCGCGGCGGGGCCATCGAACTGACCGCGTCCCTGGTCCGCCGGTTCGGTGGTCGCATCGAGACCGGCGCTCGCGTCACCGACGTGCTGCACGCGCGCGGTGTCGCCGTTGGTGTGCGGCTGGAAGACGGTTCCGTGGTGCGCGCTCGGCGTGCTGTCCTCGCCGACGTGCCCGCCCCGAAGCTCTACCTGGACCTGATCGGCGGCGACGCGCTGCCGGCGAAGCTCGCCGAGGACCTGAAGCGGTTCCAGTGGGACGGCGACACGATCAAGGTCGACTGGGCGCTGTCGGGCCCGATCCCGTGGACCAACCAGGAGGCCGCGCAGGCGGGCACCGTCCACCTCGGCGGCGACGTCAACGGGCTGGCCGGCGTGGCCCACGAGCTGGCGTGCGGCAAGGTGCCGCGCAACCCGTTCATGATCATCGGCCAGATGACGACGACCGACCCGTCCCGCTCCCCCGCGGGCACCGAGGCCGCCTGGGCCTACACGCACGTGCCGCTGGGCGGGAACTGGACGCCGGACCGGTTGAAGCGCCGCGCCGACCGCCTGGAGCTGATGATCGAGGAACGCGCGCCCGGTTTCCGCTCCCGCGTCATCGGGCGCTCGGTGCTCGGCCCTGACCAGATCGGCTCGGTCAACGGCGGCACGGCGGCGATCCACCAGCAGCTCGTCTTCCGGCCCGTGCCCGGTCTCGGCCGCGCGGACACCCCGTTCGACCGGCTCTACCTCACGGGTTCGTCGGCGTGGCCGGGCGGCGGTGTGCACGGCGCGGCGGGCGCGAACGCGGCACGGGCGGCGCTCGCGCGGTGGGGTGCGGCCGGCGAGGTCTACAGGACGCTGGTCCAGGGGCTGAACAAGGCGATCTACTGAGCGCGGGCGGCCCTGCGGGTGCGAGACGCCCGCAGGTAGCCCATCACCAGCGCCTCCAGGTCGGGATGCGTGCTCTCCCAACCGGAAGGCACCGTCCCGCCCCGCACCAGCGCCGTGGTCTGGCGGGGCGTGCGCGAGGAGTCGACCACGCCGTCCACTCCCAGCTCCAGACCGGCGGGCCCGACCACGACGTGGTGCGCGGCCAGGATGTCGTCGATGTCGCCCGACACCTGCACGCGGCCCTCGTCGAGCAGCAGCAGGTGGTCGCACACGTCACCGAGGTCGGTGAGCAGGTGCGAGGACAGCAGGACCGTCGTGCCGCGTTCGGCGACCTCGGTCATGACGATCCGCAGCGTCTCGTCGCGTGCCAGGGGATCCAGGTCCGACAACGGTTCGTCGAGCAGCAACACCTTCGGCAGCCGGCCGAGTGCCAGCGCGATCGCGACCTGCGTGCGCGCACCGGCGGACAACGTGCGCACCTTCGCGTCCTTGTCCACGCTCGCAAGGAGATCGAGCACCTCGTCCGCGCGCTCGGCCGACCAGCGGTCGTTCATGGCCGCGCCCGCCCGCATCACCTCCCGGACGGTGAACTGGTCGTACAGCGGCCTCTTCTGGGTCAGCAGCGACACGTCCGGGTGCATCCGCCCGCGCACCGCCGTGCCGTGCACGGCGATCTCGCCGGCGGTGGGCCTCGCAAGACCCGCGATCAACGACAGCAGCGTGGTCTTGCCCGCGCCGTTCGGTCCGACCAGCCCGGTCACGCTGCCCTCCGGCAACGTGAACGAGCACCCGTCGAGGGCCTTCGTGCGCCCGAAGTGCTTCGCGACGTCGCGAGCCTGCACGGGACTGGCGTTCATCGTGCTCCCACGTCCACAGTGGACATCAGTAGTGCGTGCCCCGCACGTCGGTGTAGATCGCGTCGACCTCGTCGCCGCTGAGCCCCTCGTCGACCGCGCGGTCCATCCACTGCTCCAGGTCCTGCCGCAGCGGCGCGTCCGCCTTCGCCGCGTCGGTGGCGAGCGAGGCCGTGACGAACGTGCCCATGCCCCGCCGGCCCTCCACGAGCCCCTCGTGCTCGAGCTCGCGGTACGCCTTCAGCACGGTGTTGGGGTTGACCCTGGTGGCCTCCACGACCTCCCGTGCCGTCGGCAGCTTGTCGCCGGGTCCGAGCAGCCCCATCCTCATGGCCTGCTTGACCTGTGCGGCGATCTGGAGATAGGTGGACACCCCGGAGTGCCGATCGATGCGAAACTCGATCACGCCGCCCAGCATAGGTGCCCACCCGTCCACTCCCGGTCACACCTGCCTGCGCACGGCCCACACCGTGCCCAGCACGAAGAGCACCGCGAACCCGGCGAAGATCGCCCCCTCCAGCAGGTGCAGCGTCGTCGCCTGCTCGGTGGGGATGATGTCCGCGTACCGCTGCGCGAGGCCGTTCTCCCGGTAACAGGTGGCCCAGTCCGGGATCTTCTGCGGGTTCGCCTTGTCGGCGCAGTTCATCATCGGCGTCGGATCGGCGACCACGGCACCCTTGGCGTCCAGGAACCCCGACTCCACCACGAGCGGGCGGCCGGGGATGACGCCGTTGCCGTCCAGGTCGTCCGTGATCCGGCGGGTCGGCGTGATCAGCGACTCGCGCGTGCCGTTGAGCGCGACCCGTGCCGCGACGAACAGGCCGAGGGTCAGCGTCATCGCGACGAGCGTCCGGCGGAACAACGCACCAGCGAACATGCCGAGCGTGTAGGCGAAGAGCGTGTAGGCGACCGGTGACACGCCCTGCGACTCGAAGCTCGTGAAGTAGAACCTCCCCGTCGAGAGCGGCCCGAGATCACCCGCCACGGCCACCCAGCTCTGCACGGCCAGCTGGTAGACGAGCACCACGGCCAGCGCGGGCAGTGCCGCGACGAGGAACTTGGTCGCCATCCAGCGCGTCCGGCTGACCGACTGCGTGAACGCCAGCGCGTGCGTGCCCTGCTCGAACTCCCGCGCGAACAGCGGGGCGCCGACGAAGACGCCGATCAGGACGGGCGCGGCGAGCACCGTGCCCATGGCGATGTGCAGCTTGTCGAACCAGGCGTCCTGGAACTCGTCGGCGGCCTTGCCCCCGCAGCCGTCGAAGATCCTCACGACGCAGCCCTCGAGGTTGCCCGCGCGGAGGTCCGCGAGCATTCCCGCCCGCCACAGCAGGATGGCGGCGACGCTGACGACGAGGCCGACGGCGAGCGTGATGAACACGGGCCGCTGCTGGCGCCACACGACCCACGTCATGCCGCCACCTCCTTGCGCATGTGCGCGAGCGCGAGCTGACTGAGCGACCGGTGCTCCGGGTGCGCCTGCAGCAGTTCGCTCACGTCCCCCGCGAGCCGCACGCGCCCCTCGGTCAGCAGCACGAGGTGGTCGCACACGTCTTCCAGCTCCGCCAGCACGTGCGACGACAGCAGCACCGTGATGCCCTGCGACCGGCTCTCCTGCACCAGCGTCCGCAACACGGTCTCGCGAGCCAGTGGGTCGAGGTCGGCGAGCGGCTCGTCCAGCATCAGCAGCCGCGGCCGCTTCCCCAGTGCCAGCGCGAGCGCGACCCGCGTCCGCTGACCGCCCGACAGCGTCCCGACCTTCGCCGAGAACGGCACCTGCGCCTTCTCGACCAGCTCCTCCGCGTATGCCTGGTCCCAGCCCGGGTTGGCGTTGCGGCCGTAGTGCAGCGTCTCGGTGACCGTGAACTGCGGGTACAGCGGCTTGGCCTGCGTCAGGAACGCCACCGACCGGTGCATCCCGCCGCCGCCCGGCTCGTCGCCGAACACCGAGATCCGGCCCGTCGTGGGACGCAGCAGCCCGGTGATCATGCCCATCAGCGTGCTCTTGCCGGCCCCGTTCGGCCCGACGAGCGCCACGATCCGCCCGGCGGGCACCTCCAGCGTGCAGTCGCGCAGCGCCCAGCCCCGCGAGTACCGCTTCCCCAGCTCCTCCGCCAGGACCGGCGGGTGCTCCCTCTGACTCATGGGAGCAACCGTATCACCCTTTCACTAGTTACCTAGTGAAAGGGTGCAGCACGCCCCTTGGCCAGCGCGTTCAGGCGTTGGAGGGTCTCCTTGTTGCGCGGGGCCAGCAACACGTCCTGCACGAAGTCCGGCAGCACCGTCGACGGACCGCGCACCACCCGCTCGGCCATCACCACCTCGGTGAGCATCTCGGACCGCGCGTGCAGGGTGAACGTGATCCGCGCGGCCCCCGCCGGCCACAGCCGCGCGTCGAGCTCGAGCAGCCGGGACGGCTCACTGCGGACCACCTCGGTGGTGTCCTGGATGACGAGCGGCCACGGCCCCACGCTGTGGTGGATGCGCGTGCCGGGCGCGGGCCAGCCGGTGTCGACGTCGCGGATGTGCGACGCGCCCACCACCCAGCCCGCGTAGGACCAGCCGTCGGCGAGTACCGCCCACACGGCGTCCACGGGTGCTTCGACGTTCAGTGAAACCTCGGCCATACAGCCGGTGTACCCGTTCGTCAGGAAGCCACGCTTTGCCTGTACTCGGCTGCCTCGGGTTCGAGGACGTACTCCAGCATCTGGCCGGAGTGCTTCTTCAACAGCTCACGCACGTCCTCCGGCGTGGCGTAGAAGAACTCGCGGCGCATGTTGACCCGGTTGACCCGGCGGTCGGACAGCGCCTGGTGCAGCTTGGTCTCCAGTGACACCGCGTCCGCCGAGTAATGCAGGATGTGGGTGTCGTAGCGGAACGGCACCGAGGCGTCACCGAGTTCGAGGACACGCTCCTCGGGGTGCAACCGCCGAGTCATGCCGATCTTGACCATCTTCGGTCCGAACGCGCCCAGGTTGCTGATCACGTACACGTAGCCCGCACGGATGTTGGCCTCGCGCTGGTGCACGCCCTCGATGCCGGAGACGACCTTGTCCAGCTCGGACTGGAGCTCCTCGGCTCCGGCGACATCTCCCTTGGCCAGCAGAGCCTTGCGGACGTTCTCCAAGTGCTTGCGCTCCTTCTCGAGCTTCTCCAGCTCGCGGCGGAACTCGGCCTGCGCTTTGGCCTCCTCGCGCAACCGTTCGCGCTCGGCGCGTTCGGACTCCTTCTCCTCCTGCTTCTTCTGCAGGTAGTCCGCCGTGAGTTCGAGCTCGCGCATGCGCAGGGCCTCGTAGCGGTCGTTGATCTCGATGCTGAGCATCTTGCCGAGCTTCTCGATCGCCTCGGCCGCACGGACCAGCCGCTTCTTGGCCGCGTCGACCGAACCCGCCTTCATCACCCGAAGGCTGTTCTCCGCCTCGGCGTTGTACGAGCGCAGCATCAGCTTGCACCAGTCGGCGACCATCTTGGCGCCTTCCCGGCTGGACCCGTTGAAGGTGAAGTTGTTGCTCCCGGTGACCGCGGTCTTGTCCCTGATCATCTGCTTCATCGAGTCCTGCACCCGGTCGAGCTCGCGCTTGTACGCCTCGGAGTTCTCCAGCGGGTGGAGGTAGCGGAACACACCAGCGTCCTGGAACATCAGCTCGTCGGTGAACGGCACCAGCGTCCGCTGCGCCTCCGCGAGTTCGGCCTTCAACTGGGCCAGGCTCTGCTCGAACCCCTTCTTCTGCAACGCCAGCGCGTCGTCCTGCGCCTTTCTCTCGGCGGCCAGCGCGGCCTGATGCGCCTGTCTCGCACCGGCTTGCGCCTGCTGCAGACCTACGAGCTCGGCGCGCATGCGGTCGATCTCCTGCCGCACCTGCACGTAGTCGAGACCACCGATCTGTTGCAGGTACCCGTTCAGCTGGTTGACCTGCGACTGGAGCCCGCCCGCGGCCTGTTCGAGCGACACGATCTTCTTCTGCTTGCTGCCGAACATCCGCGGGCCTCCTTGGCGCGACGACACGTATCGGCGTCATCGCGAGGCTCGGCACGACCGTTAGACCAATTGGTCAAACACACCCGAACGGACTATTACGACGCAATCCGGCGCGTGCGGCGGCTTTCCGCCCTGCGCTGCAGGTGGTCGGCCGTCAGCTCGAGCTCGTACGCCCTCAGGGCCTGGTACCGCGGCGAGACGCGGAGCGCGAACATCCCGCTGAGACGTTCGATCGCCGACGCCGAGCGATCGAGCCGCCTCCTCGCCGCGTCCAGGCCACCGGCTCGCAGCATGCGCAGGCAGTTCTCGGCCTCGCAGTTGTACGAGCGGAGCATCAGCGCGGACCAGTCCTCGACGAGCCTGCGCCCGGTCGCGTCCGATCCGTTGTAGGTGACCTGCCCGCCACCCTCGATCGCCGCGCCGGTCTTGATCAGGGTCTTCATCTCGTCGTGGACGAGGTCCAGCTGCGCCTGGTGGTCCGCGACGGCGTCGGTGCGGAACACGCCTGCCCGTTGCAGGGTCAGTTCGTCCCTCAACGGCTGCAGCTCGGCGCGGGCGTTCGAGATCCGGTGCCGCAGCGCTGCGAGTTCGGCACCGGCCCGGTCGACCTCCTCCAGCACGTCGGTCCGCGCCGACCCGGCGTCGCCGATCTTGGAGAGGAGATCCTGCAGGCCGACAACGGCCCGCTCCAGCTCAGCGATCCGACGGTCCTTGCGACCGAGCATGCTTACCTCCCCGATCCGCGACGAAAGGCCCATGACCGTTCCATCGCAAGGAGGAATCCGTCGTTATCTACGACGCTATGCGCTCACACCATCGAGTGATCCGACGAAACGAACGAACCCTTCGGGGTCCTCGCTCGTGGCGGACTGCTGCAGGATCACGCTGGTGGCACCCGCCGCGGCGACCTGCGAGACCAGGTCCGTGACGAACGCGCGGTCCCGCGAGTCCGTCTCCACGTAGACGATCACGGGGTGCCCGTGGGCGGAGCTGATGGTCCTGACCTGCTCCAGGTCTGCCGAGGCGTCGAGGATCGTGCCGTCGCCGACCTCGCCCGCGAGGGCCAGGGTCTTCAGGCCGTGCCCGCCCACGTAGATCGGCATCGGCGCGGCCGGCGGCCAGTCCAGGGCCACGCCGCTCAGCTTCACGTACCGGCCCTCGACGGTGACGCGGTCGCCGGCGAGCAACGCCTTCAACGCGTCGGTGTACTCGCGCAGCAACGTCAGCGGCGACGCCACCCGCGCGCCGACCTGCCCCATCCAGTCCTGCACGCCGTGCCCGACGCCGATCGAGACGCGGCCCGGGAACAACCGGTCGAGCGTCGCCGCCTCCATCGCCGTCAGAGCGACGTTGCGCAACGGCACCGGCAGCAGGCCGACGCCGACCTTCAGCCGCGAGGTCCAGGCCAGGGCGGCGGAGGCGCAGGCGATGCCGCTCTCCAGGAAGCAGTCCTCCCACAGCCACAGCGAGTCCACACCGGACTCCTCCGCGGCGAGGACGACGGAACGCAGGTTCTCGGGAGGGAGCTGAGGCCGGTAGACAGCGCCGAGTGTGGTCACCCGTCCACTACTACCGGCCTCACCCCGGTTCAGCAACAGACTCTCAGCACCCGCAGTTGTGGTACGTGACGTCCCAGTGGTTCGACTCGAGGTAGTAGATGTTGCCCGCGTTCGACTTCCACTTGTTGCCACCGATGGACGAGAAGCTGCCCTTGATGTAGTTCGTGACGCAGCTGGACAGGCGATAGTCCACCTTGTACCCGTTCCAGTGCGAGTACGTGCCCGACGCGTGGCCGGTCTCCGTGCCGCCGGTGATGGTCAGCGCACAGCCCGACGCGCTCTTGAACGTCTTGGCACCCGCGATGGTCGTCTGGTTGATCTGCTCGAACGAGGTGCAGTTCGAACGGTTGCGGTCACTGCAGTTGCCGCTCGAGTCCCACGCGATGCCGGCCGCGCGCAACTGCGCGGTCGCCTGCGAGTGGGTGTACTTGGCCGGGGCCGCCGACGCGACGGACGCGCCCATGACCAGAGCGGCGAACATCGCGACCACGGCTGCGATCGTGCGAACGAACATGTGCCTTCTCTCCTTTGCCCGAGGTGCCGCGAAAGCTGGCGTCACGGCCGAAATCTCGGCGGCCAGTTCACGCTCAGCACCACGATCCGCCCGTCTGACCGCGAACTGACTCGGCAAGATTTCGGCCGTGACGCTAGGGAGAGCCGGTAAAGGAAGGCCTAAAACGGCCTTAGGCCGATCTTTGGCGCCTCAGTGGACAGTTCCGGTCATCACCGACAGCAAGTCGATCGGAGCAACAACCATGCGCATTCGCCACGCCCTCGCGGCGACCGCGATCTCGCTGGGCCTGCTGGGTGGCCTGAGCGGGGTCGCACAGGCCGCGCCGGAGGGTCCTGCCGAGCAGGAGACCTCCCTCTCGCAGGTCCAGGCGGCGGCCGGGTACGGCGGTTCCATCAGCCGCACCGAGGTCATCAAGCGCGCCAAGGACTGGTGGGACCGCAAGGTTCCGTACAGCCAGTCCGCGTACGCCTGGGACATCAACAAGGGCAAGAAGTACCGCACGGACTGCTCGGGTTTCGTGTCCATGACGTGGAAGCTCACGACGAGCCGCAACACGCGCAACCTGGACGAGGTCGCCACCAAGATCTCCTGGGCGAACCTCAAGCCGGGCGACATGATCCTGCGCAACGGCCACGTGAAGCTGTTCGAGAAGTGGGCCAACTCGGCGAAGACGTCGGCGTGGATCTACGAAGAGGGCAGCACCTCGACGGACATGGACCACGAGACCGTGACCATCTCCTCGCTCAAGAGCGGTGGCTACGCCCCGTGGAAGTACAAGAAGATCACCGGCTGAGTGCGGGCGGGGCCCATTGAGCCGGCCACTGGTGCACCTCTTCCCTCTCCCTGGTGCCCAGTCGTGTGAACACGCCGGCGGCCTCGCGCCAGGAGCGGTCCGCGTCTTCGACGTCCCCCAGACGGGCGTGGACCGCTCCCAGGTCACGAAGACTCCTGGCCCGCCACAAAGGCAGGCTCAGCTCGTTCCACACCGGCATCAGGTCGGTCAGCACGATCCGCGCGCCGACGAGGTCGCCCGCCGCGAGCCGCCACTCCCCCAGCGTGCGGCGCACGAGGGCCTCGCCGAACCGGTCGCCGACGTCACGGCACCCGTCGAGCGCCTGCTGGATCAGCCGTTCGGACGGTTCGAGAACTCCCTTGCGCAGCAACACCTTCGCCCACGCCTGTGCGGTGTAGCAGGCGAGCAGCTCGTCCCCGGTGCCCGCGACCATCTCGTGAGCGCGCCGGACGTGGTCCTCCGCGAGGTCGAGCTCGCCACGGGCGCGGTGCACCAGCCCGATCCCGCGGGCCGCCAGCGCCTCACCCCGGCGGCTGCGGGCCCGCTGGTAGACCGACTCCGCGAGGCGCAGCGTCTCGAACGCGCCCTCGTCGTCGCCGAGTTCCCTTTTGATGGAGCCGATCCCGTACAGGGCGTGCGCCTCGCCCTCGGGGTCGTTCGACCGCAGCAGCTCCCGGGCCCGGTCGAGGGCCTCCAGCGCGCACGGGTACTGGCCGAGATCACGGCACACCATGCCGATGCCGTTCATCGCGACGGCCTCGCCGCGCTTGTCACCCAGGTTCACGAACAACGTCTGCGCGGTGTCGAACCACGACCGCGCCTGCGCGAGGTTGTCGCGCTTGTAGTGCATCTGCCCGAGGCTGCACCGCAGCACGGCCTCCAGCCGGACGTCCCCGGTCCTCCACACGGCCTCCAGCGCCGCCGTGTGTGTTCGTTCCCAAGCCTCGTACCGGTTTCTGAGCCCGAACCACGCGAACACCAGCACCTCGGCCAGCTGGCACGCGATCTCGGTGAGGTCCAGTTCGGCCGCGCGCTCCACGAGCCTCGTGAGCAACGACTCCTCGCCCGCGAACCACGCGTCCTTGTCCGTCGGGCGCGCCGCCGACGTGACGACGCCCAGCGAGTCCTGCATGCGCGGCACCGCGAGGAAGAGCTGTTCGGTCAGGCCGTCCACAGTGGACAGAGCGGCGACGACGGCCCTCCGGACGACGTCCTCGCGGTCCCGCTGCCCGTCCTCGGCCTCGGCGCGCTCGCGGGCGTGCAGCCGCACCAGCTCGTGCATCCGGTACCGCGCGCTGCCGATGACGTCGAGCAGCCGCGCGTCGACGAGCTGGTCCAGCACGTCCTCGTCGAGCAGGTGCGCCCACAGGAAGCTCGGCACCTCGGGCAGCCCGAGGAACCCGAAGATCCGGTACGCGCGCCGGGCGTTCTCGTCCAGGGCCCGGTAGGTCAGCTCCAGGCCGGCCCGCACCGCGAGGTCGTCGGCGACGAGCTCGTCGAGCCGGGACCGTTCGTCGGACAGGCGCCGCACCAGCTTCGACACCGGCCAGTGCGCCCGCCCGGCCAGCCGCGCGCCGGTGATGCGCACCGCGAGCGGCAGGTAGCCGCACAGCCGCGCGACCTCCTGCGCCTGGTCGGGTTCCGCGGCCACCCGGTCGTCGCCGAGGATGCGCCCCAGCAGCGTGACGGCCTCGTCGCTGCCCAGCACGTCCAGGGGGATGCGGCGCACGCCCTCGAGCCCGCACAGCCTGCTGCGGCTCGTGATCAGCGTCAGGCAGCCCGGGCTTCCCGGCAGCAGCGGTCTGACCTGCGAGACGCTCGTGACGCCGTCCAGCACGATCACGACCCGCCGTCCGCTGACCGTCGCCCGCCAGAGCGCCGCGCGTTCCTCGGCCGACTCGGGGATGCGGTCGCTCGGCACGTCCATGGCGCGCAGCACCGCGTCCAGCGCCCCGGACGGCGAGTGCAGGTCGACGAACAGCTGCCCGTCCGGGTACCGGTCGGCGAGCCGGTGGGCCGCGTGCACCGCGAGCGCCGACTTGCCGACGCCCGCCGGTCCCTCGACCCACCAGACGCCGCCGTCGCTGTCGAGCAGCCGGGAGAGCTCCCGGTCGCGCCCGGTGAAGTCGCCCGCGTCGCGCGGCAGGTAGTTGCGGCGGCTGTCCCGCGAGCCCTCCAGCACATCTCGGTAGAGCTGCTGGAGCTGCTCGCCGGGCTCGACCCCGAGCTCGTCGACGAGCACCTTGCGCGTCTCACGGAACACACGCATGGCGTCGGCCCGCCGCCCGGCCCGCGCAAGTGCCGTCATGAGCTGCCCGCGCAGCCGTTCGGCCAGCGGGTACTCGGCGACGAACGCCCCGAGCCGGTCGATCAGCTCGGCGTGCCGGCCGAGCGCCAGTTCGGCGTCGACCCACGCCTCGGCGGCCGCGAGCCGTTGCACGTCGAGGGTCTGCGCGAACACGACCGGCGAGCCGCGCCAGAGCTGCAGCGCCCTGTCCAGGGTGTCGGCCTTGGCCTTGAGGTCCGCCTCGTCGCCCGCGTCGCTCACGAGCCGGCGGAACGCGTGCAGGTCGACGTTCCCGGGGTCGGCGTTGAGCACGTACCCGGCCGCCCGGTGCTCGACCGGCAGCCCGGCCCGGCGCAGGCTGGAGATGTGCACCTGCAGCGACTTGCGCGCCTGCGGCGGCGGCTCCTCACCCCAGATCAGGTCGATGAGCCGTTCGACGGGCACGATCTTCCCGCACTCGACCGCCAGGACAGCTAGGATCTGCGCGGGCTTCGGCGGCACGGACGGCTCGACCGGCCCGAGAATCCTGACCTCCACTGTGCCCCCACCAGTGTTGAAGATTCACCGAGTTCTGCACGGCATTGCCAAATTTTGACGCAATCCGGCTCACGGGGGTTCCACTTCAGAGTGAATGCACTCGAACGGACGCAGATCTGGATGCAACCAGACCAGAGGTCACTACGTCCAGCCCACTTTCAGTGGGCATGAATGTGAACGCCTGTTTCGTTTTCTACAGGCTGGCTTTGAGTCGCCCGAACTCTTCAGCCAACGCCGGCAACTGCCAGTGCGCGTTCAACCCGCTCGGATTGGGCAGGATCCACAACCTGGCCCCGCCCACGGTGTCCTGCTGCGGCCCGACCTGTGCTTTCTTGCGCCCGAAGGCGGCCCGGTACACCGTCACCCCGAGTATCGCGAGAACCTTCGGTGAATACCTTTCGACTTTTTCCGAGAGTTCGATCGCACCTCGCCGCATCTCGTCAATTGTTAATTCATCGGCCCTGGCGCTGGGTCGTGCGACGACGTTCGTGATGCCGAGCCCCAGATCGAGCAGCTTGTCCTGCTCGGCGGGCGCGAACTGGGACGGCGTGAACCCGGACAAATGAAGAGCGGGCCAGAAGCGGTTTCCCGGCCGTGCGAAGTGATGCCCGGTCGCCTCCGACACGAGGCCGGGGTTGATACCGCAGAAGAGCACGTCGAGGCCGGGCTTGATCACGTCGTGAATCACGCCGCCGAGCCTACGAGGTGGCCGCCGGCACGCGCGGGCGCGGCGTCCACATCGTGTAGCCGGCGCGGCGGGCGTCCTCCGGCGAGTGGAAGAACGCGTCACCCTTCATGCGCTTGTAGTACGGCGACTCCGGGGTGTGGAACATCATCGTGCGCGAGTTCGCCTTGATCGCGGGCGCCGTGCCGGCGGGCTCCTCCATGATCGACAGGGGTGCCGCGTCCACGACGGCCGAGGCCTCGCGGGACCGCATCGTCAGCCAGGTCAGCAGGACACCGGCGAGGAACGCGCCCGCGCACAGCAGGAACATCTGAAAGAAGAACCCGAACACCGAACAGCTCCTAGCCCGTAGTCGTGAAGTCCTCGTCGACGCGCAGTCCGGGAGCGGCCGTGCGCAGGGCGTCGCTCAGCACACCCGCGCTCTCCGGGTCCGCGACGCGCGCCGACGCGGTCAGGCGTCCCGCGTGGACGACGCCGGTGAAGTCGGTGACCTCTCCGCCGAGCACGGCCCCGACCACCGCGGTGGCCACGGCCGGGGTGACGGGCAGGCGGACGCCCTCGTCGAGCGTGATCAGGTCGCTCACCCGGTGATCGGCCGTCAGCGCGCGCACCGCGTCCACGACCTCCTGCCGTTCGCGCGCGGACCCCGCGGTCCCCGCCAGGACGATCTCCGACGAGCGCACCGCGAGCACCAGCTGACCGGGCGCCGCGGCGGGTGCGGGACGCGCCGCCAGCCCCACGGAGGCGAGCGCGGCCGGCACGACGAACGCACCGACGACAACGCGTTGCAGCAACTGCACGCGCTTGGACTATCCCATCAGGCCGATCGGGTGCCACCGCCTCGACCGGAACCCGCAGGACACCACGGCCGAATTCACTCGTTGGTGGACACCACGACCGGGTCGCCGCCGGCCACCAGGCGCCAGTCCGAGCCGGCGAACGAGGCCGGGTCCAGCACCCCCGCGGCCTTGACCCAGTCGATCAGCAGCTGCCGGATCTCCTGCTGCTGGTTGTGCAGCACGGGCGCCGCCGCGATGTGCGGGAAGTCGCCGCCGCCCGCCTGCCGGTAGTTGTTCACGGCCACGGCGAACTCGAACGAGTCCGGCACCTCCACGCCCCCGAATCGCAGGTCCACGATCCGGGACCCCGCGGGCCGTGAGATGTCGATGTCGTAGGTCAGCGGCGCGGTCAGCCCGTAGGCGATGTCGAAGTTGTAGTCCGGCACGTCGGCCGACACGTCCGCGGCCGACACCGGTCCCGCGGGGACCTGCCGGAAGTACCGCGCCGACTCCTCCAGGAAGTCCCGCACCTGCCCACCGGTCATCCGGACGCCCACCAGCGTGTTGTCGAAGATGTAGAGCCCGGCGACGTCCCGGAAGGACACCTCCCCCGCCGGGATCGCCGCGGCCCGGTTGAAGGGAGCGCACAGCGAGAGCACCGGCAGCGAGGTGGACTTCGCGACCTCCAGCGCCTGAACGTGGTTGATGAACCGCAACGCGGGCGTGTCCTCGAACCGCGAGCGCGCGGCCGACATCGCCGAGGCGCACGTCCCGACCCGCGCGTTCACGTACGACACGACCCGCTCGTGGTCGTGGCGCAGCAGCCGCACGATCCGCGGGTCCTCGGCCACCGTGGCCGACGACAGCACGGACGAGCGCGAGCCCACCAGTTCCCAGTGCCCCTGATGCCGCAGGTCGAACTCCATCACCGACAGGCGCTTGCCCGAGTACAACGGCTCGGTCAGCAGCACCGGCCGCCCGGTGACCTTGTTCGTCACGATCCGCTGCGGGATCTCCACGTGCGCGTGCCCGACCAGCACGGCGTCGATCCCCGGCACCGTCTCCGCGAGCAGCTCGGAGCAGTTCTCCGGGAACGGCACCTGCTCGCCCAGCGACGAGGACAGGTCGGCCCCGGAGTGCGCCACCACGATCACGAGGTCGGACTTGTGCCGGATCTCCGGCACCCAGTGCAGCGCCTGCTCCACCAGCCCGGGGAACGTCAGGACGCCGTCGACGTGGGCGCGGTCCCACACGGCGATGCCGGGGTTCGTCAGCCCGAGAACGCCGACCCGCAACGGCGGCCCGCCCGTGCGCCACACCGTCTTCACGACGTACGGCGGGAACGCGGGCAGCCCGGTGTGGACGTCGAGCGCGTTCGCCGCCAGCAACGGGAAGTCCAGCTGCCGCTCGAACGTGCGCAGCACGGACAGCCCGTAGTTGAACTCGTGGTTTCCCAGGGCGGCGGCGTTGTAGCCGATCGCGTTCATCGCCGCGGCCATCGGATGCACGTGTGCGCCACGCGTGATCGGCTCGACCTTCGCGTAGTAGTACGCGAGCGGTGTGCCCTGGATGGTGTCACCGGCGTCGAACAGCAACGTCCGATGCCGGCCCACGGCCGAACGCACGTCGTTCACCAAAGTGGAGATCTTCGCGAGCCCGACGTCGTTGTGCGCGTAGTCGTCGAACTCGCGGTTGAGGTAGTAGTCCCAGTTGAACAGGTTGCCGTGCAGGTCCGTCGACCCCATCACCGTCAGTGTGAACGTGCGCACGCTCACCTCCGGTCGTGGTCGGGCTGATCACCCGACCATAACCGCTCACACTTGACCCCAAATCACCTCGTGGGAGGGGCCTGTCCGTCGCGCTGGCCGCGCTGACCAGGTTCGACGACGTTCGACGCCACGGACTTGCCCTCTTCTGTGGTGGCGATCACGGTGACGGTGTCCCCCTTCTCGACACCTTCGGCCACAGTGTCGGCGTCGACCACGTAGGTCTTGGTGTAGCCGTCGGTGGACTTCACCTCGATGGACGTGTCGCTGATCGCGGTGACCTCACCGGTCTGGAACTCGCCGTGGGTCGTGGTGCCGGTCCCGAGGCCGAAGCCGCCGCGCATGCCACCGCCCATGCCGTCCGGCGGTGTGCCGCCCATGCCGCCGGGGCCCATGCCACCGGCGCCGGTCTGCTGGCTCGTGCCGCTCGCGGCGTAGATCGCGACGCCTCCGGCACCGGCGATCGCGACGGCGATGGCCACCGCGGCCACCGTCTTCTTCGCGGTCCACGAGGGGCGTGCCGCTTGCTCGGCGGGCTGAGGTGCGCCCCACTCCGGGGGCTGTTGTTCGGTCATGACGACAACCGTGGTGGCGCAGCCTGTGCCGAACCTGTGTGCGCCGTAGGCCTGAGCTGTGCACATCGCTCACAGCTGGTACACAGGATCCGCGTTCACGATGGGAGCCATGCGCGCGATGAAGACCGAACTCCGCAGGCCGGACGGGCAGCCGGTGCGGGTGCTCGTCGTCGACGACGAGTCCACTCTGGCCGAGCTGATGTCGATGGCGCTGCGCATGGAGAAGTGGGACGTGCGCACGGCCCTGGACGGCACGACCGCGGTGAAGACCGCCCGCGACTTCCGCCCGGACGTGGTGGTGCTCGACGTGATGCTGCCCGACTTCGACGGGTTCGAGGTGCTGCGCCGCATGCGGGCGGAGGCACCGATCCTGCCGGTGCTGTTCCTGACGGCGAAGGACGCGGTCGAGGACCGCATCGCCGGGCTCACCGCGGGCGGCGACGACTACGTCACCAAGCCGTTCTCGCTGGAGGAGGTCGTGCTGCGGTTGCGCGCACTGCTGCGGCGCACCGGCGTGACCGACGCGGACGCGGGCACGAGGCTGATCGTCGGCGACCTGTCGCTGAACGAGGAGACCCGCGAGGTCGAACGCGCCGGCACCTCGATCGACCTGACCGCCACGGAGTTCGAGCTGCTGCGCTACCTGATGCGCAACCCGAAACGGGTGCTGAGCAAGGCCCAGATCCTGGACCGCGTGTGGAGCTACGACTTCGGCGGCCAGGCCAACATCGTCGAGCTCTACATCTCGTACCTGCGCAAGAAGATCGACGCCGGGCGCACCCCCATGATCCACACGATGCGAGGCGCCGGATATGTCCTCAAGCCTGCGACCTAGAACCCTGCGGGCCCAGCTCGTCTCGGGCCAGATCGTCCTGCTCACGGCGCTGTGCCTGGTGATCGGCGGCGTCTCGGTGCTCGCACTGCACGCGTTCCTGATGGACAACCTCGACCACGAGGTCACGAGCTTCCGCCCGCCACCGCCCGGCCAGCAGTACGGACCTCCCGGCATCAACGCGAGGATCTACCCCGACGGCAGCATCCGCGGCTTCGTGGAGCTGCCGGGCTCGGACGCCCCACGCGCGCTCACCGCCGCCGAGATCGAGGTCCTGGCCGCCGCGCCCTCGACCCCGCACACGGTCGACCTGGGTGAGGCCGGCGAGTTCCGCGTGGTCGCCGACCAGCGCGGGATCAGGGGCATGTCGCTGCAACCGGTCACCGACATCGTGTGGCGGATGGTCTGGATCCTCGCCGCGCTCATCGCCGCGGGCGCCGCCGTGGTGGCGCTGGCGGGCAGGGTGATCGTGCGGCGCGCGCTGGTGCCGCTCGACCGCGTCGCCGAGACCGCCACGCGCGTCTCCGAGCTCCCGTTGCACGAGGGCGAGGTGGCGCTCGCCGAACGCGTGCCGGAGGAGGACACCGACCCGGCCACCGAGGTCGGGAAGGTCGGACTGGCGCTGAACAGGATGCTCGGCCACGTCGACCAGGCCCTGAAAGCCCGGCACGACAGCGAGACCAGGGTCCGGCAGTTCGTCGCCGACGCCTCGCACGAGCTGAGGACACCCCTCGCCGCCATCCGCGGTTACGCCGAGCTGACCCGCCGCACGAGCGCGGACCTGCCGCCCGAGGTCACGCACGCGATGGGTCGCGTCGAGTCCGAGGCGGTGCGGATGACGTCCCTGGTCGAGGACCTGCTGCTGCTGGCCCGCCTCGACGCCGGACGCCCGTTGGAGAGCAAGGACGTCGACCTGTCGAGGCTGGTGCTGGACGTCGTCGGCGACGCCCGGATCGCGGGCCCGGAGCACAGCTGGCGGCTCGCGCTCCCGGAGGACCCCGTCACGGTTCCCGGTGACGTGCAACGACTCCACCAGGTCCTCGGCAACCTGCTGTCCAACGCCCGCGCGCACACCCCGCCCGGCACCACCGTGACCACCGGACTGTCCGTCCACAACGGACGCGTCGACCTGAGCGTCACCGACGACGGCCCCGGCGTCCCGGAGGGCCTGGAGGTCTTCGAACGGTTCGCGCGCGGCGACTCCTCGCGCTCGCGGGCCGCGGGCAGCACGGGCCTCGGCCTGTCGATCGTGGCCGCGGTGGTCGGCGCGCACGACGGCCAGGTGTCCGTCGCGAGCAGGCCTGGCCACACCACGTTCACGGTGTCTTTGAAGGTGACCGCGCTGCACACAGGTCGTTCACAGCAAGGGCACACGACCCACCCAGGCTAGGCCGCGATTCTCGTCGGCATGAGACGAGAACGCCTGGCGCTGGCGGTCCTGCTGATCGCGACCGGCGCGCTGTACCTGTGGCGGCTGGGGGACTCGGGCTGGGCCAACGCCTACTACTCCGCCGCCGCGCAGGCCGGTGCGGAGAGCTGGAAGGCGTGGTTCTTCGGTTCCTCGGACGCCTCGAACGCGATCACCGTGGACAAGACGCCCGCCTCGCTGTGGGTGATGGGCCTGTCCGCGCGGCTGTTCGGCGTCAACGCGTGGAGCATCCTGGTGCCGCAGGCGCTGATGGGCGTCGGCAGCGTCTGGCTGCTGTACGCGACGGTGCGCCGCTGGTTCTCCCCCGCCGCCGCGCTGATCTCCGGCGCCGTGCTCGCGCTGACGCCGGTGGCGGTGCTGATGTTCCGCTTCAACAACCCGGACGCGCTGCTCGTGCTGCTGCTGATCGCGGGTGCCTACTGCGTGACCCGCTCGGTCGAGAAGGCGAGCCCGTTCTGGCTCGCGCTCGCCGGCGTCGCGGTCGGGTTCGGCTTCCTCACCAAGATGCTGCAGGCGTTCCTGGTGCTGCCCGCGTTCGCGCTGGTCTACCTGATCGCCGCGCCCACCACGCTCGGCCGCAAGACCCTGCACCTCACCGGCGCGCTGGGCGCCATGATCATGGCGGGCGGCTGGTGGATCGCCGCCGTCGAACTGACGTCGGACCGGCCCTACGTCGGCGGCTCGCAGACGAACAGCGTGCTCGAGCTGACGTTGGGCTACAACGGTCTCGGCCGCCTCACCGGCGACGAGGTCGGCAGCGTGGGCGGCGGACGTGGCTGGGGCTCGGCGGGCTGGAGCCGTCTGCTGAGCGCGGAGATGGGCAGTCAGATCGCGTGGCTGCTGCCGGCCGCGGTGGTGCTGCTGGTCGCCGGGCTGTGGCTGACGAAGGGCCGCGCCCGCACCGCGCTCGCCCTGTGGGGTGGCTGGCTCGTCGTCACCGCCGGGGTGTTCAGCTTCATGAACGGCATCATCCACTCCTACTACACCGTGGCCCTGGCACCCGCGATCGCCGCCATCGTAGGCATCGCGGCCACCGAGCTCTGGGAGAAGCGCGCGGAACCTGTTGCGGCAGCGGTGCTCTCGGGCTCCGTCGCCTTGTCCGCACTCCAGTGCCACGTGCTGATCAACGAGTTCTCGACGCCCGTCGCGCTCCTCGTGCTCATGACGGGACTGATCGCGGCGGTCGGCCTGGTGCTGTCGCTGCGCTGGGCCATCCCGGTCGCACTCATCGCCGCGCTGCTCGGCCCCACCACGTACTCCTTCGCCACCGTCACCACCCCGCACACCGGCGCGCTGCCCGTCGCGGGTCCGTCGAACGGCCGGATGGGCGGCATGGGCGGCGGACTCCTCGACGCCACCACGCCCGACACCGAGGTCGTGACCCTGTTGCAGGACAACGCGGGCAGCTACAAGTGGGCCGCCGCGACCATCGGCTCCAACAACGCGGCCGGGCTCCAGCTCGCCAGCGGCCGGCCGGTCATGGCGCTCGGCGGCTTCAACGGCACCGATCCCGCGCCAACGCTGGAGCAGTTCCAGGAGCTGGTCCGAAATGGACAGATCCACTACTACGTCGCCGCCGGCCGGATGATGCAGGGCGAGACCGGCAGCGACGCCGCTCACGACATCGGCGCGTGGGTCGCCGAGAACCACACCGCGACCACCGTCGCCGGTACCACCCTCTACGAACTGGACGCGTCATGACCGCCACGCTCGCTCCCGCGCCCGTCGCGGCACCCCGGCCAAGGCAACGCCGAGACCCGAAGACGGTGCACCGCCTCGCTTTCCTGGGTCTGCTCGCGGCGACCGCCGTGCTGTACCTGTGGAACCTCACCGCGTCCGGCTACGGCAACGAGTTCTACGCGGCGGCGACGCAGGCCGCGTCGCAGAGCTGGAAGGCGTTGCTGTTCGGCTCGCTCGACCCCGGCAACACGATCACGGTCGACAAACCGCCCGCGTTCCTGTGGGTGAGCGGGCTGTTCGCGAAGCTCTTCGGGTTCTCCAGCTGGGCCGTGCTCGCCCCGCAGGCGCTGGAAGGCGTCGCGGCGGTAGGACTCCTGTACGCGACGGTGAAGCGCACCTCCGGCCCGCTCGCGGCGCTCTTCGCCGGCGCGGCCTTCGCCGTCACCCCGGTCGCCACGCTGATGTTCCGGTTCAACCTGCCGGACGCGCTGCTGGTGCTGCTGATGGTCGCGGCCGCGTACTGCACGGTGCGGGCGCTGGAGAACGCGAGCCCGCTGTGGCTGGCGCTCGCGGGCTCGGCGATCGGTTTCGCCTTCCTCACCAAGATGCTGCAGGCGTTCCTGGTGCTGCCCGCCCTCGCGCTGGCCTACCTGATCGCCGCGCCGACGTCCCCGCTCAAGCGCGTGCTGCACCTGCTCGGCGCCGGGGTCGCGGTCGTCGTCTCGGCCGGGTGGTTCATCGCGCTGGTCGAGCTGTGGCCCGCGGACAGCCGTCCCTACATCGGCGGTTCCACCAACAACTCGCTGTGGGAACTCGCCCTCGGCTACAACGGGCTCGGCCGCATCTTCGGCAGTGCGGGCGGCGGTCCCGGTGGTGGCGGAATGGGCGGCAACGGCAACATCGGATTCGGCGGGGAAACGGGGATCGGCCGGTTGTTCGGCGCCAGCATGGGGCCGGAGATCTCCTGGCTGCTGCTCGCCGCGCTGATCGGCCTGGCCGCCGGACTGTGGTTCCTGCGCCGCGCTCCCCGCACCGACCGCACGCGTGCGGCGCTGGTGGTCTGGGGCGGCTGGGTGCTCGTGAGCGGCGCGGTGTTCAGCTTCATGAGCGGCATCACGCACCCGTACTACACCGTCGCCCTGGCACCCGCGATCGCCGCGGTGGCAGGCATCGCGGGCAGCGAGCTGTGGCGCGGCCGCGCCCACTTCCCGGTCCGGACGTCCCTGACGGCGATGGTCGCGGCGACCGGCGTGTGGGGCTTCATCCTGCTCGACCGCACCCCGGACTGGACGCCGTGGCTGCGCTGGGTCCTGCTGGCCGTCACCGCGGTCGCCGTGCTCGCGCTGGTGTTCGGCCTCGACCGGCGCTGGCTCGCCGCCGTCCTGGTCGTGGTGGCACTGCTCGGCACCTCCGGCTACGCGCTCGCGACCGCGGCCACCACGCACAGCGGCTCGATCCCGTTGTCCGGCCCGCGTTCCCAGCAGGGCGGCGGCGCGGGCATGCGCGAGGGTTCGTCGTCCACGGAGGTCGTGCAGCTGCTCAAGGCCACCTCCACCGAGTGGGCGGCGGCCACGGGCGGCGCCCAGGGCGCGGCGTCGCTGCAGCTGGCGTCCGGCCGGCCGGTGATCGCGATCGGCGGCTGGAACGGCAGCGATCCCGCGCCGACGCTCGACGAGTTCAAGGCGCTCGTCGCGGCCGGAAAGGTGCACTACTACGTCGAAGGCGGCCGGGGTGGCGGCCCCGGCGGCGGCAGCAGCGACATCGGCGAGTGGGTCGCGGCGAACTTCACCGCCACGACGGTCGGCGGGCAGACGCTCTACGACCTCACCGCGGGCTGAGCGTCCGGGGCGGCGGCCGGGAACACCTCGGCCGCCGTCTCCTCGCTCCACAGCAGGGGCAGCAGGTCCGCGCCCCGCCGCACCAGCCACGGAACACCCTTGAGCATCAGCCACGCCACGTGGTGCCACACCGTCAGCTCGCGCCCGCCGGAGCACTCCAGGCTGACCTCGTCGAACCGGTGCCCCAGCGCCCGCAGCTCCGCGGCGAACGCCCGCGCCAGCATGCGGTGCCCGCGCTCCGACGGGTGCAGCCGGTCGACCGCCCACGTCTCCAGCTCGTAGGCACCGGGCATCGTGTGCAGGTCGACGCACCGGACCCCGTGCCGCGCCACCACGACGTCGACCACGCGGTTGTACTCGTCGATGCGCTCCTTCAGCACCCGCCGCATCCTGCCGGGCAGCTTGAACACCCGGCCCTGGTCGTGGAAGCGCACGGTAACCACGGACACCCCGGCGGCCGTCAGCTCGCGGCAGACGTGGTCGAGGTCCTCGTGCATCCGCCGCACGGAGAAGTCCGACCGCAGCGTGTCGTTCACACCGGCGATGACCACGGCGACGCTTGGCCCGTCCCGCAATGCCCGCGGCAGCTGGGTGCGCCGGACGTCCGCCAGCCGCGCACCGGAGACGGCGTAGTTGCGATAACCGTTGTCCGAGTAGGCGGACGAGAGGATCGGGCCGAAGCCGCGCCATCCGCCGGGCACGAGGTCGCCGATCCCGACCGCTGTCGAGTCACCGAGTAACACCAGCACGCGAAACAGCATCAGCGGGCCCGGTGATGCGGGCGTGACCGTGCGGGAACGGTTCAGCGAAATGCTGGGTAAAGCGGGAGTTCGAGCACCTCGGGGCCGTAACGGTCGACCAGTGCCCCGATCACCGCGTCGGCGTGCGACGCGACCGTCTTCTCACCGAGCATCAGCGCGTCCGAGCGCAACCGGACCCACCGGCCCGTCAGCACGACGCTGCGCGGCGGCGCGTTGTCCGCCGTCGGCATGGGCTTCGACAGGGCACGCCACGTCGCGAGCCACACCCACAGCAGCTGGGCCTCCAGCAGCCGCGGTAAGAGCACCGCGTCGTCGTCCATCTCGGGCCACACCGACCCGACCTCCGCGCGCCAGGCGGCGACCATGGCCTCGGACATCCCCGGCGGCAGGCCCCACCCGCACCAGCAGGACGGGAACGGCACGCGCAGCGCGGCCGCGTCGAACACGATGTCGCGGACGCAGCCGCCCTCGAAGTCGACGAACCGCACCCCGCGCGAGGTGACCAGGTGGTTGTCCGGGCACGACGTCGACGGGCTGAACGCGCGCCGCCGCGAGGTGCTGAACGCCTTCGCGGCCCCGGCGGCGAACTCGGTGGCCTGCGAGGAGGTGGCGATGCCCAGGGTGGACTCGAGCAGCCCGGGTAAGCCGGCGATCGCCGCGTGCACGTCGACCGCGATCGGGTCCTGGCAGCACTGCGCACCGGCCCGGCGCATCAGCGCGTCGAAGTCCGCGTCACGGCCCGCCGTCGTGGCGTGCAGGCGACCCATGGCGTGCGCCCACGAGAGCAGACCTCGTTCGGCCGCGCGCGCGTCCTTGGCGTGCAGCTTCTCGGAGAGCCTCGGCGCCCGGCCCAGGTCCTCCAGCACGACCAGGCGCGACGCCGCGTCGTGCGCGAAGAGCTCGGGTGTGGCGCGTTCCTCGGCCGGCAGCGCCGTCAGCAGCTGGTGGCTCACGGCCTCGTGCGCCCACGGGTCGCGGTCGCCGGTCCCGGCGGGATAGCGCTTCACGACCAAGGTGCGCGGCATCGAGAAAGGTGAGGACGCCACTCTCACGCGAATGACGACGGAACGACCGGTCCCCCCGAGAGCCTCGGGGTCCGCGAGACGCACCTGTGCGCCCAGTCGCCTGGTCAGTACCCGCTCAGCCGCCCCGACAGCGTCTGCGATCTCAGGTGAAGTCGTGTCGGGAGGGCCCGCGGTGATCTCCACGCTCATCCCCTCCGACCCTACTCCCCAAGTCCGTGAGCCGGACCGACGCTAATCGGGCCGGGCTGCGACCACCACCACTCGTTGATAACGGCTCGCGCGGTTCCCGGACACCCCTCCGACGTGTGGACGTGTGAAAACACCTTCCGTTGCCCCTTACGTGCCGATCAAGCCGATCGATCGGCACGCACACCTCAATACCGATCAAGTAGCTGCTCGATCGGGCGAACCGGTCTCATGTTCTGGGACGCGCGGAGGCAACCCGTGGGTTGCCTCCGCTCGGAAGAAAGATCGTCAGGCCTTCTGCTCGGCCTTCTCGGACCCCTTCTCGGCGCCCTTCTCCTGGGGCTTGGCGTCCACACCGGCCTCCTTGCGCTGCAGCGCGGTGATGGGGGCCGGAGCCGCCGTCAGCGGGTCGTAGCCGCCACCCGACTTCGGGAACGCGATGACCTCGCGGATCGAGTCGGCGCCCGCGAGCAGCATGCAGAGGCGGTCCCAGCCCAGCGCGATGCCACCGTGGGGCGGGGCGCCGAACTTGAACGCGTCGAGCAGGAAGCCGAACTTCTCCTGCGCCTCCTCGGCACCGATGCCCATGACGTTGAACGCGCGCTGCTGCACGTCGGCGCGGTGGATACGGATCGAGCCACCGCCGAGCTCGTTGCCGTTGAGGATCACGTCGTAGGCGTAGGCCAGCGCCTCGCCCGGGTTCTCCTCGAAGGTGTCGATCCACTCCGGGGTCGGCGAGGTGAACGCGTGGTGCAGCGCCGTCCAGTTGCTGCCGCCGACCGCGACGTCGCCTGCCTCGAGCTTGTCGACCGACTCGAACATCGGGAAGTCGACGACCCAGCCGAACGCCCAGGCGTTCTCGTCGATCAGGCCGACGCGGTGCGCGATCTCGACACGCGCCGCGCCGAGCAGGGCACGCGCGTCACGCGGGTCGCCCGCGCCGAAGAAGATGCAGTCGCCCGCGTTGGCGCCGACGGCCTTCGCGAGACCCTCGCGCTCGGTGTCGGTGAGGTTCTTCGCGACCGGGCCGCCCAGCGTGCCGTCCTCCTGGATCAGCACGTACGCGAGACCCTTGTGGCCGCGCTGCTTGGCGAACTCCTGCCACGCGTCGAGCGTGCGGCGCGGCTGCGAGGCGCCACCCGGCATGACGACGGCACCGACGTACGGCGCCTGGAACACGCGGAACGTCGTGTCCTTGAAGTACTCGGTGAGGTCGGTGAGCTCCAGCTCGAAGCGCAGGTCGGGCTTGTCCGAGCCGTACTTGGCCATCGCGTCGGCGTAGGAGATCCGGCGGAAGGGCACCGGGATGTCGATGCCCTTGGTCTCCTTCCAGATCGCGGCGAGCAGCTTCTCGGTCAGGGCGATCACGTCGTCCTGCTCGACGAAGCTCATCTCGACGTCGAGCTGGGTGAACTCCGGCTGGCGGTCGGCGCGGAAGTCCTCGTCGCGGTAGCAGCGCGCGATCTGGTAGTACCGCTCCAGGCCACCGACCATGAGCAGCTGCTTGAACAGCTGCGGCGACTGCGGCAGCGCGTACCAGGAGCCGGGACGCAACCGCGCCGGCACCAGGAAGTCACGCGCGCCCTCGGGCGTGGACCGAGTCAGCGTGGGCGTCTCGACCTCGACGAACTTCTCGCCGTGCAGCACCTCGCGGGCGATGCGGCTGACCTCGCTGCGCAGCCGGATGGCCTGCGCGGGGCCGCTGCGGCGCAGGTCGAGGTAGCGGTGCTTGAGGCGGGCCTCCTCGCCCGGCTCCACGTCGCTCTCGACCTGGAACGGCAGCGGCGCGGCCTCGTTGAGGACCTCGAGCTCGCTGACGTAGACCTCGATGGCGCCGGTGGCCAGGTCGGGGTTCTCGCTGCCCTCGGGACGCGCGCTCACGTCGCCGGTGACCTTGATGACGTACTCGCTGCGCAGCCGGTGCGCGCGCTCCGCCATCTCGCCCTCGCGGAAGACGACCTGGGCGACACCGGAGGCGTCGCGGAGGTCGATGAAGATGACACCGCCGTGATCCCGCCGGCGGGCGACCCACCCGGTGAGGGTGACGGACTGCCCGGCGTGCTCGGCCCGGAGTGATCCGGCCTCGTGCGTGCGCAACACGGTGGTGGCTCCTTGTAGACGAAGTCAGCTTTGCCGTCAAGGCTAGCCGGAGCCACCGACAGATTTTCAGGCAGGGCTTTCCGGCCGCGGAGATGATCTCCCGAGCACCGGTTCCGCCTTCGCCCACGCCGCGTGCCAGCCGGGGTCGACCTGCTCGGCGTCGCCCCACTCCGCGATCCGGTGGAGCAGGTCGAGCACTCGTGCCCGCGGTGCCGGCTCCAGCGACGGCAGCACCTCGACCAGGAACGGCAGCACCGCCGTGGCGGCACCGCACACGAACCCGCCCTCCTCGTGCACGGTCCGGTCCAGGTCGGTGATGGCCCGCGCGACCACCTCGGGATCGTCCGACAGCAACGCCCTGACGTGGCCCGGCGTGTCCAGCGCGGGCCCGTAGGCGTGGTCGATCGAGTGCCAGGCGACGTCGTCCAGGCCCTCCAGCACCGGTCTCACCCCAGGTCCAGCAGCACGGACGTGGCGAGCGTCGAGACCTTCTGCCCCAACGACGTCACGGAGTGGTCGTGCACCCTCTCCGCGACGAGGTCCCGGTACTCGCGAGCCCGCGCGACGCCGACCAGCCACACCGCGAACGCCCGCAACCGGACGTCGGGGTCGGCGATCCACACCGGCACGTACGGCACGACCAGGCCGGCGTCGGTGGTGTCGCGTTCGAAGAGCCGGCGCAGGTAGTCGAGCGCCTCCGTCCGCCACGGCAGCACGTCGACCAGCGCCAGCACGAGGTCCATGCCCTCGAAGTCCTTGGGCCCCACCAGCCAGAGCACGTGCTCCAGCACCTCGTCGTAGCCCATCTCGAACGACCCGGTGGCGAGGAACAGCTCCAGGTTCCCGGTCAGCCCGCGCAGGATCACCCCGGAGTCGGGCCGGGTCGCCGCGGACACCAGCAGCCGCGACAACGGTTCGTCGTCCGGCACGTCCAGCTCCCGCAGCCACGAGACCGCGGCCTCGTCGCCCCGCCCGGCGAACTCCGTCGCGACGAGCACGAGGCACAGCCGCGTGGCCGGGTCCGTCTCCTCCTCCCACCGCAGCGTCAGGGCGGGCAGCACCGGCGCGCTGTCCCCGCGCCCCTTCCCGAGCACGAACAGCACGCCCCGGCGCACGCCCGCGGAGCTGTGGCCGAGCAGGGCGAGCAGGGCGGGTTTCGAGGCCTCGAACGCGGGTGGCCAGCTCGGGTGGACGCCGTCCGAGCCGCTGCCCCCGGCGACCGCGATCGCGCCGCAGAGGTTCTCGAGGAGCCACTCGCGGCTGGGCGTGTTGTCGTGGGCGACCAGCTCCAGCAGGAACGGCCACGCCGCCGCGGTCGCCTCGCTGACCTCCGACTCCTCGCCGGTGAGCAGGCCCACGAGCTCCTCGTGGGGCTCGACGGAGGTCCGGGCCTGCTTCAGCAGACGGGGAAGCTCGTCGGCGTACCCGTCGTGCCCGCGCAACCGGTACCAGTCGATCTTCCTCAGAGCCTCCACCACGGGTCGGATCATTCCATCTGTCCGAGCACCGACGAAGCCACGGCCGAGATCCTCAGAGCCGGCGAGATCAGGGTGCCGTCGTACACCGCCTCGGCGACGAGGTGCCGATGTTCCCGGGCGTTCGAGACACCCACCAGCCACAGCGCGAAGTGGCGCAACCGGACGTCGGGATCGGACATCCACTCCGGCACGTGGGGCAGGAGCCGTTCCCTCCACTCGGCACGACCACCCAGGAAGGCGAGCGCCTCCGTCCGCCACGACGGTTCCCGCACCAGCGCCAGCACGAGGTCGAGCTCCCGCAGGGACTTGTCCCGCACCAGCCAGAACAGGTGGTGCAGCACGCCCTCCCAGCCCAGGTCGAACAGCTCGCACTCCACCAGCACCGACAGGTTCCCGTTCAGCCCGCGCAGGATCACCTCGGGGTCCGGCCGTGTCGCGGCGGACACGAACATCCGCGCCTCCGGCTCGTCCGCGGGGACCGGCAGTGCCCGCAGCCACTCCGTCACGGCCTCGTCGCCGTGTCCGGCGAAGTGCGTGGCGGTGACCACGACGTACAGCCGCGTGGCCGGATCGGTCTCGGCCTCCCACCGCCGCGTCAAGGCCGGCAGCACCGGCTCGCTGTCCCCACGGCCCTGCGAGAGCACGAACAACGCGGCCTGCCGCACGCCGGCCGAGTCGTCGTCGAGCAGTGCCAGCAGCGCGGGCTTCGCGGCCTCCCAGGCGGGCGGCCAGCTCGGGTGGACGCCGTGGCCCTGGCTCCCCGCGGCGACGGCGATGCTGCCGCACGTGTACTCCATGAGCCACTCCCGCCGGGGAGTGTCCTCGCAGGCCACGAGTTCCAGCAGGAACGGCCACGCCGCGGCGGCCGCCTCGGGGACGTCGAACTCGTCGGTGACCAGGTGCCGGGTCAGCTCGTCCTGGGCATCGGCGGCGCTCCGAACCCGCAGCAGCAACGCGGGAACCTCACCCGCGTACCCCTGCCGGCCCCGCAGTTCGTCCCAGCCGACCTGCCTCAGACCCTCCAGCACGGACCCGAGAATAGACAAAAGGCCGCGACCGGAGTCGCGGCCTTCGCCTCAGTGCTCAGCTCACGCGGTGGGCGCGAGGTACAGCAGGCGGTTCGGCGAACCGGTGCCCGGGTTCGTCACCTTCGACGGCGTCGACTGCCCGATCAGGTACGAGGCGACCTGGGCCGGCGTGGCGGACGCGTTCGTCGAGAGGTAGCGAGCGGCGGCACCCGCGACGTGCGGGGTGGCCATCGACGTGCCCGAGATGGTGCTGGTGGCGGTGTCGGAGGTGCTCCAGGACGACGTGATGTCGCGGCCCGGGGCGAAGATGTCGAGCACCGAGCCGTAGTTCGAGAACGACGAGCGGGCGTCGTTGCGGTCGGTGGAGCCGACCGTGATCGCCTCGGTCACGCGGGCCGGGGAGAAGCCGGACGCGTTGGCGTTGGAGTTGCCGGCCGCGACCGCGAAGGTCACGCCCTTGGCGACGGCGTTGCGCACGGCGGTGTCGAGGGTGGCGTTGGCGCCACCACCGAGCGAGAGGTTGGCGACGGCGGGCTTGACGGCGTTGGCGCCCACCCAGTCGATGCCGGCCGCGACGCCCGCGAGGGTGCCGGAGCCGTTGTTGTCGAGCACGCGGACGGCGACGATCCTCGCGGCCTTCGCGACGCCGTACTGCGAGCCCGCGATGGTGCCGGCGACGTGCGTGCCGTGGCCGTTGCCGTCCTGGGCGACGTTGTCGTTGTCCACGAAGTCACGGCCGTTGGCGGCGCGGCCACCGAAGGTCGAGTGGCTGATGCGGACACCGGTGTCGATGACGTAGGCCGTCACGCCGGAGCCGGTCGAGGTGTAGCTGTAGGAGCTGTTGAGCGGCAGGTTGCGCTGGTCGATGCGGTCGAGACCCCACGACGGCGGGTTCGTCTGCGTCGCCTGCGTGTGGACGACCTGGTCGGCCTCCACGAACTCCACCGACGGGTCGGCGGCCAGGCGCTTGGCCTGCTTCTCCGTGAGCTTCACGTTGAAGCCGCCGAAGGTCTTGTACTCGCGCTCGACCGTGCCGCCGAAGCGGGAAGCGAGGGCGTGCCCGTTCGCCTTGCCTTCCTTCAGCTTCACGATGAAGCTGCCGGCGATCTTCTCCGGAGCGTTGAGCGACAGCACCTCGCCTTCCGCTGCGGAGGCGTTGGGCACCATCAGAACCGACATGGCGAGAGTCGCCGCGCCGGCACCGGCCAGGAACCGGATCTTTCGCGTCATGATTGCTTTCCGTTCTTTGCAGGGGAACGAAGCGCTTTCGACGTTATGGAGAGATCCGGTTCCTGCCAAGGGTGTCTTACGGATTAAGACGCGCTTGCATTGCCGGACAATTCACCTTTCACAGGGATGGCGGCCAGTAGAGGATACGAGTGACGGGTGGCGTGCCCGGAGTGCCCGTGGTAACCAGCGCGCGCTCGACCTGCGCGGGCGTGGCCGCGCGGTTCCGTTCCAGGAAGCGGGCCGCGACACCGGCCGCATGTGGTGCGGCCATTGAGGTTCCGCTCAGCGTGTTGGTCGCCGAGTCCGAAGTGTTCCAGGCGGAGGGGATGCTCACGCCCGGCGCCCAGATGTCCACCAGCGGCCCGAAGTTCGACGAGGAGGCCTTGGTGTCGTTCTGCGTCAACGCACCCACGCAGATCGCCTGCGAAACCCGTTGTGGCGACGAGTTTCCCGGGTCGGTGTTGCTGCCGCCCGCTGCGAGGGTGTACGAAACACCGGAGTCGATCGACTTCTTCACAGCGGTGTCCAGCGCCGCGGAGGCACTGCCGCCCAACGACATGTTCGCGACCGCGGGCTTCACGGCGTTGCGCGTCACCCAGTCGACCCCGGCGATGACCCCGGAGATCGTGCCGGAACCCGACCCGTTGAGCACGCGCACGCCCCACACCGTCGCCTGCTTCGCGACGCCGTACTTGGCTCCCGCCGCGATCCCGGCGACGTGCGTGCCGTGCCCGTTGTCGTCCTGCGCGACGGCGTCGTTGTCGACGGTGTCCCAGCCGTTGCGCGCCCGGCCGCCGAAGTCCGCGTGCGTCACGCGGAGCCCGGTGTCGATCACGTAGATGTTCACGCCGCGGCCGGTGGTCGTGTACTCGTAGCGCTGGTCGAGCGGCAACGCGCGCTGGTCGACCCGGTCCAGGCCCCACGGCGGGTCGAGCTGGACGCCGTGGGCGTGCACGATCCCGTCGCGCTCCACGGAGGACACGTTCGGGTCGGCCTTCAGCGACCTCACCTGGGCCGCGGTGAGCCGGGCGCTGAAACCGTTGAGGACACTGGTGTACCGGTGCTCGACGGCACCGCTGAACGACGAGACGGCTCCGTCCCGGAGCACGACGACGTACGACGACGTGGCCGCGGACGCCGGGGCGACCACGACCGTTGCCGCGAGGGCGGCGACTGCCAGCAGGGCTCTCACAGGCAGACTTCCTTTCAGGTGCAGGGGTTCTGTTCCGGGCAGGGCGAACGGCCCCGGCTCACGAGAGGAACCGGGGCCGCACGTCACATCAGGGGCCGCGCTCAGCTGGTCGGCGGCCAGTGCAGGAGCCTCGTGGTCGTGCCGGCGCCGGGGTTGGTCACCTTGCCGTTGGTGGCGTTGGAGGTGATCGCGGTCGCCACCTGGGCGGGCGTCACGTTCCGGTTGCCCTGCAGGTAGCGGGCCACCACACCGGCGACGTGCGGCGACGCCATCGAGGTGCCCGAGATGGTGTTCGTGGCCGTGTCACTGGTGTGCCACGCGGACGTGATGCCGCCACCCGGCGCGAACACGTCGACACCGGCGCCGTAGTTCGAGAACGACGACCGCGCGTCGGTGCGCTCGGTCGAGCCGACGGTCAGGGCCGCCGCGACCCGGGCCGGGGAGAAGCCCGACGCGTTGGCGTTGGAGTTGCCCGCCGCGACGGCGAACGTCACGCCTCGCGTGATCGCGCCCTGCACGGCGTTGTCGAGCGAGGTGTTGGCGCCACCGCCCAGGGACATGTTGGCGACGGCGGGCTTGACGTGGTTGTTCGCCACCCAGTCGACGCCCGCGACGACACCGGCGATGGTGCCGGAGCCCGAGTTGTTCAGCACGCGGACGGCGATGATGTTCGCCTGCTTCGCGACACCGTGCAGCGTGCCCGCGACGGTGCCGGCCACGTGCGTGCCGTGCCCGTTGCCGTCCTGCGCGATCGCGTCGTTGTCCACGAGGTCGCGGCCGTTGCGCGCACGGCCACCGAAGTCGCTGTGCGTGATGCGGACGCCGGTGTCGATGATGTAGGCGTTCACGCCGGAGCCGGTGCTGTTGTAGGTGTAGCGCTGGTCGAGCGGCAGGTTGCGCTGGTCGATGCGGTCGAGCCCCCACGACGGCGGGTTGACCTGCGTGGCCTGGATGCTGACGACCTGGTCGCGTTCCACGTACTCGACCGAGGGGTCGGCGGCGAGTCTGCGCGCCTGCGCGTCGCTCATCTTCACCGAGAAGCCCTGGAAGACCGTGCTGTAGACGTGTCCCACCTGGCCGCCGAAGCGGGAACCGAGAGTCTGCGCGCTCGCGGTGACCCCGCCCTCCTTCAGCTTCACGATGAAGCTCCCGGCGATGTTCTCACCGGGCGAGACGCGGATCTCGCCCACCGCGGCGGTGGCCGGTGCCGCGAAGGCGGCGATCATGACAGCCGAGCCCAGCAGAGTTGCGGTCTTGCGCATTGTGCGGTCCTGTTCGTCGCAGGGATGCTGCAGGAACCTCAATCGGACTATTGGCGGCGTAATAGTCCCGAGATCTGAACCTGCCGAGTTCGCAACCCGGACAAAACCGCCGATCGGCTGTACCGCGTCCCCTTTGCTGCCGATAGCCTTCCCAGCTTGACTCCGTGAAACGGAGGAGTGGATGCTCACGATTTACCCACCGCGCGAGGAGCTCGCCGATCTTCTCGTGACGGGCCCGTTCGCGGACGCGTTGCGCGTCGCGATCCAGGTGCGGGGACTCAGTCTCGAACGGCTGCAGCACCGCCTGAAGGTGCGGGGAGCACCGATCAGCGTGACGGCGCTGAGCTACTGGCAGTCGGGTCGCCGCAGACCCGAGCGCCCGGAGTCGATGATGGCCCTGGCGCACCTCGAGGACGTGCTCGGACTGCCCGCGACGGCGTTGAGCCGCCTGCTGGGCCCTCCCAGACCCCGTGGCCGTTCCCGCAGGCGGGAGCAGTCGGCGCGGGCACCGTGGGACGGTTCCGGGCTCGTGCTCACCGCCCAGCACGACCGGGTCGACGTCGCGCCCTGCGGCGGTGTGCGCGGCGTCCGGTCACGCCAGGTCATGCGGGCGAGCACCGCCAATGTGGACCGTTGGATCCTCTGCCAGGAAACGGGTTCCGCGCAGCCCGCGCTCACCGCGGTCCGTTCCTGCCGGGTCGGCCGGATCGCGCGCGAACGCACGAACGGCGTTCTCGTCGCCGAGATCCTGTTCGACGAACCGATCTCCTCCGGCGAGTCGATCGCGATCGAGTACGAATTGATCTATCCACATCCGACGGTCGAGCACACGCATTTCCGGCGTTTCGGGGAGCGCGTCCACGACTACGTGCTGGAGATCAAGTTCCAGGGCTCACCGGAGCACTGCGAGCAATTCTCGTCCGGCCCGGCCGGCGCGGAGATGCCCGGCGGAACGCGCGCGGCCCCCGTGGACGAGGGTGGCTACGCGCACGCCGCCGCGCTCGACTTCGGCCCCGGCCTCTACGGCATGCGCTGGACGGTCGCCGCGAACGCCCCGGGGTCGTCCACCCAGGGGAAGTGACCGGCACCGGGCTGCACGACCAGCGTCGCGCGCGGGAAGAGGCCGGCGTACTCCCGCGCGCGGTCCGGCGGCAGCGACACGTCCAGCTCACCGGCGACCAGAAGTGTTGGCACGTCGAGCTTCTGGACCTCCTCGCGCACCTTCGCGGGGTCGAACCCGGCGTCCTTGTAGTACTCCATGGCGGCCTTGGGGTGGCGCGGGTGTGCCTCCACCGCACGCGCGGCGTCGTCCCAGCGGCCGTGGAGGAACGGCGTGATCTTCGCGAACGCCTCGGGCGTCGGCCGGCCCGCCCACATCTCCTCGAACCCCGCGATCGCCTCGGCGTACCAAGGTTCTCCGCTGCGCCGCAGGGCGATCTCGCGGCGGTCGTCGTCGGCGACGTCGATGCCCACCACGAACGGGCTGGGCGCGACGAGCACGAGTTCCTCGACCCGTTCCGGGTGGCGCGTGGCGTAGAGGACCGCGAGCGTGCCTCCCGCGGAGTGGCCGAGCAGCCGGATCCGGTCGAGCCCGAGGTGCCGGCGTAGCGCGTCGACGTCGCCCACCTGGTCGTCGACTCCGTACGCGGTCGCCTCGTCCGAGTCTCCCGTGCCGCGCAGGTCCAGCCGGATCACGTCGTCGAGCGGCAGCCCGCCCAGGTACGACGAGTCCTGCATCGGCCCGCCCGGCAGGCAGATCAGCGGGTTCTCGGCCTCACCGTGGTAGGCGAGGCCGAGCCCGTCCGCGTTTCTGAAAGTCCCCATGCCCGCAGTGTGTCAGTAGCTGCGCGGCAACTTCAGCGAGTTCTGCGCGACGAAGTTGAGCACCATCTCGCGCGACACCGGCGCGATGCGGGACAGGCGCGACGACGCGAGCATCGACGCGAGGCCGTACTCGCGGCTCAGCCCGTTGCCTCCGTGGATCTGGATCGCCTGGTCGACGGCCGCGGCGATGGCCTCGCCCGCCGCGTACTTGGCCATGTTCGCGGCCTCTCCCGCCTCCTTGTCGCGGCCGGAGTCGTAGAGCGCGGCGGCCTTCTGCGTCATCAGCCGGGCGAGCTCGACCTCGACGTGGACCTTCGCCAGCGGGTGCGCGAGCCCCTGGTGGGCGCCGATCGGGGTGTCCCAGACCGTGCGCTCCTTCGCGTACTTCACGGCCTTGCTGATCGCGAGCCGCGCCGACCCGGTCCCCATGCTCGCGCCCATGATCCGTTCGGGGTTGAGCCCGGCGAAGACCTGCAGCAGTCCCTGGTCCGGCGAGCCGACGACGGCGCCGGACGGCAGCCGGACGTCGTCGAAGAACAGCGTGAACTGCTTCTCCGGCATGAACAGGTCCATGTCGATCTCCTGCCAGGTGAAGCCCTCGGCGTTCGTCGGGACGACGACGAGCACGGGACCGGTCTCCTGGATGGCGACGACGAGCACGGCGTCGACCTCGTCGACGCCGGAGATGTAGGTCTTGCCGCCCTTCAGCACCCAGTCGTCGCCGTCGCGGCGCACGTTCGTGCGGAGCTTGTGCGAGTTCGACCCGGCGTCCGGCTCGGTGATCGCGAAGGCCATCTTCAGCGTGCCGTCCGCGAAACCGGGCAGCCACTTCGACTTCTGCTCCTCGGTGCCGAACCGCGCGATCACCGTCGCGCAGATCGCGGGCGAGACCACCATGAGCAGCAACGGGCATCCCGCCGCCGCCAGCTCCTCGCACACCGCCGCGAGATCGCCGATGCCGCCGCCACCGCCGCCGTACTCCTCGGGCACGGCCACGCCGAGGTAGCCGAGCTTGCCGGCCTCCTCCCACAGTTCGGTGGTCTTCTCCCCCGCCCTGGCCTTGGCGGTGAAGTACTCGTGCCCGTACTTGGCACCGAACTCGGAGACCGCCCTGCGCAGCGCGATCCGCTCTTCGGACTCGACGAAGCTCACGATTCCTCCACTACGGCCAGGACGTCTCCGGCGTTGACCTGTTGTGCCTGCTCGACAAGGAGTTCGGTGACGGTGCCCGCGGTGGTCGCGAGCACGCGGTGTTCCATCTTCATGGCCTCCAGCACCAGCAGTTCGGCACCGGTCTCGACCACGTCGCCCCGCGCAACGCTGACCCTCACGACCGTGCCCGGCATCGGCGCGACGGTCGCCCCCGGCGCGAGCTTCGTCTCGGGTTCGGGGAAGCGCGGCACGACCTTCAACGTGACCGACCCGCGCGGCGAGTCGACCTCGACCAGGTCGCCGTAGCGGGCGACGTGGAACGGGGTGCGCACGCCCTCCAGGTCCAGCACGACCACGCCGGGAGCCGCCTGCCGAGGGTCGTACTCGACCTCGACGAGCTCCTCGCCGAACAGGAACCGCGCCTTCGGCTGCTGCGACCGCACGTTGCGCCAGCCGAGCGGCAGCGTCCCGATCCTGCGGGTGGCGGCGGACGCGAGGGCCGCCGCGAGCGCAAACGGTTGCGGGTCAACGGTCCTGGTGAGGTCGTGCTCGGCCAGGAACCCGGTGTGCGTGTCCCCGTCGAGGAAAGCGTCGTGGCCGAGGACGTCCACGAGCAGCTGACGGTTCGTGACGAGACCGTGGATCTGAGCGCTCTCCAGCGCCGTCGCGAGCTTGCGGGCGGCGGCACGGCGCGTCGGCGCGTACGCGATCACCTTGGCCAGCATCGGGTCGTAGTGCACGGACACCACGGAGCCGTCCTCGACACCGCTGTCCAGCCGGACGTCGCCGGGCACGTGGAACCGGTGCAGCACACCGCTCGCCGGCCGCCAGTCGTGCGCGGGGTCCTCCGCGTAGAGGCGCACCTCGATCGCGTGCCCGCGCGGTTCCGGCACCTCGGCGGGAAGCCTGGCCCCCTCGGCGATCCGCAGCTGCCACTCGACCAGGTCCACGCCGTGGACGAGCTCGGTGACCGGGTGCTCGACCTGCAGGCGCGTGTTGACCTCCAGGAAGTGGAAGTCCTCGCCCTTCAGCATGAACTCGACGGTGCCCGCGCCGACGTACCCGATCGACTCGGCCGCCGCCGTCGCCGCCGCGAACAGGCGCTGGCGGACGTCGTCGGTCACCGCGGGGCTGGGCGACTCCTCGACGATCTTCTGGTGCCGCCGCTGGATCGAGCACTCGCGTTCGCCGAGCGCCCAGACCGTGCCGTGCGCGTCGGCGAGGATCTGCACCTCGACGTGCCGCGCCCGCTCCAGCAGCGGCTCGCAGAACACCGTCGGGTCGCCGAACGCCGACTCGGCCTCGCGCCGCGCACTCGCCAGCGCGTCCGCGAACTCGCCCTTCTCCCGCACGATCCGCATGCCACGGCCGCCACCACCGGCCGACGCCTTGATCAGCACCGGGAAGTCGGTGACCGTCTCGGGGTCCAGCTCCGGCAACGTGGGCACGCCCGCCGCGGCCATCCGCTTCTTCGCGGCGACCTTGGAGCCCATCGCCTCGATCGAGTCCGGTTCCGGCCCGACCCACGTCAGTCCGGCGGCCTGCACGCGACGCGCGAACTCGGCGTTCTCGCTCAAGAATCCGTAACCGGGGTGCACAGCGTCCGCACCCGCCCGCACCGCCGCCTCGACCAGCAGATCGGCACGCAGGTAGGTCTCGGACGGTGACGCACCCGGCAGCCGGACCGCGAAGTCGGCCTCCCGGACGTGCGGGGAGTCCGCGTCGGGGTCGGAGAACACCGCCACGGTCCGGATGCCCTGGGCCTGGCACGTGCGGATGATCCGGCGGGCGATCTCGCCGCGGTTGGCGATCAACAACGTCTTGATCATGGCGCTCACATCCGGAAGACGCCGAAGCCGTCGGCGCCCTTGATCGGTCCGCTGTGGACAGCGGAGAGGCAGAGGGCGAGCACGGTCCTGGTGTCGCGCGGGTCGATCACGCCGTCGTCGTAGAGCTTCCCCGACAGGAACGGTGCGAGCGACTGCTCCTCGATCTGCGCCTCCACCATCTTGCGCATGGCGGCGTCGTGCTCCTCGTTGTACTCCTGCCCCTTCGCCATCGCGGCCTGCCGTCCGACGATCGACAGCACACCGGCGAGCTGCGCGGGGCCCATCACGGCCGACTTGGCGTTGGGCCAGGTGAAGAGGAAGCGCGGGTCGTACGCCCGGCCGCACATGCCGTAGTTGCCGGCACCGTACGACGCGCCCATCGTGATCGTCAGGTGCGGCACGCGGCTGTTCGACACGGCGTTGATCATCATCGAGCCGTGCTTGACGATGCCGCCCTGCTCGTACTGGGCGCCGACCATGTACCCGGTGGTGTTCTGCAGGAACACCAGGGGCGTGTCGCTGGAGTTCGCGAGCTGGATGAACTGCGTGGCCTTCTGCGACTCCTCGCTGAACAGCACGCCGCGCGCGTTGGCGAGGATGCCGACCGGGTAGCCGTGGATGCGCGCCCACCCGGTGACGAGGCTGCTGCCGTACAACGGCTTGAACTCGTCGAACTGCGACCCGTCGACGAGCCGCGCGATGACGTCCCGCGGGTCGAACGGCACGCGCTGGTCCTCGGACACGACGTCGAGGATGCTCTCGGCGTCGAACAGCGGTTCCTCGACCGCGGCCGGCTCCGGCCCGAGCTTGCGCCAGTTCAGCCGCGCGACGACCCGGCGGGCGAGCCGGATCGCGTCGGTCTCGTCCTCGGCCACGAAGTCCGCGAGCCCGGACGTGGCGCCGTGCATGGTCGCGCCGCCCAGCGACTCGTCGTCCGCGTCCTCGCCGGTCGCCATCTTGACCAGCGGCGGACCACCGAGGAACACCTTGGAGCGGTCCTTGATCATGATCACGTAGTCGGACATGCCCGGCACGTACGCGCCACCGGCCGTCGCGTTGCCGAACACGGCGGTGACCGTGGGAATCCCCGCGGCGGACAACCGCGTGAGATCGCGGAACGCCCGCCCGCCCGGGATGAAGATCTCGCTCTGCGTCGGCAGGTCGGCGCCACCCGACTCGACCAGGCTGACCAGCGGAAGCCGGTTCTGCAACGCGATGTCGTTGGCCCGCAACGACTTGCGCAGCGTGTACGGGTTCGACGAGCCACCGCGCACCGTCGGGTCGTTCGCGACGATCACGCACTCGACGCCCTCGATCCGCCCGATGCCCGTGACGACCGACGCGCCGACCGGGAAGTCGGTGCCCCAGGCGGCCAGCGGCGACAGCTCCAGGAACGGGCTGTCCTCGTCGATCAGCAGCTCGACCCGTTCGCGGGCGAGCAGCTTGCCGCGCTTGTGGTGCCGTTCGACGTACTTCGGCCCCCCGCCCGCGAGAGCCTTGGCGTGTTCGGCGTCGAGTCCCGCGATCTTCGCGAGCAGCGCCTCCCTGTTGCCCATCAGGCGAACCCCAATCGTCGTGCCGCGAGCTCGGTCATCACTTCACTCGCCCCGCCCCCGATGCCGAGGATGCGGGCGTCCCGGTAGTGACGCTCCACTTCGGACTCCCGCATGTACCCCATGCCGCCGTGCAGCTGCACCGCCTCGTCGACCACCTCGGCGCAGGCGTCCACGGCCGCGTTCTTCGCGAAGCAGACCTCGGTGACGCAGTCGTCGCCGCGCTGGATCCGCGCGGCGACCTCCCGCGTGTAGGTCCGGGCCAGGTCGATCTTCTGCGCCATCGCGGCGAGCTTGTGCCGCACCACCTGGTTCTTGATCAGCGGCCTGCCGAACGTCTCGCGGTTGCGCGTCCACTCGACGGTCAGGTCCAGCGCCCGTTGCGCCGTCGCGTAGGCCTCGACCGCCATCGTCACGCGTTCGACCTGGAACTGCCGCATGATCAGCGCGAAGCCCTGGTTCTCCTCGCCGACCAGGTTCGCCACCGGCACGCGCACCCCGTCGAAGTGCAGTTCGGCGGTGTCGCTGCAGTGCCAGCCCATCTTGTCGAGCCTGCGGCGGGTGAACCCGTCCTCGATCACCAGCAGCGAGATGCCCTGGTAGCCCTCGCCGCCGGTCCGCACCGCGGTCGTGACGAAGTCCGCCCGGCACCCGGAGGTGATGAACGTCTTCTCGCCGGTGACGACGTAGTGGTCACCGTCCCGCACGGCCTTGGTCCTGATGGCCGCGACGTCCGAGCCGGCGCCGGGCTCGGTGACGGCGAGGCTGCCGATCTTCTCGCCCCGGATCGCGGGCTTCGCGAACCGTTCGACCAGGTCGGCGTTCCCGCTCTGCCAGATGTGCGGGATCGCGATGCCGAGCGTGAACAGCGCCGCCATCACTCCGGACGACCCGCCGTTCTGGATGATCTCCTCGGTCAGCGCGACCGAGTCGAGCAGGTCCCCGTGCTCGAACCCGATGCCGAGCAGGTCCAGTTCCGCTGCCTTCTCGTGCAGCTCCCGCGGAATCTCACCGTCGCGCTCCCACTGGTCGAGGTGCGGCACGATCTCCCGGCGGGTGAAGTCGCGGACGAGCTGCCGCAGCTCCTTGCGCTCGTACAGGTCCTTCGTGATCACAGGAGCTCCTCGGGGATCTCTACTTCCCTCGCGCGCAACCACTCGCCCAGCGCCTTGGCCTGCGGGTCGAACCGCGTGCTGCTCGCCACGCCGTCGCCGAGCAGGCCGTGCAGCACGAAGTTGAGCGCCCGCAGGTTCGGCAGCTCGTACCGGCTGACCTCACCGGCCTCCGGCAGCAGCTCCTTCAGCTTCTCCACCGTGAGAAAACCGTTGAGCCACTCGAAAGCCTCGTCGGACCGAACCCACACACCGAGGTTCGCGTCCCCGCCCTTGTCGCCGCTGCGCGCGCCGGCGATCGTTCCCAACGGTCGCCTCACAGCAACACCGCCTTCGCGCTGACCTCGTCGCGGGGCACGTACGCCGCCTTGTACACGCCGAACGGCGTCCCGTCCGAAGGTGGTGCCGTCACGTGGAAACCGGGATAGCTCGCCAGCGCCAGCTCGATCGCGGCCCGGCTGAACCCCTTGGCCCGCTTCGGGTCCGTCGTCTTGATCGTGACGTGCAGCAACGCGCTGGCCTGCTCCTCGGTCACCGCGTCGGCCTGGTCGGTCCGCGCCAGCGTCCAGGTCAGCCCCTCGTCACCGATGGCCTCCCGCAGCTGCCGCCGCACCAGCTCCGCCTTCGCCTCGACGTCCAGTCCGGTGAGGACGAACGTCGTCGAGTTCCTGAACCCGCCCAACGTGTTCAGGCAGACCTTCAGCGTGTCCGGCGGCGGAGAGCCCTTCACCCCGCTGATCCCGACCCCGCGCTCGTGCCCGGACAGCCGGATCGTGTCGAAGTGCGTGGTGACGTCCGGCCCCAGGTACTCCGGCGCCCCGATCTCGTACAACAGCTGTGCCGTCACGGTGTCGACGGTGACCGCGCCTCCCGTGCCCTCGTGCTTGGTGATCAGCGACGACCCGTCCTCGTCGATCTCCGCGATCGGGAACCCGGGCCGTGTCACGTCGAGCTCGGTGAAGAACGAGTAGTTCCCGCCCGTGGCCTGCGTCCCGCACTCCAGCACGTGCCCGGCGACCGTGGCGCCGGCCAGCCGGTCCCAGTCGTCGCGCGCCCAGCCGAAGTGCGCCGCGGCGGGCCCGACCACGAGACTCGCGTCGGTGACCCGCCCGGTCACGACGACCTGCGCGCCCTGCCGCAGGCAGTCCGCGATCTCCCACGCGCCGAGATAGGCGTTGGCGGTCAGCGCCTCCGGGAACCGCTCCTTCAGATCGTCCCCGGTGACGTACCCGACCTTCGCGTCGAGCTTGCGCGCCAGGCCCTCGGGGTTCAGCCCTCCGGCGTTGACCACGATCTTCACGCCCTGGTCGAGCGCGAGCGCGAGACAGTCCTCCATCTGCCGCAGGAACGTCTTCGCGTACCCCAGCGACGAGTCCTTCATCCGGTCCCGCCCGAGGATCAGCATCGTCAGCTCGGCCAGGTAGTCCCCGGTCAGGACGTCCAGCTGCCCGCCTTCCAGCTGCTCCCGCATCGCGGACAGCCGGTCGCCGTAGAACCCGGACGCGTTGCCGATCCGGATCATCGGCCGCCTCCGGGTGGCCCCGCGAACGCCTGCGCGATCGGCACCCACTCCTCCGCGACCGGCCCGACGGCCTCGATCGCGAGCACCTTGCGGTTGCGCCGCTGCGTCACCAGCCACGCGAAGTCCAGCGCGGGCCCCGAAACCCGGTTCTCCGCGTCCTCCGGCCCCCACGTCCAGACCTCGCCACCGGGCCCGGTCAGCTCGACCCGCACCTCGTCGGCCGGCACCGCCAGCCCGTTGAGCAGGAACGCGAACCCCATCGTCCGCACACCGATGTGGCACACGTGCTTCAAGCGCGCGGTCGGCTCCCGCACCACGCCCAGCGCGTCCGCGACGTCCTGCCCGTGCGCCCAGGTCTCCATGATCCGCGCGGTGACCATCGACGCCGGGCTCATCGGCGGCCCGAACCAGACGATCTTCCCCGACGCCCGCGCGAGGTGCTCCTGCAGCGCGGAACGCCCGTCCCGCCACAGTTCCAGCAGGTCCGGCAGCACGGCCGCCTCGGCCGCTGTCCGGTCCACCACGTCGGCCGTCAGCGGTTGCGCCTGGAACGCCTCGGGGTCGGTGATCGCGAGGACCGCCGCCTTGTCCGTCCACATGAGATGGCCGATCTGGTGCCCGACCGTCCAGCCCTCCGCGGGCGTGGGGACACTCCAGTCGGCTCCGTCGACGATCGCGTCGAGGTCCCGCGACTCGGCGTCGAGGTCGGCCAGCAGTTCCGTGATCACAGCTGTTCCTCCAGCATCCGCGCCCAGTAGCGCACGACGTGCGCCCGGCGCTTGGTGTCGTCGGCGAGCTGGTTGGCGAGCGCCAGCCCGCGCACAAGATCAAGGGTTGCCTGCACGGCGTCCTTCACACCCGGCTTCGCGTCGTCGACCTCCAGCAGCTCCAGCGCCAGCCCGTACACCTCGCGGCCGAGCCGCGCCTGCAGCTCCAGCACCTGCTCGCGCAGCTCGGGATCGGTGCGCGCGGCCACCCACAGCTCGAGGGCCGCGGTGAACAGGTCGCTGGCGTGGAAGTCCGCGATCAGCTCGACCACGGCGTGCGTGCTCTTCTCGGCGGTCTGCGCGCGCTGCTTGAGCACCTCGACGCTCTCCGCGCCCACGTGCTCCACGGCCGCGGCGACCAGCTCACCGCGCGTGCGGAAGTGGTGCAGCTGTGCGCCGCGCGACACCCCGGCGCGTTCGGCCACCTCGGTCGTCGTGGTGCCTGACCAGCCCCGCTCCACCAGGCACTCGACGGTCGCCTCCATCAGCTTGCGCTTCGTCTCCCGCGTGCGGTCGGCCTGGCGCTGCCTCGTCTCCACCCGCCCGAGTCTTCCGTCGAACAAACAAACAGTCAAGCCTGCTTGTAAATGCGCCGAGTAGCGTCCCGCCTCGATGACCATCGTGGAGAGACTCAGGGCCGCCGGCTGCGTGTTCGCCGAGGAAGAGGCCGCACTGCTCGAACAGGCCGCCACCAGCCCGCAGCACCTCGAAGACCTGGTGGCCCAGCGGGTCGGCGGCCTCCCGCTGGAGCACGCCGTCGGCTGGGCGATGTTCTGCGACCGGCGGATCGTGGTCACCAGGGGCGTCTTCGTCCCCCGCCACCGCACCGAACTGCTGGTCGACCTCGCCACCGACCTGAAGCCGGACGTGATCGTCGACCTGTGCTGCGGCTCGGGCGCGGTGGGCGCCGTGCTCCAGCACCGCCTCCCCGACGCCACCGTGTACGCCGCCGACATCGACCCCGCGGCCGTGGCGTGCGCGCGCCAGAACCTCACGAACGTCTTCGAGGGCGACCTGTTCGACGCCCTCCCCACGCACCTCCGGGGACACATCGACGTCGTGGTCGCCAACGTCCCGTACGTGCCGACCGGCGACATCGCGTTCATGCCCACCGAGGCCCGCGACCACGAGGCACGGGTGGCGCTGGACGGCGGCGCGGACGGCCTGGAGGTCCTGCGCCGGGTGGCCACCCAGGCCGCGACCTGGCTCCGCCCCGGCGGCCACCTGCTGAGCGAGACCAGCGAGCGCCAGGCACCGGCCGCCCTGGCCGCGTTCACCGCCGCCGGACTGACCGCCAAGCTCGTGACCAGCGAAGACAGTAACGCAGTGGTCGGCAGCCGCTAAGATCCGTACAATGTACGGTATGTCGTACGACGAGGTCATGCAGTGGTTCGAGAAGTGGGACGCGCTCGCGGTGAAGGGCGACGTCGAGGCGATGGCCGACATGGCGCTGTTCCCGGTCAACACGGTCACCGACGGTTCGGCGACGTCGTGGGACCGCGAGACGTTCCTGCGCGAGATGGGGGCCCAGCTGGGCGGTGACGTGCAGATGGAGTCGAAGAGGACTCCGCACTTCATCAACGACAACCTGGTCTTCGTGATCACGGACGGCACGATCAACGGGATCACGGTGCGCTACGGCGACCTGCTCACGCGGGTCGGCGGCGACTGGAAGTTCCAGACGATGGCCCAGGGCGGATGGGCCGAGTAGAGGACCACCCCGGGGAAGGGGGCGTCCACCACGGTTCTCGAACAGGGGCGTTTCAGAGCAGGGTGAGCTGTTCCTGATCGACGCGCGGCGCCGGCACACCCACCGGCAGGCTGCCGTCGGGCCACACGCCGTCGTCGTCGCCGGGCACACCGGTGACGGCGTCGGTGGACCGCCCCTGCGGCGCCAGGCCGTGCTTCTCGATCAACGGGACCACCCGCGCGGCGAGCCGTGCGCGATACCGCTTGTCCACATAGGACCGGTTGCCGTACAGGTACCGGTACGTCTCGACCAGATCCGGGTGCTCCCGCCGCAACCACGCGGCGAACCACTCCTTGGCACCGGGCCGCAGGTGCAACGGCAGCACGGTGACGCCGGTGGCACCGGCCGCCGCGATCTGCTCCAGCAGGAAGTCCAGCTGCTCGGTGGAGTCCGTGAGCTCGGGCAACACCGGCGCCACGAACACCCCGCACGGCAGGCCCGCGTCCCGCACCTTCCGCACCAGCTCCAGCCGGGCGGCGGGCGTCGGCGTGCCGGGCTCCAGCGACTTGTGCAGGTCCCGGTCCATCAACGCGAGCGACACCGCGATGCCGACCGGCACGACCTCGGCGGCCGCGGTCAGCAACGGCAGATCACGCGCCAGCAGCGTGCCCTTCGTGAGGATCGAGAAGGGCGTGCGGGAGGCGGTCAACGCCTCGATGATCCCTGGCATCAAGGCGTACCGCCCCTCCGCCCGCTGGTACGGATCGGTGTTGGTGCCGAGCGCGACGTGTTCCTGCCTCCACCGGTTCGACCGCAGCTGACGCGACAGCACCTCCCCCGCGTTGACCTTGACGATGAGCTGGTCGTCGAAGTCCTTGCCGGTGTCGAGGTCCAGATAGGAGTGCGTGTTCCGCGCGAAGCAGTTGTGGGACACGATCCCGTTCGCGATGAAGTCCGCGGTGCCGGTCGAGATGTCGTAGAGGGTCATCTCCCCCAGCGGTTCCACCGACACGACGCCGAGCGGCTGCTGCGACTTGATCGCCACGCCGTCGATGTCGCGCTTGCGGGTGATCGACGGGTCGACGGTGTGGAAGAACCGCAGGTTCTCCCGCAGCCCGCCGCGCAGCCGCACGACCCGCACACCACGCCGGCGGCGCAGTTCCTCGATCGCGAAGTCGAAGTCGAAGTGCTTCAAAGCCAAGCAGATCGCTTCCAGAACGGTGGCGTTGCGCGTCGAGAGCCGCAGGATGCTGCGCGAGCAGGTCCCGAGGTAGTCGAACGCGCCGGCCAGGAATCCCTTGAGCCAGTCGGGGTTCGGGGCTATCTGCCAGTGCGCGAGCTCGCGCACCTGGTGCAGAAATCCCCTCCCTTCTCGCACTCCGAAGTAGTCGAGATACTCCTGAGTGCGGTCCATGGCCTCGATGTCGGCCAGGGGGATGTGGAACTCGGTCTCGTCGTCGACCATGCCGCGCAGGTAGCCGCGGCGGTAGTCGTCGGTCACGGCGGGTTGCTCGACGAACGCCCCCGTGCCCATCAGCTTGTTGCCGGTCGTGAGGTGCGGCCTGCGCCCCACGCCCGCCGTCTCGCCCGTCACGTGCTTCCAGCCGCGGTCGGTCAGGAACCGGTGGTCACCGGACGCGACCACCGTCGTGCCGTCCTCCAGCGTCAGCCGGTACGCGGTCTTGCGCGTCTCCCAGTGCGCGAGAACGGTCGTGAGCTTGTAGCGCCGGTAGTTGCCGACGAGCTCGGTGCCGTAGATCTCGTCACCTTCACGCAGCTCGGACAACGGTTTCGTGCGACCGTTGCCCATGAGGATCGGCGTGTCACCGGCCAGACAGTAGGTGCAGGCGTGTGAACAGCCGCGATACGGGTTCACCGTCCACGAGAACGGCAACGACGAACCCGGCACCCCGTTGAGCACGGATTTGGCGCGGACCTCGTGGAACACCACGTCCGTGAACTCAGGAGTTCGTACGCTGCGCACCAGTCCCGGTAGCCCCGGTAGTGCCAGCTGCGGCTCTGCCTCGAGTTTCTGTCCGTCCCATCGCACACTTCGATTCGAACACATGTTCGAACAGCGGTCAAGGAGCGCACGTGTCACCCGTTGAGGTAGCAGGCTTCGTCACCGGCGCACTGTGCGTGTGGCTGGTCGCCCGGCAGAACCCCTGGAACTGGCCCATCGGGATCGCGAACAACATCGCGTTCCTCGTGCTGTTCTGGGGCAGCGGCCTCTACGCCGACTCCGGCCTCCAGATCGTCTACATGGCACTCGCGGTCTACGGCTGGTGGGCGTGGGTGCGCGGCGGCGAGCAGCACTCGACGCTGAACGTCAGCCGCACCACGACACCGCAGTGGGTCTGGCTCGCGGTCGCCGGCGTGCTCGGAACCGGGCTGCTGCACTGGATCCTCGTCACCTTCACCGAGTCGACCGTGCCCTTCTGGGACGCCGTCACGACCGTGCTGTCGCTGCTCGCCACCTGGGGGCAGGCACGCAAGAAGGTCGAGTGCTGGTGGCTGTGGATCGCCGCGGACGTCATCTACGTGCCGCTCTACGCGTACAAGGAGCTGTACCTGACCGCGGTGTTGTACGTGGGGTTCATGGTGCTGTGCGTGCTGGGGTTGCGGAACTGGACGAAGGACCTCAGGAGCAACGAGGTGGCCGCGTGAAGGAGTTCGACCACGCGCTCGTGCTCGGCAAGTTCTACCCACCGCACAACGGCCACCACCACCTCATCGAGACGGCGGCCTCCCGGAGCGAGCGCACGACCGTCACGGTGCTGGCGGCCTCGCACGAGACCCTCCCCCTCGAACACCGCGTGCGCTGGCTGACCGAGACCCACCGCGACACCCCCGGCGTGCGCATCGTCGGCGACCTCGACGACCACCCGATGGACTTCGACTCCGACGAGATCTGGGCCCTGCACGTCGACCTGACCCGCGCGGTCCTGGCCCGCCGGGCGATCGCGGACGGCGACCCCTCGCAGGCACGCGTCGACGTCGTGTTCTCCAGCGAGAAGTACGGCGACGAGCTGGCCCGCAGGCTCGGCGCCCAGCACGTGCTCGTCGACCTCGACCGCCTCACGCACCAGGTCTCCGGCACCGCGATGCGCACCGACCCCGTCGCGAACTGGCACCACCTCGCGCCCGCGACCCAGCGCGGCCTGGGCTGGAAGGTCGTGGTCGTCGGCGCGGAGAGCACCGGCACGACGACGCTGTCGAGACAACTCGCCGCCCACTTCGGAGCCCCCTGGATCCCCGAGTACGGCCGCGAGCACACCGAGCACAAGCTCACCGCCGCGCGCGCGTTCGACCCGGCAGCCACGGTGGACGGTCTGGTGTGGACCCTGGGCGACTTCGAAGACGTTGCGCACGAACAGGAACGCCGCATCCAGGCCGAGACCGCGCCGCTCGTGATCGCGGACAACGACGCGTTCGCCGCGACCGTGTGGGGTGAGCGCTACCTCGGTTTCCGCCCGGATCTCCCCCTCGGCACCGCACCGGACCTGTACCTGCTGACCGACCACACCGGCGTTCCGTTCGAACAGGACGGCTGGCGCGACGGCGAACACCTCCGCGAGTGGATGACGGGTCTGTTCGAACAGGAGCTCACGCGCCGCGGTGTGCCGTGGCTGAAGCTCACCGAGAACAGGTTGGCGACGGCCATAACCGCCGTCGAACATCTCATGGGGCAGGATGTCGCGCGTGGGTCACGGTCACGGGCATAGCAATGCGCTGAACGAGGAACCGGCTTCGCAGCGCGTGCGCACGTTGCTGCTGTGGCTGCTGGTGCCGTTCGCGCTGGCCACGATCGTCGGCGCCGCCCTGCTGTACCCGTTCGGGGTCGAGCAGAAGACCGGCGCCGAGATCGGCCTGCACCAGACGCCGGTCGAGGCAGTCGTCACGGGCGTCGCCGAGAACTGCGGCGAGAAGTGCGTCGCGGTGACGGTGCGGATGACCGACGGCGCCGCGAGCGGGCAGAGCATCACGATCCCGAGCGTGAAGGGTCCGGGAGCACCGAGCTTCAAGCTCGGCGACGAGGTGGTGCTGTCCTACGCGGGCAGCCAGCCGCAGGCCGCCGAGTCGTACCAGATCGTCGACTTCCAGCGCGGCTGGTCGCTCGCCGTGCTGGCGCTGCTGTTCGCGGCCGCCGTGCTGCTGCTCGGACGCTGGCAGGGCCTCGCCGCGTTGGGCGCGTTGCTGCTGAGCTTCGTGGTGCTGGTGCTGTTCATCATGCCGTCGATCCTGGCGGGCCAGAACCCGCTGATGGTGGCGGTCGTCGGCGCCGGGCTGATCATGTTCGTGGTCCTGTACGTGACGCACGGCATATCGGCGCGCACGTCGACGGCGGTGCTCGGAACGCTGGTGAGCCTGGCGCTGATCGGCGTGCTGGGCGCGGCGTTCTCGGCCCTGGCGAGCCTGACGGGCATCGACGACGACACGACGAACCTCGTCACCCTGCTCGGCACCGACATCGACACGCGCGGCCTGCTGCTCGCGGGCACGCTGATCGGCGCGCTGGGCGTGCTGGACGACGTGACGGTCACGCAGACCAGCGCGGTCTGGGAGCTCCGGCGGGCCAACGACGAGCTGACGTGGCGCGAGCTCTTCGCGGCGGGCTCGCGGATCGGGCGCGACCACATGTCGTCCGTCGTGAACACCCTGGTGATGGCCTACGCGGGTGCCGCGCTGCCGTTGCTGCTGGCGATCTCGCTGGCCGGGCGGTCGATGGGCGAGATCCTCACCGCGCAGCAGATCGCGCAGGAGATCGTGCGAACCCTGGTCGGCAGCATCGGCCTCGTGGCGGCGATCCCGGTGACCACCGCCCTCGCCGCCCTGGTCGCGGTGCGCCAGGAGGTCGCCCCCGCGCAGGCTCCCGAACCCGACCCCGAGCCTGAACCCGAGCCCAAGACCAAGACCGTGAAGCGCGCCGCGAAGCCCGTGAAACCGCGGCCCGCGCGCATCGAGGGCGACCTCTACACCGGCTACGACCCCGACAAGGGGCCGTGGGAACGGCCTAGTGAGCCAAGAGCACGAAGAGCAGCGCCAGCACGCCCGGCACCACCTGCACGAAGAAGATCTTCCGGCTCGCCGTGAACGTGCCGTAGATGCCGGCGACGATCACGAACACCGTGAACAGCACGGACGCGCCGAAGTCCTGGCGGACGATCGCGTAGATCAGACCGGCGGCGAGGAAGCCGTTGTACAGGCCCTGGTTCGCGGCGAGCGCCTTGGACTCCTGCGCGAACTCGGGCGTGAGGCCGAACGCCTTCTGCCCGCGCGGCGTCGTCCAGAGGAACATCTCGAGCACCACGATGTAGATGTGGATCAACGCCACGAGGGCGAGCAGAACGTTGGCGATGACCTGCACTTGGGTTCCTCCTCAGAGCTGACACACGCGGTGAGACAATAGAGCAGTGGGAAGACAACGGCCCGACACAGAGGCGATCACCGAGTCGATCGACTCCGGTGTCGCGGAGCTGGTCCCCGATCTCGGCGGCCGGCGCTCCTGGACGTTGCGGGTCAACGGAACCCCACAGTCGCATGTGGACCTCGACGACCCGACCTACCTGGAGTTCGAGTACGTCCGCCGGCTGGGTCACATCGTCGATCTCACCGCGCCTTCGCGTGTGCTCCACCTCGGTGGTGGCGCTCTCACGCTAGCGCGCTACGTCGCCGATCTACTCCCCCGTGCGTCTCAGCAGGTGGCCGAGATCGACGCGGGCCTGATCGCGTTCATCCGCCGCGAGCTCCCGCCGCCCCCGCGGGTGAAGATCACCACAGGCGACGCGCGCGCCGTGCTCGTCAAGGCGCGCCCCGGCTCGTTCGACCTGATCGTCTCCGACTGCTTCGCCGGCGCCCGCACGCCCGCCCACCTGACGTCGGTCGAGTTCGTCCAGCAGGCGTCGGCCGCGCTCGCCGACGACGGCATCTACGCCGCGAACATCGGCGACGGCAACGGCCTGCAGTTCGCCCGCGCCCAGTGCGCGACCGTGCGCGCGGTGTTCGAACACGTCTGCGTGATGGCCGAACCGGGCGTGTTCCGCGGCCGCCGCTTCGGCAACTTCGTGATCATGGCCTCGCACAACGGCCTGCCGATGCAGCAGCTGACCCGAGCGACGGCCGGCGACCCGTTCCAGGGCCGCGTGGAGCACGGCACGGGGCTGACGAAGTTCATCGGCGGCGCGCCGGTCACCACCGACGCGACCGCGACGCTCTCCCCCGCCCCGCCGTCCGGGCTCTGGGGCACCTAGTCCAGCGAGGTCACGAACTTCGAGACGGCCTCCGGATGGAGCTTCTGCGCCATCCGCCCGGCCGGCGCGAGCGAGCCCAGCCGGTACAGCGGCCGTTCCGCGGCGGCGAGCCCACGAGCCTCGGCCCGCAGCTGCGCGACGAGCAGCTCCGAGAACACCAGTCCGGGCGTGTCCCCGCGCGCGGCCAGCGCGTCGGCGAGGCGGCGCAGCTGGTAGACGCCCAGCTCACGCCCGCCCGTGCCCGCGTACATCGAGAGGGCGACGTTGATCGCCTTCTTGTTCCCGCGCACGAACAGCCCGACGGTCCGCGCGCCACGCAGGTCCGTGACCAGCAGGTCGAGACCGTCGGCGGTGGCCAGGTCGACCTTGCGCGTGCCGAACGCCCGCACGTACACGGTCGTGCCCTCGAGCCACACCGTGCGACGCGCCTCGGACATCGCCAGCAGGATCACCGGCACCGACACGATCGCCCCGGCGATGACGCCGGGCCAGCGGCCCCCGATCAGCCCCACGATCGCGCCGAAGGCGAGGGCGACCATGATGCCGCCGATCGCCACCATGCGCGCCCGCTTGCGGACCGTCGCCTTGTCGAGCAGGTCGAGAACGAGCTTGTCGTCGCTCACAGCGCCTTCCGCACCTCTTCGACCACGTCCGCCAGCGGCACCGTGACCTGCTCGCCGGTCGCGAGAGTCTTGACGCCGATGTTGCCGGCCTCCAGGTCGCGCTCACCGAGCACCAGCGCGATCCGGGCACCCGACTTGTCGGCGGCCTTGAAGCCCGCCTTCATCGAACGGCCGCCGTAGACCAGGTCGGTCCGCACTCCGGCGGCCCGCAGCTCACCGGCGATCGCGACCAGGCGAGAGCGGGCGGCCTCGCCCAGCGGCACGCCGATCACGTCGACGCGGCTGAACTCCGGCAGCACGCCCTCGGCCTGCGCCGCGAGCAGCGCACGGTCGACGCCGAGACCGAAGCCGACGCCGGACAGCTCCTGACCGCCGAGCTGCGCCATCAGGCCGTCGTAGCGACCGCCGCCGCCGATGCCCGACTGGGCGCCGAGACCGTCGTGGACGAACTCGAACGTCGTCTTCGTGTAGTAGTCGAGACCGCGGACCATGCGCGGATTCTCGACGAACTTCACGCCCAGCTCGGTCAAGTACCCCTTGACGAGCTCGTAGTGCTCACGGCAGGCGTCGCACAGGTTGTCGACCATCAGCGGCGCCTCGGCGACCATCTCGCGCACCTCGGGGCGCTTGTCGTCGAGCACCCGCAGCGGGTTCAGCTCGGCGCGCTGGAGGGTCGCCTCGTCGAGCGGGAGCTTCGCGAGGAACGCCTGCAGCTTCTCCCGGTACGCGGGACGGCAGTTCGCGTCGCCCAGCGACGTGAGCTCCAGGCGGTACCCGGTGAGGCCGATCGCGCGGAACCCGGCGTCGCCGACCGCGATGACCTCGGCGTCGAGCGCCGGGTCGTCGATGCCGATCGCCTCGATGCCGACCTGGTGGAACTGCCGGTACCGGCCGGCCTGCGGGGCCTCGGCGCGGAAGAACTGGCCCGCGTAGTAGAGCTTCGCCGGCAACGAGCCGCGGTCGAGGCTGTGCTCGATCACGGCCCGCATCACGCCCGCGGTGCCCTCGGGGCGCAGCGTGATCGAGCGGTCGCCTCGGTCGAGGAAGGTGTACATCTCCTTCGACACGACGTCGGTCGACTCGCCGACACCGCGCGCGAACAGCGCCGTGTCCTCGAAGACCGGCAGCTCGATGTAGCCGTAGCCCGCGAGCTCGGCCGCGCGGGTCAGCGTCGACCGGACGTGCGCGAACGCGGCGGACGTCGGCGGGATGTAGTCGGGAACGCCTTTGGGTGCGGAAAACACGTCTCTCAGAGTCCTCGGTGCGGGGCGGCCTGCGCGTCGTGCGGCTGAACAGCGTCCTGCAACTGGAGCAGGTAGGGGTTCGTCGCACGCTCGCGGCCTATGGTCGTCGTCGGGCCGTGGCCGGGCAGCACCACTGTGTCATCGGGCAAGGTCATGACCTTGCTCTGCAGAGACGACAGCATCGCGGAGTGGTCGCCACCCGGCAGGTCGGTGCGTCCGATGGAACCGGCGAAGAGCGTGTCACCCGAGATCACCAGGCGACCGCCTTCCTGCACACCGGACCGGAACATCACCGACCCGCCGGTATGGCCCGGCGTGTGGTCGACGGTGATCTTCAGACCGGCGAGGTCCAGGTCGGCGCCGTCGGTCAGCTCGCGGACCTCGGACGGCTCCCGCATCTCCAGGTTGCCGCCGAAGAACGCGGCCGACTCGCGGCTGATGCCCTTCAACGGGTCGGAGAGCATCGCTACGTCATCCGGGTGGATGTAGGCGGGAACGTCGTTGCCGTCGCAGACGGGGGTGACGGAGAAGGTGTGGTCGAAGTGCCCGTGCGTGAGCAGCACGGCGACAGGCGCGAGACGGTGCTTGCGCAAGGCCTGCTCGATCGGTTCGACCGCGTCCTGACCGGGATCGATGATCACGCAGGGCTCGCCCTCACCGGCCGCCAGGACGAAGCAGTTCGCCTGGAGCGCACCAGTGGGGAACCCGATCACGAGCACGAAAATGACCTCCCTGTTCAACGACAGCCTAACCACCACACAAAGCTCATATGCCCAGGCCCTAGACTCCCGAGCCGACCGCCCTATTCGCATGAGTCCCTGGGGAGGGAGCACGTGCCCACCAACGAGCAGCGACGCGCGGCAGCCAAGCGCAAGCTTGAGCGTCAAATGGTCTACCGCCAGGAGCGGGCCAAGAAGCGTCGCATCATCGCCGTCGTGTCGACGGTCGTCGTTGTTGCGCTCGTCGGAGGTGGCGTGTGGTTCCTCGCGACCAACGACGTCTTCGGCAATGGCGACGCCGCCGCGTCGGAGACTCCTACCCAGGAGTCGGTGGACAAGGCGGAGAACATCCCCACCGAAATGCACCAGATCGTGAAGCGGCCGACGGCGCTTCCCGCAACGGTGAACTGTGAATACACGAAGGGCCAGGAGCCGGCGGCCAAGGAGAACACGCCGCCCGCGAACGGCGAGCAGTCCACCACGGGCACCGTCGGCGTCACGCTCGGCACCTCCATCGGTGACCTGAAGCTGAACCTCGACCGCTCGCTCGCGCCGTGCACCGTCCACAACTTCGTGGAGCTGGCGAAGCAGAAGTACTTCGACAACACGACGTGCCACCGCCTCACGGTGACCGGCATCCAGGTCCTGCAGTGCGGCGACCCCGGCGGCAACGGCATGGGCGGCCCGGGCTACTCGTTCAAGGACGAGGTCTACCCGGAGCTCACCTACGGCCGCGGCGTGCTCGCCATGGCGAACTCGGGCCCCGACACCAACGGCTCGCAGTTCTTCATCGTCTACGGCGACGCCTCGAACCTGCAGGCCAAGTACAACGTGTTCGGCACGGTCGACGCGGAGTCGCTGAAGAAGGTCGACGAGGTCGCGAAGACCGGCACGATCTCCCAGCAGCCCGGCCAGGGCGACGGCAAGCCGAAGACCCCGGTCGACATCAAGTCGGCGCTGGTCGCGAACTAAGCGCCTCCCGGCACCACTCGCACACGACGGAGCCCCCGCCCTTCTCAGGACGGGGGCTCCTCTCGTCTGGACCCCAGTTGCGGTGACCCGCTACGACGCCGAGGTCACCCGGTAGACGTCGTAGACGCCCTCGATGCCACGCACGGCCTTCAGGACGTGGCCGAGGTGCTTCGGGTCGCCCATCTCGAACGAGAACCGGCTGACGGCCACCCTGTCACGCGACGTCGTCACCGACGCCGACAGGATGTTCACGCGCTCGTCGGCCAGCACCTTCGTGACGTCCGAGAGCAGCCGGTGCCGGTCGAGCGCCTCCACCTGGATGGCGACCAGGAACACGCTGGAGGCCGACGGCGCCCACTCGACGTCGAGGAGGCGTTCCGGCGACTTGAGCAGCTCCTCCGCGTTCGTGCAGTCGGTGCGGTGCACGGACACGCCACCGCCCCGCGTCACGAAGCCGAGGATGTCGTCACCCGGCACCGGGGTGCAGCAGCGGGCGAGCTTCACCCACACGTCGCCCGCGTCCTTGACGATCACGCCCGCGTCGCCGGTGGGGCGGCGCCGGGTGACCGTGGACGGGGTGGCGCGGTCGGCCAGTTCCTCCTCGGCGTGGTCGACACCGCCGAGCTGCGCGACGAGCCGTTGCACGACGTGGCGGGCGCTCGTGTGGCCCTCACCCACCGCCGCGTACAGCGCGCTCATGTCCGGGTAGTGCAGTTCCTTCGCGAGGGCCTGCATCGAGTCGACCGAGACCAGGCGCTGGATCGGAAGCCCGACACGCCGGACCTCCTTGGTGATCGCGTCCTTGCCCTGCTCGATCGCCTCTTCCTTGCGCTCCTTGGCGAACCACTGCTTGATCTTCGCCTTGGCGCGCGGGGACGCCACGAAGCTCAGCCAGTCGCGGGACGGGCCCGCACCCTCCGCCTTGGAGGTGAAGATCTCGACGACCTCGCCGTTCTCGAGCTTGCGCTCCAGAGCGACCAGACGACCGTTCACACGGGCGCCGATGCAGCGGTGACCCACCTCGGTGTGCACGGAGTAGGCGAAGTCGACGGGCGTGGACCCCGTCGGCAGCGTCTCCACGTCGCCCTTGGGCGTGAACACGAAGATCTCGCGCGCGGCGAGGTCCCAGCGCAGGCCTTCGAGGAACTCACCGGGGTCCGCGGCTTCCCGCTGCCAGTCGAGGAGCTGGCGCATCCACGCCATCTCGTCGATCTCGACGGACTTGCCGTTGTGCGTGCCCTTGGTCTCCTTGTAGCGCCAGTGCGCGGCGATGCCGTACTCGGCCCGCTGGTGCATCTCGGACGTGCGGATCTGCACTTCCAGAGGCTTGCCGTCGGGACCGATCACGGTCGTGTGCAGCGACTGGTACACGCCGAACCGGGGCTGCGCGATGTAGTCCTTGAACCGGCCCGGCATCGGCTGCCAGGCGGCGTGCACGACGCCCATCGCGGCGTAGCAGTCACGCACCTCGTCCACGAGGATCCGGACGCCCACGAGGTCGTGGATGTCGTCGAAGTCCCGTCCGCGGACGATCATCTTCTGGTTGATCGAGTAGTAGTGCTTCGGCCGGCCCTCGACCTTCGCGACGATCCGCGCGCTCTCCAGCTGGGTGTTGAGCTCGCTGACGACGGACCTCAGGTACGTGTCGCGACTCGGCGCGCGCTTCGCGACCAGGCGGACGATCTCGTCGTACTTCTTGGGCTGCAGGATCGCGAACGCGAGGTCCTCCAGCTCCCACTTGACCGTCGCCATCCCCAGGCGGTGAGCGAGCGGCGCCAGCACTTCGAGCGTTTCCCGGGCCTTGCGGGCCTGCTTCTCCGGCGGCAGGAACCGCATGGTGCGCATGTTGTGCAGCCGGTCGGCGAGCTTGATGACCAGGACCCGCGGGTCCTTCGCCATCGCGATGACCATCTTGCGGATGGTCTCGGCCTCGGCCGCTGCCCCCAGCTTGACCTTGTCGAGCTTCGTGACTCCGTCGACCAGCCGGGCGACTTCCTCACCGAAGTCTTCCTTGAGCTGGTTGAGCGAGTAGTCGGTGTCTTCCACGGTGTCGTGCAGCAGCGCGGCCACCAGCGTCGTGGTGTCCATGCCCAGCTCGGCGAGGATGGTCGCCACGGCGAGCGGGTGGGTGATGTACGGGTCGCCGGACTTGCGGCGCTGCGGGCGGTGCTTCTCCTCGGCAACGTCGTACGCGTGCTGCAGAAGCGCCAGATCGGCCTTGGGATGGAGGTCACGGTGCACGGCGGCGAGAGGTTCGAGGACCTGCTTCACCGGGGCCGCACGTTGGGCGGTGATACGCCGCGCAAGGCGGGCGCGCACACGCCGGGTAGCCGACGGTTGAACAGCCGTCGCAGCGGGTTCGGTGTCTTGACTCAACCCCACGCTCCTCGGGTCTCGCGAGTACCGAGGATAACGCGTTCACGCTGACGAAACTTCCGATGGAGCGCTGAGCGGCACAGCTCACACGGTGAACGCAGCACAAACTTCCGTTGAGCCGATCAGGCGACGACCTTCACGAACGCCCGCCAGGCGACGACCGAGAAGGCCAGAACGGCACCCCGGGTGGCCTTCGAATCACGCACGAGAGCGTCCGCGGCAAGCGACACCTCAACGCACGAGCCGCTGTCCGTGTTGCCGCTGTAGGTGCTCTTACGCCAGCTCCGGCCGAGCGTCATGAAGGTCCTCCCGCAGTCCGCTGACGTAGTGCGTCAGCATGCTCCGCGATTGTCCCTCATCAAGTGCCAGCGCATCCAACCACTTGAAGAACTCTCGGCTGCTCGCAATGGCTTTGCCGTCGTGCGCGAAGAGCTGCGCCACATCGTTCTCGCTGTAGGCGACCGGCACCATCTTCTCGAAGCTGAAAAGCCGCCGCGCAGACCTCATGGCGATGGCGACCCCCGCCGCCATGGGCACGATCCGCAAGCTGTGGGTCTCGAAGAGGAGGCGCAGGTACTGCTCCTCCATGATCTGGGCGTTGCCCACCCGCATTCTGAGTGCGAGCTCGTGCACGAAAAAGGTGCATTCTGGCCGATTCGGACGCCTCAGAACCGCTTGCCGATCGATGCGCAGTTGAACGAACTTCTCGATGTTCTCGTGGGCTTCGTTGCCTCCTTCGATGAGCAGCGCTCGGGCGTACTCCGGGGTCTGCGCCAGGCCGGGCATGGTCAGCCCGTCGAAGCTGGTGATCTTCACGGCCTGCGCCTCCGCCAAGGCGAGCGTGCGCAGGTTGTCGGGAACGATGAGGACGTAGGGGTCGAAGGCGTAGCGGTAGCGGTCGCGGAAGGCCTCGAAGTGGTCGGTGTCGCGGCCGCACATCATCAGGTACTGCACGAGGTCGATCTCGCTCGCACGCGCTTTGCCCTTCTCGATGTTGGAGACCTTGCTCGGGTCCCAGCCGAGTTGTTCCGCGAAGGCGTGGCCGGTGAGGGCCGTGAACTTCTCGCGGAGGCGGCGCAGTTCGTCGCCCAGGTCGCGGCTGTAGGCGGTGGAGGTGATCGCGGTCATTCGTCCGACGGTAGGCATTGGCCCTCCTCCACGAACCGGCTCATACGGGTGAAAACGGATGCTCGAAGCGCAGGTCGCACGCCTTGCGGAGGGCTAGGCGACCTGGTGGTGGCGGAGTGCGGTGTTGGCCCTGGGGACGCGGTCGGGGTCGAGCCACGCGGGCGGGACGAACGTCGGGATTCCATTGTGGAGCTTCACCTCCCAGTCGCTGCGGTGGATCAGGGTGTGGTGGTGGCGGCAGAGCAGGGCGGCGTTGTCCACTGAGGTCTTGCCGCCTTCCGACCAGAATCTGAGGTGGTGGGCGTCGCAGTGCTTCGGCGGGCGGTCGCAGCCCGGGAAGGTGCAGCCCTGGTCTCTCGCCACGAGCACGCGGCGGAGGGACGCGGGGAACGTTCTGGTCTTGCGGCCCACGTCCAGCGCCTCGGAGCGGCCGCCGAGGACCACCGGGATCACGCCCGCGTTGCAGGCGAGACGGCGGACCAGCGAGGCCGGGACACGGGCCTGGGTGTTGAGCCGGGCCAGGCCCGTCTGCTCGACCAGGCCCTCGTAGGACATCGTCAGCGTGAGCGCGACCGGCTCGCCGCCGTGCTCCGGCAAACGATCGGAGCGCAGCACGAGGTCGATCAGGTCGGCGAACGCGTCGCCTTCGCGCTCGACACGGGTCCGGGCGTCGACGCCTTCCTCCGGGGTGGTGGGGCGGGGCTTGGCGAGCGGGTCGATCAGCGTCTCGAACTTCGCGCCGGCCTCTTTGCCGAGCCGGGCCCAGATCTCCAGCCGGTCGCCCTTCCACTCCATGCGGAGCCGGTTGACCTGACGCGACACCTCGGCGGGCTCTCGGGGCTCCTCGCCGTCCTGGTCGGCCAGGTACGCCAGCTCCTTGCCGAACGACCGCACCGCGCTGGGCTCGTGGGCCTTGGCGTACTCCACGAGGGACTGCTCCACGAGAGACTGCTCCACCGCGGCAGGCAGCTCCTTCATCACCTCGGCCACTACCGACACGTGCTCACCGGAGAGCACACCCTCCGCCGCAGCGGCGGCGGTGAGCGGCAAGGCGGGCTCCAGCACCGAACCGGACGGCGTGATCTCCCCCGTCACGGCCTCGGCGCGGGCGACCCACTGACGCGCGGTCTTCAGGTCCCACCGCACGGCATCGCGCAACACGTGAGCGACATTCCGATAACCCAGCTCGACGGCCGCACCACGCCGCTCCAACTCAGCGATCTTCAACATCATCACATTCTCGAGAACGCGAATCTCCACCACGGCACCGACGACTGCGGCAAGCAGCTCGTCGGTGGCCAGAAGGCGGAAGTCTCGTTCGCTCATGCGTTCGACATTACCGCAAGATCACAGCAAAAAAGCACGTCAGAGCAGCCACGTTCGGGTGAACCATATGGACAAACCGCCATAGGCACCGTAAGCGCGCACCTCTCTTGTAGCAACGCAACCACTAGAAACCACGCACACAACAAAACGCGAAAAACGCACAACGACCACGTGCCGCAACCACGCACGCAAAAGGACCACAGAATTGCGTTCCGGCACACGCCCGACGAAGGAGGGCATGTACCGGCTCGGCGAAGCCGTGCCCTGACACCCCACCAACACCCGCCTGACAAACTCGACCAGGTGAGGACTCTGCTCTGGTGCGCCGCGATGACGTTCGTGTGGCTGGGCACGATGGCGTACCTGGCCCTCGACGACCCCGGCTACGTGGACCCGAGGTCGATCATCGGCTCGACGGTCGGCTGGGTCGTCGCGACCACGCTGAGCTGGCTGGTCTTGAGGCGCGCGAAAGCACCGCAACTGTGGGAGTTCGCGGTCGTCACGGCACCGGCGTCACTGGTCACGCTGGTCTTCGTCAGCATCGGCGCCGCAATAGTGGCGCCCCCGCCCGTCGTGTGAGCTCGTCCGCGATCACGGAGACGCGCTGACACGAAGCTGGCATGATCGGCCACTCGGCGTGAACGAGGTCTGGGGGGACCGCTCATGTTTTCTGCTCCGCCACCGTCCGGACCGCCCGCCCGGCGGGGAACTCCGCTCGCGCACTGCGCCGCGGGTGCCGCGGTCTGGTACGTCGCGCTCATCGCGGCCTTCGTCATCGTCGGGCTGAGGAGCGGCGAAGGCCTGGGCAGGATCGTGCCCGTGCTCCTGGTGGGCGCGGCCCTGTTCGCGGTCACCACGTTCACCACCTACCTGATCCTGCTGAGGATCCGGCTCCAGCCGTGGGTGCTGATCCTGGTGACGCTGCTGGTCTACTTCGTGACGTGGTCGCTGATCAGGGGCGTCATGGGTGCGCTGGGCGCCGTCTTCCGGATGATGGTCGGCTGACAAGCTGTGCCCATGCACTCGCACCGCCCGATCTGGCACTGCCTGGCGTTCGCGGGCATCTGGTACGCCGCGATCGTCCTGCTCAACCTCGTCACGAACGGCGCGGCCGAAGGCGTGCGCGCGGCGACGCTGGGAGTGGTGCCGTGGCTCGGTGCGGCCGCCGCGCTGATGCGGGTCGGGCACGGCGAGATGAAGGCGTGGCGCCTGATCCTGCTGGGGCTGCCGATCTTCTACTTCCTGTGGGCGATCACCGTGGTGGTCGCCTACAGGTTCGTGGTGCCTGTCACGGGCTAGACGGCGTGACTAGACGGCGAGAAGTGCGCTGACCTCGCGGCCGGCGAGCCGCGAACGGCCTCCCAGGGCCGAGATCTCCAGCACCACCGACACACCCGTCACGATGCCGCCCGCGCGCTCCACGAGCGTGCAGGCGGCCTCCGCGGTGCCTCCGGTGGCGAGCACGTCGTCCACCACGACCACGCGCTGGCCCGGCTGGATGGCGTCGGCGGGAAGCTCCAGCGACGCGGAGCCGTACTCCAGGTCGTAGGAGACCGAGTCGGCGACCACCGGCAGCTTGCCCGGCTTGCGCAGCGGCACGACGCCGTAGCGCCAGCCGTAACCCAGGGCAGCACCCAGGAGGAAGCCGCGCGACTCGATGGCGGCGATCACCTGGGTGCTGTCGTCGATCTTGTCCTGGAGAGCGTCGACCACGGCGCGCAGGGCGTCGGGGTCGGTGAGAACCGGCGTGAAGTCCCGGAAGACGACCCCCTGCTGGGGGAAGTCCGGGACTTCACGCATCAGTCCCAGAGCACGATCCAATTTCAACGCTGGCGCTTCCCGGTCGGACGGCGGCGGGCGTCGCCTGCCTTGGCGGTGCGGTGGGGCACCGACGCGGCGGCGGCGTACGCCTCTTCCTTGCGCAGGTCGGCGGCGAGGGCGTCCTCGTCGACCGACTCGATGCCCTCGACGGCCTGCGGGCTCGTGGCCTTGGCGCGGCGGGCCGCCACGCGCTTGGCCTGCGCGATGTACTTCGGGTCGCGCATCTTCAGGTCCACCAGCACCGGGGTGGCGAGGAAGATCGAGGACAGGGCACCGATGAACATGCCGACGAGCTGCACGAGCGCCAGGTCCTGCAGGGTGCCGACGCCCAGGATGCCGACGCCGACGACCAGCAGGCCGATGACCGGGAGCAGCGCGATCAGCGAGGTGTTGATCGAGCGCATCAGGGTCTGGTTCAGCGCCAGGTTCGCCGCCTCGGCGTACGTGCGGCGGGTCAGGCCCAGCAGGCCTCGGGTGTTCTCCTTGACCTTGTCGAACACGACGACCGTGTCGTACAGGGAGAAGCCGAGGATCGTGAGCAGACCGATCACCGTCGCCGGCGTCACCTCGAAGCCGATGAGGGAGTACACACCGGCGGTGATGATGACGTCGTGGAACACGGCGACGAGCGCGCCGACGGCCATCTGCCACTCGAAGTAGAACACCAGGAAGATCGTCACCGCGACGAAGAACCAGAACAGGGCCCACAGGGCCTTGCCGCTGATCTCACCGCCCCAGGACGCGGAGACGGCGCTGTCGGAGATCGCCGTCTGGCCGCCCTGCGGCTGGGTGTCCGCCGCGAGAGCGGTCTTGAGCGTCGCGACCTCGGAGACGTTCAGCGCGGGCGACTTGAGCTGGATCGACGCGCTGGCGCCGGAACCGACGGCCTGCACGGCGTTCGGCTTCTTGCCGGGCAGCGCCTTCGCGTACACGTCCTCGACGGTGGACGTCGAGATGGTCTGGCCGCTGGCGGACACCGACGGCATCGAGATCTTCGTGCCGCCCTTGAAGTCGATGCCCAGGTTGAAGCCGTTGAACACCATCGAGCCGATGCAGATGAGCAGGATGATGGCCGAGACGATGTACCAGCGAACGCGCTTGCCGACGATGTCGAACGCGCCGTTGCCCACGTAGAGGCGCGAGAACACGCTGCTCACGTCAGGCCTCCTTCACGGCGGTCTTGCCGGTCGTGGTCGCACGGTGCGCGGCGCCCTCTCGGGCGGCACCACCCAGACCGGACAGGCTCGAGTTGGACAGGAACTTGGACTTCGACGCGATCGCGACCAGCGGGTGCGTCACGAGGAACACGACCACGAGGTCGAGGACCGTCGACATGCCCAGGGTGAACGCGAAGCCCTTCACCTGGCCGACCGCGATGACGTACAGCACGGCGGCGGCGATGAAGCTGACCGCGTCGGCGGAGAGGATCGTGCGCCGCGAACGGACCCATGCGCGCGGCACGGCCGAACGGAACGTGCGGCCCTCACGCACCTCGTCCTTCAATCGTTCGAAGAAGACGATGAACGAGTCCGCTGTGATACCGATGGCGACGATGAACCCGGCGATGCCGGCGAGGTCGAGCGTGAAGCCGATGACGCGGCCCAGCAGGACCAGCACCGCGTAGATGACCACCGCGGACAGGACCAGCGACAGGATCGTCAGGATGCCCAGCAGGCGGTAGTAGAACAGGCAGTACACGAAGACCAGCGCGAGGCCGATGCCGCCGGCGATGAGACCCGCCTTGAGCGACTGCAGGCCGAGCGTCGGGGAGATCGTCTGCGCCTCGGACGAGTCGAAGGACAGCGGCAGCGCGCCGTACTTCAGCGTGTTCGCGAGGTTCTGGGCTTCCTTCAGCGTGAACTTGCCGCTGATCTCGGTGGAACCACCCGAGATGGCCGACTGGATGGTCGGCGCGGACATGACCTCGCCGTCGAGCACGACCGCGACGGCCTGCTGGACGTTGGCCGCGGTGAACGAGCCCCACTTGGTGCCGCCCTCGGACTTGAAGTCCAGGTTGACGACGTAACCGGTGCCGTTCGGGTTGTTGTTCGCGGCGGCGTTGCTGATGTCCTCACCGGTCAGCCGGGAGTAGTTCGAGAAGTCGTCGGCCTTGGTCTGGGTGTCCTCCTTGGGAGGGTTGACCGGGGCCAGCGTGTACTTGAACTCGCCCTTCTCGTCACACGTGACGAGAGGCTTGTCCAGGTCGTCGTTGCCGCGCAGCGGGTCGGGCTGCGTGCAGTCGAGCATGAGCGCGGCCTGCTGCAGGATCTGCGGGTCCGTCGCCTGGCGGAGCGCCTTCGCCTCCTGGATCTCCTTCGCGACCTTCGGGTCGACGTTGGAGGGGGCGGGCGGCGTGCTCGGCGCGGTGCTGGACGGCGCGGCGCTGCTCGAGGGCGGCGTGCTGGAGGGCTGCGCGGCCAGGTTCGGCGCGGGACGGCCCTGCGGTGCGCCGCTCGACGGCGGCGGCGTGCCGGCGCTCTGGCTGGCCGGGGCCGAAGGCGGGGTGCTCGCGGAGCCCGACGGCGGAGTGCTCGTCTGCGTCTGCGGCACGGCGCCCGCCGGGACCGGCTGGCCGATGACCTTGCGGAACGCGAGGCGAGCGGTCTGGCCGAGGCCCTTCGCGCCTTCGCTGTCCGCGCCCGGGACCGTGATCACCAGGTTGTTGCCGTCTCGCACGACCTCGGCACCGGAGACGCCGAGACCGTTCACGCGGACCTCGATGAGGTCACGTGCGCGGTTGAGCGCCTCCTCGCTGGGTTGGGCTCCGTCTTCCTGACGCGCGGTCAGCGTGACGAGCGTGCCACCCTGCAGGTCGATTCCGAGCTTGGGTTTGGCCGAACCGTTCCCGGTCAAAAACACCAGGGCGTAGAGCGCGACCACGATGAGGACAAAACTCGCCAAATACTTCGCAGGGCGAATTTGCCCGGCCGGAGGTGCCACGATCCGTCCGTCTCCTAGTAGCGATGGTTTCCGAGCGCGCAGCGTAACGCGCGCCGCGTGAGCTGCGCGTCACTACCTGGAGTTGGCGGTGTTCACAGTTGCCAACTCCAGGTGTCACGCGCCAGTTCGTTACTTCTTGGCGCTGTGGTCCAGGGGCTCGGCGACCTGTGCGGTGGTCGCGGGCACCTCTTCCTCGACGACGTCGTCAGTCTTCTCGACGACGGCCTCGTCCGTGTCGGCGACCTTCTCGCGAATGGCGGCACGCAGCCAGCGCGTGACGACACCCTCGGAGATCTCGATGTCGATGGTGGTGTCGTGGCTCGCGTCGGCAACGGTGCCGTAGAGACCCGACGTCGTCATCACCTTGTCGCCAGGGGCGAGCGAGTCCTGCAGGTTCTTCTGCTCGGCCATCGCCCGCTTCTGCTTGCGGGCGCTGAGGAACAGCGGCACCGCGAGCAGAACCAGAAGCAACGGGAACATCAAAGACGAAAGGTTGCCCATCATTCTCCGATCAAGTGGACATGCCTCGACGCACGTCCGATATGTCCAGGTGCTTTCACCGATTGTGCCAGGTCACCACAGTTGATCACCGGCGGGCGGTTCGAGCCCCAGGTGGTACCACGCTGCCGGCGTCGCCACTCGGCCTCGCGGTGTCCGGGCCAGCATGCCAGCCCGCACCAAATACGGTTCGCACACCTCTTCGACGGTGGTCTGCTCCTCCCCGACCGCGACCGCGAGGGTGGCGACGCCGACCGGGCCCCCGTTGAAGCTCTTGACCAGCGCGTTCAGCACCGCGCGGTCCAGTCGGTCGAGGCCGAGCTCGTCGACGTCGTAGACGACGAGGGCCTGCTGGGCGATGGCCTCCGTCACGCGGCCGTCGGCCCGGACCTCGGCGAAGTCGCGGACGCGGCGCAGCAGCCGGTTCGCGATGCGAGGCGTGCCCCGGGACCGGCCGGCGATCTCGATGGCGGCGTCCTCGGCGATGTCGACGCCGAGGATCTTGGCGCTGCGCTTCACGATGAGATCGAGCTCGGCGGCCGTGTAGAACTCCATGTGACCGGTGAAGCCGAAGCGGTCGCGGAGCGGTCCGGTGAGCGCGCCGGACCTCGTCGTGGCTCCTACCAGCGTGAACGGCGCGATGTCGAGCGGGATGCTGGTCGCCCCGGGGCCCTTGCCGACCATGACGTCGACGCGGAAGTCCTCCATCGCGAGGTAGAGCATCTCCTCCGCCGGGCGGGCCATGCGGTGGATCTCGTCGATGAACAGGACGTCGCCCTCGACCAGGTTGGACAGCATCGACGCGAGGTCGCCCGCACGTTCCAGGGCGGGGCCGCTGGTGATGCGGATGGCGGCGCCGAGCTCCTTGGCGATGATCATCGCGAGCGACGTCTTGCCGAGGCCGGGAGGGCCGCTGAGCAGGACGTGGTCCGGGGCGGCGCCCCGGCGCATGGCGCCGTGCAGGACGAGCTCGAGCTGTTCGCGGACGCGTTGCTGGCCGACGAACTCGTGCAGGTCGGCGGGGCGCAGGCTGGTCTCGAGGTCGCGCTCGGCGGGCGCGACGTACGGACTGAGCTCGTCCTCCATCACTTGCGCCCCAGGGTCGCGAGAGCACGGCGCAGGACGGCGGACGTGGACTGGTCGGGGTTCTCGGCCAGCACGCCGTCGACCGCGGACTCCGCGGACTTGGCCGGGAAGCCGAGGCCGAGGAGCGCCTCGACGACGTGGTCACGCGTCTGGCTGTGCGCGGGCGTCGTGGGCGCGGAGAGCTGACCGACCTTGTCGCGCAGCTCGATGATGAGGCGTTCGGCGCCCTTCTTGCCGATGCCCGGGACCTGGGTGAGCACGGTGATGTTGCCCTCGGCGAGCGCGTGGCGCAGCTTGTCCGGCTCCAGCACGGCGAGGGTGGCGAGCGCGATCCGCGGGCCGATGCCGCTGACGGTCTGCAGCAGGCCGAACAGCTCGCGGGCCTCGGCGTCGGCGAACCCGAACAGGGTGAGGCTGTCCTCGCGGACGATCAGCGTGGTGGCGAGGCTCGCCTCCTCGCCGCGGCGCAGGGAGGCGAGCGTGGTCGGGGTCATCTGGACGGCGAACCCGACGCCGCCCACCTCGACGACGGCGTGGTCGAGGCCGACGTGCTGCACCTGGCCGCGCAGTGACGAGATCACCTTGTTCCTCCGGACTTCACTCGCTGGACGTTAGTTGGCGCGCTTCGCGGCTTCGGCGAGCTTCGCCCTGTGCACCCGCGCCAGCTCGGCGGCTTTGGCCTGCGCTTCTTCCAGGCGTGACCGCATCGGCGCGCGCCAGTGGTGGCAGATGGCGATCGCCAGCGCGTCCGCCGCGTCGGCGGGCTTCGGCGCGACCTTCAGGCCGAGCAGCTTCGTCACCATGGCGGTCACCTGCGCCTTGTCCGCGCGGCCCGACCCCGTGACGGCGGCCTTCACCTCGGAGGGCGTGTGGAACTCGACCGGCAGGTTCCGTTGCGCGGCGGCCAGGGCGACGACACCCGACGCCTGCGCGACCCCCATCGCGGTGCGGACGTTGTGCTGCGCGAAGACCCGTTCGATCGCTACGACCTGAGGTTCGTAACGGTCCAGCCACACGCAGAGGCCTTCGTACAGCTCGTGAAGGCGCACGGACAGCGGAGCGTCCACGGGCGTGCGCAGGACGTCGACGGCCACGGCGCGCACGACCCGGCCCGGCCCGCCGTCGACGACACCGAAGCCGCACCTGGTCAGACCGGGGTCGACCCCGAACACCCGCACGACAGCTCCCCGGATCGCGAACGAACAACAGTTCGAACCTTATCCGGTGCACCTATAGGTGACTCGCACCGACACGGTTCGACAAGTCCACTCCGGCGTTACTACGGTGGTCGGGTTTCGATCACGGGAGTGACCGGTGAAGAGGTTCTGGGTCGTCGCGGGGTGTGTGGGCGCCGTCATGGCGATCGCCATCCTCGCCGCCTTGGCCGCGCCCCGCGATATCGGTATCGCAATCGACAAGGTCGTGCAGCTCCTGTTCGCCGTCGCCGCTCTCGTCGCCTATGCGCGCAAGGGCGACCGGTGGATGACGGCAGCGATGATCAGCCTCACGATCGGGCTGTCCGCGTGGATCTGGGGCCAGCAGATCATGGGCGTGCAACTGCCGTCGTCGACGATCGCGCCGCTCGGGTTCACGATGGTGCCGGTGCTCTGCCTGGCCGCGGTGGTCGTGAAGGCGCAGAAGCGCCGTGCCGACGACCTGCTGCCGAACTACCGCAGCCGCACCGTGGTCGTGCTCGACGGGCTGATCGTGATCGGGTCGCTGTTCGTGCTGACGTGGGTGTCGGCGCTCGAGTCGCTGGGCCGCGCGTGGGCCACCGAGGGTCCGGGGTTCGCCACCGTCGTCGCGCATCCCGCCGCGTACCTCGTGCTGCTCGTGGCGATCGTGGTGATGTCATGGACCCATCAGGCCGTGCGTCAGTGGCCGATGCTCTTCGTCGCGCTGGCGGGTATCGCGCAGTCGTCGTCGGGCTGGGTGTTCGCCTTCCACATCTCCCAGGGCAACACGGCGATCCCGGCGACCGCGGACATCGGGTTCATGCTGTGCCCGGCGTTCTTCCTGCTGAGCGCGCTGGCGCCGGTGCGCAACCTCGAACCCTCGCCCGGACGCATGCGCACGGCCGACATGCTGCACCTGCTCGTGCCGTACCTGCCGCTCGCGATCACCGGTCTGTTCGTCATCTGGAACACCGCGACCGGCGGCCGGCTCAACCCCGTCGAGACGTACGTCGGCCTTCTGGTCATGTGTCTCGTGATCGTGCGTCAGTTGCTCACGATGATGGACAACGTCCGGCTGATGGACCAGCTCCGCGTCTCTCGCGAACAGCTGCGACACGAGGCGACGCACGACCCGTTGACCGGTGTCGCGAACCGATCGTTGTTCCGCGAACAGCTGGAGCGCGCGCTTTCTGTCCGTGACCGCTCCACGCCGTTGATCCTGCTGTTCATCGACGTGGACGGTTTCAAGGCGGTCAACGACAACAACGGGCACGCCGAGGGCGACATCGTTCTGCGCAACGTCGCCGCACGGCTCGTGAACAGCGTCCGCGACGAGGACACCGTCGCGCGGCTCGGCGGTGACGAGTTCGGTGTGCTGGTCGACGGCGGTGACGCGGACGAGATCGGTTCGCGGCTGCTGGCCGCGCTGGCGCATCCGCACGAGGTGCTCGGCCGGGTGCACCGCGTGCACGCCAGCATCGGTGTGGCGCAACGGTTCTCGTACGATCCCCTGATCACCGCCGACGACGTGCTCCGGGCCGCGGACGCCGCGATGTACACGGCGAAGCGGCTCGGCAAGGGCATGGTCGTCGTGCACGGTTCACCGCTTCCGGAGATGACGTGACCCCTGAGCAGTTGATTTCCTCGCTGGGCATGCAGGAGCTCCCCGTCGAGGGCGGGTACTTCGCGCAGACGCACCGGTCGGCCGAGGCGTCCGCCATCGCGTACCTGTTGCGCAGCCCCGACTTCTCCGGCATGCACGTGCTGGAACACCTGGAGATCTACAGCTTCCACGCCGGGTCGCCGTTGCGGATGGTGCTGCTGCACCCGGACGGGTCGGTGACCGAGCCGGTGCTGAGCGCGTCGAACCCGCAGGCCGTGGTGCCCGCGGGGGTGTGGCAGGGCAGCACTCCGGCCGGTGACTGGTCGTTGGTCGGCACGGTCGTGGTGCCGCCGTACACCGACGACGTCGTGTCGTTCGGGCACGCGGACGACCTGTGCGCGCGCTATCCCTCCCATGCCGCGGTGATCAGGCCTCTGTGCAGGTTCTGACGTCACTAGGATCTCGGGAATGGCGCTTGTCCCGCTCAACGGCATCGAGCTGAACGTCCAGGCCGAGGGTTCCGGCGATCTCGTCGTGCTCGTCATGGGCACCGGCAGTCCCGGCAGGGTCTGGCGCACGTACCAGGTGCCGGCGCTGGTGAAGGCCGGGTACCGCGTCGCGTACTTCGACAACCGCGGCATCAAGCCGTCGTCGGAGTGCGCCGGGGGTTTCACGCTCGACGACATGGTCGCCGACACCGCCGCGCTCATCGAGCACCTGGGCGGCCCGGCGCACGTGATCGGCACGTCGCTGGGCGCCCGCATCACCCAGGAACTGGCGCTGGCGCACCCGTCGCTGGTGCGGTCGGCGGTGATGATGGCGACCTCGGGCAGGCCCGAACCGGTGCAGCAGGCGTGGTCCGCGGCCTTGTGCGACCTGTACGACAAGGGCGTCGAGATCCCGCTGCAGTTCTACGCGGCGGCGTCGGTGATGCGGAACGTGTCGCAGACGACGCTGGCCGACCCGATGGTCGCCCGCGACTGGCTGCAGATGTACGAGTTCGCCGGCTCGGCGCTGAGCGCGGGCGAACGCGCCCAGCTCGGTCTCGCCGAGTACGACTCGCGGCTGGAGGCCTACCGCGCCATCGCGGTGCGGTCGCTGGTGGTCGGGTTCGCCGACGACATCGTGCTGCCGCCGCGGTTGTCGCGCGAGGTGGCGGAGGTGATCCCCGGCGCCCGGTACGTGGAGGTGGCGGGCGCCGGGCACATCGGGTACCTGGAGCGGCCGGACGAGGTCAACCGGCTGCTGGTCGAGTTCCTGGGCGGAGCGTGAACCGGCGGGGGAAGACTCCGAGCGAGCGCGAACGTGAGCTGGCGGAGGAGTTCCCGGAGCTGCACGTGTTCCTGTCCGGCCTTCGTCCCGGTCAGCCGCTGTCCGGCACGGTCGCGGCGATCGAGAACTTCGGCGTGTTCGTGGCGCTCGACGAGGGCCCGCCGCATCCGTCCTACCCCGGAGTCGGGTTCGTCAGGGTTCCTGACGTGAGCTGGAGCTACGACCCCATCACCGAGGTGCTGCGGGTCGGGCAACGCGTCACCGGTGAGTTCCAGGAACACGACGCCTACCAGCAGGAGGCCCGGCTGTCGCTGAAGGCGTTGCAGCCGGCCCCCTGCGGGCGTTCGCCGGTACCGTCACCCTCGGACAGGAACTCCGCGGTCTGGTGACCAAGGTGGTTCCGTTCGGCGTCTTCGTCCGTGTCGCCGACGGCACCGAGGGACTCCTGCACGAGTCGCTGTTCACCTCGGCGCCGCCGCAGGAAGGCGACACGATCGTGGTCGTCCTCGACGACCTCGACGTGGCGCGGAACCGGGTGACGCTCAGCCAGCCGTGACGAACGCGCGAGTCCCGGTCCCCGCGGAGATCAGCGGTGCGCGGCCTGTCCAGTGGGCCGCAACAGGATCTCGTTCACGTCCACAGTGGACGGCTGGGACACGGCGTAGAGCACGGCCCTGCCCACGTCCTCCGGTGCCAGTTTCGGGTCGTCCACACGCGACGCCGGGATGGCGTCGGTGTCGACCAGTCCCGGTTGTACCACCGTCACCCGGACACCGGTGCCGACCGCCTCGGCGCGGATCGCCTGCGCCAGTCCGGTGATCGCCCACTTCGTCGCCGAGTACAGGTTGCCCGGCCGGACGCCCCGGCCGGCGGCCGAGCCGGTCAGCACGAGGTGACCGCCGGAGCGCATCAGCGCGGGCATGGCCGCACGGGCCGTGAAAGCCGTTCCGCAGACGTTCGTGACGACCATGTCCGTCCATTCGGACGGCTCCGCACCCGACGAAGAGACGAACGAGGTGTCCACCGAAACGCCCGCATTGGCGAACACCACGTCGATTCGTCCCCAACGCGATTCCACACGGGACATGAGATCCTGCACGGAATTCCATGAAGAAACATCGCATCGGGCGTCCCAGCCTCGATCCCCGACAGATTCTTCGGCCGAACGGGAGGCCCTGACCACCCGATACCCCGCCTGAGCGGCCAGAGAGGCGGTCGCCGCCCCGATTCCGCGGGAAGCGCCGGTCACGACGAACACGTTTTCCATGATCCGGAACCCTAGTCAGGGAACTGTCAGTGCCGCCTGTTTTGATGTGGCCCATGACTTTGAACCGCAGGTCCGTGTTCGGGCTGGGAACCGTCGCTGCCGCGACGGCCGTGCTCGGCTCCAACGGTGCAGCACAAGCGCAGGAAGACGCGGAGGTGGAGATCGAACGCTCCCCGGCGACGGCCGACCGGTCGCGCAGGCGCGTGGCCCAGGTCTACAAGCGGCAGGTGCGCAAGGCGCGCGGCACCTGGTCGTCGCTGATCACGGTCGCCGACCTCGACGGCACGACGAAGTCCGCCGTGGACGAGGACGCCGACAAGGTCGTCGAGGCCTACAGCGTCAACAAGATCGCGGTCGCGGTCGCCGTGCTGGACAAGGTGGACCGCGGGCTCATCAGGCTCGACCAGACGGTCACGGTGTCGTCCGCGATCGTCATCCAGGACACCGACGGCATCTTCGCGCTCGACGGCGCGTACCCGAGCGAGGTCACCGTCGGTCACGCGCTGGCGAACCTGCTGACCGTCTCGGACAACACCGCGGTCCGCCTGTGCGGCCTGGTCGTGCCGGCGCTGGAGCTCAACGAGATCCTGCGCTCCAAGGGTTTCGTGCACACCCAGGTCGTCCCGGTCGCGAACCCGAACCGGTTCTTCCTCGGCACCACCACCGCGCGCGAGACGCACACGTTGCTGCAGAAGCTGGTCGACGGTCAGCTGCTCTCGGCCGCGTCCACCGCGTACCTGCTGAACATCCTGCGCGCCACGGCCAGCTTCACCGACGGCGTGCGGCTCGACCTCACGACGAACGAGCGGCTGCGCGTGGCCACGAAGGCCGGCTGGTTCGAGGACGGCCGCAACGAGGCCGGGATCATGTTCAGCGCGGACAACCGGGCGATCCTGATCTACTCGATGTTCGCGTCGGGCGAGTTCGCCGGCGACAAGGCCGTGAACGACGAGGACTTCAGCACCACGCACCCGGCCGTCGCGGCCCGCGCGGAGCTCGGACGGTCGATGTTCGACGCCGTCATCAAGATCACGACCACGAAGCCGAGGCACCGCGCGAAGGTCTACACCTTCTTCAACGGTGGCTGATTTTCTTGGAATTATCTGAAACCCGGACCACACGGCCCGGGATTTCGGATATACAGGCTGCAACGCCGGGGTCGGTCGTCGCCGCCGTCGACGACCGGCTTCCCGCGTTGGTCACAGCGCCGGTTCCACGATGTCGTGGTACCTGCGCGTCACCTCCCCGATCACCTCGTCGAAGTCCGCCGCCCAGATGGCCGCGTTGAAGATCTCCACCTCGACGTCCTTCGCGTAGCCGGTCGCCGCGACCTTCCTGGTCAGACGGTCCAGGTCGATATCGCCGTCACCGGGGTAACCGCGACCGAGCAGGACGTCCGCGGGCACGGGCGTGAGCCAGTCGCACACCTGGTACGACGCGATGTGCGGGCCCGCGCGCACGATCTGCGCGTCGAGGTCGGGGTCCCACCACACGTGCAGCGCGTCCACGACGACGCCGACGGACTCGTGCCGTTCGGCGAGATCCAGCGCCTGCGCCAACGTCGACAGCACGCCTCGGTCGGCGCAGAACACCGGGTGCATCGGTTCCAGCGCCAGCACCACGCCCGCCTGCGCCGCGTACACCGACAGTTCCGCGACGGCGTCGGCGACGCGCTGACGTGCGCCGACGAGGTCCTTGTCGGCCGCCACTCCCCCGACGACCACGACCAGCGTGTCGGTGCGCAACGCCGCCGCCTCGTCGATGGCGCGGCGGTTGTCGTCCAGCGCGGCGCGGTTGTCCACGGCCGTGAGGAACCCGCCGCGGCACAACGACGACACCCGCAGCCCGGCGTCCGCGACGAGCTTCGCGGTGCGGTCGAGGCCGTGGTCGGCGACGGGTTCGCGCCACAGCCCGATGGACTCGACGCCGTGCCGCGCACAGCCCTCGACGGCCTCGGCGACCGTCGCGCGTTTGATCGTGGCCTGGTTCAGCGAGAGGCGAGCCATGCGCTCCACCGCCGTTCCGCGAACTCCGGTTCGATCACGCCGGCGATCTCCGCGAGACGTTTCGCCTCGGCCAGGTGCTCGACGGTGCGCGCGGTCTCCAGACCGCCGAGGAGCTGGAACCGTTCCTGGTGCCCGGCGAGCCATGCCAGGAACACGACACCTGTTTTGTAGTAATAGGTCGGCGCACTGAACAGATGACGGGACAAAGGAACCGTCGGCGCCATGATGCGGTGGAACTCGTCGACGTCGCCCTCGTCGAGTTTCGCGAGCGCTTTCGCCGCGATCGGCGCGATCGGGTCGAAGATGCCGAGCAGCGCGTGGCTGTGGCCCTCGGCGTCACCCGCGATCAGCTCCGGGTAGTGGAAGTCGTCGCCGGTGTAGCAGCGGACGCCCTCCGGCAGCGCGCGCCGCAGCCCGATCTCGTGGCCGGCGTCGAGCAGCGAGACCTTCACGCCGTCGACCTTGTCCGGCCGCGAGTGGATGATCTCCAGGAAGTTCCTGGTGGCCCGCGGGACGTCCGCGGAACCCCAGTAGCCCTCCAGCTTCGGGTCGAACGCGGTGCCGAGCCAGTGCAGGACCACTGGTTCACTGACGCGGTCGAGCAGCGTGCCGTAGACCTTCTCGTAGTCCTCGGGGCCGCGGGCCGCCGCCGCGAGCTGACGGGAGCACATGAGCACCGGCTGGGCGCCCGCCTCCTGGACGACGTCGAGCTGCTCCAGGTAGGCGGTCAGCACGGCGTCGAGACCGGGTTCGCCGTCGAGGTGGTCCGTCGCGACCCCCGCGCAGATCCTGCCGGTCTTCTCGGCGGCGCTGCGGCGGACGAGCTCGGCGGCCGTCGGCCAGTCGAGGCCCATGCCGCGTTGCGCGGTGTCCATCGCCTCGGCGACACCCAGGCCGTGCGACCAGAGGTGGTGCCGGAACGCCAGGGTGGCGTCCCAGTCCACGGTCCGCTCGTCCTTCGCCACGACGTGTGCCGCGGCGAACACGATGCGGCTAGACATCGGCGATCTCCACGCGGCGACCCTCCGAAGAGGACCGCAGACCGGCCGCGGCCAGCGCGACACCCCGTGCGCCCGCGCGGAAGTCGTGCGGGAACGGCGCGCCCTCGTAGACGTGGCGCAGGAACTCCGCCCACTGCACCTTGAAGCCGTTGTCGAAGTCCTCGTTGTCCGGCACCTGCTGCCACTGGTCGCGGAACGGGTGCGTGACCGGCAGGTCCGGGTTCCACACCGGTTTCGGCGTGACGGCGCGGGGCTGCACGAAGCACTCGCGCAGCCCCGCGACCGCACTCCCCTCGGTGCCGTCCACTTGGAACTCGACGAGCTCGTCGCGGCGCACCCGCACGCACCACGACGAGTTGATCTGGGCGATCACGCCGTTCTCGATCTCGAAGATCCCGTACGCGGCGTCGTCCGCGGTCGCCTCGTAAGCGTTGTCCTGCTCGTCCCAGCGCGTCGGAATGTGCGTCACGGCCTTCGCGGTGACCGCCTCGACGCGGCCGAACAGGTCGTGCAGCAGATAACTCCAGTGGCAGAACATGTCCGAGACGATGCCGCCGCCGTCCTGCGCCCGGTAGTTCCAGCTCGGGCGCTGCGCGGGCTGCCAGTCACCCTCGAAGACCCAGTAGCCGAACTCGCCACGCACGCTGAGGATCCGGCCGAAGAAGCCGCCGTCGATCAGCCGCTTGAGCTTGCGGATGCCCGGCAGGTACAGCTTGTCCGCGACCACGCCGTGCCGCAGGCCCCGCTCGTCGGCCAGGCGCGCGAGCCCCAGCGCCTGCTCGACCGTGTCGGAGACCGGCTTCTCGGTGTAGACGTGCTTGCCCGCCTCGAGCGCCTTCGTGATCGACTCGACGTGCCTCGACGTGACCTGCGAGTCGAAGTAGACCTCGACCGACGGGTCGGCGAGCGCTCCGTCGAGGTCCGTCGTCCAGCGCGCGAGGTCGTGGCGCTCGGCGATCTCCTTGAGCTTGTCGGCGTTGCGGCCCACGAGGACCGGGTCGACCTTCAGCACGGTCCCGTCCCGCAACCGCACGCCCTCGTCGCGCAACGGCAGCAGTGAGCGGACCAGGTGCTGGCGATATCCCATCCGCCCGGTGACGCCGTTGACCGCCACGCCAATGGTCCGAACCGCCATCGCACCTCCCTGGTAGCAGCGCTGGAAAGCGCTTTCCAGCCACGCTAATCGGGGCGCTTCGCGGACGTCAAGCTCCTCGCGAGTTAGTCTCAGCGCTCACAGGCGTGGTGACGGAGGTGGTCGTGTCCGCCCGACAGGTGACGCTCGCCGAGGTGGCGAAGCAGGCGGGTGTGTCGTTGGCGACCGCTTCTCGCGTGCTCAACGGCAGCACGCGGCAGGTGAGTGAGGATCTGAGCGAACGCGTCCTGCGCACCGCGGAGGAGCTCGGCTACGTGCCGAACGCCTCGGCGCAGGCGCTGGCCCGCAACTCGAGCTCGCTGGTCGGGCTGGTGGTCCACGACATCACCGACCCGTACTTCTCCTGCATCGCCGCGGGCGTGACGCGCGTGGCCGAGGCCGCCGGGCTCTCCGTCGTGCTGGGCACGACGGGACGCCGGCCGGAGCGGGAGGCGGAGCTGCTTTCCACTCTGCGTGCGCATCGGGCGCGTGCGGTGGTGCTGGCGGGTTCGCGGACCACGGACCGCGCGGCGCAGTCGAGGCTCGCGACGGAGATCGACGCGTTCACCGAGCAGGGCGGGCGTGTCGCGTGCGTGTCGCAGGCGAAGCTCGGCACCGACACGGTCGTGCCCGGCAACCGGGCGGGTGGACGCGCTCTCGCCCGTGCGCTCGCGGAGCTCGGCCACAAGAAGTTCGCCGTATTGGGTGGTCCTGCCGAACTCGTGGTGGCCCGCGACCGGCTCGCCGGGTTCAAGGCGGGTCTGACCGACGCCGGGATCGCCTCGCCGGTGGTGGTCAACGGCGCCTTCACCCGGGACGGCGGCTACGAGGCCGCGATGGCGCTGCTGGCGTCGAAATCGCGCGCCACCTGCGTGTTCGCCGTGACGGACGTGATGGCGATGGGCGCGATGGCGGCGTTGCGCGAGCGCGGTGTGCGGATTCCGGACGACATGTCGATCGCCGGGTTCGACGACATCCCGACGTTGCGCGACACGGTGCCCGCTTTGTCCACTGTGCGACTTCCGTTGGAGGAGATGGGCGAGATCGCCGCAGGTCTCGTGCTCGACGGCGGAGGTGATGAGGCCCGCACGGTCCGTGTGGCGGGTGAGGTGGTGCTCCGGGCCTCGACTGCCCACAATTAGACTCGTCTGGCTGTTCACGTACTTAGTCATGAGGAGTTGAGCCGTCCCCATGGGGTCTGGCCCTGATTGGCATACCAGTCCGGTCGGCCGTTCGCGCTGTTCGGGAGCGCGTAGGTGACCGGAACACTTTTGAGCCTGCTCGGTCTGCTCGCCGTCGTGGCGCTGACCGCGGGCACCTTCATCGCGGTGGCGGCGGAGTTCTCGCTGACCGCGCTGGAACGAAGCACCGTCGAACGTCATGTCGCCGAGGTCGGTGACGCGAAGGCGCGGACCATCGACCGTGCGCATCGCACTCTCTCGTTCCAGCTCTCCGGCGCCCAGCTCGCCATCACCCTGACCACGCTGATCACCGGTTACATCGCGGAGCCCGCGATCGCGAACCTGATCGAGCCCGGCCTGACCGCCGTCGGCGTGTCCGAGCCGGTGGCCGACTGGTTGTCGCTCGCGCTCGCGCTGGCGATCGCCACGGCGTTGTCGATGGTGTTCGGCGAGCTCGTGCCCAAGAACCTGGCGATCGCGAAGCCGCTGGAGACCGCGCGCGGCGTGGTCGGCATCCAGGCGGGGTTCTCCACGGTCTTCCGCTGGCTGATCAACTGGATGAACAACTCCGCGAACTGGCTGGTCCGGCGCCTGGGCGTCGAGCCGGTCGAGGAGCTGGCGTCCGCGCGGTCACCGGAGGAGCTGGGCGCGCTGGTCCGCACGTCGGCCGAGCACGGCACGCTGGACCAGGGCACTGCGGTGCTGCTGGACCGCTCGCTGCGCTTCGGTGACCGGACGGCGGGAGAGCTGATGACGCCCCGTGTGCGCGTGGAGGCTCTCCGGGCCGACGCGACGGTGGCCGACCTCGTGCTGAAGGCGCGGGAGACCGGCTTCTCGCGGTTCCCCGTGCACAACGGCTCGCTGGACGAGGTGAGCGGGATCGTGCACGTGAAGCAGGCGTTCGCCGTGCCTTCCGCTCTGCGCGGGTCCACTCCCCTGTCGGCGTTGACGCGGCCCGTGTACTCGGTGCCGGAGACGCTGGAGGGCGACGCGCTGCTGGACCGGCTGCGCGCGTCCGGGCTGCAGACCGCGCTCGTCGTCGACGAGTACGGCGGCACGGCCGGGATGGTGACGCTGGAGGACGTGGTCGAGGAGATCGTCGGCGACGTGCGCGACGAGCACGACCGCGGCGAGGCCGCTCCGGTGCGCTCGCTCGGGTCGGACAGCTGGATCGTGTCCGGGCTGCTGCGCGACGACGAGGTGGCCGACGCGACCGGGTTCCAGATGCCGGAGGGCGACTACGAGACGCTGGCCGGCCTCGTGCTGGCGCGGCTCGGACGGATCCCGGACGTCGGCGACGAGATCCGCGTCGACGGGTGGAGGGTGACCGTCATGAGGATGGACAAGCACCGCGTGGCCGAGCTCCGGGTGGTGTCGTCCTCGTGAACTTCCTCGTCATCGCCCTGCTGCTGGCGGGCAACGCGTTCTTCGTCGGGGCCGAGTTCGCGGTGATCACCGCGCGCCGGGACCGGCTGGAGGCGCTGGCGGACAAGGGGTCCGCCCGTGCCCGCACCGCGATCAAGGCGTCGCAGGAGCTGCCGTTGCTGATCGCGGGCGCGCAGCTCGGCATCACGCTGTGCTCGCTGGGGCTCGGTGCGATCGCCGAACCCGCGCTGGCTTCCGCGCTGGAGGGGCCCCTCGGGGCCATTGGGCTGCCGTTGGCCGTGGTGCACGGTGTGGCGTTCGCGGTGGCGTTGATCATCGTTGTCGCGCTGCACACGATCCTCGGCGAGATGGTGCCGAAGAACCTGGCGATCGCCGGTCCGGAACGGGCCGCGGTGTGGCTGGTCCCGGTGCACTACGGGTTCTCGCGGATGATCGCGCCGGCGTTGGCGCTGTTCACCGCCGTGGGCCGGTGGGTGCTGCGCCGGTTCGGCGTGGAGCAGGTCGACGAGCTGGAGTCGGCCTACACGACCGACGAGCTCGCGTTGCTGATCGGGCAGTCCCGGTCGGAGGGGCTCCTGGAGGACTCCGAGCACCGGCGGCTGACGCAGACGCTGTCGTCCGCCGCGCGCACGGTGGCGAACGTCCTGGTGCCGCTCGACCGGCTGACAACGGTGTCCGCGTCGCCGACCGTGGGCGAGATCGAGGCCGCCGTCGCGGCGACCGGGTTCTCGCGGTTCCCGGTGCTCGCCGACGCCGGTCTGATCGGGTACCTGCACGTCAAGGACGTGCTGGACCTGGAGGGCGCGGCGACGCTGGTGCCGCGCGACCGGGTGCGCGGGCTGCCCGAGGTGCCCGCGGGTGCCCGGCTGGACGAGGCGCTGGCCGCGTTGCGCCGGGCGCAGTCGCACCTCGCGCGGGCCGTGTCGGCCGACGGCGCGGTGCTGGGCGTCGTGGCGCTGGAGGACCTGCTGGAGGAGTACGTGGGCACCGTGCGCGACGGCACCCACGTGCGCTGGGTCTAGGGCGTTTCCGGGGGCGCGGTGCGGATCTCCAGCATCACGCAGCCCTGTTCCGTCCGATAAGGACCGTGGGGCATTCCGGGGCGGCGGCTCGCGAAGTCGCCGCCCCGGAACGTCCTGCCCAGCGTCAGGTCGGTGAGGTCGCCCTCCAGGAGGTAGACCTCCTCGTGGTAGTCGTGGCGGATCACGCCCGTGGTCTCGAGGCCCGGTTCCCAGCGCGCGATCCTCGTGAGGGTCGTGGTGTCCGGGTCGCGGCTCAGGATCCGTTCGGTGACACCCGGATCGGCCGGCCGCCACTCGACCTCGCCCACCGGGAAGAACTCGTGTTCCTCCCGCATCACAACCTCCGGTTCGCCAGCACGGGCAGCTTGGCGCGGACCTCGGCCACGAGCGCGGTGTCCACATCGGACAGGATCGTGCCGGGGGCGCCGTCGAGCCGTTCGCGCACGGTTCCCATCGGGTCGACCACGGCGCTGCGGCCGATGCCCGTCGGGGCGGAGCCGTGGTCGGCGTCCGGGTCGGCCTGGCCGCAGGCGAGGACCCACGAGGTCGCGTCGAGGGCGCGGGCGCGGACCAGGAGGTCCCACTGGTCGGCCTTGCCGGGACCGGCTCCCCAGGAGGCACCGAGCAGGATGACCTGCGCGGTGTCGGCGAGGGTGCGGAAGAGCTCGGGGAACCTGACGTCGTAGCAGGTGGCGAGACCGATCGTGGTGCCGTCGACCTCGAACGTCACGGGCTTCTCGCCGGGGGTGACGGTGTCGGACTCGGCGAAGCCGAACGCGTCGAACAGGTGGATCTTGGCGTAGCCGAGGTGCAGGCCCGCGCCGGTGACGAGCGTGGTGTTCGTGACCCTGCCGTCCTGGCCCGGCGTGAACATGCCGGCGACCACGACGACGTTGTGCTCGTCGGCGATCTCGCGGACGGCCGTCGCCCACGGGCCGTCGAGGGGCTCGGCGACCGGCTTCAAGGACACGCCGAAGCGGCATTGAGTGGCCTCAGGGAGGTGCACGACCCGTGCGCCGTTCGCAGCAGCACTGGCCACTTCCGCACGCACGGTGGCGAGGTTCTCCTGCGGATCAGCGGTGGAGCTGATCTGGCAAAGCGCGAAGCGCATGATCCTCCTCTGGTATACATGTTGTATGCAAGCCGCAGACTCGTTGTCCGGCAGAGAAAAGGCCTACGAGTTCCTCAAGGACACCATCCTCGCAGACCCCGAGATGCAGGGGCGGTTCATCAGCGAGCAGGACGTCGCCAACCAGATCGGCGTCTCCCGCACGCCGATCCGTGAGGCCCTGCTGCTGCTCGCGGCTGAGGACCTCGTGCAGCTCGTGCCGAAGAAGGGCGCGTACGTCGCACCGTTGTCCTCGCGGCAGATCAGCGAGCTGATGGAGCTGCGCGGTGTCATCGAGCGGTACGCCGCCGAGCGCACCATGGGCGAGGGCACGGTCCCGTTGCGGCAGATGCAGGAGCTCATCGAGCAGCAGCGGTTCCTGGTCGAGGACGCGCGGCAGTTCATCGACGTCGACAGGCAGTTCCACGCGCTGCTGGTGGCGGCGACGGGCAACGAGCTGCTGACGAAGACCTACGAGGGGTTGCGCGCACGGCAGGTGCGTGCGGGTGTCGTCGCGTTGTACCGGGCGCACGGCAGGCAGCAGGCCGTGATCGACGAGCACGACGAGATCGTGGCCGCGCTCGAGTCCGGGGACGTCGGCGCGGCCACCGCGGCGATCACCGCTCACTTGGACACCACGCTGAAGGTGCTGCTCAACGGTTGATCCTGCTCCTCGGGCCGCGGGTCGCGGCCGAGCCAGAGGCCGACGAGCGTCACCACGCACGCCACGGTGACGTAGAGGCCGACGACCACCCACGTGCCGAACCCGGCCAGTAGCGCCGTGAAGAGCAACGGGGCGATGGCGCCACCGATCACGCCGGCGAGGGTGTAGGCGAGCGAGCTTCCGGTGTAGCGCAGGCGTTCGGTGAACTGCTCGGCGATGAACGCGGCCTGCGGCCCGTACATGAACGCGTGGAACGCCAGGCCGATGACGACACCGACGACGATCAGCGGCCACGACCTGGTGTCGATCAGCGGGAACAGCACGAACGGCCACACCGCGCCGCAGACCGCGGCCGCCGCGTAGAGCCCGCGCCGGTTGACCTTGTCCGACAGCCAGCCGGCCAGCGGCATCAGGAAGAGCTGGAAGCCCGAGGCGATCAGGACGGCGATCAGGCCGACGTTGCGCGGCAGCTTCAGCTGGGTCGTGAGGTAGGTCAGCACGAAGACGGTGTGCAGCGCGTAGAGGACGTCCGGGCCGACGCGGCAGAGCACGGCGGCGACCAACGGCCGGGTCTGGGTGCGGAACACCTCGCTGATCGGCGCGGACGGGCGGTCGCCGCGGGCCTCGATCGCCTTGAAGACCGGGGTCTCCTCCAGCTTCACCCGGATCCACAGGCCGAAGATCACGAGCACCGCGGACAGCAGGAACGCGACGCGCCAGCCCCACGACATGAACGCGGCGTCCGACAGCGCGACGCCGAGCAGGGCGAGCACGCCGTTGGCCATCAGGTTGCCGGCGGGCGGGCCGATCTGGGCCGCGCTCGCCCAGAAACCGCGTTGCCTCGGGTCGCCGTACTCGCTGGACAGCAGCACCGCGCCGCCCCACTCGCCACCGAGGCCGACGCCCTGCGCGAACCGCAGCAGCACGAGCAGCACACCGGCCGCGGGGCCGATCGCGGCGTGCGTCGGCAACAGGCCGATGAGCAGCGTCGCGATACCGGTGATCAGCAACGTCGTGACGAGCACGCGTTTGCGGCCGATCTTGTCGCCGAGGCGGCCGAACAGGAACCCGCCCAGCGGCCGGGACAGGTAGCCGACGGCGTAGGTCGAGAACGCGAGCAGCGTCGCGGTGAGGGGTTCTTCGCTCGGGAAGAACAACGGGCCGAGCACGACGGCCGCGGCGACGTTGTAGATCGCGAAGTCGTACCACTCCAGGGCGGTACCGGAGAGCGAGGCCACGAAGGCACGCACCAGGGCCGAGCGCGGCACGTCCGGTGCCGTCGTCGCTGAGCCTGCGTTTGTCGTATCGGGCGGCATGGCGTAATACTGCCTGTATACAACTCGTATGCGCAAGGAGTACCGCATGTCTACCGTTCGTACACAGCTCGCCGCGCTGCAGTTCGACCTCCCCGACGGCACCGTCGCCGAGGTCGCCGTGACGACCCTGCTCAACGGCGGCTACGCAGGTCGCAGCCAGGACGACGTGGCCGCTCACGTGCGCGAACTCGCCGAGCTGGGCGTGCCGGCGCCGTCCGTGACGCCGAGCCTCTACCCCGTCTCGCCGTACCTCGCGCAGCAGACCTCGGCGGTTCCCGCGCAGCACGGCCGGACCTCGGGCGAGGCCGAGTGGGCGTTGGTCGTCACCGACGACGACGTCCTACTGACCGTCGCATGCGACCACACGGACCGCGCGCTGGAAGTCCACGGCGTTGCGTGGAGCAAGAACGCCGGGCCGGACGTGCTGGGCCGCAGGGCGTGGCGGTTGTCCGAGGTGGCGGGGCGGATCGACTCGATCGAGCTGACCGCGTGGGCGGACGGCGTGGAGATCCAGCGGGGCACGCTCGCCGAGCTGCTGACCCCGCAGTACTGGGTGGAGCGACTGCGCTACCTCGACCTGCTGCGGCCCGGCACCGTGCTGCTGTCCGGCACGATCCCGATGCACCACGGCGTGGACCAGTTCGCGTCGAGGTGGCGCGTCGAGCTGCGCGACCCGGCCACCGGCGACGTCCTCGACTGCGACTACGAGGTCACGCGGCTGCCCGACCCCATCGGCTGAGCCCGGTATGCGCGCGCCGGGACCTGTCGACGCCCGCGGCTCCCGATCGACGTCCCTGTGAAGGACAGACAGACCCACAGGGAGGCACAGGATGAGCAAGGTCTACACGGGCGCCAGCACCTCGATCGACGGCTACGTCTCGGGGCCGGACTTCTCCGGGTTCGACAGGCTGTTCGCCTGGTACGAGGCGGGCGAAGTGGCGTTCACGATGCCCACGGGCGCGATGACCGTCCACCTCACGCCGGCCAGCGCCGCGTACTACGGCGGGATGATCCAGGCGACCGGCGCGCTGGTGGTCGGGCGCAAGCTCTACGACTTCACCGATGGCTGGGGTGGCCAGCACCCGATGGGCGTGCACACCGTCGTGCTCACCCATCGGCCGTTGGAGGACAACGAGCACTTCACGTTCATCAACGGCGACATCGAGGAAGCCGTCGCGGTGGCCCGGAAGCACGCGGGCGACAAGGCCGTCGGCCTGAACTCCGGCGAGATCGCGCGGCAGGCCCTGGACGCGGGCCTGGTGGACGAGATCTTCCTCGACCTGGTGCCGGTGATCCTCGGTGGAGGGACGCCGTTCTTCGCGCCCGGCAAGGGGTACGCGCTGGAGGGTCCGGTGTCGGTAATCGAGTCGAGCTCGGTCACACACCTGCGGTACAAGGTGAGGTATGAAGATTCGAAGGGTGACTGACGCCGACGCGGAGGAGTTGCTCCGGGTCGTCACGGAATCGCTCCCGCACCTGCGGGCGTGGATGCCCTGGGCGGCCGGCGGTTACGACGAGACGATGCTCGCGGAGTTCCTCGCCGACGCCGCGGAAGGCTGGGCACGCGGGACGCTGTTCCCCCACGCCATCACGGTCGACGGCGCGATCATCGGTGTGGTGACGGCGAACCGCAGCAAGGAGCCGGAAGTCGTCGAGATCGGCTACTGGCTGCATCCCGCTCACACCGGGCGGGGTCATGTCACGGCGGCGACCGCGGAACTGGTCGAGTTCGCGTTCGCGCTGGACGGCGTGGACCGGGTGCAGATCTGGCACGACGAGGCCAACGTCGCGAGCGGCGGTGTGCCGCGGCGCCTCGGGTTCACCGAGATCGACCGCCTCACGCCGCCGCGCGAACCCGCGATCGGCAACCGCGTCGGGGTGGACGTCGTCTGGGAGCTGCGGCGCTCCTGAGCCGGCCGCCTCAGGACGCGAGCGACGCCTTCACCGCGCGGGTGCCCTCGTCCGCGAGCACCTCGTCGTCACCGTTCTCGATCGCCCGCAGCACCTGCGACACGACGTCCTCGGGCCTGACCTTGGGGCCGTCGATGTGCGCCGCCATGTCGGTGTCGATGTAGCCGACGTGCACGCCGACCACGCGGGTTCCCTGCTCCCGCAACGCGTCCCGCGTGGACTTGGTGAACGACCAGGCCGCCGCCTTGGAGGCCGCGTAGCCGCGCGCGGCCGGGTAGCCGAGCCACGACAGGATGCTCAGCACGTTCACGAGGGTGCCGCCGCCGTTGGCCTTCAGCACGGGCGCGAACGCGTCCGTCGTGCGCACGACGCCGTAGAAGTTGACCTCGAACTCCGCCTTGATGCTGTCCACGCCCGCGCCGGGGCCGGTCACGCCGGCGTTGTTGACGACGATCGTGACGTCCCCGAGCTCCTTGGCCGCGGCGGCGACGGACTCGTCGTCGCTCACGTCCAGCCGGACCGGCACGACGCCCTCGTCCACCACGGACTCCGGGTTGCGCGCACCGCCGTAGACCTTCGCCCCGCGCTTCACGAACTCCTGCGCGAACGCCCTGCCCAGCCCTCGGTTGGCCCCGGTCACCAGCACCACTGCACCGTCGAAGCTCATCGCTACCTCCTAAGTTGGATTTCCCAACTCACGGTAGCGCCAGTCAGTTGGATTTGCCAACTCACTGCTAGGATGGTCACATGACCCCTCGAACCTGCTCCATCGCGAACGCGCTGGAGGTCGTGGGCGAGCGCTGGTCACTGCTGGTGTTGCGCGAGGTCTTCCTCGGCAGCACCCGCTTCGACCAGATCGCCGCGAACACCGGCGCCTCCCGCGACGTGCTGACCGTGCGCCTGAAGAAGCTGGTCGCCGCCGGCGTACTGGAGAAGCACCAGTACTCCGAGCACCCGCCACGGCACGAGTACCTGCTCACGGACTCGGGGCGCGCGCTGCACAACGTGATGCTGACGCTCAAGGAGTGGGGTGACACGTACGTGACGGAGGGGCCGCTGCCCCTCGTGTGGGAGCACTCGTGCGGCGCCGTGCTGGAGCCACGGGTCGTGTGCGCGCACTGTGGCGAAGAAGCCACAACTGAGTCGCTGACTCGTGCGGCGGAACTGACCCACTAGGTTGGGCAGCATGAGTGAGGACGACGAGGACGAGTTCGCCGAGGACGACGACTTCGAGGACGAGGAAGACCCGGACGACCTCTTCGCCGTCACCCCCGAACCGCGCACGGTGTGCCACCTGTGCGGGGGTGCGAGCTACATCGCCGCGCCGACGCTGGCGATCATCGGCGGTGCGCCGCGGACCGTCGACAACGGGCGGGAGTGCCCGCACTGCAACGGCGCGCGGACGTTCACCGGGCTCGTGCCACCGCTCTAGCCCTGTTCTCGGCGTGCCAGCCGACGAACTCGGGCACGGACAGGCGCGCCACCTCGTCGCCGATGATGTCGAGCGCCAGGTCCGACGCCCGCTTGAAGCGCACGCAGGCCTTGCCCATGTCGAGCTTCTTGCCGGTTGCCGCCCACCGGGCGCGGAACGACTCCTCGAACTCCTCCATCACGGTGGTCAGGTAGACGGAGAAGTAGCGCTTCTGGGCGGACAACGCCACGTAGAGCAGCGGCTTCTTGTTGTACGTCGGGCCGCTCACCTCCAGCGGCACCGCGTAGACGATCAGGCCCCAGTCCATCATCTCGACGTAGCCGCCGGGCAGGTTGGCGAGGATGACGTCGCGCACGGTCTCGACTTCGGCACGCTGCTCATCAGGCAGTTCGGCGAGGTACTGGGCGACCGTGGAGGCGTTGCTCTTCACCATTCGCGTACGGTAACCGCCCGTGGAGGTCCTGACCCGAGCCGAATGGCACCAGTTGCGCGACTCGCACGTCGAGCGCATGCGCCGGTTCACGGGACCGCACCAGGAGCGGAAGCTTCGCAAGGAGAAGCACCCGGTCATCGACTTCCTCTTCACGTACTACAGCCATCGGCCTGTGCGGCTCGAACGCTGGCATCCGGGTCCCGGCGTCGTGCTGGAGGACGCGGCGGAGTACCTGGAGTTCCCGCACTACAAGCTCACGGACGAGGGCGTCACGCTCGACGTGGAGAGCTTCGTCGGGCAACGCGCGAAGACGCTGGAGTTCGTGCAGGGGCTGCTCACGGCGACGTTGAGCCGCCCCGCTCGCCTCGGCTGCTTCGGGCTGCACGAGTGGGCCATGGTCTACCGGCAGCAGCCCGAGGAGGTCCGGCACAACGCGTGGCCGCTCAGGCTCGGCAGCGAGGGCACCGACGAGGTCGTCGACGCGAGCCGGATCCAGTGCGGGCACTTCGACGCGTTCCGGTTCTTCACGCCACCCGCTCGGCCGCGTAACGCTCTGCAGCCCACTCGCGACGAACAGTTGCAGAACGAACAGCCGGGCTGCCTGCACGCGAACATGGACCTGTTCAAGTGGGCGTACAAACTGGAGCCCGCGACGCCGTCGGCGCTGGTGGCCGACTGCTTCGAACTGGCCGCTGACGTGCGCGAACTCGACATGCAGGCCTCCCCCTACGACCTGGCGGAACTGGGCTACGGACCGGTGCGGATCGAGTCGCCGGAGGGGCGCGCCGAGTACGTGCGGCGGCAGGCGGAGTTCGCCGAACGGGCGCGACCGTTGCGAGAACGGATCATCGTCGTGTGCCGATCGATACTTGAAGTGACTTCACTCTGCTGACCGAGTTCACCTGTTAGCGTGATTGGCGGTCGTCGGGGGCCGCTGAGTAGTTGTGAGGGATCGATGTCTCGACACCGCACTCTGCGGGCGAAGGTGAAGCGCGGAATCGCCAAATGGCCCGTGCTGATCGTTGTGCTCGTGGTGCTGCTTGGCCTCAGCTGGCTCGCGCTGTCCTGGGCGGGCGACATCCTCGACAAGCGCTCCCAGGCGCTGGCGCAGGACTGCAGCGAGGGTGACTCCGTCCTGCGCGTGTCGGTGACGCCCAGCGTCGCCGGTGCCGTCAGGGACGTCGCACAGGCCTACAGCGCGACCAGGCCCGTCGTGTACGACCACTGCATCGCCATCGAAGTGACCTCCGCGGACTCCTCCGCGGTGCTCGAAGGCCTGACGACGACCTGGGACGAGCAGAAGCTCGGCAAGCGCCCGCACGCGTGGCTGCCCGACTCGACGCTCTGGGCGAACCGGCTGTCCGCGCTGAACGCGAAGCTGGTCGGCTCGGCGCCGAAGTCCGTCGGCACGTCACCGGTGCTGCTCGCGGCTCCCGAGGCCGCCGCGCCGGTGCTCAAGGACTTCCGCTGGCCGGACATGCCCGAGGTGACGGACTGGACCAAGTTCGGCCAGCCCTGGGGCCGGTTCAGCGTCGCGATGCCCGACCCCGCCACGAACACGGCGTCCGCGCTCGCGATCCAGTCGGCGCTGGCGGGCGGCAAGGGCCCGGTCACCGCCGAGACGCTCGGATCCGACGCCGCCAAGGCCGCGCTCTCCAAGCTCGCGGCCACCGTGCCGCCGGAGGTGCCGGCGACGACGCGCGACGCGTTGGCGCGCCTGGGTGACAGCGCGACGGTCAACGCGGCGGGCTTCTCCGTCACGCCGGTGTCCGAAGTGGACCTGTTCAAGCACAACACGGGCAAGGACGCCCCGTCGAAGCCGTTGGTGGGCGTGCTGCCCGCCGGACCGGCGCCGGTGGCGGACTTCCCGTACGTCGCGCTCGGCGGCAGCGAGGTCGGCGAGGCCGAAGTGCGTGCGGCGCAGGCGTTCCGCGACTTCATGACCGAACCCGCGCAGCAGGCGATCCTCGCGAAGGGCGGCCTGCGGGTGGAGTCCACTCAGGACCGCCCGTCGCCCTCGCCGGGCGTGTCCTGGTCCCCCGTCACGGAGAACCTGGTCGGCGCCGACGCGACGACCACGCAGCAGATCTCCTCGGCCTGGGCGTCGGCGGACCGCGGCGGACAGGTCGTCACGGTGCTGACGGACGTCTCGACGTCGATGAAACCCAGACTGGACAAGGTGAAGGCGGCCCTGCGCGGCCAGGTCGACAGGTCGGTCTCCGGCTCGTTCGGGTTGTGGGAGTTCGCCCGCGACCTCGACGGCTCGAAGCCGCACAAGCAACTGGTCGCGACCGCCCCCGTCAGCGAGAAGCGCGACGCGTTGCGCAGGTCGATCGACTCGTTGAAGACCTCGGACGGCTCACAGCTCTACACCGCGCTGGCGGCCTGCTACGAGACGGCGCACGACGGGTTCGTGGCCGGGCGGGTCAACCGGGTCGTCGTGATCACCGACGGCACCTCCGACGGCGGGATCGACCTGAACGCGCTGAAGGCGCAGCTGCACGGGACGGACCTGCCGGTCAGCTTCATCGCGATCGGCGGCGAGGTGGACAAGGCGGCGCTGACGGACATCGCGCAGACGACCGGTGGTTCGGTGTCGGTGGTGGAGAACGTGGACGGCGTGGAGGCCGCGCTCGGTCAGGTGCTGTCGACCAAGGCCTGACCGAACGCGGGTGGTCAGGCGACGTTGAAGCGGTCGGGGTCCGGGCCGGTGCGGGTGCCGTTGTCGAGCTCGTTGATCACCAGCATGTCGTCCTGGGCCAGTTCGAAGTCGAAGATGTCGATGTTCTCCTTGACCCGGTAGGGCGTGACGGACTTCGGGATCACGACGGTGCCGAGCTGGACGTGCCAGCGCAGCACGATCTGGGCCGGGGTCTTGCCGTACTTCTCGGCGAGGCTCGCGATGTCGGGCTCGCGCAGCAGCGCGCCGCCCTGCGCGAGCGGCGACCAGGCCTCGGTGACGATGCGGTGGGTGACGTGCACCTTGCGCATCTCTTCTTGCTGCAGCAACGGGTGCAGTTCGATCTGGTTCACCGCCGGCGTGGTCGGGAACTCGTCGAACAGGCGCTGCAGGTGCGGGGTGTGGAAGTTGGACACGCCGATCGCGCGCACCCGGCCGTCGGCGTAGAGCTGTTCCAACGCACGCCACGACTCGGCGTAGAGGTCGCGTTCCGGGGCGGGCCAGTGGATGAGGTAGAGGTCGAGCACGTCGAGGCGCAGACGGCGCAGGCTCTCGTCGAACGCGCGCAGCGTGGCGTCGTAGCCCTGGTCTGCGTTCCACAGCTTGGTCGTGATGAACAGGTCGGGGATGCCGGCGATCGCGTCGCCGACTCCGGACTCGTTGCCGTACGCCGCGGCCGTGTCGATGCTGCGGTAGCCGGCCTCGATCGCCGTCGTGACCGCACCGGCCACCTGGTCCTCCGGCACCTGGTAGACGCCGAAGCCGAGTTGAGGGATCCGAACTCCGTTGTTCAACGAGATCAGCGGAACCATGCGGGTAGCTTCGCACCGTTGTAGACGTCGTGCATCGCCTTGATTGTCGCGACGAGTTCGTGCCTCACCTCGTTTGGTGCCAGCACTTCCACGTCCGCGCCGAATTTGAGCAGGTCAGCGACGACGTGCCGGTACGACTCGGTCGGGAAGCCGAACTCGTGGCCCGGTTCCGGTGCGAGCTCCCGGATCACGCGCGCCTGGTACCCGCTGAGCAGGTACTGCGACTTGTCCAGTCCCTGGCGGGTCATGCGGACGGTGACGCGCTCGCCGTACATGCGGGCCTCGAACTGCTCCGACCACTCGGCCCAGAACCGCGCGAGGTCGAAGTCCTCCGGGCGGTCGAACGTGTCCGGTGTGGCTTCGAGGGTGAGCACGCGCGAGACGCGGTAGGTGCGGCCGCTGCCGACGAAGTACCAGGTGCCCGCTTTCAGCACGAGCCCGTACGGGTCGACCTCGCGGTCGACGGTCTGGTTGCCCCAGCGCTGGTAGGTCATGCGGATCCTGCGCTGCTCCCACACGGCGTCGGCGATCGTGGCGAGGTGCTCGGTGGGTTCGTCGCCGCGGAACCACGTCGGGGTGTCGAGGTGGAAGCGCTGGCGGATCTGCTCGGCGCGCGACCGCAGTTCCGTGGGCAGCGCGGCGAGGAGCTTCAGCTGGGCGGCGGCCGCGAACTCCCCCAGCCCCAGCGCCTGCGCGGGTCCGGGGAGCCCTGCGAGGAACAGCGACTGCGCCTCGTCGGTGGTGAGGCCGGTCAGCCGGGTGCGGTAGCCGTCGACCAGCTGGTAGCCGCCCGCCGGGCCGCGGTCGGCGTAGATCGGGACGCCGGACGCGCTCAGGGCCTCGACGTCGCGGTAGATCGTGCGCGGCGAGACCTCCAGCTCCTGCGCGAGCTCGTCGGCCGTCATCCGGCCCCTCGACTGCAGGAGCAGGAGGACCTGAAGGAGCCTGCCGGATTTCATGGGATGAACCTGACACGATCTGTCAGGAATTACCAGCAGAGTGGGCGCCATGAAGGCAACCGGAACCATCGAAGTGAAGAGCTGGGACGAGAAGACCTGGGACGGCCGGTCCTACCAGGACGTCGAGGGACGCAAGCTCACCGAGGCGCACGTGCGGTTCGGGTACGCGGGTGACGTCAGCGGCGTCGGCAGCTGCCGGTACCTCATGTACTACGGCGAGAACGTGGCGTGGACGACCGCGCTGGAGGAGATCACGACGGACGAGGGCACGCTGGTGCTGCGGCACGTCGGCGCGTACCGGTCCTCTGTGGAGGCCGTCATCGAGGTCGTCGACGGCACCGGGAGGTACCTGAACGCGCGAGGTGCGGTGTCGGTGGACTGGGCGGAGGATGGCAGCGGCACCTACACCCTGGAGTACGAGGTCTGACGATGACCAACGCCCCCACCTACGTCGCGGCCAAGGCCCGGATCACCTCGCTCGTCGAGGGACGCGATCCCCAGACGCCCGTGCCGGCGACGCCCGGCTGGTCGGTCAAGGACGTGGTGGCGCACCTCGCCGGCGGTCTGCGCGACTTCGCGGACCGCCGGTTCGACGGCGTCGAGTCGGGCGAGTGGGGCGAACGGCAGGTGCGCGACCGCCGTGACAACTCGCTCGCCGACGCCTTCGCCGAGTGGGACGCGAACCTCCTCCTCGCCGCGGACCTGTTCGACACGCCGATGGGGCCGGTCCTGGTCTCGGAGGTGGTCGCGCACGAGCACGACCTCCGTGCGGCGCTGGGGGTTCCGGGCGACCGGGACGGCGTCGAGGTGCGGGCGGCGCTGGTGCGGCCGTTGCAGGAGCTCGACCAGCGGATGCGGGAGAACGACGTGCCCGCGTTGCGGATCACGCTGGAGCACGGGGACCGCGTGCTCGGGCACGGCGAGCCGGCCGGGACGTTGCGGACGACGTCGTTCGAGCTGATGCGGGCCATCGGCGGGCGGCGGTCGGCCGACCAGATCAAGGCGCTGCCGTGGGACGGCGATCCGGACGTGTGGATCTCGTCGCTGGCGTTGTTCGGTCGGCACCGGCCGGAGCCGTTCGAGGAGTAACTTCCTCGGCTGTGAGCGACTGGCTGGCGGACACGCGCGACTCCTACGACACGGTGGCGGTCAGCTACGCGGACCTCACGCGCGGCCTGCTCGACGGCCTGCCGCACCTGCGGGCGGCGCTGCGGCTGTTCGCGGAGGAGGTCAGCGGCCCGGTCGTGGACGTCGGCTGCGGGCCCGGTGACATCACCGCGCTGCTGCACGGGTTCGGTGTGGACGTGTCCGGGATCGACCTCTCCCCCGCGATGATCGCGCTCGCGCGGGAGAGCCACCCCGGGCTGCGGTTCGAGGTGGGGTCGATGACCGAGCCGATCGGCGGTGAGCTCGGCGGGATCCTCGCCTGGTGGTCGTTGATCCACGTGCCCGACGAGCTCGTTCCCGTGGTGTTCGGGCACTTCCGCGAGGCGCTGCGGCCGGGCGGGTTGCTGCAGCTGGGTTTCCACGTCGGGGACCGCACCAACCGCAAGACCACGGGCTACGGAGGGCACCCGATGCGGGTGGACGTGCACCTGCGGCCGCCGGACCGGGTGGCGGGCTGGCTGCGGGACGCGGGCTTCACCGTCGAGGCGCGGTGGCTGTTCGGCGAGAACGGCGAGGACGGCGCGGTGCTGTTCGCCCGGCGCGGGTGAGACCATCTGCGCCGTGTCAGAGGAACAGATCTGCCAGCGTTGCGGTGAGACGGTCGAGCTGGAGACCGAGGACTTCGAGCTGTTCGAGCGGATGCACCCGGACTGCTTCCACTTCGCGTTCGAGCACGACCTGAACCAGCCCGGTCTGAGCGCCGACGAGAACTGCGGCGACGACGCCTGCCCCGTCGGGGCGTGAAAAAGGGGCGCACCCCCGAGTGCGCCCCTTCTCCCTCGAACCACGTCAGCTGCTGTACGCCTCGAGCGGCGGGCAGGAGCAGACCAGGTTGCGGTCGCCCTTCGCGCCGTCGATGCGGCGGACCGGCGGCCAGATCTTCGGCGTGCTGCTCTGGCCCGCGGGGAAGACGGCCTCCTCGCGGGTGTACGGGTGGTTCCACTCGCCGGTCGTCACGCAGGCCGCGGTGTGCGGGGCGTTGCGCAGCGGGTTGTCCTCGACGGGCCACTCGCCGGCGCCGACGCGGTCGATCTCGCGCTTGATGGCGATCATGGCGTCGATGAACCGGTCGATCTCGGCCAGGTCCTCGGACTCGGTCGGCTCGACCATCAGGGTGCCCGCGACCGGGAACGACATCGTCGGGGCGTGCAGGCCGTAGTCGGCGAGGCGCTTCGCGACGTCGTCCACCGTCACGCCGGTGGCCTTGGTGATCGGGCGCAGGTCGAGGATGCACTCGTGGGCGACGAAGCCGCCCTCGCCGGTGTAGAGGACCGGGTAGTGCTCGTCGAGGCGGCGGGCCACGTAGTTCGCGGCCGCCACGGCGGTCAGGGTGGCGCGGCGCAGGCCGTCGCCGCCCATCATGCGCACGTAGGCCCACGAGATCGGCAGGATCGACGCGGACCCCCACGGGGCGCCCGAGATCGGGCCGACACCGGTGGCCGGGCCGGCCGTCGGCTGCAGCGGGTGGTTCGGCAGGAACGGGGCGAGGTGGGACTTCACGCCGATCGGGCCGACGCCGGGGCCACCGCCGCCGTGGGGGATGCAGAACGTCTTGTGCAGGTTCAGGTGCGAGACGTCCGAACCGAACTTGCCGTAGCGGGCGAGGCCGATCAGCGCGTTGAGGTTCGCGCCGTCGACGTACACCTGGCCGCCCGCGTCGTGGACCAGGCCGCAGACCTCGCGGACGGTGTCCTCGTACACGCCGTGGGTCGACGGGTAGGTGATCATGATCGCGGCCAGGTCGTCCGCGTGCTCGGCGACCGTGGAACGCAGGTGGCCCATGTCGATGTTGCCCTTGTCGTCGCACTTCACGACGACGACGCGCATGCCGGCCATGACGGCGGACGCGGCGTTGGTGCCGTGCGCGGACGACGGGATCAGGCAGACGTCGCGGTCGGCGTTGCCGTTCGCGCGGTGGTACGCGCGGATCGCCAGCAGACCGGCGAACTCACCCTGCGAGCCGGCGTTGGGCTGCAGCGAGACGGCGTCGTAGCCGGTGACCTCGGCGAGCCACGCCTCCAGGTCGGACACGATCTTCAGCAGACCGCGGGCGTCCTCGACGGGCGCGAACGGGTGCAGCGTCGAGAACTCCGGCCAGGTGATGGACTCCATCTCCGCGGTGGCGTTCAGCTTCATCGTGCAGGAGCCGAGCGGGATCATGCTGCGGTCGAGCGCCACGTCCTTGTCGGACAGCGCGCGCAGGTAGCGCAGCAGCGCGGTCTCGGAGCGGTGCGCGTGGAAGACCGGGTGCGTCAGGTAGTCCGAGGTGCGGCGCAGGTCGGCCGGGATGCCGTCGGCGGTGTCGGCGTCGATCGCGTCCACATCGGACCCGGTGACCCCGAAGGCCTCCCACACGGCGATGATGTGCGCGCGCGTGGTCTTCTCGTCGCAAGCGATCGCGACGACGTCGGCGTCGACGAGGCGCAGGTTGATGCCGGCCTCGCGAGCCTTCGCGACGACCGCCGCGGCCTGGCCCTCGACGCGGACCTCGACGGTGTCGAAGAACTCGCCGTGTACGACGTCCAGACCGGCCTCGCACAGGCCCGTGGCGAGCACGGTCGCGAGGCGGTGCACGCGGGTCGCGATCGAACGCAGGCCCTCGGGACCGTGGTAGACGGCGTACATGGACGCGATGACGGCCAGCAGCACCTGTGCGGTGCAGATGTTCGACGTGGCCTTCTCGCGGCGGATGTGCTGCTCGCGCGTCTGCAGCGCGAGGCGGTAGGCGAGCGAGCCGTCCGAGTCGACGGAGACGCCCACGAGACGGCCGGGCAGCTGACGCTCCAGACCGGACCGGACGGCCATGTAACCCGCGTGCGGGCCGCCGAAGCCGATCGGGACGCCGAAGCGCTGGGTGGTGCCGACGACGACGTCCGCGCCGATCTCGCCCGGCGCGCGCAGCAGCGTCAGCGCCAGCAGGTCGGCGACGACGACGGCCTGCGCACCGGCGTTGTGGATCTCCTCGATGAGCGCCTTCTGGTCGCGCACCACACCGGACGCGCCGGGGTAGGACAGCAGCACGCCGAAGAAGTCACCGCCGAGGCCCAGGCCCTCGATGCCCTGCGACAGGTCGGCGACGACGATCTCGATGCCGAGCGGCTCGGCGCGCGTCTCGATTACGGCGAGCGTCTGGGGCAGCGTGTCGGAGTCGATGACGAACTTGTTCGACTTGGACTTGCCGGCGCGGCGCACGAGCGTCATCGCCTCGGCGGCCGCGGTCGACTCGTCCAGCATGGACGCGTTCGCGACCGGCAGGCCCGTCAGGTCGCCGACCATCGTCTGGAAGTTCAGCAGCGCCTCGAGACGGCCCTGCGAGATCTCCGGCTGGTACGGCGTGTACGCGGTGTACCAGGCGGGCGACTCGAGCACGTTGCGCAGGATCACGCCCGGCGTCACGGTGTCGTAGTAGCCCAGGCCGATCATCTGCGTCATCGGGCGGTTCTGCGACGCGAGCTCGCGCAGCTCCGCGAGCGCCTCGGTCTCGGTGGCCGGGGCGGGCAGGTCCAGCACGAGGTCGCGCTCGTGGATGGACGAAGGCACCGCGTGCTGCGCCAGCTCCTCGAGCGACCCGACGCCGATGACGTCGAGGATGCGCGCGAGTTCGGCGGGGCGCGGGCCGACGTGGCGGTCGGCGAACGGGGTGCCGTGCTCGAGAGCGGCGAGCGGAATGCGGTCCTGCGTCATCAAACGCCTCCGGGGGGCTGCGGGCACACGTGTCCTGGTGCCCTCCCCGCTCTGTCCGTACCCGATGTCGGGCGCCTGAGAGGTTCACCCACCTGCACAGGCTGGGCTTTCACCGTCGGCGGGATCCCGGGGGATCCACTTTCCAGAGGCGTCTCGCTCGAGCGGTCCTGGATGCCTGAGAGGTTCCCGGGGAGGGACTTGCTCCTTCGGCGCCGGGCTCGGGGCCCGGTCTCTCCCGCCTGAGTTCAGCGACTACCCGCGAAGAATACCCGCAGGCAGTCCAGGTAGTCCCTAGGGACGCGACCTACGTCTCAGCACCGAGACCGGTGAGCACCCGTGCGACCGGGTCCGCCGGGTCGTCGCGGAGCGCTTCGAGCAGGTGCCGGGTGCCCACGACCGCGTCCCCGCGCCGGGCGGCGACGAGCTTCGCCCGTTCCACCGCGCGTTCCACGGTGCCGCCCGCGGGCAACGCGGACGGGTCCACGCCCGCCTCTCGCAGGGCCGCGGCGCCACCGGTCTCGAACTCCGCCTTGAGCCTGCGGCCCGCCACCGCGAGCTGGTGGTCGACGGTCAGCACCGCCTCGACGAGGTCCCGTGACGAGAGGTCACGCCGTGCGGCGACCGCGAGCCGTTCGGCCTCGTTGCGCACGACGGTCAGCATCGGACCGCCGAGCCCCTGGCCGCGCGAGACGAGCTTGGTCAGCCAGCGCACGTACCCGCCGCCGGACTCGCCCTCCAGGGCTCCCGCCTTGCGCAGCAACCACACGGCGGGTGCTTCCTCCTGCTCGGCGTAGGGCCGCGCGGCGTCGGCTCGCACGGCGTCGGCCGTCGCCTCGACGTCCACACCGCGCACCACGAACAGGTCGGCCGCACGACCGGAGTCCTGCGCCAGCAACGCGAGCGAGAGGTGGGTCGTGGTCAGCACGCCTTCGCCCGCCTGGCCGGCAGCGGCGAGGAGACAGTCCTCCAGCGCGCGGCTGACGGGCAGAACGGTGTCCACGCGGGCCAGGTCGCAGGCGGCGCTCATCAGCGCCGTGACGTCCGGATGGGACTCGGGAACGACACCGCCGTCGTCACCGGCCCAGTGCTCGGTCCCCCGCGCCATCGCCTGGGCCGCCAGCGACCTCACGCCGAGCTTGCGGCCCGGACCGATGGTGTCGATCAGCGAGATCAGCAGGTTCTCGGTGCCGAGGAAGCCGAACTCCAGCCGGACGGCTCGCTGCACCGCGGCGGCCAGCACCTTCACGACCTGCGAGGAAGGGGTGTGCGTCATGCCGTGAACGCTAGGGATCAGCGTGATCGCGGCGCTTCTGCCGACCGGCCACTCACGGCGGCCAGTCGGCCACGGTCATCGGGCCGGTCAGCCGGTGGCGCGCTCGCGACGCCGGCGGGTCAGCTCGTCCTCGGTCATCGGGGCGATCTCGACGCCGTCCGCACGTTCGGCCGGGAACTCGTGGATCGTGCCGGAGATCTCCCGCATCGCACCGCTCACCGCGATGCCGAACACGCCCTGACCGCCCTGCAGCAGGTCGACGACCTCCTCCGGCGAGGTGCACTCGTAGACGGTGGTGCCGTCGGAGAAGAGCGTGATCCTCGCGAGGTCCTGCACGCCGCGGCGGCGCAGGTGGTCGACCGCGACCCTGATGTTCTGCAACGAGACGCCGGTGTCGAGCAGCCGTTTGACGACCTTGAGCACCAGGATGTCCTTGAAGGAGTACAGCCTCTGGCTCCCGGAGCCGTGCGCCATCCTTATCGTCGGCGCGACCAGCCCGGTCCTTGCCCAGTAGTCGAGCTGCCGGTACGTGATGCCCGCGATCTGACACGCCGCGGGTCCTCGGTAACCGACGAGCTCGTCCGGCAGCGAGGAGTCCGGGAACAGTTCACCCTGCAGCCCGGATTCGGCCCTCAAGGGCGCTTCCTCGACCACGCCTGCCTCCCCTCGGAACGGCCACGAAACTCATGACCGTCAAGCCGCCGCGTCCACTCTCGTGAAGCGGCGACGTCCACTCGAGTTCGACGGTAAGACCGGTCCGATGGCAGGTCAACGCGACGCGCGGGGAGTTGCGACCCTCAACCTGAGGTTGAGAGTCATACCGTCACCCGAACTAGCACGTTCAGGTGACGTTTAGTGATCGTTTAGCGGCCATGACGACCGTAAGTAGTCTGATCGAGGGACATCCGAATGAACTGACCTGCCGCCCATACAAGACAGAGCGCGACCCCTGAAAACTCAGATGTCCGCTCCCCCGCAGTGCCTACGTATCCGCTCCACGGAAGTCCTCCGGGGAGACGGAGTCGAGGAACTCGCGGAACTTCTCCACCTCGTCCTCCTGCTCGTCCGGGATGATCAGGCCCGCCTCGGCCAGCACCGACTCCTCGGCGTGGATGGGGACGCCCACGCGCAACGCCAGCGCCACCGAGTCCGAGGGCCGCGCGGACACCCGCACGTCACCGTCGAACACGAGCTCCGCGAAGAACGTGCCCTCCTGCAGGTCGGTGATCCTGACCTGTTCGAGGTTGCGGCCCAGTGCCCCGATGACGTCCTTGAGGAGGTCGTGGGTGAGCGGTCGAGCAGGACGCACGCCCTGCTGCTCCAGCGCGATCGCGGTGGCCTCGACGCTGCCGATCCAGATGGGCAGGTACCGCTCGCCCTCGGTTTCGCGCAGAAGAAGGATCGGCTGGTTCTGGGGCAGCTCCACCCGCACGCCGACGACGCGCATTTCGCTCATCGGGCCTCGCCTCCCTCTTTTTGTTCGGGGACGACCCGGTTTCACACCCGAGCATCCCCCGGCGTACCTGTCCGACGCTACCCGCCAAGCGGGCCGTGTGCTCAATCGTTTCGGGCAGATCGTGATCAAGAAGGCACACATCTCCAGCTGATCAGGACTGGCGCAGGCCCGCTCTCACCAACAACGTGTGCAACGAGGTGAAGAGGCCTGCCAATTCCCGGATCGTCTCGGGATCTGAGAAGGACTTCAGCACGACCACCTCGTGATCCGCTGCTGCGCGGACCGCGCGCAGGTGCTCGCGCTCGACGCCGAGCCCGGTCATCGTCCGGATCGTGCGGAGCGCGGTGACGTCCTCGGTGGTGAACCGGCCGCCGGGGCCGGGGCGCAGCAGACCGTCGCGTTCCAGCTGGGACAGCTGGTCGGCGCCGAACCCGGTCTGGGCCAGCAGATCGATCCGGGAGACCGACGCCGCCGAGTCGGTCACGGCGTCGAGCTGCTCGCGGATCACCTTGAGCGGCAGGTACCTGTCGCGTTGTGCGGACAGCACGAACCGCAACCTCTCGACGTCCGCCACGCTGAACTGGCGGTAGCCGGAGGCGGTGCGTGCCGGGCGGACCAGCCCCTCCGCTTCCAGGAAGCGGATCTTGGAGATGGTGACGTCGGGGAACTCGGCCCGAAGCTGCGCGAGCACAGCGCCGATGCTCGAGTCCCCGCGTTGTGGCCGCCCGGCCGTCACGCGTCAGGCTCCCGCGGAGCCAGGACCCGTCAGGAAGACGAGGCGGAACTTGCCGATCTGGACCTCGTCACCGTTCGCGAGGACGGCCTGGTCGACCGGCTCGCGGTTGACGTAGGTGCCGTTGAGGCTGCCCACGTCGATGACGACGAACTCGCCGCTCTCCCGGCGGAACTCGGCGTGCCGGCGCGAGACCGTCACGTCGTCCAGGAAGATGTCGCTGTCGGGGTGGCGCCCGGCGCTCGTCGTGTCTCGGTCCAGCAGGAACCGGGATCCGGCGTTCGGACCGCGCTTGACCACGAGCAGCGCGGAACCGGCGGGAAGGGCGTCAACACCGGCAACGGCCGGCTCCTGTGCGGGCGCCTCGGCGCCGCCTTCCATCTCCTGGAGGAAGTCCGCCCGGAAGACGGAGGTCCGCTCCGGGGACTGCTCCGGCGGAACGCCTGGGCCGTCGTTCGTGCTCACCTGAGCTCTCCTCCTGCTGCTGGATCCGTCACTTCCGGTAAAACCTATCGCGTTGGGGTCACCGCCTTCAGCGCGGCTCCCCTTCCGGCCGAAGATCCGGCGAAAGATCGACGTCACTCCTTCTCCACCAACGCCTTGTAAGCGTCCGCGTCCAACAGGCCTTCCAGCGCCTCCGGGTCGTTCAACCGGATCTCGACCATCCAGCCCTCGCCGTACGGATCGCTGTTCACCGAGTCGGGCGTCTGGACCAACGCGTCGTTGATGGCGACGACCTCACCGTCGAGCGGCGAGTAGAGGTCGGAGACGCTCTTGGTGGACTCCACCTCGCCGAACGTGTCACCCGCCGCCACGGTGTGACCGACCTCGGGCAGCTGGACGAAGACGACGTCACCGAGCTGTTCCTGGGCGTAGTCGGTGATGCCGACGCGCACGGTGTTCTCGCCTGTGCTGGCGATCCACTCGTGCTCCTCGGTGTAACGAAGCTCCTCGGGAATCAACTGACTGCGCTCCTCGTGCTCAACCTGTATGGGGTGATCTTTTCACGCGACCGTGCGAGGTGTACCCCGCAGGGCCAGGAAGAACTGGTAGACGTACAGCAGCGCCGACCACAGGTAGAGCGCTCCGCCCCAGACCGTGAACGCGTAGGCGAACGGCAGGGCGACCTGGGCCCACGCCGAGTCCCCCTGCGCGAGCAGCAGCAGGGGGAAGGCGTAGAGCAGGTTGAAGGTCGCGGCCTTGCCCAGGTAGGTCACCTCGAACGGGCCCCAGCCCCGGTACCGCAGGACCAGCAGGCAGACGCCGACGACGATCTCGCGGCTCACGAGCACGACGGCGACCCAGAGCGGGACGATGTCCCTGATCACGAACGCCAGCAGCGTGCAGAACACGTAGAGGCGGTCGGCGGCGGGGTCGAGCAGCGTGCCGAGCCTGCTCGTCTGGTCGAGCCAGCGCGCGAGCTTGCCGTCGAGCCAGTCGGAGAAACCCGCGAACACGAGGACGAGCAGCGCCCAGCCGTCTTCGCGGGGTCCGAGCAACAGGTACAGGAACAGCGGGACACCGGCCAGCCGCAGCACGCTGAGCAGGTTCGGAATCGTCAGCAGGCGATCAGCCGGATCACGCACACCCGCACTCTAAACGAGTGACTGCGCATGGGCTGCCGGATGGCGTCACGGCACGCTGTGCGACTGGTTGCGGGAGTGCGGTCGTTCTTCGTTCGGTTCGCGGTCCCGCTCAGGCGGAGTGGGTGAGCGTCCAGCCCCGGCGCTGCATCTCGGCACCGGTGATGGCGTGCGGGCGGCCCCGGTCGTCGCGGCCCACCCAGCGAGCGCGGAAACCCTCGAGCACGTAGGCGTGACCCCGGCTCCACACCACGCTGCACGGCGTGGTCGGCAGCGCTGAGTCGGACTCTGCGTCCTGCTGCGGCTGGGTTTCCATGGCGGTTCTCATTTCTGTCCTCTCGTGACATCAGGGATGTCGCGTACCGGGGCTCCGGCGTTATCCCTTGAAACGAATTCTGTCGGACTGTGGTTCAGAACACTCGTGTGTTCTGGGTCCCAAGCGACGGGTGGATCAATCCGCGCGCCGAGCTGTTCGGGCCCGAAGCGGAACGGAACTCGCGGTCCTTGCCTGCGCAACCGTTCGTCGTACGCCGATGACCGCACAACGTCCACCTGGGATCGGCCGGGCCTAATATCAGCGCGTGGACCAGGTGAAATTCGGAACGGAGCTCATCTCGAGATTGATGGAGCACCTGTGCTCGCAGCTCGACGGCTGCGAGGGAGTCGGGCTCAGCGTGTGGCCCGACGGCACGTCGTTGCGCGCTGTCGGTGTCGCCGAGGAGCTGGACGACGAGCAGCTGACGAGCGGCGAGGGACCGCTCGTCGACGCCTCGCGCGGCGAACGGCAGGTGTCCGCTCAGGTGGCCGGCAGGCACGTGGTCGCGGTCCCCGGCAGCTGGGGCGACAGCGGCCCGGTGGTGCTGACGGTCTACCTCTCGCACGCGCCCACGGTCGAGGACCTGGCGGCGATCGAGGAGATCGAGCCGCTCGTCGCGACGGCGGCCGCGGTGATCGAGTTCTGCGCGGGCGAGGTCCTGCGGGCCGACCAGATGGTGCGGATGGTGCAGCACCGCCGCACCATCGAGCAGGCGAAGGGCCTGGTGATGGGTGCCCGGTCCTGCACCCCCGGTGACGCCTTCGAACTGCTGGTCAGGACGAGCCAGCACGCCAACGTGAAGCTGCGGGACGTGGCGACGGCGCTGGTGCTGGCCGCGGGCGGGACGCTGGAGGACGGCGCCGACGAGGTCGCCACCCCTCCGGACGCCGCCCGTGAGGTCGCCGAGCGGTTGTGGGCGGCGCTGCGGGCCTGAGAAAACTCGCGGAGAATCCGGCAGCGGGCGTTTGAACCGACCATTGTCCGGGTACCGACTGCTCGACCTGTCCTGTTGGGCGGCCGCTCCCGTACGGTGGTGGCCGCAGCGGTTGAGCCAGCAGCCGCGTCCGGAGCCGCTGCGTGGCGGCTCCCTGTTTGCGAGAGGGAGTACTTCGGTGACTGTGCAGGACCCACGTGCGGAGCAGATCGAGCTGAAGGTGCGGCAGCCGGCGCCTGGAGTCACCGTCCTCGCCGTGTCCGGCGAGGTCGACATGGTGTCCGCGCCCGCGTTGCGTGAAGCACTGGTCAACGGCCTCGGTGACGGCGGCGTGTTCGTGGTCGACATGTCGAGCGTGACCTTCCTCGGTTCCGCCGGACTGGCCGTGCTCGTCGAGGCGGCAAGGCTCGCGCAGCAGCAGGAGGCCACCCTCAAGATCGTGGCGAAGGCACGGGCCGTGACGCGCCCTCTGGAGGCCACCGGTCTCGGTGAGGTCTTCAGCCTGCACGACTCCGTCGACTCGGCACTGGGCTAGTTCCTCCGGACGGTGAGGCGGTTGCCCGCCGCGCCCAGCGCCTCGGCGACGTCGTGGAGGGCCTGTTCCACTCCGCTCCTCTCCGCGCCGAGACCGCTGAGGTCGACGGTCAGCGGCACGGTTCCTCCGCGCGCCGCCGTGGTGAGCACCCGGCGCAACGAAGGAGCGTCCACGCTGGGCACGTTCCCGCGCACGACCGCTACTACGCCGGAGGAGGTCTCGTGGATCTGGACGTCGCACTCGGGCGCCGCCCCGGCCGCGGGCAGCACGGGCGACCGGGCTCGACGCAGGCGGACGGTCGTCCCGCTCGCACTGCGGTCGATCTCGACCTCGTCCACGCTCTCCCTCATGAGCAGGAAGCCCCGCCCTCGCATCGTCATGGCCGGCGGCGGCACGCGCCACTGGCCGTGGTCGGTGACGTCCACGTGGGCGGAACCGTCCAGTTCGAAGCGGCCACGCACCTCCACGGTGCCGTGTGCGGCCCCGGGGTAGGCGTGTTCCACCGAGTTGTTGACGGCCTCGCTGACAGCGAGGACGAGATCGCTCGCTTCGTCCTCACCGAAACCGGCATCGTGCAGCCATTCGCGAAGCTGGCGCCGCACAGGTGCCACCTCGTGCGCGTCGGCCGGGAATCGGAGGGCAAGGAAATCCTCGTGCACAAGCACAGCGCTCCTCCGGTTGAGTGGGCTTCACCAGGTGACTTCCCTGGGCACGCGACCAGTACACGTGTGAAATGAGATCGATTCGGGTACGGCAATGATGTGCCGTCCTTAAGCAGAACGGACTACGAGGTGGCTGTGACTCAATTGTCAGGCGTCGAGCTTCGGATGGCGGCGGACCCCACGCAGCTGTCCATCGTGCGCGCGGTCGCGGCGGACATCGCGATGCGGCAGGACTTCGACCTCGACTCGATCGAGGACCTGAAGCTCGCCGTGGACGAGACGTGTTCGACGTTGATCACGCTGGCGGCCCAGGACGCGGTGCTCAGCTGTCACTTCGCGGTGGACGACAAGGATGCCGTGCACGTGTCGGCGAAGGTCTCCGCGAAGTCCGCGGCCGGTCCGGACGAGGCCAGCTTCGGCTGGCGCGTGCTGACCGCGCTCGTGGACTCGGTGCGGACCAACGTCGAGGAGTCCGAGGGATTCGTGGTGCACATCGACCTCGTCAAGTCGACGGCAGGGGCGGTGGATGCGTGACCGGGGCGGAAGAGGCGACCAAGACGGCGGAGACCGAGACGGAAGCGGAAGAGCCCAAGGCCGAGGAGAAGAAGTCCCGGTCCGGTGACTACGACCACCTGGCTCCGCTGTTCGCCGAGCTCGCGGCGACCCCCGCGGGCGCCAAGCGCGAGACGTTGCGGGACAGACTCGTCACCGAGCACCTGCCGGTCGCCCAGCACATCGCCCGCAGGTTCGGTCACCGCGGCGAGCCGCACGAGGACCTGGTGCAGGTCGCGACGGTGGGCCTGATCAACGCGGTCGACCGCTTCGACCCGGACCGCGGCAGCGACTTCCTGTCGTTCGCGGTGCCGACGATCATGGGTGAGGTCCGGAAGTACTTCCGCGACTCCAGCTGGTCGGTGCGGATGCCGAGGCGGCTCAAGGAGCTGCACCTGGCGATCAACGCGGGCACGTCGCGCCTGTCTCAGTCGCTCGGCCGCGCGCCGACACCGTCGGAACTGGCCGAGCACCTGGGTCTGTCCCGCGAGGAGATCCACGAAGGACTCGCGGCCGGGAACGCCTACCAGAGCGCGTCTCTGGACGACATGCTGATGTCGGAGGACTCGTCGATCTCGCTGGGATCGACGATCGGCGAGGAAGACCCCGAGATCGCGATGATCGAGCAACGCGAGGCTCTGCACCCGTTGCTGGAGAAGCTGCCCGAGCGCGAACGCAAGATCGTGGTCATGCGCTTCTTCGGCAACATGACCCAGACCCAGATCGCGCAGAAGGTCGGCATCTCCCAGATGCACGTCTCGCGGTTGCTCGCGAAGACGCTGCGTCAGCTCCGGGACGTGTTGGAAGAGGCGTAGGCACGAATCCGGCGCCGGGCCGCGTTGACGATCTGGCGCCGTTCGTCCTCTCCCATGCCGCCCCACACGCCGTACGGCTCTTGGGCCTCGAGCGCGTGGGCGCGGCACTGTGCGAGCACCGGGCAGTGCCCGCAGATCGCCTTCGCCTTGTCCTCACGGGCTGCCCGCGCGTAGCCGCGTTCGTTGTCGGGGTGGAAGAAGATCGCGCTGTTCTCCCCCCGGCACAGGCCCTCCATCTGCCAGTCCCACACCTCGGTGACCGGCTTGGGCAGACGGGTCGTGCAGGTCATCGCGACTCCCGGGAGACTAGGGGGAAGAAGAGTTGCGATCACTGCGTACCCGAGGCCTGACCAGGGATAAACCTGTTACAGCCGTTCGGGTGCCCCGATTCCCAACAGAGACAGACCGAGCGTGAGCACCCGGGACGTCAGCGTGAGCAGGTGCAGGCGGGAGTCCTGCAACTCCTGGGTCTCCGCCTTCGCCACCTGGCATTCGTTGTAGAAGGTGGACAGGGCCGTGGCCGTCTCGAACAGGTAGGTCGTGAGCTTGTGCGGCGCGAGCTCGTCGATGGCCGCCTGGACGGCCGTGGGCAGCTGCAACAGCTTCAGCGCCAGATCGCGTTCGGCCTTCTCCCGCAGCACCAGCGGAGCGTCCGCGGGGGCCTCACGCCCGACCTTCCTGGCGATGGAGAGCGTGCGTGCGTTGGCGTACTGGATGTACACCGACGTGTCGCCGGTCTTGGCGAGCATCTTCTCCCAGGTGAAGACGTAGTCCTTCTCCCGGTCGCTGGAGAGGTCCGCGTACTTCACCGCGCCGATGCCGAGCGTGCGGGCGAGCTCGTCCTTCTCCTCACCCTCCACTTCGGAGGTCTCGGGCATGACCTGGTACGAGTTCTCGACGGCCTCGGTGAGCAGGTCGATGAGCTTGATCGTGCCGCCCGCGCGCGTCCGGATCGTCTTGCCGTCGGAGCCGAGGATCGTGCCGAACCCGGTGTGCACGGCGGTGTGGGCGTCGTCGAGCCAGCCCGCCTGCTTCGAGGTGGCGAAGATCATCTGGAAGTGCTGGGCCTGCGGCGAGCCGACGACGTAGATCAGGTCGTCGACCTTGCGCTCGCGCACCCAGTACCGCACGGTCGCGAAGTCCGTGGTGGCGTAGCCGTACCCGCCGTCGCTCTTGCGCACGATCAGCGGCAGCCGGTCGCCCTCGCGGTTGGAGAACCCCGGCGGGAACACGCAGAGCGCGCCGTCGCTGGTCTCGATGAGACCCTTCTGCTGCAGCTCGGTGATCGTGTCCGCGAGGTACGGGTTGTAGAAGCTCTCGCCGTAGTTGTCCTGTGCCGACAACCCGATGCCGAGCAGTTCGTAGACCTGGTTGAAGTGCCGCTGCGACTCCCCCACCAGCTCGTGCCACAGCGCGAGCGTCGCCTCGTCGCCGCCCTGCAGCAGCACCACGCGGCGCCGGGCGCGGTCCGCGAAGCCCGGCTCGTTGTCGAACTTCTGCCGCGCCTGCTGGTAGAACGCGTTGAGGTCGCTGATCTCGTGGTCGGCGCCGTGGCCCTCGTCGGTCAGGTGCTCGATGAGCATGCCGAACGGGGTGCCCCAGTCACCGAGGTGGTTGTGCGGGATGACCTCGTGCCCGGCGAAGGTCAGCAGCCGGCAGAACGCGTCGCCGATGATCGTCGACCGCAGGTGGCCGACGTGCATCTCCTTGGCCACGTTGGGGCTGCTGTAGTCGATCGCGATCCGGCGGGGCTCCTCGGTCTCGGGCACGCCGAGCCGGTCGTCGCGCAGCAGCCTCGCGGTCTGCGTCTCGAGCCACTCGCGGCGCAGCCCCAGGTTGATGAAGCCGGGGCCGGCGATCTCCGCGGTCTCCACCGCGTCCTGCGAGTCCAGGTTCTCGACGATCAGCGCGGCGACCTCGCGCGGGTTCTTGCCGACCTTCTTGGCGAGGCTCATCGCGACGTTGCACTGGTAGTCGGCACCGTCCCGGGTGGACGGTCGGATCAGCGCTTCCTCGGCGGTGATGTCCACGTCCAGGGCGACGCGCAACGCCCGCGCGACCCGCTGGCCCAGTTCGAGCCCGACATCCCCACGCAGCACTGAACCCACCTCTCGACCACCGGCTTGTTCAGTTCAGTATTTCACCCGTCGCAAAACGGTTCCTCACCACCGCCCGAGCAGCAGCGCGCCACCGCCGACGAGGGCGGCGAGGCTGACCGCGCCGAAGAGCGTGACCCAGCCCAGCGCGGGCACGCCGGTGAGCCAGGCCAGCTGGTCCGCGTCGGACTTGGGAGCCTGCCGCCGCCATCGCTTGACCTGCAGCTCCCACACGGGCCGGACGCCGCCCAGCAACAGGAACCAGGCGAACACGTAGGCGGCCACGTCGCGGACCTCCGACGTGGCGTAGAAGGAGATGAAGAAGAACGCGCCGCCCGTGACGATGATCGACAGCACGCCGAACACGTTGCGGATCATGATCAGCATGGCGGCGAGGAACCCGATGCTGATCCACAGCATCAGCTGGATCTTCTCGTTGGTGATCAGCACGGCCGCACCGAACCCGAGCAGCGACGGCGCGACGTAGCCGGCCAGCGCGGTGAGCACCATGCCGGGCCCGCGCGGCTTGCCGCGGGACACGGTGAGGCCGGACGTGTCGGAGTGCAGCTTGATGCCGCTCAGCCGGCGGCCGGTCAGCACGGCCAGCAGCGCGTGCCCGCCCTCGTGGGCGATGGTGATGACGTTGCGGGTGACCCGCCAGAGCCCGTGCAGCGCGACGGCCAGGAACGCGGCGGCGGCCGTCCCCCACGTGATCAGCACTTCGTGGGTCAGCAACTCGGAAGGCATCGCGACATCGAAACAGACGCGCCGTGAGAGCCGCATGTGGGCTCTCACGGCGCGTCTGTGCCGGACAGGGTCCTAATGCTTGATCTTGTCCTTGCTCACCCGCTCGGTCTTGGGGTCGACCACCGCCTGTTCGTGGGTGATCGGCTCCTCGCGCCGTGCCGCGGTGGGCAACGGCTCCGTGATCGGGGTGGTGTCCCGCTCGCCGCGGAACGCCTCCGAGCGAGGCTCGGGCAGCACCGGCTCCTCGTCCTCGACCAGCTTGCGGCGCGCGGGCATCACCGCGAGCAGCAGACCGAACAGTGCGATGCCGAGGTGCAGCCAGTTGTCGTTCGTGTTGATCGCCAGCGGGTTGCCGTACTGCTCCGCCGGGTTCTGGGCGAGGATCCCGGTGATCATCAGGTCCCACACGAAGATCGCGGCGAAGGCGGCGAAGAGCAGCCAGCCGTACAACCGCGCGAGACCCGAACCGAGAGCCGTGAGCAGGCCCAGCACGCCGACGGCCACCATCACCGTGTTGTGCAGCGGGTTCACCGAGAACCCGAGCACGTAGGACTGGGCGGCCCAGTCGCCGACCCCGGTGCGGGTGAAACCCACGACGCCGAACACGATGAACGCGATGCCGGCCAGTCCGGCCAGCAACTGCACCGGCTGCAGACCGGCGACCTTGATGCGGTGGGTCATGTCGCCCTCCAGGCTCCGTGTCTTGTCGCCTGCCGGACTACCCCGACCTCACAGGGACCAAACGTTCGGGGCCGGGGGTCAGCGCGGGCCCTTGCGCCCGATGCCCGCGTACGCGCCCGGCACGACGGCCGGGGCCTCGATCGACAGACCCTCCATGAGCTGTTCGACCGGGGTGGGGTGCGAGACCACGAGGAACCCGCCGGCGGGCAGCGCGTGCCGGTAGCGGCGGACGACGCGGCCCGGCCCGGTGGTGTCGTCGACGTACCGCAGGACGTCGACCATCAGCACCGCGTACGGCTCGCGGAGGTCGAGATGGGACACCACGCCCGGATGCCGGAGAACCTGGTCGGGACGACGCAGGTCCGCCTCGACGGCGCACGCCCGCGGTTCGCCGCGCAACAGTCCACGGGAGAACGCGACCGTGACCGGATCGGAGTCCACGTAGACCACGCGCGCCTCGGGCAGCGTCTGGTGCGCGGCACCGCACGTCGGGATGCCCGAGCCGAGGTCGAGGAACTGGCGCACGCCCGCCGCCCAGCAGTGGCGGACGGCCTGGCGCAGGAACGTGCGCTGGGCGCGGGTCACGAGCGGCAGCTCGGGGTCGATCCGGACCGCCTGCTTGGCGAACGCGCGGTCGGCTGCGTAGTTGTGCGCGCCGCCGAGGTAGAAGTCATGGATGCGCGCGGCGTTCGGCCGACGTACGTCGACCTCGTAGCGTGCGAAGGCGGGGACCGCAGCCATTCGCAGAGCGTAACTGGCGCCTAGACCATTCGGGCGAAGTTTTCGAAGATTCTTTGGGTCCGTCTGACATGGACCGTCCCGCGGGAGGGCCCGGTCCACCCCACGAAGACCGGGCCACGTAGCGCGTACGGGGATCGAACCCGTGTTTCCGGATTGAGAGTCCGACGTCCTGACCACTGGACGAACACGCCTGAAACGAGCATTGAAACTAAAATGCTCGCAGAAATAGAAGAAAGTGAACTAGCAGGTCACGGCTTGGAGGGCGCTCCGGCCCATTCATCTGCTCGGATCATGTGAACAATGATGACGGACCGCGCACACCGGCCGCAAAGGAATTAATCGAGCCACTGGAGCGCCAGCCAGAGCGATGCCCGCGCGTCGGCCGTTCCAAGATCACGACCGAGCAGGCGTTCGGCGTGGGAGATCCGGTGCCGGACGCTGTTGCGGTGCACGCCGAGCACCGTCGCGGCCCGGTCCCAGCTGCCGTGCTGGCCGAGCCAGGCCCTCAGCGTGCCGACCAGTTCGGGACGGCCGAGGAGCCCGGCGAGCTCGCGGCGGGCGAAGGCGCGGGCGGCCACCGGGTCCACCAGAGAGGACAGATCGGACGCCGGGAGCGCCGGTTCGCCGGTGGCGAGCGCTCGTGGGAGGAGCGACGAGGCCTCGGCCACCGCCGCGCCGATCGCGGCGGCGGGGAGGGCGGCCGGTTCCGAAGCGCGAGCGGGAGGCACCGCGGGCACGGCGACCGGGGACACCCCGACCGGCCCGGACACGTCCAGCCCGTCGGCCACCAGCGCGAGGAACCCACCCTCCACCTTCGACACCAGCGGCCCGTACCGCTGCGCGAGCACGTCGTGGTCCGCCCGCGACTCTCCCGCCACGACCCGGTAGGGCCCGGCCCCGAGCACCTCCTCCACACCGGACACCTCGGTGCGCAGCAACGCCGAGGCCGCGAGGCGCGCGATCTGCCCGCGTTCGCTCTCGAGGTCGCGGCGCAGCAGCCCGAGCAGCGCCAGCGCGACGGCGACGACAGCGCGTTCGGCGGGTGAGAGCGGGGCGGGCCTGCGCACCACGAGCACCGCGGACTCGACCGGGTCCAGCGTCACGTGGTCCTCACCCACCTGGGCGGAGGCCGAACGGGGTCCCGTCCCGGACGCGACGCGGGCCACGAGAGAGGACACGTCCTCGGGCGCGTGCGCGGCGTCCACGAGGTCGGCGCGGCAGTTCAGCACGACGGCGAGCGTCGTCAGCACCGACTCGACGGGACGGACGCGGGTCGCGGCACGGGTCAGCGCGCGCTGACTGTCCGCGAGCATCCGCTGCTCCCGCACGGCGATCTCCGCGAGCACCGCGCCGAGGGCCTGCGAGACCGCGAGGAACGGCGTCGACGGTGGCACCTCCAGCAGCGGCATGCCCTGTGCCGCACAGGCTTCGGTCAGCGAGGGCGGCACCGTCGGGAACTCCGGTTCGACACCGAACCCGATCGCCGAGACGCCCGAGGACACGAGCCCGGCGACGTACGCGGGCACGTCGGACGGGAACCGCACGCCGGCCGTGAGCAGCAGCTCCTCGCCGACCAGGTACGGCGTCGGGTCCTCCAGCTCGGACACGTGCGCCCAGCGGACCGGCCGGTCCAGCGCGTCCGCTCCACACAGGACGGTCAGACCGAGGTCGACGCGGGCGACGAGATCCCTCAGCGGGACGGTGTGCACAACCACAAGTCCAGGATTGTGCACAACGACCACTTACCGGCGCCAGCACCCGTTCCTACTGTGACCTGCAACTCAAGGAGGTCGGCAGTGGCTCTCGACTACGCGGTGATCGCCGCCTACGTGCTCGGCATGATCGGCATGGGCTGGTGGGGCATGCGCCGTGCCACCAGCAAGAGCGAGTACCTGGTCGCCGGGCGCAGGCTCGGTTTCGGCATGTACTCCGGCACCATGTCGGCCGTCGTGCTCGGGGGCGCGTCGACCATCGGCGGCGTCGGGCTCGGTTACAGGTTCGGCCTCTCCGGCGCCTGGATGGTGTTCGCCATCGGGCTCGGGATCCTGTTGCTCAGCGCGTTGTTCGCGCGGCGGATCGTCCGGCTGAAGGTCTACACCGTCTCCCAGATGCTCGACCTGCGCTACGGCGGCAACTCGTCGATCGTCTCCGGTGCGGTGATGTGGGCCTACACGTTGATGCTCACCGTCACGTCGACGATCGCGTACTCGACGATCTTCAACGTCCTCTTCGGACTGCCGAAGACCGTCGGTGTGATCATCGGTGGTTCCATCGTGGTGCTCTACAGCGTTCTCGGTGGCATGTGGTCGATCACGCTGACGGACATCGTCCAGTTCGTCATCAAGACGATCGGCATCCTGTTCCTGCTGCTCCCGATCAGCATCATCTCCGCCGGCGGGTTCGACGGCATGCGGGAGCGGCTCGACGATCCGGCGATGTTCGACATCGGCAACATCGGCATCAGCACGATCATCACGTTCCTGCTCATCTACGTCTTCGGTCTGCTCATCGGCCAGGACATCTGGCAGCGGGTGTTCACCGCCAAGTCGCCGGAGGTCGCGACGTGGGGCGGCATCACGTCCGGGCTGTACTGCCTGGTCTACGCCGTCGCGGGCGCGTTGATCGGCACGGCGGGCAAGGCGCTGTACGCGGACATCGCGAACAAGGACGAGGCGTTCGCGGTGATGGTCGAGAACCTGCTGCCCACCGGCGTTCGTGGTCTGGTGCTCGCGGCCGCGCTGGCGGCGATGATGTCGACGTCGTCCGGTGCGTTGATCGCCTGTTCGACCGTCGCCGCCAACGACATCTGGCGGCGCAAGACCGACGTCCACTCCAACCGGATGTTCACGCTGGTCCTGGGCGTGCTCGCGATCGGAATCGCGGTGATCCTCAACGACGTCGTGGCCGCGTTGACGGTCGCCTACAACATCCTCGTCGGCGGGTTGCTGGTGGCGATCATCGGCGGGCTGGTGTGGAAGCGCGGCACTCGCGTGGGTGCGATGGTGTCGATGGCCGTCGGTGCGCTGACGTCGATCACGTTCATGATCGTCGACGGGGTGCTCGCCGACTCGCCGATCTACTACAGCCTCGGCGCGTCGTTCGTGACGTACGTGGTGGTCAGCCTGGCCACGCCGGCCACGTCACCGGAGGTGCTCGCGAACTGGGAGCGCCGGGTGGCGGGCGAGGCGACCGGAGAAGAGGAACTGGTGAACGCATGATCGGCCCCGTCGACTCCTCGCGGGTCCCGCGCTACGCGGGCCCGGCGACCTTCGCCCGGCTGCCGCGCCTCGACCAGGTGGCGCACGCGGACGTCGCGGTGGTGGGGGTCCCGTTCGACACCGGTGTCTCCTACCGGCCGGGCGCGCGGTTCGCGCCCGCGGCCGTGCGGGAGGCGTCCCGGCTGCTGCGCCCGTACAACCCCGGCCTCGACGTGTCGCCGTTCGAACGGCTTCAGGTCGTCGACGGCGGAGACGTCGCGGTCAACCCGTTCCACATCGGCGAGGCCATCGAGACGATCGACCAGGCTGCCACCGACCTGCAGGCCGGTGGCACCCGGCTGGTGACCATCGGCGGTGACCACACGATCGCGCTGCCGCTGCTGCGGGCCGTGTCGCGGATCCACGGACCGGTGGCGTTGCTGCACTTCGACGCGCACCTCGACACGTGGGACACCTACTTCGGCGAGCCGTACACGCACGGGACGCCGTTCCGGCGCGCGGTCGAGGACGGCATCCTCGACACCGAGGCGATCTCGCACGTCGGCACGCGAGGACCGTTGTACGGCAAGAAGGACCTGGAGGACGACCGGCGGCTCGGGTTCGGCGTCGTGACGTCGTCGGACGTCATGCGGCGGGGCGTGGACGAGACGGTGGACGCGCTGCGGCAGCGGATCGGGTCGCGGCCGCTGTACGTGTCGGTCGACATCGACGTGCTGGACCCGGCCCACGCCCCCGGCACCGGGACGCCCGAGGCGGGCGGGATGACCTCGCGCGAGCTGCTGGAGATCCTGCGGGGGCTGCGCGGGCTCAACCTGGTGGGGGCCGACGTGGTGGAGGTGGCGCCGGCCTACGACCACGCGGACATCACGTCTGTGGCAGCGTCACACGTGGCGTACGACCTGGTGAGCTTGCTGGCGCTGAAGGAGGGGCAGTGACGCGCAACGGTGGCGATGTCGTGGTCGAGACGCTGGAGGCGCTCGGCGCGAGCACCGTCTTCGGCATCCCCGGCCAGCACGCGCTCGGGCTCTTCGACGCGCTGCGGCGCTCGGACCTGCGCTACGTCGGCTCGCGGACCGAGGTCAACGCCGCGTTCGCGGCCGACGGGCACGCGCGGATCACCGGTTCCGTGACACCGCTGCTGGTCTCGACCGGGCCCGGCGCGTTGCAGACCCTCGCCGGGCTGCAGGAGTCGGCCGCCGCGTCCGCGCCGGTGCTGGGCATCTCGTCGCAGATCCCGTCCGCCGGACTCGGTGGTGTGCGCGGCGGGTACCTGCACGAGCTGACCGACCAGCTGGCGTCGTTCCGCGACGTCGTGAAGCACGCCAGGGTGGTCCGGCAGGTGTCGCAGATCCCGTCGGCGCTCGCCGAGGCGTGGGAGATCGCGCTGACCGCGCCGTTCGGGCCGGTGTGGGTGGAGATCCCGCAGGACGTGCTGCTCGCGCCGGCCACCGTGCCGCCCGTGCCGTCGGTGTCGTGGTCGCCGCGTTCGTTGCACCCACGCGCTGAGTTGGTCGAGGAGGCCGTGCGGCTGCTCGACGGCGCTTCCCGTCCCGTGATCCTCGCCGGCGGCGGTGCGCTCGGGTGTCCGGCCGAGCTGCTGGAGCTGGCGGAGAAGCTGCGGGCGCCGGTCGTGTCGACGTTCGGCGGCAAGGGCTGCTTCCCCTGGGACCACCCGCTTTCTGCTCAGTCCTGGATGGAGGATCGGCACACCACGGAGTTCCTCGCCGACGCGGACGTGCTGCTCGTCGTCGGGTCGGGGCTCGGTGAGCTGTCGAGCAACTACCGGACGTTCCGGCCGCGCGGGGTCGTGGTCCAGGTGGAGGCCGACCTCGGCAAGCTGGAGTCGAACTACCCCGCGCTCGGAGTCCACGCCGACGCCCGGCATGCGGTGCGCGCCTTGGCTTCCGGCGTGACGGCCCGTGCCGCGGACGGTGTCGCCGAGGAGAGGGTGCTGGGGCTGCTGGCGAGCGTCCGGGAACGGCTGCACGGGCAGGGGCTCGACCTGGAGTGGCAGGTGCTGGAGGCGCTGCGGGCGGCGGTGCCGGACGGGACGCCCACGTGCTGGGACATGACGATCCTCGCCTACTGGGCCTGGTCGGCGTGGGACCCGCGGGGTGGCGCGCAGTTCACCGCGCAGGGCTCCGGCGGGCTCGGCTACGGCTTCCCGGCCGCGCTCGGGGTGGCCGCGGCGGTCGACGGGCCGGTGCTCGCCGTGTCCGGTGACGGCGGCGCGATGTACGGGATCTCGGAGCTCGCGACGGCCGCGCAGCACGGGTCGCGGGTCGTGTGGCTGATCGTCGACGACGGCGGTTACGGCATCCTGCGCGAGTACATGACCGACGCGTTCGGCCAGGCCACCGGCACCGAGCTCACCCGCCCGGACTTCGTGGCGCTCGCCGGTGCGTTCGGGGTGCCCGCCACCCGCAGCACGCCCGAGTCGTTGCGCGAGGACCTCGCCGAGGCGTTCGCCGGGGACGGCCCGCACGTCGTCGTCCTGCCCGCGGTCCTGCGCATGTTCGCCCCCACGCACCTGGAGAACACGTGATCGTCGAGAACTTCGTCAACGGCACCTCCGTCCCGGCCGAAGAGACCTCGCCGCTCGTCGATCCCGCGACCGGTTCCGAGTTCGGCCGCGCGGCCGTCTCCCGCTCCGCCGAGGTCGACGCGGCCGTACGTGCGGCCTCCCAGGCGTTCCCCGCCTGGTCGCGCACGACTCCCGGCGAACGTCAGCGCGCTTTGCTGAAGCTCGCGGATCTGCTGGAGGCCCACGCCTCCGAGGTGGCCGACGCGGAGGTGCGCGAGACCGGCAAGATCCGCTCGGTGCTGCTGGACGAGGAGATCCCGCAGTGCGTGGACCAGCTCCGGTTCTTCGCCGGTGCCGCCCGTGCGCTGGGCACCGCCGCCGCCGGTGAGTACGTCCCGGGTCACACCTCGTACCAGCGGCGCGAGGCCGTCGGGGTGATCGCGCAGATCACGCCGTGGAACTACCCGCTGATGATGGCCGTGTGGAAGATCGCCCCGGCGCTGGCCGCGGGCAACACCGTGGTGCTGAAGCCCGCCGACACCACGCCGTCGTCCACGGTGCTGCTCGCGTCACTGGCTTCCGCCGTGCTGCCGGCCGGCGTGTTCAACGTCGTGCTGGGCGACCGCGACACCGGCCGACTGCTGGTCGAGCACCCGGTGCCCGAGATGGTGTCGCTGACCGGCTCGACCCGTGCCGGAGTGGAGGTGGCCCGCAGTGCCGCCGCGACCGTCAAGCGCACGCACCTCGAACTCGGCGGCAACGCACCGGTCCTGGTGTTCGACGACGTCGACGTGGCCGCCGCCGCGGAGGGCATCGTCGGTGCCGCGTTCTACAACGCGGGCCAGGACTGCACGGCCGCCTCACGCGTTCTGGTGCACTCCGCCGTGCACGACGAGTTCGTCGCGGAGCTGGTGAAGACGGCTTCGGCTGCTGTTCCCGGCGCGGACTTCGGGCCGTTGAACAGCCAGGGCCAGCTCGACCGCGTGCTCGGCCTGCTCGCCCGTTCGTCCGGTGTCGTCCACTGTGGAGGGAAGCAGCACGGCTCTGCGGGCTTCTTCCTGGAGCCGACGGTCGTCTCAGGCCTCTCCCAGGACGACGAGCTGGTGCAGGAGGAGGCGTTCGCCCCGCTGATCACCGTGCAGGCGTTCGGTTCCGACGACGAGGCGATCGCCCTGGCCAACGGCGTGCCGCAGGGACTCGCGTCGTCGATCTGGACCCGCGACACCGGCCGTGTCGCGTCACTGACCGCACGGCTCGACTTCGGCATCGTCTGGGTGAACACGCACGGCCTGGTCGCGGCCGAGATGCCGCACGGCGGTTTCGGCGCTTCGGGCTACGGCAAGGACCTGTCCATGCACGGCCTGGAGGACTACACGCGCGTCAAGCACGTGATGATCGCGCACTGAGCATCGCCCGGTACGGCATCGGGTAGTGCAGCAGGCTAGCCGGAACGACCGCGGACACCACCCGGATCATCCGCACCCACCGGCGCAGCCTGCGCCCGTCCTTGGCTGTCCACTCCAGACAAAGCTTGTCCCGCAACGCCTCCGGCAGTGTCCCGATGGCGAAGTCCGGCAGCACCTGCGCCGCCACGGGCCGCACCAACGGCCACAACGCGCTGGGGACGTGCTCCGACCCCGGCGCCTTGCCGGTCCGCAGCTCGAACGCCTCCAGCAGCCCGTCCACCCCGTCGGTCGGCTCGAGCTGCGTGGCGACCACGTCGTCGACGTACTCGCGCAACGCGGGGAGATCACCCGGCATGGACCTGATGCCGAGCGTCTCCCCCGTCTCCCGCCACTCGCGGTACAGCCGTTCCTCGTGGATCGCGGGCATCCGCGGCCGCAGCAACCGATACGCGGTGAGCAACGAGTCGAAGCTCGTGGCGTGCACCCAGCGGAACAACTCCTCGTCCGCACCGGGAATTCTCGAGTGGGCCCGCAGCAGCCGTTCCGCCTCCCGATCGGCCAGCTCCCCACCGAACAACCGCAGCTGCGACGAGGTGATGGTCCGCGTGAGCCGCGCGAACGGGTCGGCGCGATAGCCGTCGCGCACGGCGGCGGCGATGACGGGATGCGCGACCTGCATCAGCACCGCGCGCCCCAGCACCACCAGCTCGAACCGGGTGTACCAGCCGAGCCGCCACGTCACCGACTCGGGTCCCAGCGTCACACCATGATCATCCCGTGTGGACGATCGTCCACCGAAGATCATCACCCCAAAGAATGACCGGCGCAGCGCGCCATGATCGTGGTCGCGGTCGGCACGTCCTGTCCGTGCACCCGACGCGGACGGGGCAGCGCTCGCCAGGAGCACCACCCCGCCACATCACAACCGACCTCTCACCACGATCAGGTGGCGTAGGGCAGCTTGAACCCGCGTGCCCGAGAAGCGTCCTCGTACGTGGACATCATCGCCGATACGACGGACTCGATCTCCGCGAGCGGATACTGGGCCTCGTCGAGATCACCTTC
>NZ_JBSGUQ010000021.1:0-165455 GCF_053608005.1 Lentzea sp. NPDC055074
GTCCTTTTCTTTTTTCTACTCCCCCCTGGCCCCCCCCGCCCCGGCGGGGTGGGGGGGGCGGGGCGCGGCTGCGGGGGGGGGGGGGGCCCCCCCCCCGGCCCCCCCCCCCCACGTCCCGGTCAGCAGGTGGTGACCACCACGCAGACGGCCAACCTGGCCTCGATGCGGCTCGCGGCGAAGCTGGGCTTCACCGAGGTGGGGCGCTTCGAGGGATGGGGCGCCGAACAGTGGTCGGGTGTGTGGAGGCCCCAGCGCTGACCGGCGTTCCGCTTCAGGGGATCACTGGCGCCAGTAGGTGATGTTGCGGAAGCGGGCCTCCGCGCGGCCGCTGCCGTGGTGGTAGACGCCGTTCTTGAAGTACCGCGTCGCCGGTCCTTCGTCCTGGTGGGTCAATTTCAGGGCGCCGTTGTAATAGGTCTTCACGGTGCCCCGGCCGCCCGCGACGGCGGTGTGCTCGACACGAATCTTGAACCACTTGTTGTAAATGCCCGTCGCGACGACCTGGTTGCTGTCCTTGCGCAGGGTGCCGCCGTTGATGTTGGCGACGTTGAGCATCACGTCGGTGGCGCGGGTGCCGTCCGGGCGGCTGCCGCGCAGGATCTGCACGACGGTCGGGCCACTGACGCCGGCGGGGATGTAGATCTCGCCTTCCCAGGCGCGTGAGCCGCTCGAGTACTCCTGGTTGAAGCGGAGCTCGGTGCGCGGATCGGTCGGGCTGCCCTGGGTGTGGGGCTGGTCGTAGTCGTACACCCACATGGTGTGGACGCCGCCCTCGAACTTGTACCGCGCGCTGGTGGCGAGGTTGTAGGGCTTCTGGACGGTGTAGGTGTACGGCGCCGACACCCACTGCGCGGACGGCGGCTGAGCGAGGGCCTGAGCCGCCGGTGCCACGAGCAGGGGTGCGGTCAACGCGAGGGCGAGCATGGAGCGTCGCGTGTGGAGTGCAGGGGTTTCCACGGTGAATCCCTCCGACCTCGATAAGTGGTCTGTACCACTTTGGGGGTCGGAGGGACTCGGGATCAATAGTTGTTTCGAGTTCCGGAACAATGTTCAGATAGGCGAACTTTTCACATTCTTGAACTCACCGCTTCGTTTCGTACCTGGCCAGCAGAACGCCGCCGGGAAACGTGCGGGTCTCCGCCAGGTCGAGGTTCACCCAGCTGTCCAGAGCCGTGAAGAACGGCTTGCCGCCGCCCACGAGCACCGGGTGGGTGACGACCAGGTACTCGTCGATGAGTCCCGCCCGCATGGCCGCGGCGGCGAGCGTGGCGCCGGCGACGTCCATCGGGCCGCCGTCCTCCGCCTTGAGCCGGGTGATCTCGGTGACCGCGTCACCGGCGACCAGGCGGGCGTTCCAGTCGACCTCCTGGAGCGTCGAGGAGAACACGACCTTCGGCATGGCCCGCCAGCGTGCGGCGTACTCGACCGCCGCCGGGGTGGCGCCGGGCTGCTGGTCGGCGGTCGGCCAGTGGGAGCTCATCCCGTCCCACAGCCTGCGCCCGTACAGCGCGAGGCCCGTCGCCGCCACTCGGTCCGACCAGAACTGGAACAGCTCGTCGCTCGGCGTGCCCCAGCTCAGGTCGTCACCGGGCGCGGCGACGTAGCCGTCGAGGGACACGCTCATGCCGAAGGTCAGTTTTCGCACTGCGTCAGTGTGCCCGCAGTTCGTCGAAGGTCGGGAACTTCTGGGCGATGTCGCTGCCGGTGAAGTTGCCGATCCAGCCGTCGTCGTCGTGGAAGAACCGGACCGACACGTAGTCGGGCTCGGTGCCCATGTCGAACCAGTGCGTGGTGTTCGCGGGGACGCTCAGCAGGTCGCCCGCCGTGCAGAACACCGCGTACACCTTGTCGCCGATGTGCAGGTAGAAAACCCCTGCGCCACGGGCGAAGTAGCGGTCCTCGTCATCATCGTGCGTGTGCTCGGCGAGGAACCTGTTGCGGAACTCGACGGCCTTCGCGCGGTACTCGTCAGTGTCGGCCGGGGTCATCTCCATCGCGTCGACGTAGCCGTAGCTCTCCGTCTCGCTGACGCGGGCGATCTCCTTCTCGTACACCTGCAGCGCGTTCTCGGCCGTCACACCGTCCACAACGGACCAGCGGCTGAAGCGCACGCCGTGCTCCTTGAGCGCGGTGGCGATCTCCTCGGCGTCGGTGGTGCGGAGCAACGTCTCCTCGGGGCCGGTTTCCGGCCACACCGTCAACAGCGTCATGAGTGCCTCCCCGTAAAGATGTCTCGCGTCTCCACCTTGAAGCGCAGCAACCACTCCAGGCATTCCAGGCGGTGCCGGGCCTGCATCAGGTCGTCGCCCCACACGTACACGCCGTGCCGTGCGACGAGCAGCGCCGGGACCGACGGGTCAAAGCCCTTCTCGAAGGCGTCGCCCAGTTCGAGCATGTCCTGCGAGTTGCGGACGACCGGGATCACGACCTCTTCGTGGTCGTACCGGCCGAAGCCCTTGAGCATCTCCAGGTCCTTGAGGACCACGCCGTCGGGCCAGTGCTCCGCCGCCACGACGGTCGCCAGCGCGTGGACGTGCACGACGGCGCCCGCTCCGGCGACGTTCGCGATCCTGGCGTGCAGGGCCGCTTCGGCCGACGGGACCTTGTCGCTGTCCACGGCCTTGCCGTCGACGTCGATGACCACGCTGTCCCCGGCCGTGATCTCGCCCTTGTCGACGCCGCTGACCGTGACGGCGAGGCGGAGCGGATCACGTTGCAGGACAACGGAGAGGTTGCCACTCGTGCCGCGCATCCAGCCCATCTGCGCGTAGCGGACGCACTCCCTCGCGAGCTCTGCCGTCACGAAAGCTCCCAGACCGTCGGGTGGGGCGAGAAGTCGGCGTTGCCGTACGGCTCACCGGCGCGCGCGACGCCGACCGTCTTCCAGCCCGCCTCCTGCGCGGCGTGCAGCTCGGCCGGAACGTCGCTGTAGAAGGTGATGTCGTCGCTCTTCAGCGTCTCGGCGATCTTGTGGTACGACGCCGCTTCACGCTTCGGGCCGGCGTTGACCGTGTCGAAGTGGTGCTCCAGCAACGGGGTCAGGTCGCCGTCCGTCGTGTGCTGGAAGAACGCGACCTGGCCCGCGACCGAGCCGCTGGAGAAGATCGCGAGCTTCACGCCGTCGCCGTGCCACTTGCGGATCGCGGGGACGACGTCCGGGAAGAACTCCGCCACCAGGTCTCCCTGCGCGTAGCCCTGCTGCCAGATCAGGCCCTGCAACGTCTTGAGGGGCGTGACCTTCTGGTCTGCGTCCATCCAGTCGTGCAGCGCCTTGACAACGTCGTCGTGGCCCGCGAGCTCCTTGATCTGCTTCACGGCGTCGGCGACCACCGGGTCGTCACCGTGCTGCTCGATCCACGGACCGAGCCTGGGGCGGGCGTAGTCGTAGAGGACGACCAGCACCTGGTCCGTCGCGCTCAGCGTGCCCTCGATGTCGAGCACGACCCACTTGCTCACCGCTGTTCTCCCTCGTAGTACTTGTCGAGCTCGCCGGCGTTGTAGACGCCCCGGTCGGTCACCACCGTCGTGACGAAGCGCGGCGGCGTCACGTCGAACGCCGGGTAGTGCCCCTTCACCCTCGGCGTGGCACTCGGCCTGCCCAGCACCTGCAGCACTTCGGCACCGTCGCGGAACTCGATCTCCACGTGGTCCGTCGTGGGCGCTTGCAGATCGGGTGCCTGCACTTGGGCGTGGAACGGTACTCCGAACGCGTGCGCGGCCACGGCCAGACCCAGTGTGCCGATCTTGTTCACGACGTGCCCGTCCATGGTGACGCGATCGGCCGCCGTGACCAATGCGTCGACCTGACCGCTTTGCAGCACCGCGGCGCCCATGCCGTCCGTGATGAGCGTGGTGTCGACGCCCATCTCGATCAGCGTCTCCGCGGTGAGCCTGGCTCCCTGCAGGTACGGCCTGGTCTCGGTGCAGAAGAAGCGCAGCGTCTTGTTCTGGTTCTGGGCGGCCCTGACCGTCTCCGTCAGGTACAGGTCGGCCCAGCAGTGCGTCATCACCGTGGCGTTGTCCTGCAACAGGTTCGCCGTGTGCTCGCCCAGGGCCCGGCTCTTGGCGCGGTACCTGCGGTCGCCCTCGATCGCGCCGTCAAGGGCCCGCGTGATGTCCCGCGCGGCGTCCACGTGCTCCAGGACGACCTCGGTGGCCTTGCGCAGGGCGTTGTTGGTGCGCCTGGTGTTCTCGAGCATGTGGGCGGTCTGTTGCAGCTGTGCGCGGGCCTGCTCGAACGGGAGCGCTTCGAGGGTGCGGGCCTCGAGCACCATCGCCTGGAGAACCGCGAAGTACGGGCCCGAGGACTGGGTGACCATGTCCTCGATGGCCCGTCCGACGTCCTCGGCCGTGCGGCACAGCACCCAGTTCCGTTCGAACGGGAACTGCCGGCGGTCGAGGATCAGCACGCCTTCGTCGGTGAGCTTCACCGAGTCGGCGAGGACCGGCTGCATCAGCTGTACCCGGTGTAGGCGGGGCGCGCGCCGGTCAGGAAGTGCTCGCCGACCTCGCGGGCCTTGTAGACGACCGGGTCGTGCAGCGTGAGCGTGCGGGCGTTGCGCCAGAAGCGGTCGACGCCGTACTTGGCCGCCGTACCGCGTGCGCCGACCTGCTCGAAGATGCGGCTGGTGACCTCGTTGACGAGCTTGGTGCTGACGACCTTGGCCTCGGAGATCGTGACGGCGACCTCGCCGCGCTTGGCGGGCGTGAGGTGGCGGCCGAGCTCGGTGGCCTCGTGCAGCTGGCGGGCCGCCTCGTCCGCGAGCAGCCCGGCGGCCCTCGTCTGGGACACCATCTCGCCGTACGCCGCGACGATGTACGGGTCGTCGGTCGCGGTCTCGACGCCGCTGACGAACCACGGGCGGGTCTTCGTGCGGGTGTAGTCGGCGGCCTCGGCGAGCGCGCCCTCGGCGAGGGCGACGTAGAGCTGGGCGAGCACGAGCTGGAAGCCGATCGCGGCGAGGCTGATGCGCGGGTCCTCGTTGACCGGCTGGACGCCGAGGATCTCGGTCACCCGGACGTTCTCGAAGTTCACGCCACCGGACGCAGTGAGACGCTGACCGATGTTGTCCCAATCGTCCAAGTAGGTGATTCCGGTCGCTTTCCCGTCGAGCAGGAACGTGAGTTTCTCGCCGTTGTCGGTGCGGGTCGCGCTGACCACGAGGCGGTCGGCGACGGCGGCTCCGGTGGCGAACGTCTTGCGCCCGTTGAGCGTGTAGCCGGTCTCGGCGGGGGTGAGCTCGAGGGCCGCGTCGAGCGGGTTGCTGACGCCCGCCCAGAACTCGTCGGGGTGGACGCTGAACGGCGAGTCGAAGAGCCCGCTGCGCCAGATCTGCAGGTAGTGGTACCCGAGGAGGTGTCCGGTGTTGGCGTCGGCGGCACCGATGATCCGCCCGATCCGCTGCTGCTGAGTCCAGTCCCGGACGTTCAGCAGGCCGCTCTGGCGGAGCAGTTCCACCTCTTTGGTGGGTGGCTGGTTGGCCCGGTCCCTGTCCGCCGCGTCGGACCTGAGCGTCGCCGCCACCTCGTGCGCGACGTCCAGCCAGTTCGACATTCCTGCTCCTCTCGGTGGTACCCGCTCCAACCTACTTCTTCACACCACCGGGCTAACCACGATGTGAGAGAGACCAAGGCCTGGCAGACTGCGCGCGAACCTCGCTCTGGCGGGGGTCCAACATCTAGGGAGCATTCGGTATGGCGCAGGGCACCGTGAAGTGGTTCAACGGCGAGAAGGGCTTCGGATTCATCGCGCAGGACGGCGGCGGTCCGGACGTGTTCGTCCACTACTCGCAGATCTCCGGCTCGGGCTTCAAGTCGCTTGAGGAGCAGCAGCGCGTGGAGTTCGAGATCGGGCAGGGTCAGAAGGGGCCGCAGGCGCAGGACGTCCGCGCCATCTGATTTCAGCTCTTCCAGGAGCCCGTCCGGCCTTCGGGCCGGGCGGGCTTCTTTGTGCCCTGAACCGGCCTTGAACTGCGGTTCCCGAAATTGTCAGACCTGCCTGTCATCGTGGTCCCACCAGCTCGTTCGGAACCTCACGACGATCGGAAGGTCTCGCCCGCCATGCCTCGCCGCGCCTCGCTCCCCACCCGCCCGCCGCACCGACCGGCTTCGACGCTGCGCACCCGTCCGCCGGGGCGCAAGGGTGGCCGGTGATGGGGCGGCAGTGCGTCCGGCCGCGGGAGGACGGCCGCCGGTGCGCTGCTCGCGCCGCCGCGTGGGGCTCGCCTGATCCTGCCGCTCCCGTGGTGGACCCGGTGGCGTGCTGGGCGCACCTGACGGAGGGCGAGCGCGAGGTTCGCGTCGTGAACCTCGCTCGTGAGCTAGCTGCTGAGCTCGCTGGCGACGTGCGTGGAGGACGCCGGCGCACTCGCGCCGCCGTGTCCTCGCCGCGGAGGGGCCGGACGGGCCGGGACTCCAGTCCTTCGGCCGGAGACTCTCCGCCTCGGCTGCGCGCGGTTCCTTCGCTGCCCCGAGGCGGGGCAGCCACGCCCACTGCCCAAGACCGAGCCGCCGCACCACCAGCGAGTCCCACAGTCGACAACCAGAAGCCGTGCGCGCCACCCGTCACACCGCCCACCGCTCTCCCGGCCGAAGCTGCGCCCTCGTGGCCGCCCCAGCGCCCCGCCCTCCCCGGTCCCACCTCCCACAGCCTCCGCAAGTCCCTCAACAAGGCCGCCTTCCTCCTGGCGGCCAACACCGGCCGCCGTCCAGGCGCGGTCAACACCGAACTGAACGGCGTGATGGGCGTCGACAAGCGCGCCGAAGCCGGCAAGCGGCAGCTGCGTGAGGGCCTGCGATACGTGGGCGACCAACTACGAGCGGCACGCGGCGTGAACCTCGACAGCGATCCGCCGTTCTGAAGCCCGGCAGGAACGGGAAAGGCGCCGCAGCCCGTCGGCCACGACGCCCGTACTTCCCGCCGCGGGAACGGACGGGGAACACCCGCGGAGACCCCGCGAGCGAAGTGGCAACCGAGGGAGTCGAACCCTGCGCGGCTTGTGAAGGCGGCGCCCGAGTACCGGCCCTAACCCTTCGGCTGGGCGACGGCTGCCGTGGAGTTGTCCTGTTCAGGTAGAGCGACTTGCGGCCTGTGGGATACCCACTGTGTTAAACGTCCACGCGGCTGAAACGGTTTCATGTTTCACTCGGATGGGTGACTCTGGTCACCATGCGGTACCTCCCTGCCATCGCAGCCCTGCTGCTCCTTCCCCTGGTGCCCGCCACCGCGCAAGCGGCTCCGGCAGGCACGTTCTACGTCACCAGTGTCCGGACCGGCCTCAACGTCGCCCAGAGCGGCAGTGGACTGGCACTGCACCGCCCCAAGGGCAACGAGGACCGCCAGCAGTGGCGGCTGAGCGACGGGAGGTTCGAGAACACCGACTCGCCGGGTCAGTGCATCACCCGCCAGCTCACCATGGGTTCGTGCTCACTGGGGGATGCGGTTCACGAGCCCCGTCAGTTCGGTGATCAATGGGAGATCTTCTCCCTGAACGGCGAGACGCGGTGGTACCTGACGCCGGTCGTCTCCCCGACGGCGCCGATGCCGGCGGATCCGCGGCTCGACGAGATGACGTTCCTGACCGCGCACAACGCCTATGCGAACGGGGTCGACGGCGGGTTCGCGCCGCCGTTCATCAATCTCGCCAAGAACCAGACGCGCGGCATCGTGCAGCAGCTGAACGACGGCGTGCGGGGATTCATGCTCGACATCCACCAGACGCCCGACGGCGCGATCCTGTGCCACAACAGCTGCACTCTCGTGAGCAAGCCGGTGGCGCTCAACGTCGACGTGCAGCGCATCGTGGACTTCCTGCGCAACAACCGCAGCGAGATCATCACGGTCTTCCTGGAGGACTACGTCGACGCGAACACGTTGCGCGCCGAACTGCGCAAGGTGCAGGGGCTGGGCGACGTGCTGTACCGAGCGGAGGGCGTGCAGCAGAACGGGTGGCCGAAGCGCAGCGAGCTGGTGAGCGCCAACAAGCGGCTGCTCATCTTCACCGATCACGGCAAGGACGGGCGCGAGGACTCGGGCGTGCTCTACCAACGGGACTGGACCGTCGAGAACTACTGGTCGATGGGTTCGGGGCTCGGCAGTTCCGACTGGTCCTGCTACAGCCGATGGGATGAAAAACCTCTCACCGCGACCGGCAACTTCCAGCCTTTGTTCGTCATGAACCACTTCCGCGACGTTCCGTTCACCGGCACGGCGACGACGGACAACGGCAAGCTCGTGAACCGGGCGCAGCAGTTCTGCCAGCCCGCGGCCAGGAAGAAGCCGAACTTCCTGGCTGTCGATCTCTACCACCTCGGAAACGCGGCGCAGGCCGTGCAGCAGCTGAACGCATACGTATATAGGCCGTAGCCCAAATCGTGGGAGTTGTACGCTCCGCGCATGGCCTCGATCCTGTTCACGCGCGGAGCGCCCTCTCTCGACATCATCGACCAGGAAGGCCTGCGCGACGCCGCGCAGAAAGCCTTCACGGACGACCCCGGCGGCACCTTCGCGTACGGCACGAGCGTCGGCTACGTGCCCCTGCGCACCTGGCTCGCGGAGCAGCACGGCGTCGAGCCGGAGCAGGTGCTCGTCACCAACGGCTCGATGCAGGCCGACGCGTTCCTGTTCGAGCTGCTCGTCCAGGCGGGCGACGACGTGGTGGTCGAGGCTCCGACCTACGACCGCACGCTGCTGAACCTGCGTCAGCGCGGCGCCAAGATCCACGCCATCGAGCTGGAGACCGACGGCATCAACGTCGACGCGCTCGAGAAGCTGCTGGAGAGCGGTGTGCGCCCGAAGCTCGCGCACATCATCCCGAACTTCCACAACCCGGCCGGCTACACGCTGTCCGAGGCGAAGCGCGCGCGTCTGCTGGACCTCGCGGCCAAGTACGACTTCGTGCTGTTCGAGGACGACCCGTACGTCAAGGTGCGGTTCGAGGGCGAACCGCTGCCGACGATGCTCTCGCAGGACAAGAACGAGAAGGTCGTCTACGCGTCGTCGTTCTCGAAGACGATGGCGCCCGGCATCCGCTGCGGTTACCTGGTGGGCCCGAAGTCCGTCATCAAGTCCGTGCAGGACATCGCCACCACCACGTACATCTCGCCGAACATGGTGGCGCAGTCGATCGTGAACTCGTACTGCCGCTCCGGCCGTCTCGACGAGTCGGTCGTGAACGTCCGCACGGCGCTGCGTGCGCGCAGGGACGCCCTCGTGGCGGCACTGCAGCGTGAGCTGCCGGAGGCGGTCTTCACCGCGCCGCAGGGCGGCTACTTCATGTGGGTCGAGCTGCCGGGCGTGTCGATCGACAAGCTCGTGCCGGTCGCGAAGGAGCACGGCGTCGAGTTCGTGAAGGGCTCCGACTTCCTGCTGGAGGGCGGCGACAACGCCCTGCGCCTCGCGTTCTCGGGCGTCACGCCGGAGCAGATCGACGAGGGCATCACGCGTCTCGGCGCGGCGGTCCGCGCACTCTGATCGCCCCGAAAAGCGTCAGTTACTGCCAGAACTTCTGGCAGTAACTGACTTTTCGCGCTACCGTGGCGCCGTGGACACCTTGACCACGCGCGCCGCGAAGGACCTGCGCACCCGCCTCGCGATCCAGGAGGCGGCCATCGCCCTGTGTCTCGACCAGGGCCTCGCCGCCACGTCGACCAAGGCCATCGCCGATCGCGCGGGCGTCTCCGAACGCACTCTGTTCCGCACGTTCGGCACCAAGGCCGCGATCTTCTGGTACGACGCGTTCCTCAGCCGGGTCGTCCGAGCCCTCGTCCCGGATCCCGATCCCGTTGCGGCGCTGGGGAAAGCCGTCCGCACGGCCATCGACACGATCACGCCCGGGCAGTGGGCCCTGGAGCTCGGCCGGCGCGCGGTGATCGTCAGCGAACCCGACCTGATCGCGACCGGCACGCAGGAGCTGAACACCGGCGCCGCGCAGATCGCCACGATCCTGACGCCCCCGCTCGCCTCTCCCGAGCAGGCCTTCGACCTGCTGCTCTTCGCCCGTTTCGCGGTCGCGGGGATGGGCGCGGTCCCGATCCACGCGGACACGACACCCCTGGCCTGGGGCGCGGAACTGGAGCGGGTCGTGCACAAGGCCGCGCACGGCGCGTTGGAGCGGTCATGAAGCTGATCACGGACCCGAACACGCTGGCCGGCCTCAGCCACGACGAGGCCGAGTGGGCACCGGCGGGCACGCCGTACGCGGCGTTCCGTCCCGAGTCCACAGAGGACGTTCAGGAGGCCGTGAGGCACTGCGCCGCCAACAACATCCCGATCGTGCCGCGCGGTGCGGGCACGGGGTTGTCCGGTGGCGCCAACGCGGTCGACGGCTGCCTGGTCCTCGACCTCAGCCGCATGGACGAGGTCCTGGAGATCGACCGGGACAACCTGCTCGCCGTCGTGCGGCCGGGCGTCGTGAACGACGACCTGAAGAAAGCCGTTGCCGCGCAAGGGCTCTGGTACCCGCCGGACCCGGCCAGCTCGCCGTGGTCGACTATCGGCGGCAACGTCGCCACGAACGCCGGCGGTCTCTGCTGCCTCAAGTACGGCGTGACGCGCGACTACGTCCTCGGGCTGGAGGCCGTGATGGGCGGCCCGGTCGAGTACGGCACGGCGGTGCGGCTCGGCCGGCGCACCACCAAGGGCGTCGCGGGCTACGACCTGACCAGCCTGCTCGTCGGGTCCGAGGGCACGCTCGGTGTCGTCACCGAGGTCACCGTGCGCCTGCGGCCTTCCCCGCGCCCGTCCGGCACCGTCGTCGGCGCGTTCTCCAGCCTCGTCGCCGCAGGTCAGGCCGTCGCGCTGACCACCGCGCGCGGGTTGCAGCCCGCTGCTCTGGAGCTGATCGACCGGGCGTGCCTGCAGGCCGTCGAGGACTGGAAGCACCTCGGCATCGAGCCCGACACCGAGGCCATGCTCCTGGCCCGCGCCGAGACCCCGGACGACGCCGACGGCCTGGTCACGGCGTTCACCGAGGCGGGTGCCGTCTGGACGGAGCGGTCCACGGACTCGACCGAGGCCGAAGCCCTCTTCGCCGCCCGCCGCCTCACCTACCCCGCCCTGGAACGCCTGGGCCCGCTGCTCACCGAGGACGTGTGCGTGCCGCGGTCCGCGGTGCCCGCCATGCTCGCGCACATCGAGCGGATCGGCGTACGTCACGGCGTCCGGATCGCCACCATCGCGCACGCGGGCGACGGCAACCTGCACCCGTTGCTGATCACCCCTCCCGGTGACGACAACGCGCGGATCGCCGCGCAGAAGGCGTTCGAGGACATCATCGACCAGGCTCTGGGACTGGGCGGCACCGTCACCGGCGAACACGGCGTCGGCCTGCTCAAGCGCGACGGCATGATCCGCGAGCTCGGCCCGGACGCCCACGCCCTCCACCAGGCCGTCAAGCACACGTTCGACCCGTTGGACATCTTCAACCCGGGCAAGGCCTAAGGAGTCCGCATGCTGGTTCCCGTAGACGGTGGCACCCTGTTCGTCGAAGTCCACCACGGCGACACCGCGCCGGTCCTCGCGATCCACGGCGTCAGTGGCAGCCGCAAGCTCTGGAACTGGGTGGCCGCGCACAACCTCACGCTCGTCACCCCGGACCTGCGCGGCCGAGGTGACAGCTCGGGCCTGGAGGGCGGCACGATCCGGCAGCACGCCGACGACATGCTGCGCGTGCTCGACGCCCTGGAACTCTCCTCGGTGACCGTGAGCGGCATGTCGATGGGCGGTTACGTCGCCGTCGACCTGGCGGTGCGCCACCCGGACCGAGTGCGCGCGCTAGTGCTCGTGGACGGCGGCTTCCCCATGCCCGCCCACGCGCAGATGACCGAAGAGGTCCTCACGGCCGCCATGGCCCCTCAACTGACCGCACGCGAACGCACGTGGACCGTCGACGAGTACCTCGCCGTCCAGGCCGTGGTGAACTCGGCGATCGACCCCACCGACCCGCTGGTCCGCGAGTACTTCGCCCACGACCTCACCGAGGACGGCCACCTCAGACTGTCCGCCGGCACCCTTCTCGCCGACACCCGTAACGTCGTCTTCGGCTCGTCGCGCTGGCAGGAGCTGACGATGCCGACCTGGTTCGTGCACGCCGAGTGGAGCACCGGCCCCGGCTCCCCGCCCGCCTACACCGTCGAGCAGGCCGCCGGGTTCCGCGCCGCCCTGCCCGTGCTGCACGAGCCGGTGCTGATCAACGAGGTCGACCACGGCGGGACCGTGATGACCAGGGCGGGAGCCGCCGTCGTCGCCGAGGTCCTCGCCGAGGCGTTGAAGTAGCTGAGCCTCGCACCACACCTTCTTGGACCCGAGCCTGCCCGCGAGTTAGTGTGTACACCAATGATTAGTACACCAAGCATCCCGGAGAACCCGCTCGAACTGGAGCGGCAGGTCTGCTTCGCGCTGGCGGTGGCCAGCCGGACGGTGATCGCGGTCTACCGGCCGATCCTGGAGCCGCTGAACCTCACGCATCCCCAGTACCTGGTGATGCTGGCGCTCTGGGAGCGGTCGCCGCGCACCGTCAAGGACCTGAGCAACGCCCTGCAGCTCGACCCCGGCACCCTCAGTCCGCTGCTCAAGCGGCTGGAGGCGATCGGGTACGTCGAGCGGCAGCGGGACAAGGCCGACGAACGCGCGCTCGCCCTCACCCTGACCGAGACGGGTCAGGAGCTGAGGAAGGAGGCGCTCAAGATTCCCTTCAAGGTCGTGGAGCAGCTCGACATGACGTTCGAAGAGCTCGCGCAGCTGAACCAGGTGCTGCACAAGGTGATCGCCAAGGCGACGCGATGAACCCCGCGCTGAAGGTCTGGTACTACGCGGGCGGCCGGCTGCCGCAGAAATATCGCGAGTTCGTCTACGACGACGTGACCGGCCCGAAGTGGTTGCTGCGCTTCACCGTGCGCAGTCTCGTGCAGGTCACACCGCTGACGACGGCCATCACGCTGGCGCTCGTTTTCGGCCTCGACTCGCCGTGGCCGCTGGCAATTGCGTGCGGTGCGCTCGGTTTCGTTGTAGGACTGTACTTCGCGCTGTCCTATGCACCTGAAAGTGTGGACTACCGGCTCACGAAGTACGGGTACCCGAGAGGTTCGGCGACTCAGGGGCGCCGTGACCGAAACGCTGTGAAGGATCGCGAACGACAGGCGAAGTACGACGCGGTCTGGCGGCGATCCGAAGGGTAGAGACCCATGGCCTTGTTGAGTGATCAGTTGGAGTTCACGAGGCCACAGGTGCTCACGCTGACAGCCGGGGTGCTGCAGCTCGCGTTCGGGTGGTTCGACCTGTTCAGTTTGGACCCCAACTACCACGTGATCCAGATCGGCGTCGGGGCACTGGGCATCGCGATGGCGTGGCGGCACGACCTCGCGCGGATGTACGGACTCCTGCTGCTGCTCGGGTTCGGGATGCTCGCGTTCTCGCTCGACGACGTGACGACCGAGAGCTTCCTCGAGGTCCGCACGGCGTTGATCGGGCTCGTGATCACGCTGGCCAGGCCGGCAAAGCGCGTTCCGAACTGACGTCGCGTCCCACCGAGCGCAGCGCCGTCAGGGTCGCGTACCCCTCCGCCAGCAACGCCGTGTCCGTGCCCGGCGCGAGCGACTCCTCGGCGTAGACGTGCACGAGCTCGACCTCGTCGTCGCCCACGTCGTCCACGCGGCTCTGCACCGCGCCGAACCGCGCCAGCTCCGCCCAGCGAAGTCCTTGCACCTCAACGACGTTCGGCACGTTCAGCGACAGCACCGAGGCCTCGGGCATCTCCGCCAGCACAGGCAGCACGACGCGTACGACCTCGCCCGCCTTGTCCCACAACGGTTCGGGCCCGTCCAATCCGACGTCGAGCGACACCGCCAGCGACGAGACGTCGTTGAGGTGCGCGGTCAGCGCCGCGCCGACGGTGCCGGAGTGCAGGATCGCGCGGCCCACGTTCGCGCCGAGGTTGATCCCCGACAGGACCACGTCCGGTTTGCCGCCGAAGCCGCCCCGGCACGCGATCAGAGAGATCAGGCCGGGATGCGCCGCGACCGCGTACGCCTCGACGTCGAGGCCCGGCAGGGTGCGGCGTTCGCTCGCGACCCTGCCGTTCTCGCCGGACGCCGCGACCGACGCGCTGGTGCCGCTGGCCTGGGTGGCCGGCGCGGCCACCACCACGTCGTACCCCGACGCGACCGCGGCCGAGGCCAGCGTCCACAGGCCGGGTGAGTCGATTCCGTCGTCGTTCGTGATCAGCGCGCGCATCCGCTCATTCCTCGATCGGCTCCAGTTCCACGCGTTTGCTCAGCTCGCGCACGGCTTCTCCGCCTCCGCTGCCGAGGCCGTGCCTCGTCACGTTGACCGCGCCGGCGGCCGCGCCGAGCTTCACCGCGTCCGTCAACGACATACCCAGCGCGAGGCCCGCTGAAATCCCCGCGGTCATCGAGTCACCCGCGCCCCGCGTGTCGACGGGCTCCAGCCGAGGCATCCGCACCAGGTAGAGCTGGTCTTCGAGCAGCGCCAGCGCCGGTTCGTCGGCACGGGACACCACCACGCCGTGCACGCACGAGGAAGCGATCTCGCGCGCCTTCTCGATCAGCTTGGTCAGGTCCTCCTCGCCGAGTTCCTCGTGCGAGACCTTGACGACGTGCGGACCTCCGCGCACCGCTTCGGCGAGCCGGTCGCCGGCCAGGTCGACGATCACGCGGCAGCCGTTGCTCGTGAGGTCGGAGGTGAGGCGGAAGTACGTGTCGTGTGGCAGCACCCGGTCGTCGGACGGCCCGCTCAGCACGGCCGTGCCCGCGCGGATGCCCTCCACCAGTGCTGACTCGTACACGTCGTCCAGCTCGTGGCGGGACAACGCGTCGGGGAGCATCTCGACCATCTCGTCGCGGCTTCCGTCGCGGCGATCGTGCACGTAGGCGCCGTTGCGTGCGGCGACCTCGCGTGCTTTGAGGTCGACGTGCTCGCCTTCTAACAACGCGCGCAGGACTCGGCCTGTCTCACCGCCGAACGTCGCGCACACCACGGCTTCGACGCCGAGCGCGGCGATCATCCTGGACTGCCAGAAACCCTGGCCGCCGGCGTGCAGGTGCACGTCCGGCTCGCCATCGAGGTCCTCGACGGTGACGGTCAACTGGGGGGACGGGGCAAATACGGCAACTCGGGCATCCACGACATCCTGGTACCCGGTGTGAGCGAAGGCTATTCGCCCACACCGGGTGAATCAGACATCAGCAGGCGCCGCCGTCACGCCAGACGCCCCACTGACCGGTGGTGCCGGGCTCCTCGCCCCGCGTCCACCACTGCGCGGTCCACTTCCTGCTGTTGTGCGACACGACGTTGCCGCCGGTGTAGACCTTGTCGCGCTCCCACGCGGGCTGCGTGCACGGGCCGGGGCCAGGGCCGCCGCCGGTGTCCCACGGAACCTGCGTCGACTTGTAGAAGTTGATGCCCATGGTCGTCCAGCGCGGGCCCTGGTTGCCCAGGCGCACCTTGAACTGGTCCCAGTTGTGCGTCGACCACGGCGACCACGCCAGTTCGGCGATCGCGCCGAGCCTCGGGAAGGCCATGAACTCGATGTCCTGCGCCGTCACCAGCGTCTCGCTCCACAGTGGAGCCTCGACGCCGTGGACCGCCGACTCCGGCACCCCGCTCAGGTGTGTGCCGGGGTTCCAGTCGTAGGCCGTCTGGACCTCGATCAGACCCGCCCACGACAGGCCGAGAGGCGTGCTGGAGTTGTACTTCATGTCCAGGTACGCCTTGTTCGCGGGCGACATGATGACCTTGTGGCCGCGTGCCGCCGCTGCCTGCACCACGGCGTTGGACGTCGAGGTGCCCCAGTACTGCGGCATCGTGGCGGTGTCGGTCGTGGTCTTCACGAACTCGTGCCAGCCGAGCGCGGTCTTGCCGTACTTCTTGACGATCGGCAGCGTGCGGTCCATGAACGTCTGGTAGTCGGCGTCCGGCGTCGAGTGCGCCTCGTCGCCGCCGATGTGGAGGTACGGGCCGGGCGTGAGCGCCGCGATCTCCCGGATCACGTCGTCCACGAACTGGTAGGTGAGCTCCTTGCCGACGCACAGCGAGGAGTAGCCGACCTCGATGTCCGTGCGCAGCGGCGGGGCCTGGCCGTTGCAGTTGAGCTCCGCGTACGAGGCCAGCGCCGCGTTGGTGTGGCCGGGCAGGTCGATCTCGGGGATCACCGTGATCTTGCGTGACGCCGCGTACTGCACGATCTCGCTGTACTGCGCCTTGGTGTAGTAGCCGCCGGGACCGCCGCCGACCTGCGTGCTGCCGCCGTACGTGGCGAGCCGCGGCCAGCTGTCGATCACGATCCGCCAGCCCTGGTCGTCGCTCAGGTGGAGGTGGAAATAGTTGATCTTGTAGAGCGCGAGCTGGTCGATGTAGCGCTTGACCGTCGAGACCGGGTGGAAGTGACGGGCCACGTCGAGCATCGCGCCGCGGTAGGAGAACCGCGGGTGGTCGACGATCAGCGTGCCCGGCACGGTCCACGGACCGGCCTGCGCGGTCGTGCTCTCCACCTTGGCGGGCAACAGCTGCCGCAGCGTCTGCACGCCGGCGAACAGGCCCTCGGGAGTGTTGGCGCGCACGACGATCGAGCCGGCCGCGACGTCGAGCTGGTAGCCCTGCTGGCCGACGGTGCCCGGCGCGCCCGTGAGCAGCAGCGAGATGCCGTCGGACGGCGTCCCGGTCGTGTCGGACACCGGGAACGCGTACCCGGTCGAGGGCCTCAGGACCCCGGCCAGGAAGGTGCCGACGTCCCTCGCGGCGGGGGCGGTGTAGATCTTCGTGGCGGCCGTCAGCGTGTGCGTGACACCTGCCCTGGCCTGCACCGAGACAGGGACCGGCACGAGGCTCTGCAGTGGTTCCGCGGCTTGCGACTGCGCGCTCACGGACAGCGCCGCTGTGACAGCGATGACCGCGGCGAGAACGCGAGTTCTCACGACTCCTCCTCACGAGTCGGGGGCGGCGACCCTGTCTCCAGCGTGCTCAAACATCCCTTTTGTCGTCAATGGTCTGGGCCAATTCTTTCTTCGAGACCGGCTCGAAAGCGGCCTTCCGCGCGGCTCGGCGCAGCGTCCGGAGCAGCACAGGTCCTGTCACCGCAACGAGAACGGCGGTGGTGACGGCCCGCATGAGGTCCCAGCCGAGCGACGTGGCGAGCGTGAACGCCGCGAGCCGCACGAGGTTCGTGCCGGGTGAGGAGCCCGGGTCGAAGCTGACGGACGTGCCCTCACCGACCGCGAACGGCCAGAACGACAGGTTGAGCAGGAAGCCGTAGACGAGCGAACTGACGACGCCGTAGACGGCCAGCAGTGCGATCTCGGCCTTGCCGCGCCACTGCGGGAGAAGTCCGGCGCCCAGTGCGACCCAGGCGGCGCCGAGCATCTGGTACGGCAGCCACGGCCCGACGCCACCGGTCAGCAGCGCCGACGCGAACAGCGTGGTGTTGCCCAGCACGAACCCGAAACCCGGCCCGAACACCCGGCCGCCGAGCACCATCAGGAAGAAGACCGTCTCGATGCCGGCGGTGCCCGGTCCGAGCGGCCGGATCGCGGCGCCGAGCGCGGACAGCACGCCGAGCATCGCGATCGCCTTGGAGTCCATGCCCTTGTCGCTCAGTTCGGCGAGCACGACCGCGAGCACCAGCGGCAGCAGGAGCGCGAACGTCCAGGGCGCGTCACCGCCGTGCGCGATGTCGCTGGACGGCTTCACGACGAGCGGCCAGGTGAACGCGGCCAGCCCGATCACGCCCGAGACGACGAGCGCGATCACCGAGCGCCGTCCGATGGCGATCACAGGGCGGCCTCGACGTCGGCGACCGTGAGCCACGGCCCGAGGATCTTGCTGACCTGCGGGGCGAAGATCGGCGACGACGTCACGACCTCGCGTGCCGGGCCGTCCGCGACGACCTCGCCCTCCGCCATGACGATCACGCGGGTGGCGTACTCGGCGACGAACTCGACGTCGTGCGTGGCCAGGACCGTCGTGGTGGGCAGGTTCTCGAGAACCTCGGCGAGGGCTGCCTTCGCGGGGTAGTCGAGGCCGCGCGTCGGTTCGTCGAGGAGCAGGACCTGCGGGGCGCCGGTCAGCATCACCGCGAGCACGAGTGCGAGCCGCTGGCCCTCGGACAGGTCGCGCGGGTGGGCTTCGGGTGGCACCCGCGCGAGGCTGTCGAGGAGGGTCCGGCACGTTCCGGCGGGCTTGCCGGTCTCGGTGTCGGCCTGGACGCACTCCTGCTCGACGGTTTCCAGGTAGAGCAGGTCGGACGGCTGTTGCGGCACCAGGGCCACGGTCTGGCGGCGTTCGGCGGGCTTGAGGGTCCTGGGGTCGGTGTCACCGATCTTGACACTGCCGGACGCGCGCTTACCGCTGCCCTGCACCGCCCAGAGCAGCGACGACTTGCCGGAACCGTTGCGGCCCATGAGCGCGACCCGTTCGCCTTCGCCGATCTCCAGCGTCACTCCGCGCACGGCCTGGACATCTCCGTACCGGACGACGACATCGTTCGCTTCGAGGACCGGGCTGGTCTTCTTGGTGGGTTCGGGCTCCGGCTCGGGGAGGCGGGCGCGCAGGGGTGCGGCCTGGCGGCGTGCGTCGCGGACCGAGACCGGGATCGGCTCCCAGCCGGCGAGCTGGGCGAGCCGGACGACGGGCGGGGCGACCGGTGCGGTCCCGAGGATCTCGCCGACGCCGCCGATCGCGCCCTGGGGCAGGAGGAGGGCTCGGTCCGCGTACTGCGCGACGCGTTCGAGGCGGTGTTCGGCGATCACGACCGTCATGCCCAGGTCGTGCACAAGTCGTTGCACGGCAGCGAGAACGTCCTCGGCGGCGCCGGGGTCGAGGGCCGAGGTGGGTTCGTCGAGGACGAGGACCTTCGGGTGCGCGGTCAGGGCGGCACCGATCGCGACGCGCTGCTGCTGGCCACCGCTCAGTGTCGCGAGTGGACGGTCCCGGAGCGTCGCGAGACCCAGCAGGTCAAGGGTTTCCTCGACGCGTTTGCGCATGACGTCGTTCGAGAGGCCCAGCGACTCCATCGAGTAGGCGAGCTCGTCCTCGACGTTGTCCGCGACGAAGCCCGCCACCGGGTCCTGGCCGACGAACCCGACGACGTCCGCCAGTTCGCGCGGCGGGTGCGTGGCGGTGTCGCGGCCGTCGACCAGCACGCGTCCGGCCAGGGTGCCGCCGCTGAAGTGCGGGACGAGGCCGTTGACCGCGCGCAGGAACGTCGACTTGCCGGAGCCGGTGCGGCCGACGACGAGGCACAGCTCGCCCTCGGGGATGTCCAGGGAGAGGCCCGCGAGCACGGGCCGCTCGGTGTAGGTGATGGTGACGTCCTCGAACCTGATCATGCTTCCCTCGCGAAGGCCAGAGGTGCCAGTGCCACGAGCACTCCCAGCGCCGGAACCAGCGGGAGTTCGGGTGCCTGCAGGGGAACCGTCGACGGCGACAGCGCCGGATCCGCCGAGAACACCAGCACCACCGCCCCCGCCACCCCGCTCAACGCGACCCCGATCGCCGTCGGCGTCCACCGGTCGGGCCGGTACCGCGTGCGCGGCACCCTGCGCGCCCCGACCCGCAGGCCCGCGATCGCCAGCACACCACCGAGAACGAGCAGCGGCCAGCCGGTGTAGGCCCCGGCGAGCAGCCCGTACGTGCCGATGCAGAGCCCGAAGAGCCCGGCCAGCACCAACGTGCCGGTGAGCACCCGGTCCCTGCGCGAGATGCCGGCCGTGCGCCCGTACCCGCGCGAGTCCATCGAGGCGGCCAGCACCAGCGACCGGTCGAGCGCGTCCTCCAGCACCGGCACCAGCATCGTGCGGATCGCCTTCGCTCCTCTGGCCGTGTCACCCCGCAGCTGCCGCGCCCTGCGCACCGACCGCGCGGACGCGACCAGTTGCGGTGCCACGGTCAGCGCCACCACGACGGCCACGCTCACCTCGTACAGCGCGGCGGGCAACGACCGCAGGAGCCGCCGCGGGTTGGCGAGGGCGTTGGCGGCACCGACGCAGCTGAGGATCGTCGCGAGCAACAACCCCTGGTACAGAGCGAAGATCAGGCCCTCCGCGCTCACCGGGCCGCCGACGCGGATGCCCTGCGCCCAGTCGGGCAACGGGACCTGCGGCAGCGTGAACAGGATGGTCGGACCGGTGACGCCGCCCAGGAACGCGTGCACGAGGACGCGCAGGCCGATGACGAGCAGGCCGAACTTGAGGAACACGCCGTAGGTGCCGGCCCAGGGCGTGTTCGCGCGGCAGGTCACGACGACCACGCCCGCCACCGCCAGGATCAGGCCCAGCAGCAGCGGGTTGGTGGTGCGGCTGGCGGCGGTGGCGAGGCCCAGGGCCCACAGCCACCACGCGCCGGAGTGCAGCCTCACGCCCCGATCACCGCGCCCACCGCAGGGCAGGGCCTCGGTCCACCGAGCCACCGGACGCAGTCCTCACGCGTCTTCCGCAGCGCGGCGGCGTCGTGCCACCAACACCCCCATCACAGCGAGCGCGGCGATCACCAACACGCCCAGCAGTGTCCACAACCAGCCGGAGCCGGACTTCTCCTCCACCTGCTGCGACTTCTCCGCCACAGCCGGAGCCGACGTCTCCCCCGCCACCACCGACGACGACGCCGTCGACGAAGGCGCGGTCGACTCCACCGAGGACGGCGCAGCGGCCGAGGACGAAGCCGTCGGAGCGGTCGTGGTCGTCACCGCGGGCGGTTGCTGGGCCGGCGGCTGCTGGACCGGCGGTGCGGGAGGTTTCGGTTGCTGCGGCGGCGGAGGCGGTGCGGGAGCCGCGGGCGGTGCGATGCCGGGCTGTTCGCCGGCGCCGAACGCCCACCCCTCCACGGTGCCGCGTCCCGGCACGAACGTCGCCGCGCCCTGGCTGCTGTACGACCACGCGCCACCGGCCGGGGCGTGCCAGTACGACCAGTACGCGGTGGCGGGCGAGGCGTTGACGCACTTGTCCGCGTCCGTGCCCGGCCTTCCGTTGATGCGGCAGACGAAACCGGCCTGCCGGGAGGCGTAGGTGTAGCCGAAGCCCGCAGCGGTCAGGGCCGCGATGCCGGAGGCCGGGCTGCCGGGTGCGCAGCCCTGCTGGACTCCTCCGCCGAGGCCGCGGTAGTCGACGACGACGGTCACGCCGTCGCATCCCGCGGCCTGCGCCGGCACCGGTGCGAAGGCCGCTACCAGTGCCAGCGCGAGGACCAGCCTTGTCACGGGGTGGCTGCCGGGGCCACGCCCGCGCCGAACGCCCAGCCCTCGACGGTGCCGGGTGCCGGGTCGTAGCCGAGCGCACCGGAGGTGCTGTAGGCCCAGGTGCCGCCGGGGGTGGCGTGCCAGTAGGACCAGTACGCGCTGGTCGTGGGCACCCTGCACGGGTTCGGCAGGCCCTTGATCGTGCAGACGAAGCCGGTCTGGCGCGGCACGAACGTGGTCGCGAAACCCGCGTTGTTCAGCGCTTGGATTCCGGTGGCCGGGTCGATCGAGGTGCAGCCGGTCTGGACGCCGCCACCCAGTGCGGCGAAGTCCACGACGACCTTCACGCCCGCACAGGGCACGGCGGAGGCGGGGGACGTGACGACGAACGAGCTCGCGACGAGGGCGAGAACAGCAAGCACGCGGCGCATCACGCACCAACCTTCCGACGACGGGAGACGAACAGCAGGACGGCACCGGCGAGCACCGCGAACGATCCGAACAGGCTCAGCGGCACGACCTGGTCCGGTCCGGTGACGGCGAGCGGCGGGTCGGCCGGGGCCTCGGGCCCTGCCGGGGCGGGCGCGGTCGGCACGGTCGGTTCGGGAGTCGAGGTGACCGGTGGCGTGGTGGTGCAGTCGATCGCGGGCACGCCGGGAACAGCGGCCGACGCCGTCACCTCCGCGAGGCTCACGCGAGCCAGGCCGAGCATCGCCTGCGTGGTGGCGCGGATCGCCGGGTACGGCTCGAAACCCGCGCTGTCGTAGGCGACCGCACCGCGTTGCGCCTCCGGTCCGGCACAGCCGACCTGCAACGACTTCAGGTACTCCACGGCCTTGTCCGCGGCCGGGACGAGGCCTCCCTCGACGAGCGCGCCGACGGCGAGGCCGGTGCTGTTGGCATTGGCCCCGGCCGTCGCGGACGGGAAACCACCGTCCGCCTTCTGCTGCGCGGCGAGCCACGTCAAAGCCTTGGGCGACGCGGTCTTCTCCCCCACCGCCAGCAGCGCCTGCAGCACCATCGCCGTACCGTCCACATCGGACTTGCACGACGCCTGCTCGAACGCGATCGGGAAACCGCCGTCCGGGCACTGCGTGGAGACCTGGTACGCCACCGCCTTGTCGGACGGCAGTGCGGCACGCTTCAGCACGATGATCGCCAACGCCTGCGTGAACGCGTTGGTCTGGTCGAAGCCGGGACCGGTCGCGTCGAGATAGCGCCCCGACTCCTGCTGCAACGGCGCGAGCCGCTCCAGCAGGTCGACGCCGCCGAACGCGCGCGGGTCGGTGCCGAGCGTCTGCGCGACCAGCGCGAGCTTCACCAGGCCGCCGACGTACGACTCGTCCCCTTCCCCGATCAGGAAGTTCAGCTGCTCGGGCTGGGCGAGCCAGGCCGCGGCCTTGACCGCCGCCGACCTGCCGACACCCGCCGCCGCCAGCGCGTAGACGCCGTCCGCGGTCAGCCCGGCGTCGACGAGGCCGGGACCCTGGAGCAGGTGGTCACCGCCCTCGAACTGGCTGACCAGCCACGTCCCCGCGGACGGGGCGGCCTGCGCCGCCTGTGCCTGCGGTGTCACCACCAGCGCGGTGGCCACCAAGGCCACCAACGCGGATCTCCTGATCACTACGCCTCCCATGCCCGCGGTCCTCGACGGGTCGGTGGAGCTACCGCACGCCACGGGCAGTCGGACTATCACCGTTGCGGGTCAGTGCCGGAGTTCCACCGGCTTCCCCCGCGGCATGCGGATGCTGTTGTCAGTCAACGATCGTGCGGGAGGGATCTAGTTGAGTCAAATGGCTGTGAGCTGGGCCATTCACCGGCAGAATCGGCGGGATGGGGGATTTCACGAAGCAGGTCGAGGATGTCGCGCCGACGATCGAGGCGCTGATCCCGGACGAACCGGCGGCGACGCTGGGCACGCACACCGCGCAGCGCAGGCGCGACCGGCACCGCGGCGGCTCCGCGGCCCAGCAGGCGTTGCGCGAGTTCTCGGCCCTCTCGGCGGAACGGCTGCTCGGCGCGCTGGAGCGGGCGGTCGCCGGTCTCGGCCTGACCGCGCCGGCCGACATGATCTCCGGACTGGTGCCACCGCCGCCGAACGCCACGTTCGGCTTCATGTCGATGAGCGAGCGGAGCGCGATGGCGCTGCCGATGGCGTTCGTCGACGGCGCCCACCCCGGCGCGAGCGACCTGATCCTCGAGCAGGTGCGCGCGCTGCTGCCGGACATCAGCGACGTCAAGGGTGACGAGCACGCCATCGCCGTCAAACGCGGGGCCTCGCACCTCGCCGTCGCCGTCGTGGTGTCGAGGGCGGTCCTGAACACGATCGGCACCCCGGCGGCGACGAACCCGGCGGCGGCCATCGGCATCGCGATCGGCACGTGCGCCGAGATCCTGCCGGGTCTGCCCATGCCGCCCGCGTACGAGCGGGCGATGCAGGAGAAGCGGCGCCGCGAGTTCCAGCCCACGTCCTGGGAGACGGAGGCGATGGTGTCCGGCCACCAGTTCGTGGTGGTGGAGGAACCGAGCCTGACGGAACCGGACTTCTCGGCGACGGGTCTCGTCGCCGCGATCGACACCGGGTTCGCGGTGCGCACGGGCGTCGAGGCCGGCAAGGTGCCCGTGTCCGTCCGCGTCGTGCTGGACGAACCGCGCCTGCCCGACCTGGAGCAGTGGGACGAGGTGTCCGAGATCAGCTATCTCGCGGTGACCGGGGCGGCGCGGTTCGGCCACGGCAGCACCGCTCCGTGGTCCGGTGAGTTCCGGGTCCGCGTCTGCGCGACCGGGCGGGACGAGGGCGAGGAGCGCTACGACCTGACGCTGTGGCCCGCGCCCGCGACGGATCCGGTGGTGCACAGGGCGACCGACCGCGTCGGGCACCTGCTGCGCGGGGAGGAGGCGCCGTCGCCGATCTCCCGTCCCGAGCAGCCGTACCAGTGGCTGGAGGAGGACCTAGGGCCTTCGGCGACGGTCACGGTCGTCACGAACGCCACCATCAGCGACGTGGCCGGCGAGTTCGAGCAGGACGCGGTCGCCGTCGACGTCGGCGGCGGAGTGCTCGTCGTCGAGGTCAACGACTACCAGGGCAGCCGTGCCGCGGTCCTGCAACGCCTGTCCCGCAACGGGAAGGCGGCCAGCTACCACTGGAACGCCAACCGGGTGACGAGGCTGTCGTTCGCCCGCGACGGGCAGCTGACCGACGACGTGGAGACCCGGAAGGCGGTGGAGGGACTCAGCTTCACGGATCTGCGCCACCTCGACGCCAAGGGGATCACGGCGGTGGTGAGGTACACCGGTGCCGTGATCCCCGAGTCGGTCCGGGAACGGATCAGTAGTTCGGCAGGATGAGGCTGTTCACGACCTCGGCGAACTCCTCGGTGGGCGCGCCGCCGTTGGCCTGGTTCTTCAGCGCCATGTCCTGGTTCGCGACGACGTACGGCCGCAGGATCTCCTCGTAGCGCCGGAAAGCGCTCGACGGGTCCTTCGCGAGCTCACCGGCGAGCACGTACGCGCCGACCAGCGCCATGCTGGTGCCCTGCCCGGACAACGGCGAACCGCAGTACCCGGCGTCCCCGAGCAGCACGACGGTGCCGCGCGACCAGGAGTCCATCCTGATCTGGCTCATCGAGTCGAAGTGGAAGTCGGGCGCCTCCCACATGTGCTTCAGCGCGGTCGGCCACACCCAGCCCGCGTCCGCGAACTTCTCGGCGAGCAACCGGCGCTGGGCGTCGACGTCGCGGTGGTCGAAGTCGACTTCGCCGTAGAAACCCATGTACACGCGGCATTCCGCGTTCGACCGGGCGCTCATGACGCCGCCACCGACGACCTCGCCCTGCTGGAACGTCTGCCAGTGGTCGAGGCCGAGGAAGTTCGGCGCGGTGAAGACGGCGAGGTTCATGCCGAGGTGGGAGATGAAGTCCGACTCGGGCCCGAAGACGAGGCGGCGGACGGTGGAGTGCAGGCCGTCCGCGCCGACGACGAAGTCGAAGTCGCGCGGGGCCGCCTTCTCGAACGTGACGCGGGTGCCGTCGATCGAGGTGATGGTGTCGTCGAACAGGTACTCCACGCCGTCCACCGCGTCGAACAGCATCCTGGCGAGGTCGTCGCGCAGCAGCTCGACGTCGGGGCTCGCGAGGTCGCCGCCGCTCAGGGTGTGCGTGGTGGAGCGGAACAGCTCGTTGCCGTCGGCGTCGACCATGTTCATGCCGCGCATGTTCGTGCTGGACGACCGCAGCCGGTCGCCGAGTCCCATGCGCTCGACGACCTCCAGGGCGGGACCGCGCACGTCGATGGCCTGGCCGCCGGGCCGCATGCCGCGGAACCGCTCCACCACCGTGACCTCGAAGCCGTGGTGGCGCAGCCAGTAGGCGAGGGCGGGCCCGGCGATGCTGGCGCCGGAGATCAGGACGTTCTTCATGGTGTTGCCCCCTGTGGCTCGGTGTTGCCCACAAGGTGCGCGCCGGCGCTGACCGTCGGCTGACCATCGGCGGTCAGGGTTTGACAGCGACCCCGCGAACGGGACCTCGTTGATCTCCGGGTTGGCCGCGAAGTCGCCCTCGCCGTCGGGCCGCCACGACGGGCAGCCGACCAGACCGGGTTCCACCAGGTCGAACCCGGCGAAGAACGCCAGCAGCTCGTCGTGCGTGCGCGGGAAGGCCTGGTTCGCCGAGCTCTTGACGTTGTAGGTCTGCACGGCCTCGTCCATCCCGGCGGGCTTCGCCTCGGCCGACGCGTGCGACAACGCGAGGAAGCTGCCGGGCGCGATCCCGTTGCGGTAGTGCCCGACGATCGCCGCCGGGTCCCACTCGTCGGGGACGAAGTGCAGCACCAGCAACATGAACAGGCCGACGGGCTGGTCGAAGTCGATGAGCCCGCGTACCGTACCGGCGTTGAAGATCGCGTCCAGGTCGCGCAGGTCGGCCTGCACCACGGCGGTGTCCGGGTCGCCCGCGAGGATCAGCTCGCTGTGCGCGACCGCGACCGGGTCCCGGTCGACGTAGACGACCTTGCAGTCCGGTGCCTCCGCCCGCACGATCTCGTGCAGGTTGCCGACGGTCGGGATGCCGGAGCCGATGTCGAGGAACTGCCGCACGCCCCGCCCGACCATGTGCAGCGCGGCCCGGCGCAGGAACGACCTGTTCAGCCGTGCCGCGTCGCGGACGCCGGGCATGATCTGCTGGATCTTCTCGGCCAGCGCCCGGTCCGGGGCGAAGTTGTGGCCACCACCGAGCCAGTAGTCGTACACCCGAGCCGGTGACGGCACTGTCGTGTCCACCCCTGGTGGGACCCAGCCGAGGTCGTTGCTCACCGACTGAGCGTATCCGTGTGCACCAGTACGGACGACTGGATGAGCATCCGATCGTGTGTATCTGCTCGCCCCCACTGGCGCGATGGCCCTAGTTTGTCCGGGGTCGTCTGAGAGGGATGGTGTGATGCCGAGCGTCACGACGGTGCCGGGCCGCTGGCCTCTCGCCGGGCACTCCCTCGCGCTGCTCCGATCGCCGGTCGGGTTCCTGTCCTCGTTGGCCGCCAAGGGGGACGTGGTCAGGGTCTTCCTCGGCCCCCTGCCGGTGCACCTGGTCACGACACCGGAACTGGCACAGCAGCTGCTCACGTCCGACAAGTTCGACAAGGGCATCGTGTTCGACAAGATGCGGCCGTTGTTCGGCAACGGGCTCGCGACGTCGAACGGCGCGTTCAACCAGCGGCAGCGCCGGATGATGCTGCCCGCGTTCAGCCGCGCGCGGGTCTCGACCTACGCGGAGAACGTGATCACGTCGCTCGCCACCGAGCTGCGCGACTCGTGGCACGACGGTCAGCCGCTCGAGTTCGACGCGCTGATGCAGGACTTCGTGATGACGGTCGCAGGGCGCACGCTGTTCTCCGCCGAGCTCGGCCAGGACGTGCTGGCCGAGATCAGGCGGTCCATCCCGATCATGCTCAGGCACGTGCTGGTGCGCGCGTTCTCCCCGTCGTTCGTGGAACGGTTGCCGCTCAAGGCGAACCGCGAGTTCGACGCGGCCGCGGCCCGGTTGCGCGAGATCATCCCCGCGGTCGTCGTGGGCGCGCGCGAGGCCGGCACGGACCACGGCGACCTGCTGTCGGCGTTGCTCGCCGCGCGCGACGAGGACACCGGCGAGGCCATGACCGACGAGCAGGTCCACGACGAGGTCGTCACGATCCTCACCACCGGCGCGGAGACGACGGCGGTGGCGCTGGCCTGGTTCTTCCACGAGGTCGGTACACGACCCGTTGTGCGGCAACGGTTCCACGCCGAGGTCGACGCCGTGCTGAGTGGCAGGCCGGCGACGTTCGCGGACGTGTCGAAGCTCGAGTACACCGGCCGGATCATCAACGAGGTGCTCCGCCGCACCCCGCCGATCATCCTGATGCGCCGGGCCCGCGAGGACGTCGAGATCGGCGGAGTGCTGGTGCGCAAGGGTTCCGAGATCGCCGTCTCGCAGCACACCCTGCACCGCGACCCGCGCTGGTTCCCGGACCCCGACGGGTTCGACCCGGACCGGTGGGAGCCCGCGAGAGCCGCCGCGCTGCCCAAGGGCGCGTTCATCCCGTTCGGTGGTGGCGCCCGGTTCTGCCCAGGACACTTCCTCGCCCACACGGAGATCACGATCGCCGCCGCGACGATCGCGACCCGGTGGGACCTCGTCCCCGTTGCGGGACACCGCGTCCACGCCCAGGTGAAGGCGACCATGCAGCCGAACCGGCTGCCCATGACCGCCGTGAGCAGAAAGCCCTCCGCGTGAAACTGCTTCCCGTCCTCGCCGCCGTGCTGGCACTGACGTCGCTGACGCCCGCCGCGCACGCCTCCGGTGCCGACTGTTCGATCACGACGCTCCCGGTCTCCGGGCCGACCGGCACGGCGACGGTCTCCGGCCAGCTCTGCACGCCGGCGGGCGCGAACCCGGACTCGATCCAGCTGCTGGTGCACGGCGGCACGTACAACCGCGCGTACTGGGACCTGCCGGGAGTGCCGGAGTCCTATTCGTACCAGCGGAACATGGCCCGCGAGGGCCGTGCGACGTTCGCCGTCGACCGGCTCGGCACGGGCGCCTCGTCGCGTCCGCCCAGCCTGCCGTTGCTGATCTCCGTGGAAGCGCGGACGATGCACGAGGTCGTGCAGCACCTGCGCGCCGGACGCGTCGGCGGCACGGCGTACCGCAAGGTCGTCATCGTCGGGCACTCCGTGGGCTCGGGCATCGTGGCGCTGGAGGCCGCGACGTACCACGACGTCGACGGCGTGGTCCTGTCCGGCATGACGCACATGCCCGCCGTCCCGGTGCTCGCTCTCGGTGCGGCGCTGGGACTTCAGCCGGTGTTCCTCGACAACGTGCTCGCGAAGCTCGGCAGCGACCCGCTGTACTTCACGACGCGGCCGGGTGCGCGGTCCGGGCTCTTCTACGCGATGGACGACGCCGAGCAGGCCGTGGTGAACGCGGACGAGGCCACGAAGGACCAGGTCTCCGTGCCGGGCATGGGAACCGTGGCCGTGTTCGGCATCGTGCTGCCCACGACGTACGGCATCGACGTGCCGGTGTTCCAGGCGGTCGGCAGCGACGACGTGCTGTTCTGCGGCCTGCTGGCGTTGCGCGACTGCTCGAACGCCGACACCCTGCGGGCCCAGGAGGCCCCGTACTACCGGCCCGAGGCCCGGCTGCAGACGTACGTGCTGCCGGGCGCGGGCCACTCCCTCGGTCTGCACCGCAACGCGGAGGACTACCGGGACGCGACCCGCGCCTGGCTGAGCTCTAGGTTCGGGATGTGAGGCGGTAGGCCGAGGTGCCGAGCCCCGATGGCCCCCGGTTGAACACTCCCGCGTTCACCGGGGTCCGGATCTCGTCCTCGCCGTAACGGCTGGTCTCCCTGTGCCAGTTGACGATCGCGACGATCCAGTCCTTCAGCTCGTCGGCGTAGCGGGTCAGCGACGCCCTCGTGGCCGCGTCCAGCGAGAAGTCCTCGAACATCTTCGGCAGGTGCGTCTCCACCGAGGAGATGAACTGGCCGAGACGGGCGTCCATCAACGCGAAGGTCAGCTCGAACGCGCGGGGCTGCGCGACGCCGAGGAAGTTCTCGATCACCCTGACCATGTTGTGCACCTCGCCCTCGTACTGGATCTCCTTGAGGTACGAGAACACGTCGTTGAGCAGGCAGGCGTAGTCCATGGCCGACCGCTCCATGGTCTGGACGACCCTGGTCCCCCAGATCTCCGGCGGCACCGTCGTCGAATGCGAGAAGCGCGAGAGGGACGTCGTCAGTTCGGAACCGAAGGTCGACCGCCGCATCTCCAGGTAGTCGATCGGGTCCGGAATGCGGTTCTGCTGGATGTTGACCACTTCCCACACCCACGCGTCGACCATGTCGTCCACGGTCTGCCGGAACGTCGCGCGGAACTCACCGGACATGGGACCGGCGGTCTTCTGCCAGAGGTCGGCGAGGCTGCGTTCCGTCGCGTTCGCGGGCACCAGGGTCAGCACCATGTCCAGCGGCATGCACTGCTTGAGCCGTGCGGTCTGGACCTTCAGGCCGGCCAGGTCGCGCAGGCGCCCGAACACCCACGGGTAGACGTCGTCGGCGTAGGTGCCCCAGGTCAGCCAGCACGCCGAGAGGAACAGCTCGGCCGGGGTCGCGTCCGGGTCGAGACCCGACGAGCACAGCGCGAGGTCGAACCCGCGGTGCTTGGCCTCGTCCCAGATGCCCTCGCCGTGGATGCCCATCTCCCGGCCCCACACGATGATCTCCTCGCGCACCTGGTCGAGGTGCGGGGACAGCGTCAGGGTGAACGGGACGTCGAAGTCCGGCAGCGTGTACGGCTCGACGACCTTCGGCGTGCTGCTGAACTGCCGGAGCCGTTGCGGCATCGTCTTGGCGTACGACCCGAGGATGCCCAGCTGCGGCTTCGGGGACTTGTTCATGTACCGCGACGACCGCAGGTGCCACTCGTGGCCGCCCGCCTGCCAGTCCTGCAGGCCCTTCACGTAGCCCAGGACGGCCGCGCGCCCGATCGGGTCGACGGCGTGCTCGTCGAGCAGGATCGGCACCTCGGTGAGCGCCGTGTGCTCGAACTGGTGCAGCCGCGACGTCAGCAGGTCGTTGACGGCCTCCGCGGCCTGCTGGGTCGGCACGTCGAGGAACTTCTCGAACACCAGCACGCCGTTGGAGAGCTCACCCTCGTCGAGCACCTCGCGTTCGTAGGAGAACAGGTCGTTGCGCAGGTGCACGGCGTCGCTGAACGTGTCCCTCAGGACCCCGATGGGCCTGCTGAGGGCGATGCTCGCCGGTACCTCGAGGCCGACGGCGTGCTCGACGAGGTTCGCGCTCCACGGTGCGCCACCGACCTTGCGGCGCATCTCGACGTACTCGATCGGGTTGGACAGCCGGTTCGAGCTGATGTTGTGCAGCTCCCACATCGACTCGTCCAGCAGGTGCTTCGTGTTCGCGGCGAACCGTTCGCGCCAGTCTCGTGAGTGCGTCGGGACCGTGCGGCGCCAGAGGTCGGCGAGGCCCTTCTCGACCGGGTTCTCCGGCGTGGCGGTGATGGTGCCGTTGACCGGCATGAACAGCGGCAGCCGGTCGAGGTACGCCTGCGCGCCCTTGAGGTCCGGGTTCCGCTTGTAGAGCTCGACGAAGTGGTCGTCGAAGTAGAAGACCCAGACGTACCAGTCGGTGATGAGGTCGAGCGCCTCACCGTCGCAGTCGGGGTGGGTGTACGCGCAGAGCAACGCGTAGTCGTGCGCCTCCAGGTCGGCGGCGGTCCAGATCACGGTGCCGTGCTGCGGCACGTCGACCATGTCCATCTCGCGGGCCCAGGCGCGTGTGTGGACACGGGCGCGTTCGAGGTTCGGGTTCAGCCGAGCCGGATGGGGCGTGTAGAACTCCGGCAGCTGGAACGGCTGCATGTGCGTTGGACCTCCGCGCGTTGGACGTGTCGCGATGAACGCAACCAGCCCGGCGCGCGGAAACGCCAGATGGTGAAACCTTGATCCACACGTGCGTGGACGGGTGTCGCCCGTTCAGCCCAGCTCGTCCCGGCCGACGAACACTCAGCGCACCAGTGACTGGGCGCTCAGCTTCACCGCGAAAGGGAATTGCAGCTCGATGATTTCCTCGCCGTCGGAACGGGCCTGCTCGACGTACACGCCGTTTTCGAGGTGCAGGCACCGCAGCCACGGACTGTCGTAGTCGATCATCCAGTAGTTCTCGCAGCCGACTTCCTGGAACTTCGCGCGCTTGAGCTCGAGATCCACGTGCCGGGTGCGCGGCGAGAGCACCTCGACCGCCAGCACCGGCGGCCCGATGAGCGCCTGCCTCGAGAACTGCTCGCGCCGGCCGACCACCAGGTCCGGGATGAAGACCGTGTCGTCGGCGAGCACCACGTCGACCGGGGCCGGGAGGACCTCCAGCTCCGGTGGGCAGACAGCCGTGAGCGCCACCAGCAGTCGTGCCACGACGCGCTGGTGCACGGGGCGGGGTGAGGGGCTCATGACCAGCACCCCGTCGACGAGTTCGAAACGGTGCCCGTCATCAGGCATCGCCTCCAGGTCCGCCCACGTCAGCGGTCTGCCGTGGGGAAACGTCGGGACACCACCCATGGTGCGTTCCACCCCCGTGTCGAGGCCACTGTCCGCCGGACGGGTCCCGGCGATGCCATTAGACAAGACTGGTCCGATTCTCACGACTCGCAAGCCCCTTTTGGCCGACCCCGCACCACTGCACGCACACGTCTTCGTCACCACCATCCCGCAGGGTGAGCGATCACTGGTCCTGCCGTGGAAGGCACCACCCGGACGGAGCAGCGAGATGGTTTCAATCGAACAAGTGGCTAATTTTCGATCAATTTTCGGGCGATTTTTGATAACGCGCCGCGCCCTGCCAATTGCTCGCGAATGCGACCCTAACGGAATCTTACGAGCGAGCCAAGCACTCCATTGGAGCAATACCTCACGAGTACCTCACACTCCGATGATCAAAACACCTCCCACTCGATTCCCGGTAATCCGTGTGATCGCGGTGGGGACGGCGTGGGGACGGGTTTCTCCACCCTCGGTGGCACCACCACCGAGGGGAGCAGGGAATGCGCAGGACCGGGGACAGGGTGCGGCAGTGGGTGGCCTTCGCCGTGCTGGCGGCAGCTGTGATCACAGTGGTGGCGCTGGGGCTTTCGCTCTAGCGAGGGTCTCCCTGGCGAAGGCGAGGGGCCGGGGCTGGTGGCCGCGCTCCGCGGCCTCCACCGCCTGCTCCGCGTACCGGATCGCCGCCTCCCGGTCGCCGAGTTCCAAGTACGCGGCGGCGAACTGCTGGAACACGCGTTCGTCGCTCCACCACCGACGCACCTTCCCGAGCCGCTGGAACCGCTCCAGGTAACCGATCGACTCGGCCGGCCGCCCACCCGTCAACGCGTCGAGCGAGAGGCAGACGTACAGCGTCATCTGTCCTACGTGGTCGCGGATCTCCTTCATCGCCGCCAGAACCGCTTCGTCGTCGGGCAGGTTCGTGTACTCCCGGCAGAGTCGCGCGACGTCGCGCGCGAGCGCACCCGCGACATCGGGGTGCCCCATCTCGTAGCGCCAGCGGGCGAAGTCGGCCAGCGCCAGCGCCTCGCCCCGGCGGTCGCCGCACTCCCGGTAGGCGGCGAGCGACCGTTCCATGCAGGCCAGGCACTCCTCGTCCTGGAAGGAGTCGAAGTGCACGTGGGCGATGTTGTGCAGCGTCACCCCCACCTCGCGGACGTCGCGCCGTTCCTCCATCAGCGCGGCGGCTTCCTTCATGTGCGCGAGCGCCTGCTCGGTCCGCCCCAGCTCCGCGTGGTTGATGCCGATGTTGTGCAACGCGTGGGCGACCCCGGACGGCGCGCCCGCCTGACGCATGAGCACGAGACCGCGTTGGAGGTGCTCCATCGACTTGTCGTACTCGCGCCGTTCGCGCGCGATCATGCCGAGCAACCCCGTCGCCGACGCCTCGCCTCGCAGGTCACCGATCTGCCGCGTGAGGGCAATCGCCTCGCGCAGGTGCTCCTCGGCCTTCGGGTTGCCGTCGTCCATGTAGGCCGAACCCAAGCCCCGCAACGCTTCCGCGCGCGCCTTCAGGTCACCGAGCGCGTGCGCCGCCGCGAGCGCGACGCTCTGCACCTCGACGCGTTCCCGCCCTGATCCGCTCAACCACAGGTAGTGCGCGAAATGTGACGGCAGCTGCCACGCGTGCCGGAAGTGTCCCTCGTACGCCGCCAGGTACACGGCGGCCTTGAGGTTCAGCCGCTCCGCGCCCAGCCACTCGAGAGCCTCGACCGGGGTGACGAACACGGGCGGGTCGACCGGCTCGGAGGTGACGGCGGAGTGGAACCTCGGACGACTGGGCGCGATCTTGCCGGCGGAGTCCTCCACACCGCGCAGGTAGTGGTCGAGGATCCGGACGACCGCCTCGGCCCTCTCCCCCGGCTCGACGCAGGCCTTCGCGTGGTCCGCCAACAGGTCGTGGAAGCGGTAGCGGCCGTTCTCCTTCTGCTGCACCAGATGGGCGTCCACGAGCTCGTCGAGCAGCCGTTCGGCCTCCGCGCGGGTCGTGCCGATCACCGCCGCGGCCAGGTGCGCGTCCCAGTCCTCTCCGGTGTGCAGGCCCAGACACCGGAACAGGCGTTGCTGGCCGGCCGTGAGTTGCTGGTAGGACAGGGAGAACGCGCCCGCGACACTGCGTTCCCCCGCACTCAGCTCCGTCAGCCGGTGCTCGGTGAGGCGGCGGACGAGGTCCTGCGCGGACCACGCCGGACGGGTGCGCCAGCGTGCGCCGACGATCCGCACGGCCAGCGGGAGGTACCCGCAGAGCCGCACGACCTCCCGACAGTCCTCGTCGTTCCTGCGGGCGATGCTCGTGAGCAGCTTCAGCGAGTCCACTTCGGACAGCACGTCCAGCGAGACCGTGTGCGCCGCGTCGAGGTCGACGAGCCTGCGCCTGCTGGTGACGAGCACCAGACCGGTGCCGGGCAGCAGCGGACGGACCTGGGAGGCGCTGCCCGCGTTGTCGAGCACCACGAGTGCCTTGCGGTGCGCCATTTCCGCGCGCCACCGGGCGGCACGGGCGTCCAGGCCGTCCGGGATGTCCTGCGCGGGCACGCCCAGCGCGGTCAGCAGCTCCAGCAACGCGTCCGACGGCGTTCTCGGCTCGACGCCCGCGGTGTAGGAGTGCAGGTCCACGAACAGCTGTGCGTCGGGGAACCGGGAAGCCAGCCGGTGGGCGGCGCGGACCGCGATCGTGGTCTTGCCGATGCCCGCCATGCCGTCGATCGCGGTGATCGCGACACACCCGGACGGCACGGCGGCGAGGATCTCGTCCAGGTCGGAGTCACGGCCCGCGAAGTCGGCGATGTCGCCGGGCAGGTCGTTGCGGGCGCGCGGGCGGTTGTCCGCCGTGAGCACCTGCTGGTGCGCCTTCTGCAGGTCCTTGCCGGGGTCGAGGCCCAGCTCGTCGGCGAGCCTGCCGCGGATGTCGTCGTACACCTGCAACGCCTCGGTCTGCCGGTCGCAGCGGTGCAACGCCACGATCAGCTGCGCCCACATCCGTTCCCTGGTCGGGTGCTGACGGGTGAGCGAACGCAGTTCGGGCACCAGCCGCTCGTGCCCGCCCGCGTGCAGGTCCGCCTCGATCCGCGCTTCCAGCGTCGCGAGGTACCTCTCGGTCAACGCGGGCACGTGGTCGCGTTCGAGCGCGTCGCTGCCGATGTCCGCGAACGGGCGCCCGCGCCAGAGCGCCAACGCCTCCTTCGGCTCCAGCCGGCCGAACCGGTGGACGTCGACCTCGTCGGGCCGCACGTCCAGCAGGTATCCGCCCGGCCTGGTCAGCACCAGCCCCGGCAGCGCCTCGCGCAGACGCCCGACCGTGGTCTGCAGGGCGTTGCGCGACCCGCCGGCGAGCTCGACCAGTTCGTCGACCCCGACCACCTGGCCCGCGCGCAGCAGCAACGCGGCGAGCACCACGCGCCGCTTGCCCGGCGGGACGTGGACGTGGCGCCCGTCGAGCACCACGTCCAGCGGCCCGAGCAGGCCGAACGATCTCACCGCCACCGGCCCCAGTGCACGACCTCGTCGAACGCCTTCCGCTTGCGCCGCAGCGGCGAGGCCCCCTCGGAGATGCCCTCCTCCGCCGAGTGCCCGATCGCGATCATGCCGACCGGCACGTACATGTCCGGCACGCCGAACGCCGCGCGCAGCTCCGGCCACGTGTCCTTGTCCGTGCCGAAGAACACCGCGCCGAGGCCCTCGTCGACGGCCGTCTGCAGGATCAGCAACGCGGCCATGCCGGTGTCGATGTCCCAGTAGGGCACGGGCCAGCGGTCCTCGGTGAGGCCGGTCTCGATCTTGTCGGGCTGCGCGTACCGGTCGAGGTAGACCTGCTTGGACGAGAACGGGATGACGACGACCGGCGCCGTCTTCGCCTCTTCCCCGCACCACCACTCGAACATCCCTCTGAGCCGCTCGAGCTGCTCGCCCTGCAGCACCAGAAAGCCCTGGCCCTGCGAGAACCCGGCCGACGGACCGCGCACGGCGTTGCGCATGATCCGCTGGAGGCTCTCGTCGCTGACCGGCTCGTCGGTGAACCTGCGCACCATGCGCCGGCGGCGAACGACGTCCTGGAACTCCACCCCGTACCTCCCCAGATAGGTCACCCGACCGTAGCAGCGTCCGGGGAGACCCACGTCAGAGGCGGCGGAGCCCTGCCAGCACGCGTTCCAGCAGCATCCCGTCCGGCCTGTCGCCACCGAAGGACGAGGCCGTGCGGTGCACGTCGATCAGCCCGTGCCCGGCCATGTCGCCGAGCAGCACCTTCGTGACACCCAGCGGCAACCCGCGCAGGGCGGCGATCTCCGCCACCGAGCGGGGCTGCATGCACAGGGCCAGCACGTCCTGGTGCTCCGGCCGCACGGCGGTCGACGAGAACTCGTTGACCGAGACCAGTGTCTCGATCTCCAGATGCACGTCGGACGTGGTGCGGCCGCCGGTCCACGCGTACGCGCGCACGATCGACGACGAGGCGTCGATGCCCGTCTCTATGGGCGGCAGCGGCGGGACGGGCGCGAACGCCTGGGTCGCGTACGGGTCCGGTTCCCGAATGGGCTCCGGGGAACGCTCGGCCTTGGTCTTCTTGCCGCGCTTGCGGATCCGTTCGCTGTCGAAGCTGAAACCGCTGATCAGGTCACCGAAGTTGACCTGATCGTCAGGCTCTCTGCTCATGCCAGCTCTGCCCGAAGCTCGGGCGTGAGCAGCTGGCCCACCTGCCGCACGACGACCGTCATCTCGTAGGCGATCTGCGCGACGTCGGCCGAGGACGACGCCAGCACGGCGAGAACGGAGCCGTCGCTGATGGCGGACAGCAACATCACGCCTCTGTCCATCTGCACGACCGTGCGGACGACCGACTCACCCGCGAAGTACTGCGACACCGAGTCGGCGAGGGAGACCACGCCGGCCACGATCGCCGCGAACTGCGGTGCGACGTGCGCAGGCAGCTTCGAGGACGAGATCAACACCAGACCGTCCGCGGAGATCACCACGGCGTGTTCGATGCCCGGTGTGCGTTCGGCGAAGTTGGTGACCAGCCAGCCGAACTGGTCCACCTGCGTGCTCATCGACTCTCCTGGTTTTCGGGAAGGCCGCGCTGCACACCGCGCTGGAAGGCGTCGAGGAAGCCTCGGGCCGACTCCGGCGTCTGGCGTGCGGGTGCGGGGGGAGGCGGCGGCGCGGTGGCCGGCCTCGTCTGCTGGAACCACGAAGCCTGCTGCCGTTCGATCGCCTCCCCTCGGAAAGACTCCCAGGACTCCGCCCGTCGTGGTGCCAGTTCCGCCGGAACCAACACGATCGCGCGAGTCCCTCGACCCTGTTCGGCATCCAGACGTACCACGATCTGGTGGCGTGCGGCGAGCCTGCCCACGACGAAAAGTCCCATTTCGCGGGAGACCTGGACGTCCACGCCCTCCCCCGCTGCTTCGAGGCGGTGGTTCGCCGCGGCGAGCGCCTCGGGGTCGATGCCGATGCCCCGGTCGACCACGTCGATCTGGACGATGTCGCCGGCCTCGATCGACGCGCTGATCGCGACCTGCGAGTTCGGCGGCGAGAACGCCGTCGCGTTGTCGAGCAGCTCGGCGAGCAGGCGGACCAGGTCGCTGGCCACGTAGCCGACCACCTCGGCGTTGGGCGCGGTGTGCACCATCACCCGCTGGTACTGCTCGATCTCCGCCGCCGCCGCGCGCAGCACGTCGGTGAGCGGGATCGCCTGGTGGAACCGCCGGGCCACGTCGCCGCCGGAGAGCACCATCAGGTTCTCGTTGTTGCGGCGCATGCGGGTGGCGAGGTGGTCGAGCTTGAAGAGGTTCGCCAGCTGGTCCGGGTCCTCCTCGTACTTCTCCAGCTCCTCCATCAGCTTGAGCTGGCGTTCGACGAGGCTCTGGCTGCGGCGGGAGAGGTTGACGAAGATGTTGCGCATGTTGGCGCGCATGCTCGCCTGCTCGATGACCGACTTCACGGCCTGCTGGTGCACCTCGTCGAAGGCGCGGGCCACCTGGCCGAACTCCTCGGTCGTGTCGACCGGGACGGCCTCGATCTCGGTGCTGCCGCGGCCGGTCGCGACCATCTCGGGCAGCTTGGCCCACGCCACGTCGAGAGCGGAGCGGCGCAGCGCGTTCAGCGAGCGCAGCAGGTAGCGGCCGACGACGAACCCGACCGTGGCCGCCAGGATCAGGCTGGCGAACAGGATCGCGGACGCGGTGCCGGCGGCGTCGCTGGACTCGTCGCGCAGGCGGTTCGCGGTGTTGCGCAGGTCGTCCTGCAGACCCGTGACCACGCTGTCCATCGCCGAGACGACGGCACCGGTGGCGTTGGTCCAGTCCTGCTTCGCGATCGGCAACGGCTTGGGCCGGTTGGGCCCGGTGGGAGGCACGTCCGAGGTCGGGTGCAGCACGGCGGCGGCCAGCATCGTGCGCTGGGCCTCGGTGTCCGGGCCGCTGAAGTTCTTGCCGTAGACCTTCATCTGGTCGGGCGTCGCGAGGGCCGCGAACTCGTCCGCGATGTAGCCGAGCTTGACGTTCGACTCGACCAGCCCGCGGACCTCGGCGTTGGTGAGCTGGCCGCGGGTGAGCCCGGACAGCACGACGGCCTGCTGGTAGAGCACCTGGTCGCGGACGTGCACCACGTGGTGCAGGCCCATCGCGGTGCGCAGCAGGGCGGCGTCGCCGAACTCGCTGGCCATCACCTCGTCGACGTCGAGCAGCGAGTCGGTGAGCTCGGTGTAGATCTTGATCACCGCGGGGATGTCGTTGCTGCTGCGGTCGCGCAACACCGTCAGGTCGCCGATGCGGTTCTGGACGTCGCTGAGGCGGGCGGTCACGACCTCGCTGAGAGAGGTCCTGCCGATCTGGTCGCGCAGCACCGCGCGGGCGTCGTCGGTGCGCTTGCTCTGGTCGGAGAGGAGCTCCGGGCCGACGCCCTCGGCGACGATCCGCCGTTCCGCCTGCACGCCCTCGATCACGGGGATGAGAGCCGCGCGGACCTTCACGAGCCGTTGCAGCGCCGCGTAGGACTCGGCACGCTCGATCTGGGAGTTGATGAGCACGACGCCGGCGCCCACCGCGATGGTGACCGGAACGATCAGCACCGCGGCGAGCTTCACCGGCAGGCGCCAGTTGCGCCAGTTGGCGAGCGACTTGAGCATCAGACGAAGAGCTTGGCCGCGTTCAGGAAGAGCCGGTACAGGCCGTAGGCGAGGGGCAGCCCCACCCACAGCCAGGCACCGATGAGCAACAAACGTTGCTGGGAGCTCACTTCTTCACCACGCCTTCCGCGTCGTCCTTCTCAGCCGACTCTGCGACGTCCGCCGCCTCGGCCTCGTTCCACTTGGCGACGGTGGCCTCGTCATCGCCCTTCGGCGAGGGCACGTCCGTCTCGTTCGCGGCCTGGGGCTCGTGGAACTTCGGGTCGACCGGGCGGATCAACTCGTTCGCGACGAAACCGACGACCAGCAGCGCGATCATGATGTAGAACGACGTGGCGTACAAGTCGGGTCCGGTGTGACCCGCCTTCTTGCCCGCGTCCGCGATGGCGTTGACGATCAGCGGCCCGAGCACGCCCGCCACCGACCACGCGGTCAGCAGGCGGCCGTGGATCGCGCCGACCTGGAAGGTGCCGAAGAGGTCGCGCAGGTACGCCGGGACGGTCGCGAAGCCCGCGCCGTAGAACGACAGGATCACCATCGCCGCGATCACGAACAGCGGGGTGCTGGTCGAGCCGACGGTCAGCAGCACCAGGTAGAGCAGGGCGCCGACGCCGAGGTAGAGGCGGTAGATGTTCTTGCGGCCCACGATGTCCGAAGTGGACGACCAGACGAACCGGCCGGCCATGTTCGCGGCGCTCAGCAGCGCGACGAAACCGGTGGCGGCGGTGGCGGCCACGGGCGTGGAGGACTCCTTGAAGAAGTCGACCAGCATCGGGGCGGCCTTCTCGAGGATGCCGATGCCCGCGGTGACGTTGAAGCACAGCACGACCCACAGCAGCCAGAACTGCGGCGTCTTGATCGCGTTGTTCGCGGAGACGTTGTGGGTGACCGTGACCTTGTTCGGCTTGGCCTTGAGCAAGGCCTCCTTCTCCGCCGTGAACTCCTTGGAGGGCAGGCGGATCAGCAGCACGCCGAGGCTCATGAAGACCGCGTAGGCGATGCCGTGCACGAGGAAGGCCTTGCCGATGCCCGACGTCGAGGTGGCGCCGAACGCCGTCAGCATCGAGGTCGACCACGGGGACGCGATCAGCGCACCGCCGCCGAAACCCATGATCGCGATGCCGGTCGCCATGCCGGGACGGTCGGGGAACCACTTGATCAGCGTGGAGACCGGCGAGATGTAGCCGATGCCGAGACCGATGCCGCCGACCAGGCCGTACCCGAGGACCACGACCCAGTACTGACCCGCCCACACGCCCACGGCCGAGATCAGCAGGCCGGAGCAGAAGGCGATCGTGGACATCAACATGGCCCAGCGCGGACCCCGGCGCTCGACGGTCGTGCCGAGCACCGCCGCCGACAGCCCGAGCATCACGATGCCGAGCTGGAAGGGCAGTGCGGACTGCGTTCCCGTGATGCCCAGGGATTTCTCCAGCGGCGTCTTGAAGACGCTCCAGGCGTAGGCCTGACCAATGGAGAGATGAATCGCCAGAGCTGCGGGCGGAACGAGCCAGCGGTTCCATCCGGGAGGCGCGACTTGACGTTCGCGCGCTAAGAACCCCACTTTATCCCCAACCGTCACCACTTAATGCGGACCGATCGATCCTAGGCCAGGTGCACACGTGCGACAACGGTCTTGACCAAGGCTTCAGGTGTTGCACACGACGCAACTCACGACCGTCCACTTGATACAACGCCTGGTTCGAACCATTTGAGACGAATGAGAACCCGGCTTTCAGTCCGGTTTCTGTCCGACCGAGTCGCACATTGGTCCCGTTTCGTCCGGTTCAGGGGTGCTCCGCGTCGTTGACTGCACACGTGAGAGCGCTACAGTGGGCGCCGCACACGAGGGGCAGGAGCACATGACCAAGGCGATGAGGTCGCCTGGCGAAGCGCAGCACGAGTACCGGGAAATCCGGGGTTTCGCGTCGTTCGACGACCCCGAGACTTTGTCGTACGTCGATTCCGACGGCACCCCGAAGTTCGAGCTCATTCGGCAGACCGACGAATTCCGCACTCTCCGTCGCCGGCTCACGACGTTCATCTTCCCGATGACCGCGCTTTTCCTGTCGTCCTACCTGACCTTCGTACTGCTGTCCGCGTACGCGAAAGACTTCGTCAGCACCAAGGTGATCGGTGTGATCAACTTGGGCATCCTGCTGGGCCTCGGACAGTTTGTGACTTCGATCATCATCACGCTCGGTTATGCCCGTTACGCAAAGCGACGGCTGGACCCGCAGCGGAAATTGCTCGCCGAGAAGACGGGCGTCGAGGAGTAAGTCATGCCCACCACCGGCAACCCGGTGCTGAACCTCAGCGTCTTCGCGGTGTTCGTCCTGATCACCCTGTACATCGTCTACCGGTTCAGCAGCCGGAACGTGACGGCGTCGGACTACTACGCCGCCGGCAGCTCGTTCACCGGCGCCCAGAACGGCGTGGCGCTGTCCGGTGACTTCCTGTCCGCCGCGTCGTTCCTCGGCATCTCCGGCGGCATCGCGGCGCACGGCTACGACGGGTTCCTCTACTCCGTCGGCTGGGTCGTCGCGTGGCTCGTCGGGCTGCTGCTGATCGCGGAGGGCCTGCGCAACACGGGCCGCTTCACCGTCGGCGACGTGCTGGCGTTCCGGATGAAGCAACGCCCGGTGCGCGCCGCCGCCGCGAACGCGACGCTGGTGATCTCGTTCTTCTACATGATCGCGCAGATGGCGGGCGCCGGCGGCCTGATCGCGTTGCTGCTCAACGTGACCTCGAAGTGGGGCCAGGCGGTCCTGATCGCGCTCGTCGGCATGATCATGGTGCTCTACGTGCTGCTCGGCGGCATGAAGGGCACGACCTGGGTGCAGATCATCAAGGCCGTCCTGCTGCTGCTCTGCGTGACGCTGATGAGCGTCTTCCTGCTGGGCAAGTTCGGGTTCAGCCTGTCGGCGATCATGCAGCAGGCCACCGAGAACAACAAGCTCGGCGAAGCGGTGCTGGACCCCGGCGCGAAGTACGGCTTCAGCGCGATGTCCAAACTGGACTTCGTCTCGCTGGCTCTGTCGCTGGTGCTGGGCATCGCGTCCCTGCCGCACGTGCTGATGCGCTTCTACACCGTGCCGAACGCGTCCGAAGCGCGTCGCTCGGTCGTGTGGGCGACGTGGACGATGGTCATCTTCTACCTGTGCACGCTGGTGATCGGCTTCGGCGCGATGGCGCTGGTGGGCACGGACAAGATCGCCGCGGCACCGGGTGGCGAGAACTCCGCCGCGCCGCTGCTCGCGTTCGAGATCGGTGGCGCGGTGCTGCTCGGCGTCGTCTCCGCGGTCGCGTTCGCCACGATCCTCGCGGTCGTCGCGGGCCTGACGCTGGCGGCCTCCGCCTCGTTCGCCCACGACGTCTACGCGAACGTGATCAAGCGCGGCAACGCCGAACCCCGCCGGGAGATCCGGGTCGCCCGGCTCACCGCCGTCGTCGTCGGCATCCTGTCGATCATCGGCGGCATCGCGGCGAACGGGCAGAACGTCGCGTTCCTCGTGTCGCTCGCGCTCGCGCTGGCCGCCTCGGCGAACCTGTCGACGATCCTCTACACGATCTTCTGGCGGCGCTTCAACACCACCGGCACGCTGTGGAGCATCTACGGCGGCCTGGGCTCCTGCCTGGTGCTGATCATCTTCTCGCCGGTGATGTCGGGCGCGAAGACGTCGATCTTCCCGGACATCGACTTCGCGTGGTTCCCGCTCGGCAACCCCGGGCTGGTGTCGATCCCGTTCTCGTTCCTGTGCGGGTTCCTCGCCACGATCTTCTCGAAGCGCGAGCCGGAGATGGACGGCAAGGCCGCCGAGATGGAGGTCCGCGCGATCTCGGGCATCGGCGCCCGCACGTAGCGGCGCGGCCTGCTGGTTCACGCCCAGCGGGCAACGTTCCAGGCCACGCCGCTATCCCGGGATGATCCCGGACTCGTGGGCGATGATGGCCGCCTGGACGCGGTTCCTGACGCCCAGCTGCCGGAAGATCGTGCTGACGTAGACCTTCACGGTGCCCTCGACGACGTAGAGGCGTGCCGCGATCTCCGCGTTCGACAGACCGGCGCCGACCAGGCCGAGCACCTCGCGTTCGCGGGCGGTCAGCACCTCGATCCGTTGTGTCGCAAGCGGTCGCGGATGAGCGCGGGACATCTGGTCCACGACCCTCTTCGCCACCATCGGCGACAGGAACGCGCCGCCGTTCGCCACCGCGCGCACCCCGGAGATGATCTCCTGCGGGTCGCCGGTCTTCAGCACGAACCCGGCCGCGCCCTCCCCCAGCGCCCGGCTGATGTACGCGTCGTCCGCGAACGTGGTCAGCACCAGCGTCTTCGTGCCCGGATGGCACTCCCGGACCACCTTTGCCGCGTCCAGGCCGTCGAACACGGGCATGCGGATGTCGAGCACGGCGACGTCCGGCCGGTGCCGGGCGACGAGGTCGATCGCCGCGCTGCCGTTCTCCGCCTCGGCGACGACCTCGATGTCCCCGGCGGTGCCGAGGACGGCCTTCACGCCGAACCTGACCACCGGCTCGTCGTCCGCGAGCACGACCCTGATCACCCGGTCCTCCTCGCGAGCCACTGCTTGTGCACGAGCCGATCATCCCGGAAGCACAGCTGGTGCAGGTCGTGGCGGTCACCGTCGAACGGGTTGGGGTGCGTGCTGTAGTAGCGGCACTCGGTGCCGGGCGGCGCGATGACTCCGAGCGGGTTGTCGACGCGGGTGCGCCACGGCAAGTCGAGGGCGTCCTCGTCTTGCCCGAACTGTGCCCGTTCGAACTGCTGCGGCGTGAGAACGGACGTCACGGCGTCGAACACCATGTAGCCCGGCACGCCGACCGCGATCCCCGCGCACACGACCGAGGTGATCAGGACCGTGCGCTTGGCGCTGCGGCGAAGCTCCTTCTCCGTGCGTTCGCGGCGCACGTGCGTCGGTGTCGTCCGGGCCCGCGGGCGTTCCGGCAGCTTCGCCCTGACCTCGAACCCGCCGTCGTCACTCGGCGCCGCCTCGAACCAGCCGCCGACGAGCGCGACGCGCTCGGCGAGGCCCACCAGGCCCTTGCCGCTGCCGACGGCCTCCGTCCTCGGCGCCGGGCCGTTGGTGACGCGGAGCTCGAGGTTCGCGGACAGGCTCACGGTGACCTTCGCGCCGGGCGCGTGCTTGATCACGTTCGTCAGCGCTTCGGCGGCGACCCGGTGCACGGTGCGCGCGATGATGCCGTCGACCGCGGTCTTGCGGTTGTTCGTGAGCTCGACGTCGAGTCCGCTCCGGGCAACGACCTCCTCGATCGTCGCGACGGGTTCGTCCTCGTCCGCCCTGAGCACCTGCATGACGTCGGCGAGCCGTTCCGCCGCGGCCGTGACGCTGGCACGGGCGGTCTTGGCTGCCTCGCGTTGCTGTGCGGTGAGCGTCGGTTCCAGCTCCAGCGCACCGGTGAGGAGCGCGGCCCGCGCGAGCTCGTGGCCGACGAGGTCGTGCATCTCGCCCGCGAGCCGGGCGCGTTCGGCGTTGCGGGCGTTCTCGACACTGCGTTCCAGCAGTGCCGCGTGGTCCCAGCCGACCTCGCGCAGCTCCGCGAGCCGCCGCCGGAACCGCCCGAAGGCCCAGGGCACCACCCCGAGCACGCCGATGCCGGAGGTGACGGCGAGCGCGGTGTCGGAGCCGCCGCGTTCGGTCAGCGCCACGACGACGCCGGCGATCTCCGCGAGGGTCAGGGCGATGGCGGTGGGCCGCGGGTCCTCGGCGTTGCGTCCGGCGAGAAAGCTGACCAGTGCCAGTGCGGGAGCGAGCGCCACCACCCTCACGTCGAACTCGACGGTGACGAGGTAGCAGACGAGCCAGGCCCCCAGCGCGGTGCCCAGAGCGACCGCGGGCCGCTTGCGCACGACGGCGAAAGCCGCGCCGAACAGGACCAGGTAGAGCAGGACCTCCCACACGGCGACCATCATCGCAGTCGCTGCATCACCACGGTCGGCGCGTCCGTCTCCACCGGCTTCGCGGGCAGCTTCTTCTTCAGCAGCACCGCGATCCCCCACGACACCAACGCTCCGAGCGCGAGCCCGGCCATGACGTCGTGTACATAGTGGACACCCACGACGACTCGCGACGACGCCGCGGCGACCGCGCACACCATCGCGATCCAGCCGTAGGTCCTGTGCAGCGCCCAGATCGCCATCGCGGACGCACCGGCGATCACCGAGTGGTTGCTGGGGAACGACCAGTCGCCCACCTCCGGGCACTCCGCCATCGACGGCCGCGTCCGGCAGGGCCGTTCCTCCCGCACGACCAGCTTGACGACCTCGCTGACCGCGTAAGCCACCACGACACCGGCACCGGCGAGGAACGCCCGCAGCCTGTGCTGGAACCACAACAACAGGAACATCAGCGCGAACACACCGAGCACCGCGTCGGTGCCCACAGTCAGCCAGGTCACCCAGCCGAAACTACGAAGGTCCCGGCCAGCGCACCCCTGCCGTTCGGAACCGATCGACCCTAACTTTCGACAAGGGGCGCGTCAGCGGGTCGCGCTCGCGTTGCTCAGGACCAGGTCGTAGTAGCCCTTGGGGTTGTCCGCGCCGGACCGGCCGTCGATCAGCTCGCGCACGATGTCGCAGTGCCCGGCGTGCTGCGCGGTCTCCGCCGTGACGCGGACGAGCAGGTGCCCGAAGGTGGTCCGCCGCTTGTGCTCCGGCCACCACTCGACCTCCGCGGGCGCGTCCAGCGGCAGCTCCGCGATCGACTCGTCCGAGTGCTGCCAGGCCGCGCGGTACAGGTCGACGAGGTACTCGCGGGACTCGGTGGGCTTGGCCCACATGTCGGCGTTCTCCCAGATCGACCTGTCCTCGACCCACGGCAGCGTGAACGACGCCGGACGGCCCGCGCTCGCGCCGAGGTAGCCGAGCTCGATGCCGATCAGGTGCTTCACCAGGCCGAGCAGGTTGGTGCCGCTCGGCACGAGCGGGCGGCGGACGTCGTACTCGCCCAGTCCATCCAAAGAGGACACGACCGACTCGCGGGAGGCCTGGAGGTAGCGCTGGAGGTCCTGGGCGATCATCTGCCTGCCTTCACTTCCTTCGGGTGCGCGACGGTCTGCCGGGGCGGAAGCAGGACGTCGGGCGCGGTGCCCCACTGGCTGTAGACGGCCGTGCGCCGCTCCAGCTGCTTGCCGAACGACGGTGCGGTCTGTTCCAGCCGGACCACCCGGTTCTCGTCGTCCACCTCGACGACCAGCCGCACGTCGCCCCGGGTGTACCCACCGGAGTAGGGCACACCTCCCGCGCTGAACACGTACCGGTCGTCCTCGTGTTCGACGAGGCGGAGCGTGTCGCGGTCGAGATCGCCGAACAGGTTGCCGGGGTGGTAGTCCTGGGTCGCCATCGACAGGTCCCTCGCGTACGGCCCCACCCAGGGAGCGTCGTTGAGACCCATGCTGGTGAACTCCTTGCCGGGCGGCAGGGTGAGCTTGCTGTGCCGCAGGTAGTCGTCGTCGCCCACCACCAGCCAGCGGTAGTCGGTGGTGCCCTCCCTGGCCTCGCGGTGCGCGGTCACGTCCTCCTGCGTGGTCGCACCGCCGCTGCCCACGTGGAGCACGCCCGCGTACGTCTGGCTTCGAGGGTCCTCGCCCTCGATCTGGATCCGCACGTCGAACCGCACCGACTCGTAGCGCTGGGAGGCCCACGCCTTGACCAGCGCCACCGGGTCCGCCTGCGCCGTCGAGCACGCGGTCAGCACCAGCAGCAGAGACAGGGCGAGACGCATGCCACGAGTCTGGCAAAACCTGGTGACCTCGGCGCACGGAATGAGAAGGTCGGGTACGTGCAGAAACTGATCATCGCCGCCCTGCTCGGTGCCTCCCTGGTGACCACCGCCGTGCCCGCCTCCGCCGGCACCGCCCATCGCGTCGACGCCGCGGCCGGGTGGCTCGCGAGACAGATGGCCGACGGCGAGCGCCTGGAGACCGAGTTCGGGGGCGTCAAGTACCCGGACCAGGGCCTGACGATCGACGCGATCTTCGCCTTCGCGGCCGCGAAGAACGCCGACGACTACGCGGACCGTGCCCTCGCGTGGCTCGCGAAGCCCGAGATCTCCAGCGGTTACCTGGGCTCGGACGGTGAGTCGTACGCCGGCGCGCACGCCAAGCTGGCCGTGGCCGCGCGGGTGAAGGGCAAGAACCCGCGCGCGTTCGCCGGCACCGACCTGATCGCCGGCCTCAAGGCGCTGCAGGCACCGTCCGGCCGCTTCTCCGACCGGTCGGCGTTCGGTGACTTCTCCAACGCCTTCACCCAGTCCTACGCGCTGATCGCGCTGGGCCGTGACTCGTCGGGCGCGGGCTACCTGGCCGCGACGCAGTGCGCGGACGGCGGCTTCCCCGTGACGTTCGAGGCCTCGCCGTGCGTCAGCGACGTGGACGCCACCGCCATCGTCGTGCAGGCGCTGCGCTCGCAGGGCAGGCCCGTCGGCCGCGCGGTCACGTGGCTCGAGTCGAAGCAGCAGGCCGACGGGGGGTTCCCGAGCGCGCAGGGCGGGTCGAACGCCAACAGCACGGGCCTCGTGGCGCAGGTCGTGAAGGGCTCTTCGGCCGTCAAGGCGCGCAAGTACCTGAAGTCGCTGCAGGTCGGCTGTTCCGGCGTCGAGAAGGGCGCGATCGCGTTCGACGCGTCCGGCTTCGACAAGGGCACGGCGCCGCGGGCGACCACTCAGGCCGTGCTCGGGCTGACGGGCGCGAACCTCGTGACGCTGCGCAGCGGTGGTCCGGACGGAGCGCCTCAGCTGCACTGCTGAGTGACTCACGGACAGTGAGCACAGGTCAGACGGGAATCGCTTGAACGCCGCTTGAGTTTCCCTCAAGCGGCGGTTCGTCTAGGACACAAGCTGACCTCAAGTGGTCCTAGAGTCCTTCATGTCGGGACAAACGAGCGAAGGACAGAAGCGATGACCACCACCGAGATCCTCACCGGCGAGCGCGCGGACCTCCTCGAGACCCTGAAGCAGCACCGCTGGTTCCTGACGTTCACCGCGCAGGGCCTGACCGACGAGCAGGCGGCGTCGACCCCGACGGCCAGCGCGCTGTGCATCGGCGGGCTCATCAAGCACGTCGGCACGGTCGAGCAGAGCTGGGTGAGGTTCATCGAGCAGGGCACCTCGGCGATGGAGACCGACCCGGAGTCCGAGGACTACGAGAACCACGCGCGCACGTTCCGGATGGAGCCGGGCGAGACGCTGGAGAGCATCATCGCGCAGTACAACGAGATCGCGGCCTACACCGACAAGCTCGTCGAGACGGTCGACCTGGACCTCTCGCACCCGCTGCCGGCCGCGCCGTGGTTCCCCGAGGGCAAGACGTGGTCGGCTCGGCGGGTGCTCGTGCACATCGTCGCCGAGACCTCGCAGCACGCGGGCCACGCGGACATCCTCCGCGAGACGATCGACGGCCAGAAGACGATGGGCTGAGGCCCGCGGTCAGGCGTTCGGCGGCGAGAAGGTCGAGAGGAACTGGTCCCGGAAGTCGCTCATCCGCGACACCGGGGCCGACCCTCCCGGCTTGATCCCGTCATCCCACTTCCAGGACGCGGCCTTCTCCATCACGGCCGGGTCCTTGGCGACGATGGTGATCGGCACGTCCCGGGAGGCTCCCTCGCCGGTCACCATCTGCGCCGGCTGGTGGTCGCCGAGGAACACCATCACGAGGTTCTCGTCGCCGTACTTCTCCAGGTACGAGACCACGGACTCGAGCGAGTACGAGATCGAGTGCGCGTAGTCGGCGCGCACGGCCGCCGGGTCGCGGCCGAAGATCGACTCCGGCGGGTCGTTCGAGGCGGGCATGGTCGAGTAGATCGAGCCGTCGCCCAGCTTCTCCCAGTCCACCGAGTCCGGCGTCGGTGACCACGGCGCGTGCGAGGACACCATCGGGATGGCCGCCATCACCGGGCCGTGCTGCTTCGAGCGTTCGTTGCGCTGGAACGATTCCAGCGTGAACTGGTCGGGAGTCGTCGCGTAACCGAAGCGCGGGCCCTTGTAGCCGAGGTCCTGGGCGGCGTAGATCTTGTCGTAGTGGAAGAAGTCGCCTTCCGGCCACGCCTGCGTGATGCCGGGGACGACACCGACCGAGCGCCAGGAAGACTCGCGGAACGCACGCGGCAGCGTCAGCCGGTCGGACGCCACGAGGTTGCGGTAGCGCTGCTGGTTGTCGATCCACAGGCCCGACAGCAACGTCGCCTGCGCCATCCAGCTGCCACCGCCCGCGGTCGGCGAGGTCAGGTAGGCGGACTTCGCGCTGTACCCGGCCGCCTTCAGCCGGTCGTCGCCCTGAGCGAGCTTCGCCGCCACGTCCGGCATGTCGAGCGCCGACTTGCCGTAGCTCTCGACGAACGTGAAGACGACGTCCTTGCCCTGCAACGAGGACAGCAGCCCGGGGTGGTCGCGGAACGCGTCGACCGAGGCCTCCGCCGCGAACACCTCCTTGTCGTTCAGACCGGCCTGCACGCGCCGCGCGTGGTCGACCAGCGACGTGGTGGCGGCGTCGGAGTAGACCGGAACACCCGGAACGGCAAGGGAAACGCACACCACGACCGCCGCGGCCACCGCGCGGATCGCGACGGGACGGCGTCCGGCGGCGACAGAACCGAGGCGCTGCACGGAGATCGCCGCGAGAAACACGATCCCGGCGACCAGCGCGACGGCCAGTGCCACGGCGAGCACGGAGGCGAACCGGCCGAACGTCACGTCCACGAAGTCGATGGCGGGCACCAGCAACGGCCAGTCCAGCACGAGGTCGAACGGCCGGTACAGCACCATGTCGAAGCCGATGTCCATGATCTTCACGACCGTGAACAGCCCCAGCGCGACACCGCCGGCGATCGCGGCGGGCCTGCGGAACCGGTCCGGCAGCAGCATCAGCACGAGAACGCCGACGAGGCCTTCGAGCGGCACCCGCAGGAACGCCTCGAAGCTGAACTTCTCCAGGTCGTTCGGTGCGATGAGCACGAACAACACGAACAGCCCCGCCAGGACCGTGGCCGTCCGCCGCAACAACATCCTCACCGAGATTCCCCTTTCCGGACCCCATGAGGTAAACGCGGCGCGGCCCGCGACCGGTTCAACTGCTCTACCATCGGATCCCGTGACCCGCCCGCACGTTCTGCTCAGCGTCGCCGTCAGCCTCGACGGTCACATCGACGATCGCGGCACCGAGAGGTTCCCGCTTTCGAACGCCGAGGACTTCGACCACGTCGACCGGATGCGCGCGGAGTCGGACGCCATTCTGGCGGGGGCCGAGACGTTGCGCCGTGACAACGCGCGACTGCTCGTCTACAGCGAAGAGCGGCGCGCGCGCAGAACAGCCGAGGGCAAACCGGAGTTCCCGCTGCGCGCGACCGTGACGAGGAGCGGTGATCTGGACCCTGAGCTGCGGTTCTGGCACTGCGGCGGTGAGCGGATCGTCTACTCCAGGAGCGCCACGACCACGGTCGGGCACCTCGCCGAAACGAAAACCTTCAGCGAGTTCTCGGAGATTCTGGACGATCTCGGCGCACGCGGGGTGAGAAAGCTCATGGTCGAAGGCGGCACGAGCATTCACACGGCGTTCCTCCAGGCCGGACTGGCCGACGAGATCCGGGTGGCGGTGGCACCGATGCTGATCGGACAGGCGACGGCCCCACGTTTCGTGAATCCCGCCGAGTTCCCCGGTGGACCGGCACGCCGATTCCACCTGGAGGACGTCACGAAAGTCGGGGACGTCGCGGTGCTCCGCTACTTCCCGAAAGTCACTTCCTCCGCACGAGACTGAGCGCGCGGAAGATCTGCTCGCGGCGGTAGACCGCGATCACGAGCGCCCACACCATGAAGATCAGCGGCATCATCGCGTCGTCGAAGCCGCCGTTGGTGACGAGCGTGAGCTCGGTCAGGGCCGCGCCCGCCATGATGCCCGCGAGCCCCAGTGCGGCGAGGCCGCAGATGGGCGGGATGAGCAGGCCGATCGCGGTGCCGGTCTCCAGCACCCCCGTGAAGTAGCGGAACCACTGACCGAAGCCGATGTCGTCGAACTTGGCGACGAACGAGTCGGTGAACAGCGCGTAGCCGTTCATCACGAACTGCACGGCGAGCACGATCTGCAGGATCCAGACGACGATGTTGCCGACCTTCGCCGCGGTAGAGGTCTGCTCAGACATGGCGGGATTCTCCCACCGAAACGGCCGCGTTGTTCCACAGCCACAGCACATCGCGACCGAACGACCACACCAACGATGCCAGCGCGAGACCAACGAGCACGGCCGCGAACGGCAGCAGGCCCGACGCCGCCACGACGAGGAAGATCCCCTGGACCGCGGCCACGACCTTGCGGGCGTAGCTGGCGGGCAGCGGCGCGTTCATCCAGCGGAGACGCCAGGACGCGGCGACGAACACGTACCGCATGAGCCCGATCGCGAGCACCCACGGCCCCATGTGCACGGCCACGTACGCGCTCAGCACCAGGATCAGGAACGCGTCGACCTCCATGTCGAACCGGGCGCCCAGCGCCGACGAGGTGCCCGTGCGGCGGGCGACCTGCCCGTCCACCCAGTCGAGCGACAACGCGACAGCGGCGAGGGTCACGACCAGCGCGACCGGCACGTCCTGACCGGCGCGGTCGGCCACGAGCGCGGTCACCGCGCCGACCATCAGGCCGCGGGCGAGCGTGACGCGGTCGGCCGGGCCCAGTGACCTGGTGCGATGGCGCTGCATGCCGTAGCCGAGGAACGCCCACGTCGCGAACCCGTAGGCGAGGCCGGCGGCCCAGCCGAGCAGCCCTAGGCCGGTCGTGGCGCCCACCACACCCAGCAGGAGCACCTGGGCGACGGCCCAGGCGGCAGGCTCCCGGACGACGACAGGTGTCCTGGTGTGCTGAAGTGTGATCATCAGGTGCCCCTAACGAACTTCGTGCGGCGGAGGTGTTGTGAGTGACACGTACGGCGAGTGCCTTTTGGCTCAATGAATCCGGAAACGGGGAGGTTCGGCAGGTCACACTGGCCGAGCCCGGTCCGGGTGAGGTCGAGGTGCGCACGCTGCACTCGGGGGTGAGCCGAGGCACGGAGACCCTCGTGTTCCGCGGTGGCGTGCCGGAGAACCAGCACGCGGTGATGCGCGCGCCGTTCCAGGAGGGCGACTTCCCGTGGCCGGTGAAGTACGGCTATCTCAACGTGGGTGTCGTGGAGACCGGAGACCTGCGCGGGCGCACGGTGTTCTGCCTCTATCCACATCAGACTCGGTACGTCGTCCCGGAAACCTCGGTGACGCTCGTGCCGGAGGCGGTTCCGGCGGCGAGGGCCGTGCTGGCGGGCACCGTCGAGACCGCGGTCAACGCCGTGTGGGACGCGCGCCCGTTGATCGGCGACCGGATCGCGGTGGTCGGCGGGGGCATGGTCGGGTCGAGCATCGCGGCGGTGCTGGCCACGTTCCCCGGTGCGCGCGTCGAGCTCGTGGACGCCGATCCCGCCCGTGAGGAGACCGCCCGCGAGCTCGGTGTCGGCTTCGCCCTGCCGGGCAACGCCCTCGACGGCTGCGACCTGGTCTTCCACGCGAGTGCGACCGAACCTGGCCTCACCACGGCGCTGAACCTGCTCGCGCCGGAGGGCCGCGTGATCGAGCTGAGCTGGTACGGCGACAGGAAGATCTCCGTGCCGCTGGGCGAGTTCTTCCACTCGAAGCGGCTCACGATCCGCAGCAGCCAGGTCGGTGTGGTCGGCCGTCCGGACCGCACCTACGCCGAACGCATGGCCGTCGCGCTCGACCTGCTGGCCGACGACAGGTTCGACGCGCTGATCACGGGCCACAGCGCGTTCGAGGAGCTCCCCGACGTGATGCCGAGGCTCGCGGACGGCGAGATTCCGGCGCTGTGCCACCGGATTGACTACGGTCAGGCCCATGTTTCCCAGTGACACCACGGTCGACGTCCGGGGTAAGAGCGTGGCGGTGCTCCCGGTCGGCAGCACCGAGCAGCACGGTCCGCACCTGCCGCTGGCCACGGACTCGGTGATCGCGTGGACCATCGCGTCGGAGATCGCGGCGCGGTACCCGGTGCGGTTGCTGCCGCCGATCCAGTTCTCGTGCTCGCAGGAGCACGCCGACTGGCCGGGCACCGTCAGCATCTCCGCGAGCACGCTGGTCTCAGTGGTCAACGACATCGCGGAGTCCTTGCGGCGCAACGGTGTCACGCACGTCGTGCTGGTCAACGGCCACGGCGGCAACTACGTGCTGTCGAACGTCGTGCAGGAGGGCGAGGGGCTGGTGCTGTTCCCCGGCCGCGACGACTGGGCGTTCGCGCGGGAGAAGGCCGGCATCGAGACCTCGGCGTACAGCGACATGCACGCGGGTGAGCTGGAGACCTCGATCCTGCTGCACGCCCACCCCGATCTGATCCGTCCCGGCTACGAGACCGCTGACCACCTGGCGGAGGACAGGCGGCACATGCTCACCCTGGGTCTGGCGCCGTACACGGAGTCCGGCGTCATCGGGCGTCCCTCGCTCGCGTCAGCGGGCAAGGGCCAGCTCCTGCTCGCGGGGCTGACCGAGTCCTTCGGCCACTACCTGGAGCTTTTCGGTCTTCCGGCGTGACAGGAACAGCACGACCGCGCCGGGCAGAGCCGCGATGAGCGCCAGCACGCCGTAGACGATGCCGGTGGTGAAGCCCTGCGCGGCGCCCAGACCGGCGGCGCCGAACGCCACCGCGAGGAACGCCTCGCGCGGGCCGAACCCGCCGATGTTGACCGGGATCGCCATGATCAGCAGCGCCAGCACGACGACCGGCGCGAGCTGGGTGACCGTGGCGTCCGACCCGGCGGCGCGGGCGGCCACCAGGAACAGCGCGACGTACCCGGCGACCGTGGCGGCCGAGAGCCCGATGACGGCGGGCCAGGTCTTGAACGACAGCAGCCTGATGCCGTCGGCGAGGGTGTTGACCAGCGCCCTGCGCACCGGCCTGATGTTCCAGCCGACCGCGGTCAGGACGGCCAGACCGCCGAGCACCACCGCGACGGTGACACCGTTCGGCGCGAGGTCGAGGCCGGGCGCGGGATGCGTGAGCAGCACCGCGAGCCCGATCCCGATGAGCACGACCTGGCCGGCCATGCGCTCGAAGAACACGGCGCGCACGCCCCGTCCGACGTCGCCGGACTCGCGGCCGTGGTTGACCGCGCGGTGCACGTCACCGAGCACGCCCGCGGGCAGCACGGCGTTGACGAGCTGGGCGCGGTAGTAGTCGCTGACCGCGGTCCGCAGGGTCAGCGGCAGGCCGAGGCGGCGCGCGATGATCACCCAGCGGCCCGCGCTGAGCACCGTCGTCACGAGCCCGATCGCCAGTGCGGCGGCGACGGAGAACGCGTCGATGGCGCGCAGTCCGTCGACGAACGCCCCCGTGCCCAGACGCAGGCCCAGAGCCACGAGGATGCCCAACGCCAGCAACAGGCGGAGCCACGGCCAGAACTTCTTCATCTCACACAGCTCCCGGTAGTGCCAGCAGGTCGACGTGGTGGACCACGACAGAGGCCTCTGACCTGCGGCGCAGGTACTCGGAGACCTCCGACATCAATGCGGGTTCCTGCTCCACCGCGGCGTCGACCCAGCCCTTCAGCCATTCCCGCTGCAGGGCGTCGCCATTCATGCGCCAGGCGCTCTGGGCCGTCCGAACCGAAGCGCCCGCCGCCGCGAACGCCTCTTCGGCGGCGGCCGGAGCGTCCGGTCCGAGGAGACGGCGCCCGTCCACGACGCGGCGCTGGTGGGCGTTGAACGCGTCCTGGAAGGCGGCGTCGAGCGGCTCGGCCGGATCGATGTCGATCCGGCCCGCCACCGAGAGCGTGAACAGTGCGGGCACATGTGCTTCTACGCAGGCCATGGCCAGTTCGTTCATCTCTCCGGCCGTGAGCAGGTCGAGCAACGCGGAGCACGTGACGAGGTCGGCGCCCGCGATGTCGGCGGCTTTCAGGGACGTGAGGTCGCCCTCACGCGTCTCGGCGGTGACGTCCGGCAGCGCGTTCATGCTCGCCTCAGCCAGCCCGAGCAGCCGGGGGTCGCGGTCGTGCAGCACCCAGTGCTGCACGCCGCCGAGCCTGCCGGCGAGCCATCGTCCCATCGATCCCGTTCCACAACCGAGGTCACGGATCGTCAGGGGGTTTCGGTTCACCAGAGTTTCGCGGACCACGTCGGCGAGCTCGGTCGAGCGTGCCTGTGCGTCGGCGTTTTCCCGCAGTGCCAGCCATTCCGGGGCGAAGGTCATGGCCGGAGCGTAGCCAGCACCCTCCGCAGGTCCTCTGTGGATTCGTCCCAAGTGGACAGATGACCCCTCCGGACGAGCGCCCTGGAACGCAGTTCCGCCCGGAAATCTTGATCTTCGAACCAGTGCGTTAGCGCAGCTACGAATGCATTTTCGTCCCCGACTGGAATGAGCAGGCCGCCGTCGCCCAGGGCGTCCGGAACGGCGCTCGCGATGACCGGCAGACCGTGTGCGAGGGCCTCGGTGACGACCATGCCGTAGGTCTCGGCGCGGGAGGCCAGCACGAAGAGGTCCGCACTGGCATACGCGCTGGTCAGAGCCTCGCCGGCGAGTGGGCCGGGGAAGCTCACCCGGTCGTCTCGCGGGAGCTCGCGCAGGAACGGCCGGTGCGGGCCCACACACGTCAGCCGCCAATCGCGTTCGATCCTCCGCAACGCCCTGACCAGCAGGTCGTGGCCCTTGCGGGGTGTGATGGACGCGACGCAGAGCAGGTGGTGGACGCCGTCCGTGCCCGCGGCGAGCGGCGCCGGATCGGTGCCGGGGACGACGACGTGGACGTGGCCGAGCCCGTGCCTCGCCCTGATGTCGCGGGCGGCGGTGGGACTGGTCGCGACGACCGCGCTCGCGGCCCGCAGGACCTGGCCTTCCTTCTCGTTCAGGAACGCGGCCACGGCCGGGTCGAGGCCGGTCTCGTCGGCCAGCGGCAGGTGGACGAGCACGGCGATCTTCAGACGTCGTGTGTGAGGCACGACGATTTCGGGTAGCCCGCAACTCACCAGGCCGTCGAGGAGCACGACGGCACCGTCCGGGATGGACGCAAGCGTTTGCTCCAACGCGGTGACGTCGCGCGGGCGCGGCCAGTCACCAGCGACGGTCAAGCGGTTCAGGCCCGCGCTCACGCGCAGGTCGTAGACGTTGCCGCCGCTGGGACTGCCCGGATCCCCGACGTCAGCCGGAAGGACGAAGTGCACGTTCGTAGCCGGCCCACGCCACATGCGACTCGTGGAGTGTGACGGCGATCGCATCGATGCCGTGAGCGCCCTCACCCAGAGCACCCTCGGAGATCTTGTCCGCGAGCTGGTCCGCGATGTGCTTCGCGAGCCACTCCGTGGACGTGTTGATGCCCGCGAACTGCGGTTCTTCGTCCAGGTTGCGATAGTTGAAGGCGGCCAGGACCTTGTTCAGCTCCTGGGTCGCGAGTCCGATGTCGACGACGATGTTGTCCGAATCGAGTTCAGTGCGTTTGAACGTTGCGTCCACCAGGAACGTTGCTCCATGCAGACGTTGCGCTGGACCGAAGACCTCGCCGCGGAAACTGTGGGCGATCATCACGTGATCGCGGACGGTGATGCTGAACAGGATGACCTCCGCTGTGCGGTCGGGTTACGGTGCGACCTCCATCCGAGCGTAGCTGCACGTTCGGAAGGCGCCTGGCGACAAGGGGACCGGAGATGTTCGAACAGGCCTTCAACGAGGAAGACGTTGCAGAGTCAGACCTGGTGACACGCCGTGGCACCTTCCGCGCTGTCGCGTTCCGCGCGGACGGTCACGAGCACATGGCCCTCGTCTACGGGAAGACGAAGCTGCGCGAGAACGTTCTGGTGCGCATCCACTCCGAGTGCATGACCGGCGACATCTTCGCGGCCATGCGCTGCGAGTGCGGCGAACAGCTCGACGCCGCGTTGAACACCATCGTGCGTGAAGGCAGCGGCATCCTCGTGTACCTGCGGGGACACGAAGGCCGCGGAATCGGTCTGGTGTCGAAGATCCGCACGCACGTGCTGCAGGACGAGGGACTGGACACGTTGGACTCGGCCACGTCGCTCGGCCTGCCCGTCGACGTGCGCGACTACACCCCCGCGGCCCGCGTGCTCAAGCACCTGCGCGTGCAGTCGGTGCGGCTGATGTCCAACAACCCGGACAAGATCGCGGCGCTGGAGTCCAACGGGATCTCGGTGACGGCGCGCGTGCCGTCGCTGATGACCCCCAACGCGCACAACATCGCGTACCTGACGGCGAAGCGCGACCGGCTCGGTCACGACCTGCCCCAGGTGGAGGAGTTCACCACCCTTCCGCACGCACGCTGACCATTGCTTTCCCAGTATGTGGGGCTCACACTGTCTCGATGCTGGCGCTGCGGGCAGGGCGTGCGTTCGACGGTGAGAGGTCCATCGCGGGCCCCGTCACGGTGCTCGTCGAGCACGGGAAGATCAAGGCCGTCGAGCAGGGCAGTCCCGACGTCGCCGGTGCCGAGGTCCTCGACCTCGGCACCGCCACCGTCCTACCCGGACTGATCGACACCCACGTCCACCTGTGCGCGGACGGCGGCCCGAACGCGCTCGACCGAGTGCCGTCGTTCACCCCCGAACACCTCGACTCGGTGATCGAGGACAGCCTCGGCCTGCACCTCAGGGCAGGCGTCACCACCGTGCGCGACCTCGGTGACCACTCGTGGGCCGTGACGGACCAGCGCGACCGGCACCGGCAGCGCGTCCTCGCCTCCGGGCCGCCGATCACGAGCCCGCGCGGCCACTGCTGGTCGATGGGCGGTGAGGCGGCGGGCGACGAGGACCTGCGCCGGGCCGTGCGCGACCGGGCGGAGCGCGGCGTCGACATCGTCAAGATCATGGCCAGCGGCGGGTTCGCCACCCCCGGCACGATCGTCGACGACTGCCAGTTCACCGAGCACGAGCTGCGCGTGGTGGTCGAGGAGGCCCACTCGGCCGGCCTCCCGGTGACCGCCCACGCCCACAGCCTCAAGGCCGTCCAGCACGCGGTGGCCGCCGGTGTCGACGGCATCGAGCACTGCACGTGCCTGTCCGGCGGGTCCATGGTGCTCCCCGCCGACCTGATGGACGCCCTGGCGGAGGCCGACATCGCCGTCTGCCACACCCTCGGGTCCACGGCCGACCCGCCTCCGCACATCCAGGAGGCGTTCGACCGCATGGGGATGAGCCTCGCCGCGAAGATCAACGCGGTCGGCCGCATGTACGACCACGGCGTACGCGCCGTCTCCGGCACCGATGGCGGCATCGCCCCGGGCAAGGGGCACGGGATCACCGCCCACGCCCTCGGCGACATGGTCGAGGCCGGCCTGCCGAACGCCGTGGTGCTCGCGAGCGTCACCAGTCAGGCGGCGCGGGCGTGCGGCGTGAGCAAGGGCGTGCTGAAGCCCGGCTGGGATGCGGACATCATCGCCGTGCAAGGAGATCCCATGCGGGACATCACGGCGTTGCACCACGTGACCACGGTGGTGATCGCGGGTCAGACGGCGATGACCGTCTTGCCGACGGACCGCCGCGTGTAGACGTGGTCCACCGCGGCGAGCGCCTCCGAGAGCGGGAAGACCTCGTCCACCGGGGCCTTCACCGATCCCGACTCGACCAGCACGCGCAGCTCGTCGAAGACGTCTGCGCGTTCCGAGGACATCAGGGGAACGAACTTCTTGGAGGAGAACGGGTTCAGCAGGAACGAGCCCATCGACTTGTGGAACCCGCCCGTGATCGATCCCCCGGTCTCCGCGCCGACCAGCACGATCCTGCCGCGCTCGTTGGTCCCCCTGCGCAGCGTGGAGAACGGCCGGGCGCCACCGCAGTCCAGGATCAGGTCGTAGGTGCCGGTGAAGTCCGCGACCGTGTAGTCGAAGACCTCGTCCGCGCCCAGCGACCGCACCAGGTCGACCTTGCGGGTGCTGCACACCCCGGTCACGTACGCGCCAAGGGCTTTCGCGATCTGCACCCCGTACGAACCGACGCCACCGCCGGCCCCGAGCACGAGAACCCGTTGCCCTGGCTGGACTCCGCGCAGTCCCTGCAGCGCCGTGCCACCGGAGATCGGCACCGCGGCCGCCTCGGTGAACGACGTGTTCCCCGGCTTGCGCGCCAGCCGTGACACCGGGGCCACCGCGTACTCGGCGAACGACCCCTCGCACGTGCCGAACACCTCGTCGCCGACCGCGAACCCGGTCGCGCCGGGCCCGATCTCCCTCACCACACCGGCTACATCCCGTCCCGGCACGACCGACTTCGGTGCGCGGAACCCGAAACCGAGGACCCGCAACAGGTAGGGCTTACCGGTGAGCATGTGCCAGACGCCCATGTCGACGCCCGCCGCCCGCACCTCCAGCAGAACCTCGCCCTCCCCAGGCACAGGCACATCGAGGTCACCGAGCACCGCCGATCCGTATCTTCGTTGTACGACAGCCTTCACAGCTCTTCCTCCTCCGGGTACTGGAACACCTCTTCGAGCGACACCCCGAACGCTCGCGCGATCTTGAAGGCCACCTCCAGCGAGGGCGAGTACTTGCCCTGCTCGATGGCGATCAGGGTCTGCCGCGTCACGCCGATGGCCGTGGCGAGGTCGGCCTGCTTCATCTCGCCGTGCGCGAACCGAAGCGCACGGATGGAGTTCGTGACTTTCGTGGGCTTCACAGCATTCCTCGCCGGTAGAGCGCGATCTTCGCCAACGACCCGAGCACCGCGGACAGCACGAAGCACAGGTAGAGCACGTTGGCGATCCAGAAGTAGGGCGCCTCGAGCATCGCGAGTCCCATCGCGGAGACACCGCCGATGACGACGAACGACTGCCCGACGTGGTCACCGAGCCGGCCGATCTCGCGGTCCCGCTCGTCGGCCTGCAGCCCGTCGTTGCGCGACTGGATGCCGAACCAGATGCCGGACACGATGCCCGCGACGATCCCGAACAGGATCGTCCACAGCAACGCGCCGACATAGGGAGTCTCGACCAGCGGTCTGCCGTCCATCCCAGTCAGGACAAGCACGACATACACGGCATAGCCAGTCACGGCGATGACCGCCAACGCCCACGCCTGCTTCTCCTCGAACGCCATGGTCCCGCTCCTGATGTCAAAGAAACCTGACATCACCAAGGTAAAGCGAACCGGACACCGTGTCAAACATCTTTGACTTAACCTTTTCGTGATCAACGCGTCCGTATGGCGGTCGACTACCTCCGATCGGAGCCATTAGCGTGCGGCGCATGCTCCGTCCGATCCTTGTTGCGTGCGCGCTCGCCCTCACGGCGTGCGGCCACGCGGTGACGGCGGAACCTCCCGCCGCCGCGCACACGCAAGCCCCGTCCCACACCCCCGCGGCGGCACCTCTCGTCGCGACGCCCGAGGTCTGCCCGCTGCCCGACAGCGGGTTCGAGTGCGACTTCCAGAAGCGGATCAAGGCCGCTCAGGACTACGCCGAGACCAGGCCCGGGACCACGGGCTTCGTGCTGCGGGACCGCAAGTCCGGGGCGATCTGGCGCAACGACCACTCGGGCGACATGACGTGGACCGCGTCGACGATCAAGCTCGCGATGGTCGTGAACCTCCTCGAACGCCACCGCGCGGGCAAGATCAAGCTGAGCGCCGACGACCGCAGCCTCATGAACGCGATGCTGCACACGTCCGACGACGACGCGGCGGACTCGCTGTGGAAGAAGTACGGCGGCACGACGTTCAACGCGGCGTTCGGCAAGTACGGAATGACCGATTTGGTGCCACAAAAGGGATATACGTCGGCGTTCCCCTACTGGGGCTTCGAGAAGTGCACCGCGAACGACCTCGACCGCCTGATGAACTACGTCCTCGACTCCGTGCCCGCGGACGACCGCCAGTACATCCTCGGTCAGATGCGCCAGGTCGGGCCCGTGCAGCAGTGGGGCGTGTGGGGTCCCGACTCCGGCGCGAAGAACGGCTGGTCGGAGGAGGACGGCGGCTGGGTGATGAACTCGGTCGGGTTCGTCGGCCAGGACGAGCGGTACACGCTCGCGATCATGAACAACCTCAAGGGCGAGGGCGCGTACGACGAGGGCCGCGCCACCGACACGGAGATCACGCGCCTGCTGTTCCGCTAGCCCTGGCCGGCACGGGTTCGAAGTGGAACGAGCGGATGAAGCAGTCACGCGGCTGGTTCACGGCGAACAGCACGCAGTCGGCCACCGACTGAGCGGTGAGCATCCCGTCACGCGGCGCGTCGTCGTCGTTGTCGAAGTCCGGCGGGTACAACGAGATCATGCGGATGCCCTCGGGCCGCAGCCGTTGCGACATGATCTCCGTGTAGCGCCCCTGGCCCGCCTTGGCCGCGTGGAACGCCGCGTGCGCGATGTGCGCGGGATCGCTGCGCGACTCGGCTTCCAGCGACACGAGCGTAACGACATCCGGGCGTCCGGACCGCCGCAGCAACGGCAGGAAGCTCTCCGTCGCCAGCACCGTCCCGGCCGTGCCGGACAGGATCGTGCGCACGATCGCGGCATCGTCCACCTGGGACTCCGCGAGGAACGCCGCGCCGTTGTTGACCAGCACGTCGACGTGACCGAGCAGGGCGCCGACCTCCTCGGCACACCGCCGGACCGACGCCGGGTCCGTGAGGTCGCACCGGAACGCGTGCGCGTCGGGCAGCAGGTCGCGAGTGCGTTGGGCGGCAGCAAGATCGCGGGCGGTCACGACGACCGTCGCGCCCTGCGCGGCGAACCGCCGCGCGATCGTGCGCCCGAAGCCCCTGCCGCCACCGGTGATCACCACGTTCATGAGCGCGATGCTGCACCCTCGATCGCGGTGGAGGTCAAGCCGTCGGGATCGACTCCCACAGGCACAGCACGGTGCCCTCGCTGTCCTTGACGTACTGCGAGTACCCGAAGTCGCCCACGCGTTCCTTGGCGTTGAGCAGCACGCCCCCGGCCTCCACGACCTTGCCTGCCACGGCGTCGATCGCCGGCACCTCGATGATCAGCACGGGCCCCTGCACGAACTCGGTCCTGGGCGAGATCCCGCCGTCCGAGTCCGCGACGTCGACCGGCTCCCCGTCCGTGTCGACCAGCACGTAGTCGAACGGCAGCCGCTGCGCCGACCACCCGAAGACGTCGCGGTAGAACGCCGTCGCGCGGACGAGGTCGTCCGCCGGCAGCTCGAACTTGACCCTGGTCATCGCGCGAGGTCCGGGGCCTGGGCGACGAGCTCCTCGGGCGCCGACAACCGCCAGGCCTCGAACACGAGCTCCTTCATCTCGTCCGCCTCGACGCCCTCGAGGTACACCACGACCCAGCCGAAGCCCCCGGCCGTGAACTGCACCTCGAACACGTCTGGGCGTTCGGCCACCAGCGCCAGCTGCTCGGACAGCGTCTGCTTCAGCCCGACCGTCTGCGTGCGCGGCCAGTAGTAGCCGAACACCTTGCCGCGCACGCGGAGCGTGTCGTACTGCTGACCGGAGGACCGCTGCGCCTCGGCCAGCCCGTCCACGATCTCGAAGAGCTGCTTGTTCGTCGTCGCCACTGCCGACCCCCAAAGCCGAAGAGCGGAAAGTATAAATCCGGCTTTCAGGACGCGGGCGCGGTGAGCCTCCTCAGGTGATCGACGATGAGCGCGGCGTGGGACAGCGGCGTGCTCAGGTCCTCCACGTCACCGTTCGTCGTGTAGTCGAGCAGCACGACGTCGGCGGACTCGGCCAGCTCGTGCAGCAGTGTGACCTCGGGCCGCAGCCGGTGTTCGAGAACCCAGCGGTACGCCGGTAAGTAGATCTCCTGCCTGGCCGTGCGGTAGTCGAGCAGGTGCTCTCCGGCCAGCCCCGCGCGGTGGCCGCGCACCGGCCCGTGACGGCGGACCGTGCGCTTCAGGCCCTTCATCGACGTGACCGCGAGCTTCGACGGGTCGACGTCGGCGCTCTCGAAGACTTTGAGGGCCTGCCACAGGCCCTCGACGGACTCGCTCGTGACGCCCGGCGACAGCGGCACGGGGATCTGGCCGTGCGGGAAGAACGGGCTGAAGCGCACCCACGGGTCGGGGCCGCGGGAGGTCACGTCGATGACCACCGCGTCCGGGCGCTTCACCTTGCGACGCTTGCTCGCGACTTCGATCGGCATGGCCGGAGCATGTCAGGAGGGTCTGACAATTTTCGGCGCTCAGCGCACCGGTTGGGCCGTCGCGGTTGCCGTTGACGCGACACGGCTTCGTTGGGTCAGCACGACGCACACGAGCACGACGGCCGCGGTGGCGAGAGCCGGCCAGCCGACCGGTTCGCTCAGCACGAGCGCCGACCACATCAGCGTCAGGACCGGCTGGGCAAGCTGGATCTGGCCGATCTTGGCCACCCCGCCCGCGGCGAGGCCCGCGTACCAGGCGAAGAAGCCCAGGAACATCGAGATCAGTGCCACGTAGGCGAAACTGAGCCACACGACGCCGTCGGCGCGCGAGAAGTCGGCTGTGTACAAGGAAACCGGGATGGTCACCGGCAGCGAGACGACCAGCGCCCAGCAGACCGTCCTGGCTCCGCCCAGCTCACGGGAGAGCGCGCCACCCTCGGCGTAGCCCAGGCCGCACAGCACGACGGCGACCAGCAGGTAGCCGTCGGCCAGGCTCAGCGAGCCGGAGAAGCCTCCACCGGTCGCCACGAACGCCAGCACCGCGAGCAGGCCGGCGCCGCTGGCGAGCCAGAACTTCAGGGGCGGGCGTTCGGACGCGCGCACGACCGCCCAGATCGCCGTGGACATGGGCAGCACGGCGATCACGACGGCGCCGTGGGCCGAGGTCTGGGTCGTGAGCGCGAGCGAGGTGAAGAGCGGGAAGCCGATCACGATGCCGAGAGCGACGACGAGCAGGCGGCGGATCTGCGTTACCGTCGGGCGAGGCGCACGCGATAACGCGAGGTAGCCGATCGCCAGAGCGCCGGCGACGGCCGCGCGTCCGAACGCGACGAACCACGCGTCGAGTCCGGCCACTGCAAGCCGGGTCGCGGGCAGGGAGAAGCTGAAACCCAGCACACCGAGCGCGCCGAGTGTTACCCCCGCTGGCACGATAACGTTACTCTTGGCTCTCATGAATGAGGATAACGCAGCCGCCCGCGTTGTCGAGCACCTGAGATCGGCGGCACGGTCCGGCCGGGCCGGCGACCGCATGCCCTCGGTGCGCGACCTCATGGCGCGGCACCGGGCCTCCCCCGCGACGGTCCAGCAGGCGATCCAGCGCGTGGCCGCCGAGGGGCTCGTCGAGGTGCGGCCCGGTCGCGGCAGCTTCGTCGCCCCGCGCACGGCCGCGGCGAGCCACGACCTGTCGTGGCAGGCCGTCGCGCTCGGCGAGGGCAGGCCCGGCGAGGACCTGGTGGCGAACCTCGTCGCGGTGCCCAAACCCGAGGCGATCCCGCTGACCAGCGGGTACCTCGACCCCGAACTGCAGCCGACCGACGCGCTCGGTGCCGCGCTCAGCCGTGCCGCACGCAGGCCCTCCTCGTGGGGACGCGTCCCGGTCGAGGGCAGGGAGGAGCTCCGCGCGTGGTTCGCGAAGGAGGCCGGCGGCGAGCTCAGGGCAGGCGACATCACGGTGTGCGCGGGCGCCCAGGAAGCGCTCGCGACGGTGTTCCGCGGGCTCGGTGAGCGCGGTGACGCCGTACTGGTCGAGTCACCCACCTATCTCGGCGCGATCGCGGCGGCGCGCGACGCCGGGCTCAAGGTCGTGCCGGTGCCGGCGGACCAGGACGGCGTGCGCCCGGACCTGCTCCAGGCCGCCTTCGAACGCACCGGCGCGAAGGTCTTCTACTGCCAGCCGCTGCACGCGAACCCGCACGGCGCCGTGCTGTCCGACGAGCGGCGTACCGAGGTCATGCGGATCGTCCGGAGCGTGGGCGCGTTCCTGGTCGAGGACGACTGGGCGCGCGGCTTCACCATCGACGGCACCGCACCTCCGACACTGGTCTCGCAGGACACCGACGGCCACGTCGTCTACGTCCGCTCGCTCACCAAGGTCGCCGCCCCCGGCCTGCGCGTCGCCGCGATCGGAGCCCGCGGACCGGCGGGCACCCGGCTCAAGAACACCCGCTCCCGGCAGGACCTCTACGTCGCGGGGCCGTTGCAGGAGGCGGCGATCGACTTCGTGACGTCCCCGGTCTGGCGCCGGCACCTGCGCACCCTCCAGCAGTCCTTGAGGTCCAGGCGTGACGCTCTGACGCGCGCGCTCGGCGAGCACCTGCCCGAGTTCGAGATCGCGAGGTCGTCGGGCGGCCTGCACCTGTGGGTGACGTTGCCCGAGGGCGTGGACGACCTGGAGCTGACGACGGCCGCGGCGGCGCGTGACGTCGTGGTGTTCCCCGGCAGGCCGTGGTTCGCCGCTGAACCGCCGGGCAGTTTTCTTCGTTTGACCTACGGCGGAGCACCCGAGCACGTGCTCGCCGAGGGCGTGCGGCGACTGGCCGGCGCCGTGTTCGCCGTCCGGCGGTGACCGCTTCGGGTGAATTGCATGGTTCGTTAACTTGACTCACTCCAGAAAAGACGGCAGGGTGGCCCTCGTGCCCACGGCTTCCGACTTCGAGCGCCTGCTGCGTGGAGCGTCGCTTCGGGTGACGGCCCCGCGGATAGCAGTGCTGTCCGCAGTGCACGCCCACCCGCACGCCGACACGGACTCGATCATCGGTGTCGTGCGTCAGAACCTCGGCGCGGTCTCCCACCAGGCCGTGTACGACGTGCTCCGTGCACTGACCGGAGCCGGCCTGCTGAGGCGGATCGAGCCCCAGGGCTCGGTCGCCCGGTACGAGGCCCGCGTCGGGGACAACCACCACCACGTCGTGTGCAGGTCCTGCGGCGCCATCGCCGACGTCGACTGCGCAGTCGGCCACGCGCCATGCCTGGACGCATCCGACGACCACGGGTTCGTCATCGACGAGGCCGAGGTCATCTACTGGGGCTCCTGCCCCGAGTGCACGACCGCCGCGAAAAGTTCCTGAACACCCGGAAGGATTCCCGTGTCCGACAGCACTGACGCCAAGCTGGCCGACCTGAACGAGGAGGAGGCCGGCGGCTGCCCGGTCGCGCACGGCCGCATCAGCCACCCCAGCGAGGGCGGCAGCAACCGTGACTGGTGGCCCAACCAGCTCAACCTCCGGATCCTCCGCAAGCACCCCGTCCAGGCGGACCCGTTCGGTGGTGAGTTCGACTACGGCCAGGCGTTCCTCACCGTCGACCTCGACGAGCTGGCGCGCGACGTCGACGCCGTGCTGACCGAGTCGAAGGACTGGTGGCCGGCGGACTTCGGGCACTACGGCCCGTTCATGATCCGCATGGCGTGGCACAGCGCGGGCACCTACCGCACCCACGACGGCCGCGGTGGCGCCGGCGCGGGCATGCAGCGCTTCGCCCCGCTCAACAGCTGGCCGGACAACGGCAACCTGGACAAGGCCCGCCGTCTGCTGTGGCCGGTCAAGAAGAAGTGGGGCCGCAGGATCTCCTGGGCCGACCTCATGATCTTCACGGGCAACCGCGCGCTGGAGACCATGGGCTTCGAGACCTTCGGCTTCGCCGGTGGCCGCGCGGATGTGTGGGAGCCGGACGAGGACGTCTACTGGGGCCCGGAGACCACGTGGCTCGGCGGCGACGCCCGCTACAGCGGTGAGCGCGACCTGGAGTCGCCGCTCGCGGCCGTCCAGATGGGCCTGATCTACGTCAACCCCGAGGGCCCGAACGGCACCCCGGACCCGCTGGCCGCCGCCCGTGACATCCGCGAGACGTTCGGCCGCATGGGCATGAACGACGAGGAGACCGTCGCGCTCATCGCCGGTGGCCACACCTTCGGCAAGGCGCACGGCGCGGGTGACCCGGAGCTGGTCGGCGCGGAGCCCGAGGGCGCCAAGATCGACGCGCAGGGCTTCGGCTGGATCAGCACGCACGGCACCGGCAAGGGCCGTGACGCCATCACCTCCGGCCTGGAGGTGACCTGGACGCAGCAGCCCACCAAGTGGACGAACCTGTTCTTCAAGAACCTGTTCGAGTTCGAGTGGGAGCTCACCAAGTCCCCCGCCGGCGCGCACCAGTGGAAGCCGAAGGACGGCGCGGGCGCCAACACCGTGCCCGACCCCGAGGACGGCACGCTCAACCGCACGCCGCAGATGCTGACGACCGACCTGGCGCTGCGCATCGACCCGATCTACGAGCCCATCTCGCGCCGCTTCGCCGAGAGCCACGAGGCGTTCGCGGACGCGTTCGCCCGCGCGTGGTTCAAGCTGACCCACCGCGACATGGGCCCGATCCAGCGCTACCTCGGCCCGCAGGTGCCGCAGGAGGAGCTGATCTGGCAGGACCGCCTGCCGGCCGTCGACCACGAGGTCATCTCCGCCGACGACGCCAAGGCGCTGAAGGCGAAGATCCTCGAGACCGGTCTCTCGATCTCGCAGCTGGTCAAGACCGCGTGGGCCTCGGCCTCGTCGTTCCGCCAGAGCGACAAGCGCGGTGGCGCCAACGGTGCCCGCATCCGCCTCGAGCCGCAGCGCGGCTGGCAGGTCAACGAGCCCGACCAGCTCGCCCAGGTCCTGCGCACGCTGGAAGGCGTGCAGGAGGCGTTCAACAGCGCGGCGACCGGTGGCAAGAAGGTCTCGCTGGCCGACGTGATCGTCCTCGGCGGTGCCGCGGCGATCGAGCAGGCCGCCAAGGCCGCGGGCCACGACGTCGAGGTGCCGTTCCTCGCCGGCCGCGTGGACGCGACCCAGGAGCAGACCGACGCCGAGTCGTTCGCCGTCCTGGAGCCCACCGTCGACGGTTTCCGCAACTACACCGGCAAGGCCACCCCGCTGCCGTCGGAGTACCTCCTCGTCGACAGGGCCAACCTGCTCGGCGTCTCGGCGCCGGAGCTGACCGTGCTGGTCGGCGGCCTGCGCGTGCTGGGCGCCAACCACAACGGCTCGACGGCGGGCGTGCTCACGGCCAAGCCGGAGACGCTGACCAACGACTTCTTCGTCAACCTGCTCGACATGGAGACGGAGTGGAAGTCGGTCACCGAGGACGAGGAGAACTTCGAGGGCCGCGACCGCGCCACCGGCGCCGTCCGCTGGACCGCCACCCGCAACGACCTGGTGTTCGGCTCGAACTCCGAGCTGCGCGCCATCGCCGAGGTCTACGCGAGTGACGACGCGGCCGAGAAGTTCGTCCAGGACTTCGTCGTGGCGTGGAACAAGGTCATGAACGCGGACCGCTACGACGTCTGATCCAGCCCCACCCCGGTACCCCAGGCCACTCCCCCGGCCTGGGGTACCGGCGTTTGCGGGGACCTGCATGTGCACGCTGCGGTTTCGTTGGCCGGCAATGGCTGCGCGCTCCTTCATCGTCCACTCCGGACTCGTTGCACCTGGTACGGCAGGGGTTCTTCGAAGGCCGGACTGTCGGTGCCGGCGGATTTCAGGGACGGACCGCGTGGGGAGGTGACGGCCGAAATCTCGTCGCTGGTCGAGCCCGGAACGCCTCGAGCCGCCGCTGGAAGCCGGTTCGTGGACCGCACCGAGGCTGCCGGACTGCGGGTTCGCCGATGTCGTAGCCTGCACCGTGGGCACGTCGCGGATCTGTCGGTGGTGGTGCGATCCAGTCGGATCATGTTGCGCTGCAGGGCAATCGCCTGGGAACCGTAGCCCTCCTGTCCCGAACTGGAGCCGCGAGGACCGTCGAGGGCGGACGTGGGGCAGCACCGCCACGCCGGGCACGCCGGGCACGTCCGGCACGCCGGGCACGTCCGGCACGCCGAGCACGCCGAGCACGCCGAGCACGCCGAGCACGCCGAGCACGGATCATGTTGCGCTGCAGGGCAATCGCCTGAGAAACGTAGCCCTCCTGTCCCGAACTGGAGCCGCGAAGACCATCGAGAGCGGACGTGGGGCAGCACCGCCACGCCGGGCACGCCGGGCACGCCGGGGCGGATCGTGTTGCGCCGCAGCGTCAGCGCTTGATGCGCGGTAACACCGCCGTCGCCTCCGGGTCCCCCTTCGACCGCTGCCGCAGGCGCGTCACCACGAACAGCACCACCGCCGCGGCGACGGCGACCAGCACCAGCTTCTGGAAGACGCCCGCGTAGGACTCCACCCGGTGCCAGTTCTCGCCCAGCAGGTATCCGGCGCTCACGAACACCGTGTTCCAGACAAGGCTGCCCAAGGTGGTGAGCACGAGGAATTTCGGGAAGTTCATGCGTTCCACGCCCGCCGGCAATGAGATGAAGCTGCGGAACAACGGCACCATTCGCCCGAAGAACACCGCTTTGGTGCCGTGGCGGGTGAACCAGGCCTCGGTTTTGTCGAAGTCCGTCACGCGGACCAGCGGGATGCGGGCCACGAGGGCCCGGGTCCTTTCCCTGCCCAGCAGCATGCCCGCGAGGTAGACGACGACGGCTCCCGCCACCGAGCCCAGCGTGGTCCAGAACAGGGCCGCGGGCAGGCTGAACACGCCCTTGCTCGCGGAGAAGCCGGCCAGGGGCAGCACCAGTTCGCTCGGGATGGGCGGGAACAGGTTGTCGAGGCCCACGACCACGGCCGCGCCCACGCCTCCCAGTGACTCCATCAGCGACACGGCCCATTCAGCCAGCATTGGATTTCCCCTCGGGTGAAACGTGTGGAATCGGTCGGGGTCCACGTTAGGAATGGGGAAACGGCGGGACCATGAGGTTGTCCGTCGGGAATCGTGGGGGAAACCGCAGGGCGATACTGTGGTAAACCGCAATGCCCTGGACGAGGTGGGTCAGTACGGTGGCGAACGTGCATCAGGTGGAGCGGCTCGGCGCGGGTTCGCTGGTGCTCGGCTGGTTCCGGATGCTCGTGGGTCTCACGCTCGGGTCGGTGACGGGGCTGGCCGGGCTCGTCGCCTCGGCGGCCGACGTGTTCGTGATCGAGCTGACCGAGTACGAGCTGGGCAGGATCGAGCGGTTCGATCAGGCCGTGCACACGAACCCGCTGACGCGCAAGGGATGTCGGCGCTACCTCGCGGTGCGGTGGCTGGTCGGCGCGCTCGGCGCCGGAGTGATCTGGATGCTGGCGTTCTGGTACGTCGTCGCGCTGTCGATGGTGACGGCGTGGCTGTTCGACGGCGAGTGGGGGTTCATCGAGGAGGAAGGCGTCGTCACCCTCGGGCTGATCGGGATCGTGGCGATTCCGGGGCTGCTGGTCATCTTCGTGACGACGGCCGGTGTCGTGGGCGTGACGGTGCTCGACCGGTGGCTCGCCACCGCGATGCTCGGCACGAGCCAGCAGGCGTTGCTGCGCGAGCGGGTCGCGGAACTGACCAGCACGCGGGCCGAGGTGATCGAGGCGATCGACGACGAACGGCGGCGCATCGAGCGCGACCTGCACGACGGCGTCCAGCAACGGCTCGTGGCGCTCGGCATGTTGATCGGGCGCGCCAAGCGGGCCAGGGGCGAGGAGCAGTTGCAGGAGTTGTTGCAGCAGGCGCAGGCCACCGCGGGTGAGGCCATCGACGAGCTGCGGGAGGTCGCTACGCGCGTCTACCCGGCCGTGCTGGACGACTCGGGGCTGGACACGGCGCTCGAGGTGCTGGCGGAACGGGCGAGCGTGCGCGTCGCCATCAGCAACGGGTTGACGGAGTCGCCGGGCACCGCACTGGAGACGGTCATCTACTTCGTGACGTCCGAGGCGGTCACCAACGCCGCCAAGCACGCGGACCCGTCGATGGTCGAGATCCGCGTGGGGCCCGACGACGAGGGCGGCATCACGGTCGTGGTGCGCGACGACGGCGTCGGCGGCGCGGACCCCACCGGCACCGGCCTGTCCGGGCTGGCGAGGCGGGTCAAGGCGGTGGACGGCGAGTTCGCCGTCACCAGTCCGCCCGGCGGCCCCACGACGGTCTACGCGAGGGTGCCGTGCGCGTGATCCTCGCCGAGGACTCGACGCTGCTGCGCGAGGGCCTCATCCGGTTGCTCGCCGAGGAGGGTCACGACGTCGTGGCCGCCGTCGGCACCGCACCGGAGCTGCTGAAAGTCACCGAAGAACATCTGCCGGACATCGTGGTCACCGACGTCCGGATGCCGCCCGACCACAAGGACGACGGCATGCGCGCCGCGCTCGAGATCCGCGAGCGGTGGCCGGAGGTCGCCGTGCTCGTGCTCTCGCAGTACATCGAGAACCGCTACGCCACCGAGCTCATCACGAGCACCGGCGGCAAGGTCGGCTACCTGCTCAAGGACCGGGTGGCGCAGGTCGACGAGTTCCTGGAGGCGCTCGACAGGGTCGCGGCGGGCGGCGCGGCGTTCGACCCCGAGGTCGTGCGCAGGCTGCTGACCAGGACGACCCACGTGAACCCGATCGAGACGCTGACCGCGAGGGAGAAGGAGGTCCTCGAACTGATGGCCCAAGGCCTCACCAACGCCCGCATCTCCGCGCAGCTGCACATCTCGCAGAGCGCCGCGGAGAAGCACATCAACGCGATCTTCGACAAGCTCGGCCTCTCCGGCTCGTCCGGCCTGAGCCGCCGCGTGATGGCCGTCGTCCGCTACCTGGGCAGCTGATGGCCGTCGAGGAGCTGGCCAGGACGCCGGGCGCGAGGCTGGAGCACGGCACGTTCAACGACGCCGTCGTGCTGCCGGACCAGTGGGTGGCGCGGTTTCCCCGCCGTGACCTGGCCGAGGCCAGGCGCCGCACGAACGCGCTGAGGCTCATCTCGCGGCTGGGCCTGCCGTTCGCCGTGCCGGAGGTCCTCGAAGACCGGCTGGACCTCCCGCTCGGCCAGGCCCACGTCGTCCTCTCGTACGTACCGGGAGAGCAGGCCGACACGGCGACGGACGAGGCGGTCCGCGAGGTGCTCGACGCCCTCGCCGCGGTCGAGCCGAGCGCCGAACTCGTTGCGCTGCTGGACGAACCGCTGCACCACGCGGGCGGCAGGCACACGGTGGAGGCCATCACCGAGCTGGTGTTCCCGCTGCTCGACGCCGACGAACGCGGGCAGGCCGAGGAGGTCCTGCGCAGGTTCGCCGACCTGCCGAGCGTGACGGGCTTCGTGCACGGCGACCTGGCTCCGGTGAACCTGCGCTGGCTCAACGGGAAAGTCACCGGGATCATCGACTGGGACTTCGCCTGCGCGGGCGACCCGGCCCTCGACGCGGCCGCGTTCGCGAACTACGGCTGGCCCCTGGTCAAGCGGGTCAGGCCGCACCTCTACGACCGGGCACGCGCGCACGCCGCGATGTTCCCGCTGACCGGCGCGGTGTCCGCGATCCGCGGCCGGAGCGACCCGGCGAGGTTCCTCGCCTGGTTCCGCCGCCGCTGCGCGGTCCGCGAACACCCACCGGCCAGCTGACGGCACCCAGCCACGAAGCTGGCCGGCGTCGGGCTGGGCCTCACCGCGGCGAAGACCACCCGGGCCACCGGTGTGCTCACCGTCACAGGCATCAAGGCCACGCTCACGAACTCGGAGGCGTTCGCCGGGTCCTACGGGGCCGGGGGACGAGTTCGGCGGCCCCACGCTGACACTGATTCGCCCTGCTCAGCGCTGCCTCCTCAACCTGGTCCGGCCGGTCGTGCAGGCCCCGCAGGACCTGGTGCCGCCCCTCGCGTTCCGCCCCGGCGACCGGCCGGCACGGGTGCGTCCCCGTTGATGACTTCGACGGCGGGTTTCGTGCTCCTGGTCAGCGGTTTCGCACTGCTGCGGGCAACCAGGCTCCGGACTTCACCCGGTCGGAGGAGTTGATCACTATGATGGGTGAGTGCCCCTGAGGAGTCGACGTCTCGCGTTACTCGCTGCGCTCGCGCTGCTCAGTGCGGTCACTGCGTGCACCAACGCGGCGGTCGGCGACCCGGTCGGAGCAGAGCTCGAGCTGCAGGACCCCTCGTCGACGAAGAAGCCAGCGCAGGCGGCACCGCCCAGGAACAAGATCAGGCTCACGCTCGAGAACGGCCGCCAAAGCGGTGGCACGGTCATCGCGGGCGCCGCGGACGCGCCGTACAACTACGCGCCTGCCGTGATGCTCGACAAGGGCCGTGTGCGCGCGTGGTGGTGCAGCCAGCTCAGCGCCGCGCCGCCCGGCGGGGACGACGTCCTCTACAGCGACGGCCCGACCGTCGGCGGACCGTTCTCGACGGCGGTCCCGGTGTTCTCCGGCAGCGGCGGCAGCTTCGACGCGATGCACACGTGCGACCCGTCGCTGATCAAGATCGGCGACACCTATTACATGTATTACACGGGCGCGTCGCGGGACGACCACGCGAACGGCAGCTCGGTCGGCGTCGCGTCCAGCAAGGACGGCATCACGTGGACGCGGGAGGCCGGCGGTCAGTCGATCGTCGGCCCGGCCGGGGACAACATCCGCGAGAACATCTACGGCGCGGGCCAGCAGTCGGCGATCTACCTCGACGGCTGGGTGTACCTGATGTTCACGGACACCACCGGCCTCGCCTCGCACCAGAACGGCGCGGGCCAGTACGTGCTCCGCGCGAAGGACCCGACGTTCTCCAGGGGTGTCGAGTCGCTCGGCCCGCAGGGCTTCAAGCCGGCGACGTCGAACAACCAGCCGCGCACCCGCTCGGTCGTCGAGGCGTTCAGCGCGGACTGGATGTGGATCGAGGCGGTGTCCTCGTTCGCCATCGCCCACGAGACCGACGACGGCACCACCATCACGTTCTGGAACAAGGACTTCACCCGCCACCCGTTCGAGCCCCTGGTTATCCCCGGTCCCTGGAAGGAAGGCCCCGGCCTGCTGCGCACGCCGGAGGGCCACGCGCCGATCGACGCCAAGGACCCGTGCGGACGGGTGGCGCTCGACGTGCTGCGCGGCACCGTCGAGGGCCCGTTCGGTCCGACGAACATCTCCCACTTCGGCCTCGACGCGGTCGGCCTCAAGGGCTGCACCACCGCGAACGAGGCCAAGGCGCTCAACGGCTTCGCGGTGCCCTCCCCGGAACGCACGCTCGACGTCGTCCTGGGCGGCAACGTGATGCGCTTCGAACGCCGCTCGGTGGCGGAGCAGTTCGCCAAGGGCGTGCTCGGTGCCCGGCCGCAGGGCGTCGACGCGCTGAAGGTCGCGTTCAACGTCCCGGCCGGCGCGCCCGCCGTGGCCACCCCGTCGGGCCAGGTGGGGCTGCTGCTCGAAGGCAAGCTGTGGGTGGTCGGGTCCCCCGAGATCGCCACGCTGAACTCGTCCACCATCACCCAGGTCACCGAAGCGCAGTGGGCCAAGTACGAGCGTCTGCCGGACCTCGCCCGGCGCTGACCGGAAACGTTCTCCCCGTGGGGCCGGTCCGTCGAAACCGGTGTCCCGTTCGACGTGAGGGCATGACGAACACGACGATCGAGACCCGCGACCTCGCGGAGAACCCGGCCTGCACGGTGTCGGTGCGGCCGACCGGGATGGACCTCGTGCTGGAGGGCGACGCGCACCGGGTCACTGAAGAGTCCACTTTGGACCGGTTGGCCGCGCGGTACCGGCAGTCGGGCCGGCCCGCCGAACGCGAGGGCGCGGCGTTCACCGCGCCCTGCACCGCGCCGAGTGGAGGTCCGGCACCCTGGAACGTCTACCGGATCTCGTTGCACGCGGCCCACGCCGTGGCGATGGCGGGACCGGGCGGGGCTACGCGCTGGACGTTCGCCTGACGAAGTCCCGGAACGATCCCGCGGGCCTGCCCGTCACGTCCTGAACGGTCGTGGTGACCCGATCCTCCGCGCCACCGCGGATGTCCTCGTCGAGCCCGGCCAGGAGAGCGGCGAACTCACGGGGCATCGTGGCGGCGAAGCGTTCGGTCATCTCGGCGGTGCCGACCGAACGGTGCCGCACGGGCTTTCCGGTGACCTCGGTGATGATCGCGGCGGCATCGGCGTAGCTCAACGCCTCCGGGCCCGTGATCAGGTGATCGGTGTTGTGCGGCACCGGGTCCGTCAGGGCGCGTGCGGCCACCGCGGCGATGTCGGCGGCGTCGACGAACCCGACCCGGCCGGCGCCGGTGGCCGTCACGATCTCACCCGCGCGCACACCGGCCGCGAGCTGGTGCTCACCGGTGAAGTTCTGCATGAACCACGACGGCCGCAGCACCGCCCACTCCGGCAACGCGCGCACGAGTGCGGGGAGAGCGCCCATCCCCGTGGCGCTCTCCGGCACCGCGGACGAGCTCAGCAGTACCACTCGCCGCACGAGCCGCGCTCGAGCGAGCAGCGACTCGACCACCGGAACGGGGTCGACGACCCCGATCGGGGGGATCAGGTAGACGTTTCTTATCCCGTCCAGCGCGGTCTCAAACGTCGCGGGTACGTCCCAGTCGAACCGGACGTGGTTGTCCCGCAGAGGTTTCCTGGTGCCGACGCGGGCGTCGGGCAGCAGCGAGGCGAGGCGGCTGCCGGTCGTGCCGGTGCCGCCGATGATCAACGTGGTCACGCGATCTCCTGTGCCAGCAGCGGGTTCCAGTAGTCGCGGTAGTGCACGATCTCGCCGTCGCGGGTCGTGATCACCGCGATGTACGAGGCCCGGTACGGCTTGCCGGTCGCGACGACCACACCCTCGGCGTCGAACTCGGCGATCAGCACGTCCGGGTCTGCCGTCCGGTGCACGACCTGCTTCGGGAAGCCCTGGATGTCGAGCATCTCCGGGTAGCCGCGCAGGTAGTCCTCGATGGCGGCCCGGCCTTCCACCCTGGCGGGCCAGCCGGGAGGTGCGAACGGGAACTCCATCACGCCGTCCTCGGCCCACAGGCCCGCGAAACCGATCATGTCCTTGTCGAGCAGCAGCCGCAGCGCCTTCGGGATGAGATCCACGGAAAGCCTTCCGAAAGAAATGGACGAGACGGTCCCGTCCCGTCCACAACGTTAGGCGGGACGGGACCGTCTCGTCCAGTCCTATGATGTGCGCCATGACCAAGCGCACCCCGACCGGCGCCGCCGTCCTGCAGCCCCAGGTGACGCAGGCGATCACCGACGCCGTGTTCGACGAGCTCGCCCTGCACGGCTACGGCCGGCTGTCGATGGAGGCGGTGGCCAAGCGCGCGGAGGTCGGCAAGAGCGCCCTGTACCGGCGGTGGCCGTCCAAGCAGGACATGGTGGTCGCGGCGCTGTCGGAGTTCTCCGTGCCGCTGGCCGAGGTGCCGGACACCGGGTCGTTGCGCGGCGACCTGCTGGCCACGGTCACGGCCGTGCACGACTGGCTGACGCACCCCCGGTTCGCGACGATCCTGCCCGACCTCACCGCCGAGGCCGTGCGCAACCCGGCGCTGTCCGACGCGATCGCGGCGACGATCGGCGAACCCCGGCGCGCACTGGGCGCGGTGACGTTGCGGCGGGCCGTCGACCGGGGCGAGCTACCCGCGGACCTCGACTTCGAGATCGCGCTGGACCTGGTGGCGGCCCCGGTCTACTGGCGGTTGTCGGTGCGCCGCGCCGAGATCGGTCCCGGCTACCTCGAACGGCTCGTCGAGCACCTGCTGCGCGCGCTTCAGTGCTGATAGCTGGGGTAGTCGACGTACCCGTTCGGCGTCTGGAAGTAGGTCGCCTGGTCGGCGCTCGCGAGCGGCAGCCCGAGCCGGAAGCGTTCGACGAGGTCGGGGTTGCCGAGGTAGGCGCGGCCGTAGCTGATCAGGTCGGCGCCGTTCGCGAGCCAGCGCTCCCCCTGTTCGCGGTTGCCCTCGACCGGGCCGATCTGGCCGCCGGGGTTGAGGACGAACGCGGTCGGCCACGCCTTGCGCAGCCCCATCAGCACCTCGTCCTCCACAGTGGCCAGCACGTGGACGTAAGCGATGTCCGGCAACGCTTTGAGCAGTTCGCCGTAGAGCGCGGGCACGTTCTCCTCGACGATGCCCTGGATCTCGCCGCCGGGTGAGAGCCGGATGCCGACGCGGTCCGCGCCGATGGCGTCCGCCGCGGCCTCGACCGCCTCGACGGCGAACCGGATGCGGCCCGTGATCGAGCCGCCGTAGCCGTCGGTGCGCTCGTTCGCGCTGGACGACAGGAACTGCTGGATCAGGTACCCGTTCGCGCCGTGCAGCTCCACGCCGTCGAACCCGGCGTCGACGGCCCGTCGTGCCGCGTCGGCGAACGCCTGGACCTGCTCGGCCACCTCCGCGGTCTCCAGGGCACGCGGGACGGGGGCGGGCGCCATGCCGGACGGCGTGAAGACGTCGGTGCCGGCCGCGATCGCCGACGGACCGACGGGGTGGTGCCCCGCGACCTCGGCGTGCCCGATCCGGCCGCCGTGCATGAGCTGGGCGAAGATGCGGCCGCCGTTGGCGTGCACGGCGTCGGTGACCACGCGCCAGGCCGCGACCTGGTCGTCGGTGTGGACACCGGGCATGAACGGACCGGCCTGGCCGACAGCGTTCGGGTGCACGCCTTCGGTGACGATGAGCCCGGCGGTGGCGCGTTGGGCGTAGTAGGTGGCCGTGGCCTCGGTCGGTTTGCCGTCGACGGCCCGTGCGCGGGTCATCGGCGCCATCACGAGGCGGTTCGGCAGGGTCAGGTTTCCGAGTCGGTAGCTGCTGAGAAGCATGAGAGCTACGCTAAGAACCTGACGTTGACGTCAGAGGTAGCTTTTGTGGCGGAGGTCTCATGCGCATCGGTGAGCTGGCGGAACGCACGGGCGTGAGCGTGCGCGCGTTGCGCTACTACGAGGAGCAGCGCCTTCTCACCTCGGAACGCAGCGCGAGCGGGCAGCGGCAGTACGGCGAGAACGCCGTCGCCAGGGTGCGGCTCATTCAGCAGCTCTACGGCGCCGGGATCTCCAGCGCGTCGATTCTGGAGATGCTGCCGTGCGTCGTGACGGGTGTGGCGGCGCCGGAGGTGATGACCAAGCTGCTCGGCCACCGCTCGTCGGTGGTGAAGCAGATCGAAGAGCTGCAGGAGACGCTCCTGCAGCTCGACGAGGTGATCGCGGGTGCCACGGAGGCCTACGCGACCGGGAAACCGTGCCCGCCCCAGTGAGCGGGCACGGCGCGGCACTCAGATCGTGGCGGTGTCGATCACGAACCGGTACCGCACGTCGCTCGACTTCACGCGCTCGTACGCGGTGTTGATCTGGTCGGCGGTGATGAGCTCGATCTCCGAGCCCAGGCCGTGCTCGGCGCAGAAGTCCAGCATCTCCTGGGTCTCGGCGATGCCGCCGATCATCGAACCGGCGAGCGTCTTGCGTCCGCCGAGCAGCCCGAACAGGTTGATCGAGACCGGCTCCTCCGGCGCGCCGACGTTCACCAGGGCGCCGTCGGTCTTGAGCAGACCGAGGTAGGCGGTGAAGTCGAGCGGCGCCGACACCGTGGAGACGATGACGTCGAACTTGCCCGCCAGCTCGGTGAAGGTGGCTGGGTCGCTGGTGGCGCGGTAGTCCTGGGCGCCGAGCTTGAGCCCGTCGTCCTTCTTGCGCAGCGACTGCGACAGCACGGTGACCTCGGCGCCGAGCGCGGCCGCGATCTTGACGCCCATGTGGCCCAGGCCGCCCAGGCCGACGACGGCGACCTTCTTGCCCGGCGCGACGCCCCAGTGCTTGAGCGGCGAGTAGAGCGTGATGCCGGCGCACAGCAGCGGCGCGGCCACGTCGAGCGGCAGCGCGTCCGGGATGCGCACGACGTAGTTCTCGTCGACCACGATCTGCTGCGAGTAGCCGCCGTACGTGACATCACCGCGGCGGTCGACGCCGTTGTAGGTCATGGTGTTGCCGTTGGCGCAGTACTGCTCCAGCCCGCGCAGGCAGAACTCGCACTCGCGGCACGAGTCGACCATGCAGCCGACGCCGACGCGGTCACCAACGGCGTGGCGGGTGACCTCGGAGCCGACCTCGACGACCACACCGGCGATCTCGTGGCCGGGCACCATCGGGAAGATCCCCCGGCCCCAGCCCTCGTCGACCTGGTGGATGTCGGAGTGGCAGATGCCCGCGAACTTGATGTCGATCAGGACGTCGTGCGCGCCGACCGCGCGACGCTCGATGGTGGTGCGCTCCAGCGGTGCCTTGGGTGCGGGAGCGGCGTAGGCAGCGACGGTGCTCATCAGGGTCTCTCCTCGGTTCGTCGTGTCGATGTCGACAGTGCTCCGGTCCGCAGGGGTTACCCAGACACCTGGTTTTCGTACGCCTGCCGTGCCTACCACCAGCAGTAGCAGGCACGACGTGGACGGCGCGGGGATACTCGGGGCATGACCGTCGATCCGCGAACCGAGCTGAGCGACTTCCTGCGCAGCCGCCGCGCACGGCTGTCCCCCGACGACGTGGGTCTGCCCCAGTACGGCCGCACCCGTCGCGTCCCCGGCCTGCGCCGCGAGGAACTGGCCCAGCTCGCAGGCGTCTCCGTGGCGTACTACACGCGCCTGGAGCAGGGCAACGGCCGCAACGTCTCGACGGAGGTCCTGGACGCGATCGCCCGCGCGTTGAGGCTGACCGACGCCGAACGCGACTACCTCGGCAACCTGACCCGCAGCAAGCCGCCGAAGAAGAAGGCCGACCCGCGCGCGATGGTCCGCCCGGCGCTGCGGCACCTGCTCGAGGGCATCGCCGTGCCCGCGTACATCGGCGGCCGGCGCACCGACATCCTCGCGTGGAACCCGATGGCCGCGGCCCTGTTCGGCGACTGGAGCCAGCTGGCGCCGCGCGACCGCAACTGGGCGCGCCTCATCTTCCTGCGGCCCGAGTACCAGGGCCTGTTCGTGAACTGGCAGAACAAGGCCGCCGACATCGTCGCGTTCCTGCGCTCCGACGCCGCCTGCTGCTCGAACGACCCCGAACTGGCCGCGCTGATCGGCGAGCTCTCGCTGAAGAGCGAGCTGTTCCGGCAGCTCTGGGCCGCGCACGAGGTCAAGGAGAAGAGCTTCGGCACGAAGGTGCTCAGGCACCCGCTCGTGGGCGAGCTGACACTCTCGTACGAGACGCTGCGCATGCCGAACGAGCCGGGCATGTTCCTCAGCACCTACCACGCCGAACCGGGCACGCCGTCCGCCGAGGGCCTGCAGCTGCTGGCCAACTGGGGTGCGGACGCGACGCCGTCGGTAACTTCCCAGGCATGACAACACCGCGTCTGGAGATCGAGTACTGCACGCAGTGCCGCTGGCTGCTGCGCGCGAGCTGGACCGCGCAGGAGATGCTGACGACGTTCACCGCCGAACTGGGCGAGGTCGCGCTGATCCCCGGCACCGGAGGCGTGTTCGACGTGCGGCTCGACGGCGAGACCCTGTGGTCGCGGAAGGTTCAGGATGGCTTCCCGGACCTCGCCGTGCTCAAGCAGCTCGTGCGCGACCGGGTGGCACCGGAGCGTTCCCTGGGCCACACCGATCGCAAGAACTCAGATTCCTGACGACAACCGGGCGTTCTCGACGGCCTGCGTGACGGTGCCGCCGACACCGCTGAAGAACACGGTCGGCTTGCTGCAGCTCGCCTTCACCTCATAGCCGCCGGAGATCGCGCGCACGCGGTCGTGCGTGCAGTGCCGGTCCGGCGCCCTCTCCTCGAGCAGCCGGGCCTCGCGCGCCGCGTCCGTCAGCGTGGTGCCGTAGTCGTCGATGAACGCGTCCGGGCTGGAGCGATCTGGCCGCCCACCGTGGCGCGCGTGGTGGTGACAGAGCACGGGCCTGCGGTGCTCGCTGGTCCCACCGCGATCACCCGACACCATTGTGGACAGTGGGGAACCATTCGCCATCGAACCATCGTCTCGAACGGTGGAGTTCCGTTGGTGTTCAAGGCGGTTCTGGTAGACCTCTGCGGCTGTCCACCAGGCGCACCACTCCAGTGGGTTTCGAGCCGTCACTCATACGTTCTTCAACTAACCAAGAACGCGCTCGCACGCACTCATGCCCGCTGACCGCTTGGGGGATTTCTGAGATGTCGCACGAAGCTGAAGTGGACGGCGGCTGCCTTCCCGACCTGCTGCGCAAGCAGGTCGAGGAACACCCCGATCGCACGGCCGTCGTCTTCGGTGAAGAGAGCATCACCTACGGCGAGCTCTTCGAGCAGAGCTCCGCGCTGGCCACGCACCTGAGACGACTCGGCATCAGCGAGGACGACTGCGTCGGCATGTTCGTGGAACCGTCGCTCGACCTCGTGGTCGGGGCGTGGGGGATCCTGTGCGCCGGCGGTGCCTACCTGCCGCTGAGCCCGGAGTACCCGGAGGAGCGCCTCCGCTACATGATCGAGGACTCGCGCACGAAGGTCGTCGTGACGCAGCCCGCCCTCAAGCAGCGCCTGGCCGAGCTCGCGCCCAGCACGACGCGAATCGTCACCCTCGACGACTGCGACGAGGCGTTCGACGACGGCTTCTCCCCCTCGCACACCAGTCTCGCCTACATCATCTACACCTCGGGCAGCACCGGCCGGCCCAAGGGCGTGATGATCGAGCACCGCAGCATCGTCAACCAGATGCTGTGGCTGCACGACGCGCACGCCATCGACGGCACGAAGCGCGTGGTGCAGAAGACTCCGATGAGCTTCGACGCCGCGCAGTGGGAGATCCTCGCCCCCGCCGTCGGCAGCACCGTGGTGATGGGCCGTCCCGGCATCTACCGCGACCCGGAGATGCTGATCGAGACCATGCGCGAGCAGGGCGTCACGACGTTGCAGTGCGTGCCGACGCTGCTGCAGGCGCTGATCGACACCGAGGAGTTCCACACCGTCACGTCGCTGAAGCAGGTCTTCAGCGGTGGCGAGGCGTTGTCCCGCACGCTCGCCCAGGCGTTCGTCGCGGACATGCCGAACGTCCGGCTCATCAACCTCTACGGCCCCACCGAGACGACGATCAACTCGTCGTCGCACGTGGTCGACCCCGCGGAGCTCGCCGAGGCACCGAAGTCCATCTCGATCGGCCTGCCCGTCGCGCAGACCACGTACCTGGTGCTCGACCAGAACCGCGACATGGTCACGCCCGGCGAGATCGGCGAGCTCTACATCGGCGGCATCCAGGTCGCCCGCGGCTACCTGCACCAGCCGGAGCTGACCGCGGAACGGTTCGTGGACGGCATGTTCCGCACCGGCGACCTCGTGACGCAGAACCTCGACGGCACGGTGCAGTTCGCCGGACGCGCCGACAGCCAGGTCAAGCTGCGCGGCTACCGCGTCGAGCTGGACGAGATCCGGCTCGCGATCGAGACGCACGACTGGGTGCGCAACGCGGCCGTGATCGTCAAGGAGGACGAGCGCACCGGGTTCCAGAACCTGATCGCGTGCGTCGAGCTGAACCCCAAGGAAGCCGCCCTGATGGACCAGGGCAACTCCGGCTCGCACCACCAGTCGAAGTCGAGCCGCCTGCAGGTCCGCGCGCAGCTGTCGAACCCCGGCGTGCGCGACGACCTCGGCGGCAGGCAGAGCTTCGAGCTGCCCGGCGAGGAGGCGAGCTGCCTGCAGCGCAAGGTCGTCTTCAGCCGCAAGTCCTACCGCTTCTACGAGGGCGGCCAGGTCACCGACGCGGACCTCCGGCGGTTGCTGGAGCGCAAGCCGATCGGGGCCGGCTCCAAGGACCCGAAGACCATCCACGTCTCCGAGCTGGGCGAGATCCTGCGCTACTTCGGCGCGCACTTCAGCGACCAGCGGCTGCTGCCGAAGTACGGCTACGCGTCACCGGGTTCGCTCTACGCGACCCAGCTCCACCTGGAGCTGCACCACATCGCGGGCCTGCCGGCCGGGCTGTACTACTACCACCCGCTGCGCCACCAGCTCGTGCTGATCTCGGCGCTGCCGGAGAGCTTCGAGGCCAAGGCGAAGCTGCACTTCATCGGACGCAAGGCCGCGATCGAGTCGGTGTACCTCAACAACATCCAGGAGGTCCTGGAGATCGAGACCGGCCACATGGTCGGGCTCTTCGAGGAGGTCCTGCCGGGCTACGGCCTCGACATCACGGCCGCCGAGCACACGCCGGAGACCAAGGAGCAGCTCGACGTCGCCGACGAGGACTACTACCTCGGCACGTTCGAACTGTGCGCCTACACCGGGATCCGCGAGGACGACGTCGACGTCTACGTCCAGACGCACCCCGGCCGCGTCGCGAACCTGCCCGGCGGCCAGTACCGGTACGCGGACGGCGAGTTCGAGCGCGTGTCCGACGAACTGGTGCTGCGCAAGCACGTCATCGCCATCAACCAGGCGGTCTACGAGCGGGCGAGCTTCGGCGTCACCGCCGTCAGCCGGTCCACCGAGGACTGGCGGCGCTACGTCGACCTCGGCCGGACCATGCACCGGTTGTCCGCCAACGACGTCGACCTCGGCTTCATGTCGTCGGGCTACAGCTCGAAGTCGGACAACGACCTGCCGTCGGCCAAGCGCATCAACGGCATCCTGAACGACATCGGCGAGGACAGCGGCCCGTCGTACTTCTTCCTGGGCGGCAAGGTCTCCTACGAGCAGCGCCGCAGCCCCGGCATGAAGGAGGACGTCGTCCACATGAAGGGCCCGGCCGAGCTCATCCGGGACGACCTGGTGAACTTCCTGCCGGACTACATGATCCCCAACAAGGTCGTGGTCCTCGACAGGCTGCCGCTCTCCGCGAACGGCAAGATCGACGTCAAGGCCCTGGAGGCGTCGGACAAGACCAACGTCGACGACCAGGACCGCCCGTTCGTCGCGCCGCGCACCCTCACCGAGCGCCGCATCAGCGAGATGTGGAAGAAGCTGATGAAGCGCGAGACCGTCTCGACGCACGACGACTTCTTCGAGACCGGCGGCAACTCGCTGATCGCGGTCGGCCTGGTCAACCGGATCAACAAGGACTTCGGCACCAGCCTGCCGTTGCAGGTCCTCTTCGAGTCGCCGACCATCGAACAGCTCTCGCGGCGGGTCGACGGCCTGCACGAGGGACCGATCTCCCGGCTGGTCCCGTTGCAGCCGGGCGGGGACGCGGTGCCGGTGTTCTGCTGGCCCGGTCTCGGCGGCTACCCGATGAACCTGCGCACGCTCGCAAGCCGTTCGGAGCGCCCGTTCTACGGCGTGCAGGCGCACGGCATCAACGAGGGCGAGACGCCGTACGGCACGATCCGCGAGATGGCCGCCGCCGACATCAAGGCGATCAAGGAGGTCCAGCCGGAGGGCCCGTACACGTTGTGGGGCTACTCCTTCGGCGCGCGGGTCGCGTTCGAGACGGCCTATCAGCTGGAGCAGGCGGGCGAACAGGTCGCGAACCTCTACCTGATCGCGCCGGGATCACCGAAGGTGCGGTCGGAACGGGACAGCGACGAGGCCTCCTACTCCAACAGCGCGTTCGTCACGATCCTCTTCTCCGTGTTCGCGGGCAGCATCACCGACGCGCGGCTCGCGAAGTGCCTGGAGGTCGCGAAGGACGAGGACAGCTTCGCGGCGTTCGTCAGCGCCGAGTTCCGCGACCTCGACAGCGAGCTCGTGCGGCGGATCATCAAGATCGTCACCGAGACGTTCTCCTTCAAGTACACCTTCAGCGAACTGGCCGAGCGCACCATCACCGCGCCGCTCACGATCTTCAAGGCGCAGGGCGACGACTACTCGTTCATCGAGGGCAGCGAGGGCTTCTCGGTCACCGACCCGACCGTCATCGAGCTGCGGGCCGACCACTACAGCCTGCTGCGCGAGCCCGACATCGACGAGCTGCTGGCGTCGATGGAGCAGACCGCGGCCGTGCAGCAGGAGATCGCCCAGGTGCCGGTGCTGCTGTCCGACGCGCAGATGGCCGAGCTCATCGCGGCCGTCACCAAGGCCGTCACCCTCGCCATCGCGGGAGACCGGTCATGAGGAGGACGCGATGCCGCACGTGAACATCAAGCACTTCCCCGCACCGCTCAACGACGAGCAGACGTCCGAGCTGGTCTCGGCCATCACCGAGGCGGTGACCAAGGCGTTCGGCTGCGACGAGGGCGTCGTGTCCATCGCCCTGGAACCGGTCGGGCCGCAGGCGTGGCAGGACCAGGTCTACGCGCCGGAGATCGTGGGACGCAAGGAACTCCTGCGCAAGACCCCGAGCTACTGAGGTGCCGATGAACATTCCCCTTGTCTACAGCGAGGAAGTGGCCGAGGCGATCACGGCGGGGCAACCCGTCGTGGCGCTGGAGTCCAACGTGATCACGCACGGCCTCGACTACCCGGACAACGCCGAGACCGCCCGCCGGGTCGAGGACGCGGTCCGGGCGAGCGGCTCGGTGCCGGCCACGATCGGCATCGACAACGGCCGCATCCTCATCGGCCTCACCGAGAACGACATCGAGCGGTTCGCGTGCACCACGGGGATCCCGAAGGTCAGCAGCCGCGACCTGCCGATCGTGCTGGCCCGCGGCGGGATGGGCGCGACCACCGTCGCGTCGTCGGTGATCGCGGCGGAGCTGGCAGGGCTGAAGTTCTTCTCCTCGGCCGGGATCGGCGGTGTGCACCGGGGCGCCGAACGGACGATGGACGTCTCATCGGACCTGGTGCAGTTCACCCGCTCCAAGGTCGCGGTGGTGTGCGCGGGCGCCAAGAACATCCTCGACCTCGGGCTCACGATGGAGTTCCTGGAGACGCACTGCGTCCCTGTGGTGGCCTACCGCTCGGACGACTTCCCCGCGTTCTACTGCGTGTCCAGCGGTCTGCGCGCCCCGCACCGCGTCGACGACCCGGCGCTGCTGGCGAAGGCGATCGAGAACCACTGGGCGCTCGGCAACCCCGGCTCGTTCCTCGTCACCACACCGACGAAGCACGCGGACGCGATCGACGGCGCCGAGGTGGAAGCGGTGATCGACGAGGCCGTCGCCCGCGCCGAACGCGAGGGCGTGTCGGGGCAGGCGATCACGAAGTACCTGATGCGCGCGGTCGACCGGGCGACGGAGGGCCGTTCCGCGAAGGCCAACATGGCGGTGCTGATCAGCACCGCCGAGGTCGCCGGTGAGCTCGCCGCCGCCCACGCGAAGGAGTTCTCGTCATGAGTCGTTGCGCGATCTTCGACCTCGACGGCACGCTGGTCGACACCCCGCGCGGAATCGTCACGACGTTCGCGGCGGTGTTCACGCAGCTCGAACTGCCCACAGTGGACTCCGCGACGATCCGCGGCACGATCGGGCTGCCGCTGCCGGCCGCGTTCGCGAAGGTGCTCGGGCTCTCCGAGGACGAGCCGGTCATCGCGTCCTGCGTCGAGCTGTACCAGTCGACGTTCCGCAAGATCGTGCTGCCGATGGCGACGCAGCTGGTGTTCCCCGGCGTGTACGACGGGCTGCGGTCGTTGCGGGAGGACGGTTTCCTGCTCGCCGTCGCGACGAGCAAGTTCATCGTGAACGCCGAGGCGCTGCTCACCGCGGCGGGTCTGCGCGAGGAGTTCTCCGTCGTCGTCGGCGCGGACCAGGTCTCGAAACCCAAGCCCGATCCCGAATCCGGTTTCCTGGTGCTGCGCAGGCTCGGCGTGGCACCGGAGAACGCCGTCATGGTCGGCGACACCACGCACGACGTCCTGATGGCGCACGGCGCCGGCATGGCGTCCATCGGCGTCTCCTACGGCGTGCACAGCGTCGACCAGCTGCTCAGCGCCAACCCCACCTGGCTCGTCGACTCGTTCGCCGGCGTCGTGGCCGCCATCAAGGAGTGCTCGTGATCTCCATCGAGGCCTACCTCGAGAAGAACGTGCATCTGTTGCCTCAGACCGACCAGCTGCGCGCGTTGCACACGATCGTCCGCGACCGGGACGTGTCCCGCGAGGACTTCGTCTTCTACACCGAGCGGATCAACCGGCTGCTGATCGAGGCAGGGCTCGGCCTGCTGCCGTTCACCCCGCGCGACGTCACCACCCCGGTCGGCGCGACCTACCACGGGCTGCGGTTCGCGGAGGAGCTCGTCGGCGTCCCGATCATCCGCGCGGGCGAGAGCATGGAGGCCGGGCTGCGCGCGGTCGTCCGGGGAGCGCGGATCGGCAAGATCCTGATCCAGCGCGACAAGGAGACCAAGCTCCCGAAGCTCTACTACTCGAACCTGCCGGACGACATCGCGTCGCGGCACGTGCTGCTGCTCGACCCGATGCTCGCCACCGGCGGCACCGCCAACGCGGCGATTCAAGTGCTGCTCGACCGCGGAGTGCTAGAAGAGAACATCGTCTTCGTCACCTTCATCACGGTGCCCGAGGGCATCGAGGCGGTGTGCTCGCGGTTCCCGCGGGTGCAGATCGTGACGTCGTCGATCGAGGAACGGCTCAACGAGAACGCCTACATGTTGCCCGGCATCGGTGACTTCGGCGACCGGTTCTTCGGCACCGACAAGTGACGGGGGCGCGACCATGAAGGGCAACCGGCTGCTGGCCGACTCGGCGATCACGGCGCTGGCGCCGATGATCTGGGGCAGCACGTACATCGTCACCACCCAACTCCTGCCACCCGACCGGCCGTTGCTGGCTTCGGTGGTCCGAGCGCTGCCGGCGGGGCTGATCCTGCTGCTGATCGGCCGGGTCCTGCCGAAGGGCCTCTGGTGGTGGCGCGCGCTGGTCCTCGGCACGCTCAACATCGGCGCGTTCTTCTTCCTGCTGTTCCTCGCGGCCTACAAGCTGCCCGGCGGGGTCGCGGCGCTGGTGGGCTCGGTCCAGCCGGTGATCATGCTGGGACTGGCGGCGCTGGTGCTCGGGGACAAGATCCGGATACCGCACGTGCTGGCGTGCTTCGCCGCCACGACCGGTGTCGCGTTGCTGGTCCTGAAAGCCACGGCGGCGCTGGACGTCGTCGGCGTGGTCGCCGCGATCGGTGGCGCGGTCAGCATGGCGTCCGGTGTCGTGCTCACGAAGCGGTGGCAACGCCCGGCCGGGGTGAACGTGCTGATGTTCACCGGCTGGCAGCTCACCGCGGGCGGGCTCGTGCTGCTGCCCGCGTTGTTCCTGCTGGAAGGCCTGCCGAGCGCGATCACCGGCACCAACGCGCTGGGCTTCGGCTACCTGATCGTGTTCGGTTCGCTCGTCGGTTACTCGGTCTGGTTCCGCGGCACCGACCGCGTGCCCGCGATCGGGTTGTCGTTCCTCGGGTTCTGCAGCCCGATCATCGCCACGGTCCTCGGGTTCGTGTTCCTCGGCGAGACGCTGTCGTTCCTGCAGCTCGTGGGCGCGGCCATCCTCATCGGCGCGATCCTGCTGGTGCAGCTCACGCCGACGAGGAAGCCGGTGCTCGACGAACCGGTGCGCGAGCTTCAGCGCACGACGTCGTAGACGAGCTTCTGGATGCCGTTGCCGTAGGACTCGCTCTCCACGACCTTCAGCATCTGCTTGTCCTTGTCGGTCTCGCTGAACAGCTTCTTGCCCGCGCCGAGCAGCACCGGGAACACCAGCAGGTGGTAGCGGTCGATCAGGCCCGCGTCGGAGAGGTTCCGGTTGAGCGTCGCGCTGCCGTGCAGGGAGATCGGGCCACCCTCGGTCTCCTTCAGCGCGGCCACGTCGTCGAGGGAGCGCAGGATCGTGATGTCGCCCCAGTTGTCGACCAGCTGGTCCTCCTTCAGGGTGCTGGAGACGACGTACTTCGGCATCGCGTTGTACTGCGGGAAGTAGTCGAGCGTCGGCCACACCGGGGCGAACGCCTCGTAGCTGACCCGGCCCATCATCATCGCCGTGGCCTCTTCCTGCTCGCGGCCCTTGATCTCGTAGGCGGCCTCGTCGAACTCGATGTCCTTGAAGGTCCAGCCGGAGCTGCGGTGGCCGGGCTCGCCACCGGGCGCCTCGACGACGCCGTCGAGGGAGACGAAAGCGGTGGCGATCAGGGTGCGCATCTGGTTCTCCTCGGTGTTCGCGCTTGCTGTCATCAGTGCGTCGAACGGGAGATGGCGGCAATCGACATCTCGCGCGAAGAGATTTTCCGACACGCGTGACGGCGGCGCTGAACACCCCTCCGAGTCCAGCGCCGCCGGTCTGCTCGGTGAGTCTTCCCGCTGGTCGGGCCCCTCACATGGGGGCAGAGCCCCCAATTAGCGGACGGGCGTGGGTGATGAGGTCGGCCCGGCTCTGGCAGCCGGTGCGGGCCTTGAGGCTCCCGACGTGGCGTTCGACCGTCCGCGGGGACAGGAACAGGCGTTCGGCGATCTCGGCGTTGCCGAACCGCTCCACGACCAGCCGCAGCACCTCGAACTCGCGGACCGTGACACCGGCTTTGCGCAGCTCGGCGGGCACGGTGTCGTGGTCGCGGCGGCGGCGCTGGCGGGGTGCGCCCGCCTCGCGCAGCACGGCCCGGCAGGCGGCGGCGACAGCGGGCACACCGGTCTGGTGGAAGTGCTCCTCGGCCTCGTGCAGCCACGGCACCGGCTCACCCCAGCCGTCCGCCAGCGCTCGCGGCCCGGCGAGCCGCAGGCCGAGGTACCGGGGCAGGCCGAGACCGGTGCTCAGTTCCCACGCCTCGGCCGCCGCCGCGTCGGCCTGTTCGGTGCGGCCCTCGCGGCCCAGCAGGATCGCGTGGCTCCACGCGAAGTACGTGCGGTGCAGCCGGACCTGCGAGAGGTGCGACTCGGCGAGGCGTTCGTACTCCGGCCTGCCCGCGAGGCCGTGCGCGACCCGCACCAGCAGCCGCGGGCCCTGGTAGAAGGTGCCGCGGAGGATGCGCGGCTCCGTGACGGCCTTCTCCACCTCGTCGAACTCGGCCAGCGCCCGGTCGTACCGCTCCTCCATCAGCGCGCAGACCGCGGAGCTGTAGGACCAGATCTCCTCCGACCCGCCGTGGTCGCGCAGCCGCGCCAGCGCCCGGTCGGTCGCCTTGCGGTCGCCGTGCATGGACGCGATGCCGGCCTCGATCGCGACGGCGAGCGCTTCGAGCGCGTGCAGGCCCAGCTTCCGCGCGGCCTCCCCGGCGCTCGCCCCGTACCGCGCGGCCTCCTCGTACTCGCCGCGCACGAGGTAGGTGCCGCCCAGGTGCAGGTCGGCGGCGACGAGGATGACGATCGCACCGGTGTCGAGCGCGGCCTGGCGGGCGGCCAGCAGGGTGTCGACGCCGATCGTCAGGTACTTGTCGGTGATCCCCAGCTCCAGCAACGCCCGCAGCCGCCACGCCGCGAGGCCGTGCTGCTCGGCCGTGTGCAGCCAGCGCTGGATGTGCTGCCGCGCCTCGGCCAGGTCCTGCCCCCTCGTGCACCGGGTGAGCACCTCCAGGGCCTCGCAGACGACCTCCGGCGTGCCCGTGGCAGCGGCGCGTTCGGCCAGCGCGCGGGCCTTGGGCAGGAGGTCGAGCTGGTTGAGGCCGAGCAGGAGCGTCGCCTTGACGACGTCGACGGACGGGCAGGTCTCCTTCGTCGCCGCGAGCAGGTCGAGGCCGCGTTCCCACTGACCGGCGACGGCGGCGACCCTGGCCTGCGCGAGCCGGACGGCCTCCCGGCGTCCGGGCCGGGCGTGCGTCTCGGTCAGGGCCTGCTGCAGCCGTTCCCCGAGCGCGAAGGCCCGTGCGCCGTTGTCCGCCGGGACGACGACCGCGGCCAGCGGCAGGACGACGGCGAGCGCGTCGAGCAGGTCCGCCGTGAGATCGGGGTCGCCGGTCAGCGCCTGGCCGCGTTCGAGCAGCTCCACGGCGGTGCCGAAGCGGCCGAGCGCGGCGGCGCGACGTCCCGCCCTCGCGAGGCACCCCACGGCCTTCGCGGTCTCACCACCCGCCTCCCACAGCTCCGCGACGAGCTCCAGCTCGCCCGGCCGCAACGTCTCCGCGGCCCTCGCCGCCCGGCGGGCCAGCGCCGCCCGTGCGGCCGGCGTCATCCGGCCCGTGATCGCCTCGGCGGTGAGCGCGTGCCGGAACTGGTGACCCTCGACCAGCTGCGCGCGTTCGGCGTCCTGCCACAGCTCTTCCGTGCTGTTCGTGACGGCCGTGACGACGTCGAGGGGGAACGTCCGCCCGAAGATCGCGGCGGCTTCGAGCAACGCGACGCCGTCCGGCCCGAGCGCGTCGACCCGCTGCAGGGTGGCGGCGGCGACCGTGGGAGGAACGGCCCGCAGGTCGCCGTTGATCAGCTCCTCCACGACGAACGGCACTCCGTCGGAGACCTCGACGAGTTGGGCGAGCACGTCGTCCGGCGCGGGTTCGCCGAGGCAGTGGCGCGCCAGCTCGGCCACCTCGTCACCGGTCAGCCCGGCGAGCCGCAGCGTCCCGGCCACCCGGCGGGCGGTGGCCTCGTCCGCGAGTCGTTGCGCCCCAGCGGGATGCGGCCGCAGCGTCGCCACCATCAGCACGGGCTCGTCCGCGAGGTTGTCGAGCAGGTAGTCCACGACGGCCAGCGTCTCGCCGTCCGCCTCGTGCAGGTCCTCGAGCACCAGCAGGGTCTTCTCGGCCGTGACCAGGCGCAGGACCGCCTCGGCCCGGACCACGGCCGGGTCCGGCACACCGGCGGGCGCGTCCGGGGTCATCCGCAGCAGCACGGGCAGGTACGCGCCGAGCTGCTCCTCGTCCGGAGCCACCCCGCGGAAGGCCGACAACACGGCTTCGCACAGCGCCCGCAACGGCACCGCGCGGCTCGCTCGACCTCTGAGCACGCGGAACCCGCGTCGCGAGGCGTGCCCGGCGGTCTCGGAGGCGAGCCGCGACTTGCCGATGCCCGGCTCCCCCGCCAGGAACATCGCGCCGCCGCGACCGTGCTCGGCCCGTGTGAGGGCGGCCCGCAGTGCCGAGGTCTCCTCGCCACGACCGACCAGCACCGGGGACTGGAACCGCATGGCGCCCGAGGGTACTGGTTCCCCAGGCGGTCAGGAATCGAGAAGCGCCGCCGGGCCCGCGCTCCTACCGTTGTCGTCACCAGCAACCGGGAGGACGACGAAAATGGCCAGCAGCAAGGGAATCCGCCAATTCCACCGCGTGGTGAGCATGGTCTTCATGGCCACGGTCGTGTTCACGGCCGTGGCGCTCACCGTGAACGCCGAGGCGATCTGGGTGTCGTACGTGCCGCTGCTGCCGCTGTTCGTCCTGATGGGAACGGGCGTCTACATGTGGTTCCTGCCGCAGCTCGCCCGGCGCCGGGCGAGCAGGGCGGCCTAGCCCTGCAGGACAGGGCCTAACCCTCGAGCCGGTTCTCCAGGTGCGTGAGGGTGGCCTCCAGCGCCACCCCGTACACCGCGATCCGGCAGGCCAGCCGCCACAGCGTCGCGTCCGACGGCGCCACGGCCAGGCCGATCACCAGCTCCCGCACGAGCCGCCGGGTCTGCGCGACCAGCACGCCGACGCTCTCGGTGATCTCCCCGAACGCCGCCGACACCGAGCTCAGCCCGCGGATCGCCTCGATGTTGTGCCCCATCAGCCGCAGGTGCTCCTCGGCACCGGTCCACTCCGGGGCGTCGAGCTCCAGGAGGTCCTCGAGCTCGTCGGCCATGTCAGCCTGCTCGCCCGCGATGTTGTACCAGGTCATCGCATGCGCGGCGATGACGTCCGGCAGCCCCGTGAGGTCGTCGAGGACGTCCCGCAGCGGCCCGATCTGCTCCATCGCCGCCCGTGCCGTGTCCTCGACCGGCTCGACCAGCGACGGCACGGCGGCCTCGCGCACGAGGTCCGGCGCGGGCGCCCGCACGCCGTAGAGGTCGTACAGCCCGGCCACGATCAGGCGCAGGTTCTCCTCGACGTAGGCGACCAGCTCGTCCTGCCGCGCGTGCTTCTCCAGCACGGGGTGGATCACCCACCGGCACAGCCGCCCGTACACGGTCTCGTCGCCGACGACGACCGCGCTGGCCTTGTGCACGGCCGCGAACCGCACGCGCACGGCCTCGATCCGGCCTGCGTGGCGGACGATCTGGCCGGTCACCTGTCTCCCTCGGCTCGACGAACCCCTCGCCTGGCAACGTTAGTGGGCGCGAGCGGACTTGACTCTGCACCACGGTGCAGAGTCCATCGTGACCGGCATGACCAGAGATCACGTCGCCCGCTGGGGCAAAGCCGGTGCGCTGTACGACTTCGTGGCGAGCGTCGCGTTCGTGACGCCGTGGACCGGCGCGTTCGCGATGGACCTGCTCGGCACGCCCCACACCACGCCGACGCGGATGTTCGCCACGCTGTTCGGCACGGTCGTGGTGATGTGGTCGATCGTGCGGTGGCTCCGTCCCGAACGGTTGCTGATCACCGCGGACACCATCGGCCGCGGGCTGTTCTGCTTCTGGTTCGCGTGGGCGTTGTGGCAAGGCGAGACGCCAGCGCTGGCGGTGTTCCTGGCGCTGGAGCTGTTCTGGGGCGCGGCGCAGCTGCGCGCGCTGCTGCGGAGGTAGTTTCCGGTGGTGCGCATATCCGAACTGGCCCGCGCCGCCGGGGTGGGCATCAGCACCGTGCGGTTCTACGAGCGCCGGGGGCTGGTGGTGCCGACCGCCCGGTCCCACGGCGGCTACCGCCACTACGACCAGGAAGCGTTGAAGCGGTTGAGGTTCATCCGCCGCGCGGCCCGGCTCGGCTTCACGCTCACCGAGGTCGAGCAGCTCCTGTCCGCCTCGACGACGCCCGACATCGGGGACGTGGTCACCGGCAAGGTCGCGGAGATCGAGCAGCGGATGCACGATCTGGACCGGGTGCGGCTCGCGTTGCTGGACGTCGCCGAGAACGGCGTGCGCGACCAGTGCCCTGTGGTCGCGGCGTTGAGCGACTGAGCTCGGCGGCGTAGGCGCGCAGCAGGCCGTGCAGGAAGTAGCGCCCGGGACGCCGTTCGGCGAGCAGGTTCGCGCGGGTCAGCTCCGCGAGCAACGGCCGGACGAGCGGCGTCCCGGACAGCGCGGCGGCGTTCTCCACGGAGATGTCCGCGCCGGAGTGCAGGCCCAGCAGCCGGAACAGCCGCGCGGCACCCGGCCCCAGGGCGTCGTAGGACCAGGAGAACACCCGGCGCAGGTCTGTCGCCGGGTCACCGCCGTCGAACGGGTCGAGCCCGCCTCTCAGTTCGGTGGCGATGTCCCGCAACGGGAACCCCGTGCAGGCGGCGCGCGCGGCCACGACGGTCAGCGCCAGCGGCAGACCGGCGCAGCGCGTGACGATCTCGGCCGCCGACTCGTCGAGCACGCCGAGCCTCGCGGCGAGCAGCGCCCGCGAGTCCTCGGTGGACAGCAGGTCCACGGTGACGGGGTGCGCGCCGTCCACGGCGACCAGGCCGGTCAGCTGGTCGCGGCTGGTCACCAGCACGAGACAGCCGGGGAACCGGGCCAGCAGCGGCCGGACCTGGTCGGCGTCCCGGGCGTTGTCCAGCACGACCAGGCGCCGGCCCGGCGCGACCTCGGGCAGCGCCACCTCCCCGCCCGGCCCGAACCCGTGCAGGTTCACGTGCGACTGCCCGGCCGGGAACCGCTCGGCGACCCGATGAGCCCAGTGCAGCACCAGCGCGGTCTTCCCCACTCCGGCCGTGCCCGTCACCGTCACGAGTTGCTTGTCCGCCAACGCGTCCAGGGCGGCGAGCTCGCGCTCCCTGCCCACGAACGACCGCGGCGGCGCGGGCATCCGCCGGGGCAGCGCCAGGTCCGCCGTGAGGATCCGGCGGTGCAGCGCCCGCAGCTCCGGCCCGGGATCGGCACCGAGCTCGTCGGCCAGCCGCAGCCGGATCCGTTCATAGCGCAGCAGAGCGTCGGCCTGACGCCCGCAGCGGTACAGCGCCAGCATCACCTGCCCTGCCAGCCGTTCGTCGAGCGGGAACGCCGCCGCCGTCGTTTCGAGGCCTGGTAACAGTGCCGCGTGCCCTCCCTGGCGCAGCAGAAGATCGTTGCGATCGAGCAACGCCGCGAACCGCCGTGCCTCCAGCGCCGTCCGCACGCCTGCCAGCCACTGCGTGTCCACAGTGGAGAACGGTTCACCGCGCCACAGGCCGAGTGCTTCGTCCAGCAGCGCAACGGCATCGGGTTCCACTCGCGCACGGCGCACGAGCGACTCGAACCGGTGCAGGTCGACGGACATCGGGTCGACGGTCAGCACGTACCCGCCCTGACGGCCCACGATCCGCACGTCCGGCAACACCTGCCGCAGCCGTGACACGTACCCCGCCACGGCGTTGCGCGCCCGGTGCGGCACGTGCTCACCCCACACCCGGTCCACGAGCACGTCGACGGGTACCAGCCGGTTCGCCTCCACCAGCAGCACCGCCAGAACACATCTCTGCCGGGCGTGACCGATGTCCACGACCCGGTCCCCCACGCGGACCTCGACATCGCCGAGCAGTCCGAACTCCACTGAGCACACTCCCCCTGAGCAGCCGATCACACAGTTTCCGAATCCCTGCCGAACACCGGATGGGCAAGGTCGTCCACGACAGATCAGCCAGACCTTCGGAGGGCCACAATGTCCAGGACGCTTCTTCGCCGTACCAGTGCCGCGATCGCGCTGACGGCCGCCGCGGTGGCGTTCGCCGGCGCGAGCACCTCGTCCGCGGCCGTGAGCTACGACCTGATCCGCAACTCCAACTCCGCCAAGTGCCTCGACGTGGCCGACGGCAGCCGGTCCGACAAGGCCGCGATCCTGCAGTACACCTGCAACGCCTCGAAGTCGCACCAGCAGTGGGCGCTCGAGGAGGTCGGCGACGGCAGCGGTGCCGTGCGGATCAAGGTCGCGCACAGCGGCAAGTGCGTCGACATCTGGGACTCGAGCCAGGACCGGACCGCCGACGCCGTCCAGTACACCTGCAGCGCCACCAAGTGGAACCAGCAGTTCCTCGTCGAGACCACCGACTCCGGCGCGAAGAAGTTCCGGGCGCGTCACAGCGGCCTGTGCCTGGACATCGAGGGCCGCGACTTCGACAACAAGTCGATCCTGCACCAGGACACCTGCGTCACCCACCGCGCGCAGCTCTTCACCATCGGCTGATCGCCCCCTCACGTGGGTTGTGCCTCTTGTCTGGAGGCACGACCCGCCTTCCGGTGTTCCGGCTCGTAGGCTGTCGGGCGTCGGTGGTGAGCGGGAGGTCAATCGGTGGCAAACGACACGGTGGCGGAGCTGCGGGCCGAACTGGCCGCGCTCGAGGACCCGAAAGTCCGCGCTGTCAACGAGAAGCACGGCGACGACCACGGCGTGAACCTCGGCAAGCTCCGCGCCGTCGCGAAACGCCTGAAGACCCAGCAGGACCTGGCCGTGCAGCTGTGGGCGACGGGGGACACGGCCGCCCGGTTGCTGGCGCTGCTGATCTGCCGCCCCAAGGCGTTCGGGCGCGACGAGCTCGACGTCATGCTGCGCGAGGCCGAACGCCCCAAGGTGCACGACTGGCTCGTGAACTACGTGGTGAAGAAGAACCCGCACGCCGAGGAGCTGCGCGTGCTGTGGTTCGCCGACCCGGACCCGGCGGTCGCGAGCGCGGGCTGGGCACTCACGATCGACCGCGTCGCGAAGAAGCCCGAGGGCCTCGACCTCGACGGCCTGCTCGACCTCGTCGAGAAGGACATGAAGGACGCCCCGGAACGTCTGCAGTGGGCGATGAACCACTGCCTGGCGCAGATCGGGATCGAACACCCGTCGCTGCGGGCGCGGGCGCTCGAGATCGGCGAACGCCTGGAGGTCCTCAAGGACTACCCGACGCCGCCGAACTGCACGTCGCCGTTCGCACCGATCTGGATCACCGAGATGGTGAAGCGGAAGGGTTAGAGCCAGCCTCGTTCGCGAGCGGTGCTGGCCGCCTCGGAACGGTTGCGGGCGCCCAGTTTCGCCATCGCGGTCGACAGGTAGTTGCGGACCGTCCCCTCGGCGAGGTTGAGCCGGGCCGCGATGTCGGCGTTGCTCGCGCCCGTCGTGACCTCCTGCAGCAGCTCGCGTTCGCGCGGTGTCAGGGGGTCCGCGCTGTCCCACGCGGCCATCGCGAGCTCGGGCGCGACGACGCGTTCGCCGGCGTGGACGCGGCGCAACGCCGAGACCAGGTCCGCGATCGGCGCGTCCTTCAGCACGTACCCCGCGACCCCGGCGTCCATCGCGCGCCGCAGGTACCCGCTGCGGGCGAACGTCGTGAAGATCAGGACTCGGGTCGTGTCGCCGCGCTCGTTCAGCGCCAGGGCGACGTCCAGTCCGGTCCGTCCCGGCATCTCGATGTCGGTCAGCAGCACGTCGGGCCGGTGCTCGGCCACGGCCGCGAGGGCCTCGTCGCCGTCCCCCGCCGTCGCGACGACCGTGACGTCGGGCTGCAGGTCGAGCAGCTGGGCGAACGCGCCGCGCACCATAGCCTGGTCCTCGGCCAGCACGACCCTGATCACGTCGCCACCTTCAGCGGGACGGCGATCGTGACGGTGGTGCCCGCCGAGACCGTCCGCGCGACCAGGCCGCCCAGCGCGGCGATCCGTTCCCTCATGCCCGTCAACCCGTTGCCCTCCACCGCATGCCCACCCACGCCGTCATCGGCGATCACCAGCCGCAGCTCGCCGTCGCGCGCCTCGATGCCGATGTGGCACGTCTTCGCGCGTGCGTGCCGTGCCACGTTGGTCACGGCCTCCCGCAGCGCCAGCGCCAGTTCGTGCTCGGTCGAGCCGACGATCACCAGCTCCGGGTCGCGGCGCACGGTCACCTCGACGCCCAGGCTCGACAACGCGGCACGCGCCGCCTCCAGTTCGGTCTCGAGCGACGCGCTGCGCCACCCGGTGACGGCGTCGCGGACCTCCCCCAGCGCCGCGCGGGCCGTCCGTTCGATCTCCGCCGCCTCGTCCTGCGCCCGCGAGGGGTCCGCGCTGACCAGCTGGGCGCGCAGGATGATCGCGGTCAGCGTGTGGCCGAGCAGGTCGTGCAGGTCGCGGGCGATGCGCTCGCGTTCGGCGAGGGTGGCGAGGTGCTCGACCCGCGCGGTGCGGATGCGCAGCTCGGCCCTCTCGCGCTCCCGTTCGGCCCACTCGACCTGCACGAGACCGACGACCCACAGGAAGACCAGCGACGGCAGCAACGCCCACACGCGGTACGGCATCTCGACCACCGACACCACGCCGAACACGCAGATCAGCGCGGACAGGCCGACGAACCACCGCATCGCCACCCGCCGCGACTCCGACAGGCCCGCGAACACCGCCGCGTAGACGAAGAGCACGGCGGCACCGGCGTTGAACGGCGTCGCCAGCGCCCCGAGCACGACCGTCGGCACGAGGCACCAGTGGCGGACCAGCTCAGGCCGGCGCCACGACAGCACGTACATCGGGACGAAGGCCACGACCACGGCGGCGACGAGCGCCCAGTCCAACCAGTCCGCAGCCGGGTCGAACACCGGCGCCCACAGCAGGTTCCCCAGGTAGATCAGGTGGAACCAGCGCGAGATGCCCACTTCTCTTCTCATGACCGGGCATGACGATACGACACGGCCGCGAGCACCGCGGCCACGATCGCGAACCCCAGCAGCACGAGCACATGCGTGAGCACGGGACCGCCGGTGAGCTGCGCGCGAGCCAGCTGGGACAGGTGGTAGTTCGGCAGGAACCTCGCCACGTCGCGGAAGAACGCGGGCATGATCTCCAGCGGCATCCACAGTCCGGAGACGACGGACGTCGGGATGAGCAGCGCGTTGAGCAACGCGGCGCCCGCACCCGCACCGACCTGGAACCCGACCGCGAGGCTCAGCAACGCGAACGGCAACGCGCCGATCACCAGCACGACGAGCAGCCGCAGCAACGCAGGCAGGGGCGCGCCCAAGGAACCGGTGAGCGCCGCCGTCACCGTCATCGCGACCAGCACGCCGGCCGCGTAGGGCAGCGCTGCCACCACCTTCGCCGCGAGCGTCACGCCGATCGGCACCGCGGACACCTGTTTGGACTTGAGCCAGCCGCGTTCCCGGTCGGCCGCGACGCCGAGGCCGGGGTTCATCAGCACCACGGAGATGACGCCGAACGTGCCGAACGTGGCGAGCATCGTGGTGCCGGCGGACACCCCGCCGCTGCTGAACTTCCCGAACAGCGACACGAAGAGCGCGAAGAACGCGACCGGCATGATGATCGAGAAGAACAGCGCGGCCGGTTCGCGGACGATACCCCTCAGCTCGTCCGTGAGCTCCACGCCGAAGATCCGCCCGGAAACGTTCGTGGTCATGCCGCACCCCTCTCGATCAGACCGGCCACTGCCTCTTCCAGCCCGGCGCCCTCGACCCGCAGGTCGGTCAGGCCGGGGTCCTCCACGAGCAGCACCCGCAGCAACGCCTCGGGCGAGCGGGTACCGAGGTGGACGTGCTCGCCGTCGTCGCGCAGCGACACGACCCCCGGCAACGCTTGGAGGCGCTCCAAGCCGAGACCCGTCCGGGCGATCACCGTGCGGTCGGGCAGCTTCGCGACCAGTGCGTCCGGCGTGCCCTCGGCGAGCACCCGGCCGTGGGCGAGCACGACGACGCGGTCGGCGACGGCCGACGACTCCTCGATGATGTGCGTCGTGAGCAGCACGCCCGTCCCGCGCTCGCGTCGTTCGGCGAGGATCTGCCAGAACCGCTTGCGGGCGGGCACGTCGAGGCCCGCGGTCGGTTCGTCGAGCACCAGCAGCGCCGGGTCGCCGACCAGGGCCATCGCGAGCTGCAGCCGTTGCTTCTGACCGCCTGAAAGCTTCGACGCGCGCCGCCCGGCCAGGTCGGTCAGGTCGAGCTCCGCCATCACCGGCCCGGCCGCCGCACGAGGCTTCCCCGCACGTACTGCGGCCCCCGTGACCAGCTCGGACACCTTCAGCGTGTTCGGGAACCCGAGTGACTGCTGCACCACGCCGAGCTGCCGCCGGGTCGACGCGACACGCGGATCACCGCCGCACACGCGCACCGAGCCGGCCTTGGCGGGCAGCAGCCCGATCACCTGGTTCACGAGCGTCGTCTTGCCCGCGCCGTTGGGCCCGAGCAGGGCCACGCACTCCCCCGCGCCGACGTCGAGATCAACGCCGTCCAGCGCCTGCGTGGCACCGTAGCTGTGCCGCGCTCCCCGTACTCCGAGCACCGTTTCCATGCCGTTGAGCCTGGTCGGTGCGGCCTTCGGTCAGTAGTGAAGCGGCGTCACCACATCCGGATGACAAAAGTCATTCCGGCCGGACGGCCTGCGCCCTCGGGTACTTGCGGCCGGGCATCGGCGCGGGCGACCCGGTGAACGACACGGGCGTGCCCGCGAGCAGCAGCGTGAGCCCGGCCGGCAGCTCGTCGCGCGAGACGAACCACGACCCGCCGCGGGTGTCCGTGATGAAGCCGTGGGCCTGCCCGGACTTCCACGTCGCCACGGTGCCCCTGCGACGTCCGCGCGGCGCCCCGACCGGGGACGCCACCGCCTGCGACGACCGCACGAACGCGCGCCGCAGCGGGTAGTCGGCCTGGTCACCGGGGGCGAACAGCTCGTCGAAACCGGGGGTGAACGGTGTCGCGGCCCGCAGCGGGGCGGCCGTGCGCGGGGTCCAGGCAGGAGGAGCCTGCACCGTCTTGATGTCGACCACCGGCACGATCACGTGCACGCCCCGTGCCGTCAGCCTGGACGCCAGCGGAGCGAAGTCCGAGTCGCCGGTCAGCAGGACGACCCAGTCGAGCGGCACCGTCATCGCCCGGTCCCACGCCTCCAGCGCGAGCAGGACGTCGACGCCCTTCTCCTTGCCGTTGTGCAGCGGCAGGTCGTGCCGCGTGATGCCGGCGGCGGCCAGCGCGCGGTCGAAGGACTCAGCCGGGGTCTCGATGCGACCACGCACGTAATGCGCCTCGGCGACCACGCACTCGTCCAGCGGACGACCCGTCTCCGTGTGGACGTACCAGCGCACCGCGTCGTGCAGGCCGTCGAGAGAGACGCGCGCTCCTCTGGGGTGCGCTGTCGCGTAGAAATCGCTCAGGTAGGCGAACCACGTGCCGTCGTAGAACACTCCGATCCGGACGGTCTCACCCACCAGCCGAGATTACTACTTCCCCTCGAACGTGGAGTGACCCGGCGCCGCCGGTAACTCCAGAAGCTGCCCCGCGACGTCCAGGAACTCGCCCCCGCACTGCCACATCGTCAGGTCGGGGTCCACGACGAACGGGTCCGTGGGGTCCGCGTCGCCCTCGGCCACGCGATAGGCCAGGGCCTCCGACTCCGAGTACGCGAGCACCGTCTCGTTGGTACCTCGCCACACCCGTCTGAACATCACAGCGTTGACGCACGTGAAGCGATCACGCACCACGGATCGGCGGAACCCGCTACGCAGCAACAACTTCATGCATTCCTCGACGCTGCTCACAACGCCCGATTGTGGCTGGACGCAGAGGCCGCGCTCACCCGTCGTCACTCGATAGGGTCAAAACTTTCGGGCACGTGCACAACCCGAGCGTCCCTCTTTCGTGCACCCGTCCAGCCGAGAAGGACCGGATCGGGCTATCGCCTGCGGCCGGTGGATGCGCAAGCCTCTGGCGGTGGTCGACATCCCCGCCCCGAACCCCGCCGCACCGCTCTACGACCGTGCCGCGACGCAGATCCCGCGCATCGCCGAGAAGGTGCTGGAGGCGTTCTTCGCCAGATCCGCGACGTACCGGCAGCTGCCGCACCAGCTCGTCGACCGCGAGATCACCGAGGCGGTGACCCGTCACCTGCAGGTCTTCCTGCGCGCGCTGAGGGAACAGCGGCCGCCCGCGCCCGAGGAGATGGACATGCAGATCGCCACGGCGGTGCGGCGCGCCCAGCAGGGCGTTCCGCTCGACATCGTGCTCAGCACCTACCACGTCGCCGCGACCGTGGGCTGGGAGGCGATGGCCGCCGTCGCCGAGCCCGACGAGATCCCCGACCTGCTCGCCACGGTGCCGGCGCTGCTGCGGTACCTCAGCGTCGCGGTGCCGGCGGTGGCCGGGTCGTACCTCGCCGAGCAGCAGGCCCTGCACGCCGAACGCCGTGAAGCCGGCCGTGCGCTGGTCGCGGCCCTGCTGACGGGCAGGGAGGCCGAGCCGCTCGCCGAACGGATCGGCCTGGAGCTGTCCAACCAGCACATCGTCGTCGCCGTGCGCGTCGAGGCACCGTCGGTGGCCGACGGAGGCGACGCACGCCTAGCCGTTCATGGGCTCGTGCGCCGGCTACGGGCAGAACTGCCGAAGCACGCCCTCTCCGCGTTGGACCACGACGGCGGCACGGTGCTCCTACCGACGTCAGCGGACGAGATCGACAACGACGTGGAGGTGGCCGCGGACCTGGTCCGCACCCTCCTCACCGCCGCCGGCACGGGCCTGACCGGCGGAATCGCGGCGGCGGAGAGCCGGGAGGACATCCCCGCGGCGGCCCGGCAGGCCGCGGACATCGCCGAGCTCGCCCAGCGCCTCGGCCGCCCGCCCGGCGCGTACGTCCTCGACGACGTGCTGCTCGAGTACCAGCTCTGCCGCCCCGGCCCGGGCCGCAAGCGCTTGGCACGTGTGATGGACCGCCTGAGCGAGCACCCCGACCTGCTGCACACGCTGCGGACGTTCATCAACAGCGACCACAACCGCCACCGCACGGCCGACGAGCTGCACCTGCACCGCAACACGCTCAACTACCGGCTGCGCCGCGTCTCCGAGCTCACCGGCTACAACCCGGCCGACCCGACCGACATCCGGCTGCTCTCGGCGTCGTTGATCGTCCACGACCTGAGGTCCTGAAACGCCGAAAGGCGAGCGCACCGGGTGCGCTCGCCTTCTCCATCAGCTCGGATCAGTCGCCGTACGGGTTCTGGATCGAGACGTGGACGTGGTCGTAGTGACCACCGGTCACACCGCTGCCGGCGGTGTAGTTGCGCCAGCCCTCGGACGCACGGGCGACGCTCCAGATCTTGCCCTGCCAGATCACGTAGCGGACGTCGAGCTTCACGGCGTGCTTCTGCAGCCAGTAGGCCAGCTTCCAGCCCTGGGCCTTCTGCGCGGCGCTCGGGTACTGGCCGATCGCGTTCGAGATGGTGCAGTCGAGCGCGTTGCCGGTGTTGTGGTTGCTCGTCGAGGACTCACCCGAGCGGTAGTCGCCCACGTAGCACTGCTTCTCCCCGGTCAGCGTGGAGATCTGCGTGCGCACGAACGCGGTCCGCTTGCTGGCCTGCGGCGCGCGGACGGCCTGGGAGGGCTCGTTGTTGGTGGCCGGGGCCGGGTAGGTGCCCGGAGCCGGGTCCGGGTCGCCACCGGCGTCACCGATGCGGTGCGAGGCGTTCTCGTTCTTCAGCTCGGCCTTGAGGTTGCCCTTGGCGCCGGCCGCGAACGTCTGCTTCGCGCCACCGTAGTTGCTGTTGTAGAAGACCGTGACGGCCTTGCTTGTCTTGTTCCAAACCGAGGCGGCGTTGTTCTTGACGCACACGCCCTGCCCGTTGCCCGCGCTCTTGAAGTCGTAGCAGCTCGGCGGCGAGTCGCCGTAGTCGGCGATGGAGCCCGCGAAGTCGGACACCGACCCGGCGTTGTCGCTGTTGTAGTAGAGGCAGAACTCGCCGGTCTCGCAGGAGCCGTTGCGGTCGGTCGCCGCGTTGGCGACACCGGCGCCGAAGGACGCGCTGACAAGCGCTCCCATCAGTGCCGCAAAGGTGAACTTCTTCAGCACGATCAACTCTCCTCGCTCCACAGGCTCCCCGGCCTGGTCGGGGGAGCTTCGCCGAGCCAGAGAGTTCCGAGCCGCGCTGACATCCCACTGACACCGGCAGCCACCGATCTGTCAGGGCACACTGGAGTCATGAGCGACAGGTGGAAAGCGCTGCCCGACCGCCCGAAGCCCGAGGAGTGGGTGGCCGAGAAGGACACCAACCCGCTGCCCGGAGCCATCGAGGAGGCCGAGGCCGACCGCGAGCTCCGGGAAGCGCGTCAGGTGCTGGAACGAGGTTTCTGACTACTCGCAGGCCACGCCGTCGTTGTCGCGGTCGAGGGCCGAGCGGTAGCCGGGCTGGCCGCGGTAGAGCGGTGCCGCGCCCGCGGCCTTCGCGGCGGCGCAGTTCGCGAAGTACGCGGGCGCCGGAGCAGGGGGTGCGGGCGCCGGTTCCGGTTGCGGCACAACGGGTTGCGGCACGACAGGCTGGGGTGCCACCGGTGCGGGCGCGGGCTTCACGTCGAGCCCGCCGCACGACGGTCCCCAGAACCCCAGCGAGGCCTGCTTGGCGGCGGTCTCCGCGACCTGGATCGCCGACTCCGCCCCGGCGACCGCGCGGGCGGCCCCCTGGCTGACCGCGAGCACCGCGTAGTCCTTGCCGTCAGCCAGTTTCAGGCTCGACGCCGCGACCTGGACAGGCTTGCCCACCAGGGTCTTCGTCGCGAACTCCACAGCGGACGTGGCCCAGCACTCGCCGGGCTGCGCCAATGCGGACAGCACCACCTTGGCGCCGTTGGACAACACCACCGTGCGTCCGTCCACAACGGACTGCACTGTCACCGGCGGTGGCGTGGTCGTCGTCGTGGCACTGGTGGTCGTGGTCGTGGTCGTCGTGGAGACGTCGGCAGCGAGCTTCGTGGGCGCCTGCGTGCCACAGGCGGACACCGCCACCAGGAAACCGGCCACGATCGCGGCTTCCTTGGCCAGCTTCGGGAAAACGGTCATGGCCGCCACATCGCGACCTCCGCCGCACCTCGTTACACAAGTCCATTCGACTGCGCATAAAGCGCGGCCTGCGTGCGGTCGCGCAACCCGAGCCGGCCGAGGATGCGCGAGATGTGGTTCTTCACCGTGCCCTCGGACAGGTAGAGGCGCTCGGCGATCTCCTTGTTCGTGGCCCCGCCCGCCACCAGCCGCAGCACCTCGACCTCGCGCACGGTCAGCGGTTCACGGCGGCTGTCCGACCGGTCGAGCACCGCCGCCAGCCGGGCCGCCGCGGCCGGGTCGAACTGGGCGACGCCCGCCGCGGCGAGCCTGACCGCGGCTGCGAGATCCTGGGACGGCAGGTCCTTGAGCAGGTACCCGGTCGCGCCCGCCCGCAGCGAGCGCACCACGTAGTCCTCGTCGTCGAACGTCGTCAGCATGACGACCTTGCAGGCGGGCGCGCGTCTGCGCAGCACCGCCACCGCCTCCACGCCGTCGAGTCCCGGCATCCGCACGTCCATCAGCACCACGTCCGGCGCGAGCGTCACCGCCTGCTCCACGGCCTCGTGCCCGTCCGCGGCCGTGCCGACGACCTCGATGCCGGGTTGCAGCCCGAGCAACGACGCGATGCCCTCCCGGATCAGCCGCTGGTCGTCGACGACCAGCACGCGCGTCACTCGGCCCTCGCCACGGGGATCGTGACGGTCAGCCGCGTACCGGCCGTCGTGCTGGTGAGGTCGACCCGTCCGCCGGCCAGCGCGACCCGTTCCCTCATCCCGAGCAACCCGAACCCCTCCGCCGCCGCACCCATGCCCCGTCCATCATCGGCCACGGTCAGCCGTGCCCGCTCGGCGTCGAGTTCGACCGCGACGTCGATGCGCGTGGCGGCGGCGTGACGGCGCGAGTTCGTGATGCCCTCCTGCGCCGCCCGGTACAACGCGTGCAGCGCGCCGGTGTCGTGCGACTCGGGCGAACCGCTCACCGTCAACGTCACGTCCCCTTGTCCCGCAACGAGTTCGTCCAGTGCGGCCGGCAGCTGGAACGACCGCAGCGACCGGACCGACTCGCGCACCTCGCCCAACGCCCGCCGCGCCGACCGTTCCGCGTCCAGCACGGCGGCCTTCGCCGTGCCCGGCTCGCGCTCGTGGAACGCGGAGGCCTTCTCCAGCAACACCACGATCGCCGTCAGGTGGTGCCCGAGGTCGTCGTGCAGGTCCCTGGCGACCCGCGCCCGTTCCGCCGCCGCCGACAGCTCCGCGACCGTCCGATGCGACTCCTGCAACCGAATCCGCCCGTCACGCTCCCGCACCGCCACTGCGGCCATCGTGAGCGTGAGCACCAGTCCCACGACGAACATCACCAGGTCCGACACCTGCTCGACGTGCGCGTACCAGCCCGGCGTGCTCACCACGGCCGTTGCGAGACAGGCCGCCGCCAGCCCGATCGCCACACCCCGTCCGAACGCGAAGTAGGCCGTGAACGGCACCAGCAGCAACAACAGCCGGGCCAGCCCGGATCCGTCCACAAAGGCCAGTCCAACGTACAACGCGGCCCGCAGCACCAACAACCCGGCGGCCACACGCCGAGGCGTCCGCACCGGATACCGCCGGAACTCGGCGAGATCCAGCACCACCAGCACCGCCAGCCCGCCGACCAGCAACGGCACGGTGGTGTCGCCGAGCCCGGCCAGCGCGGCGTACGCCCCCGCGACCAGCACGGCGGCGCACATCACCGGCGAGACCCAGAACGCCGGCCGCGAGGTGTACATGCCGCTCAGGCTAGTGCCGGACGCGCCGACCACACGGTCTTGGACAACCACACCAGCACCGCGGCGCACACGACGTGGACCACCGCGGACACCGGCGTGTCCGGCAGCACCGCGAACACGGCCAGCAGCACGAAGCTGATCCCGTACCCCCAGGCCGGCACCGCAGGGAACACCCCGGCCCGCACCATCGACACCCCGAACAACACGGTGCCGGCCACGAACACGAGCGACCCGGCCTTCAGCACCACCTGCGTCAGCGGCGCGGGCGCACCGGGTTCCAGGAAGAAGATCACCAGGTTCAACGCGAACGCCACCCCGGTGAACACCCCCAGCCCCAGCAGGTTCGCACCGAACGCGAACGCCCCGAACCGTCCGGACGCGTGCGCCTGATGCCCGTGCAACGCCAGCACCGCGGGAGCCCCGAACGCCGTCCCCAGCCCGATCACCGCACTGGTGAACGCCGTCTCCCCGGTGAAGGCCTCCACGGCCCCAGGCACCCCGATCGACAACGCGAGCACGACCCCGCACGCAGCACCGAACCTCGGCAAGAAGATCTTGTTGTCCGTCACGCCACCGACGCTAGGGACGCCACACCCGTGCCCCGAAGTCCCGACCGGCCACTCCGGACGCCGAAGGTCATGCCGCACGGGGTGCCCATCGGCACGTGCCGTTCGGCGGTGGGCACCGTCGAAGGTAGCGACTGCAGCAGTTGACATTGCAGCGACTGCAAGGTCGAGGATGCAGGCATGGACGAACCGCTCACCATCGGCCGGCTGGCACGCCGCACGGGCATCTCCGCCCGCACGCTGCGCTTCTGGTCGAACGAGGGGGTCATCACCCCGACAGCCCGCTCCGCGGGCGGCTACCGCCTCTACGACGCCGCCTGCGTGGCCCGCGTAGAGCTCATCCGCACCCTGCGCGAACTGGGCCTGGGGCTGGACGACGTGCGCCGGGTGCTCGAGCGCGGCGCCTCGGTGGCCGAGATCGCGGACGCCCACGTGACCGCGATCGACGCGCAGATCCGTGCCCTGAAGGTGAGCCGGGCCGTCCTGTCCACGGTGTCGAAACGCCGTTCCACCCTCGAGGAGACAGCACTGATGAACCGCCTGGCAAGGCTCTCCGCAGCCGAACGAGCCCAGATCATCGACGACTTCAAAGCAGGCGTCTTCGACCGCCTGAACATCGACCCGGCACTACGCGAACGAGTACGAGAACTCCGCATCGACCTGCCCGACGACCCCACCCCGGACCAGGTGGACGCCTGGATCGAACTGGCGGAACTGGTGCAGGACCAGGACTTCCGCACCCGCCTCGGCACCTTCCTGGAGCTCAACACCCCGGTCCCGGGCCAGAAGGCACCACCAGGCGCGACCATCTGGTGGGCCCGCCAGGTGGTGAACACCGTCACCCAGGCCAGGGAGAAGGGCATCACCCCCGACGACCCCGCCGCGTCCGAGCTGATCGCCACCGCCTTCGGCGACACCGACCTGAGCGCCGTGCTGGCTTCGCTGGAGGCCGGAATCGACGCGAGCGCGGAACGGTATCGCCGCCTGGTCGGCCGCGTGCGGGGACAGCGCAGCGCGCCGGACGCGACCGAAGAACTGCACTGGCTGGCGACAGCGCTGCGGAATGTCACCGAAGGAGAAGCCGCACGGCATTGAGTTCTACAACGCGTCTTCAGAAAGAATGCTGCTCATTGCGGCCAGAACAGCAAGAAACCCGCCTGACCAGCGAATTCGCCAGATCAGACGGGTTCTTCTCCAAGTGGAGCTGAGGGGACTCGAACCCCTGACCCTCACACTGCCAGTGTGATGCGCTACCAGCTGCGCCACAGCCCCTTGAAGGTCCACGTTCCCGCCGGGTTTCCCCGTCGTTCTCGTGTGGCTATACCGTACAACACCCCTGCCACAAGATAAAAATCGGGCCCCCCAGAACCACATCGGCCCTGGTTAAACCGGGTTCCGGCCACACCCCGCGATCACAAATCGCCAGCTGGGACATCACCGTCCGCAAAGACGTGACGCGCGGCACACACGACCCGAAGGGCCGCGCACACCGCGCGTCGAAGTCCATTGAGGACACCGGCCTACTTGGTCAGGTCGGACAGCCAGTTCTTGTTGTCCAGGTCGACGAGCTTGCCGCCGGCGGCCACGCTCGGCGTCCCCCGGAAGCGGCCCGACTCGGGGTCGCGCAGCGCCGGGTCGTTGCTGGTCTTGGACATCAGCTCACCGAGCTGCGACTTGTAGGTCTGGTTCTGCACGCACGACTCGAAGGTCGCGGAGGTGACGCCGACCTCCTTGCCCAGCTTGATGAGCTGGTCCTTGGTGTAGCCGGCGTCGCCTTCCTCGGGCTGCTTGTTGAACAGCGCCGCGTGGAACGCGTTGAACTTGCCGTCGTCGGCCACGCACAGGGCGGCGTTGGCGGACTCGGTCGAGTAGCCCTCCGGCGAGGAGAGGCGGTCGAGCATCGGCAGGATGTTGTAGCGGATCTTGACCTTGCCGTCCTCGACGGCCTTCTTGATGTCGGTGCCGTAGGTCTTCTCGAACGTGCCGCAGATCGGGCACAGGAAGTCCTCGTACACGTCGACCGTCACGGTGGCCGTGTCCTTGCCGACCAGGACGGTGTTGCCCTCGCGGACGGCCGGCGCGGAGATCGTGTGATCGGCCGGGGCCAGCGGGATCGCGTCGGTGGCCGACGTGGAGGGCTTCATCTGCTGGAAGATCACGTAACCGATGACGGCGACGGCCAGCACCGCCACCACGGCGATGCCCGCGATCACCTTGGTGCGGTCGGAACCGCTCGACGAACGAGCCTGGACCACCGCACGCGCGGCCTGCTTCTTCTTCCGCGCACTGCGCTCTGCTCCACCCACGGCGACGAGCGTAGCGACACAAACTAAAAGAAAGCTGAGCGCGCAATCACGCTTCCGGGTGACGAGGCTTGCCACCGACGCGTTCGCCGGTCGGGACCTCGGCGCTCTCGTCGAGGGCGCCGCATTCGGGAGCGACGGCGGCGGCCGTGTGGTCGTCCTCATGTGTGGGCAGGGTCTCGGGGGCGACGAGCCAGAAACCCACCGCGAGCAGCAGCGAGGCGCCGGTGATGGCGAACGACGCGCCGAAGCCGAACGAGTCGGCCAGCACGCCCGCGGTCATCGGGCCGATGATCGCGCCCAGGTCCGACACCATCTGGAAGCCCGCGAGCACGGGTCCGCCCTTGCCGCGCGCGCCGATGACGTCGGCCACCACGGCGTTCTGCGGCGGGTTCAGGAGCCCGGCGCCCGCGCCCGCGATCAGCGAGGCCGCCATGAACGTCCACAGGTCGCCGGTGAAGCCCATCCACACCGTCGCGAGGCCGCTGACGACCAGGCCGACGATGGCGACGGGTTTGCGGCCGCGGGTGTCGGCGATCCGGCCGGACAGGAACAGCATCGCGGCGTTGCCGGCCGCGAACACCGACATCGAGATGCCCGCCACGGCCGCGCTGTGCTCCAGCGCCTCGATGACGAACACCGGCACCAGCGAGATCCGCACGCCGAACACGGCCCAGCCGTTCGCGAACCCGGACGCCAGCGCCGCCCGGTACGCGGGGTGCCGTGCGGCTTCACGCACCGTCATGGGCACTTCGGTGTTGGTCTTGTCGAGCGCCGTCAGCGTCGACCGCCTGAGGAAGAACCAGACCACGAACGCCGCGAGGCACAGCAACAGGCCGTACGACACGAACGGCACCCACAGCCCGAACGGCACGAGCCCCGCACCGATGATCGGTCCGGCGATGTTGCCGATGAGGAAGCCCGCCGCCCACATGCCCGACGCCCGCCCGCGCAACGCGGCCGGCGTGATCCGGATCAGCAGCCCGAGCGCGGCGACGGTGAACATCGTCGACCCGACACCGGCCAGCGCCCGCCACAACAGCATCTCGGTGTAGCTGGTCGAGAACCCGCACATCGCGGTGCCGACCGCCACGATCAAGATGCCCACGATGTACACGCGTGGCTCGCCGAACCGGTTGACCAGCTTGCCGCTGACCGGCGCGAACGCCAGTCGAACGAACGCGAAAGCGCTGATCAGAGCCGCGACGGCGGTGTGACCGACGCCGAACGAGGACGCGTACACCGGCAGAACGGGTGCCACGATCCCGAAACCCACGGCGATGATGAAGCTCGCCGCGACCAGAACCCACACCTCGACCGGCAACCGCTCGCGCACAAAGCCTCCCTTAGCCCTGCTAAGGATATGTCACGCGGCAACTAAGTAATTCAGTCGAGCAGCTCATCCACCCTGCGTACATAAGCAGTCACGGGATACGCCGCAACGAACCCGCACGCCTCGGCGAAACGCTCCCCCGGACCCTCGTCCACCTGCGACGCGACCAGCATCGCGCCCGAAGTGCGCAAAGCGGACACCGCTGACACCACCAGCGACCGCCCCACGCCCCGCCGACGCCGCGCCGGCCGCACCACGCACTGCTCGACCAGGCCCACACCGCGTTCGGCGAACCCCGACACGAACCCGCCGATCCGGTCGCCGTCGTCCGCCACCAGCACCAGGCACCGCGGGTCGTCCAGCCGGTGCCCGAGCCACCGGCCGAGCCGCTCCCGGTTCCCGACCAGCTCGTCCGACAGCAGCTCGACGATCCCCGGCAGGTCCGCGTCGACCGCCCGCCGGACCCCCGCGGAGGCCGACGCGGGCCCGCGGTGAACGACGGTCAGCAGCTCCTCGATCGCGTACCAGCCGGAGTCGTCGGCGATGCCCTCGATCTCGTCCACGGTGGTCGGCGACGCGTACACGACGGCCTCCGCGCGCCCCACCGCGGCGAACGTGTGCTCGAGCTGCAGCAGCGTCGACGCGACCTCGACCGACGTCCCGTCGAGCGCGCACCCGAAGTTGCCGGACGGCAGCGGGTTCTCGCGGTTGATCACCACGGCCGCGCTGCCGACCTTGCCCACCTTGCCGTACCGGACGGCACCGGACGCGAGTCGTGCTCCCTCGACCAGGATCGCGAGCGAGCGGGACTGGTAGGGATCGAGCAACTCCGGGTCGTCCGGGTCGCGCAACGGGTCAACCAACGCGGCGGTCCTTCCACTGGGCTCCCGGACGCAAGGCGCAGTCCACGAGGAACACCCCAATCGTCGCCCACGACAGGGGCGCCAGCACAGCCGAGACCTCCGGCTGCCCGACCCGCCGGACGAACTCGCGGTGCGGCACGGCCTGCGCGCACCACGCCAGCCACGACCACGGCGACCGCCACCGCAGCACCGGGACCAGCCCGTACGCGAGGTGCAGCAGCCCCACCACCAGCAGCAACGGCCGCCCCCACGGCCCGAACATCTCCCGGGACGCCGGCTGGACGCTCTTGCGCAACGACCGCCAGCAGTCCGCGAACGTGTCGATCCCCGACGTGGTCAGCAGCATCGAGGCGTCGAGGAACCGCACGACCCCGCCGGAGTCCCTGATCAACGTGCCCAGCCCCACGTCGTCCGCGTGGGTCCCGGCGAGCTCCTCCCACCCGCCGGCGGCGTCGAACGCGGCCCTGCGCACCAGCACGCAGTGGCCGACCGCGAGCGCCGTGGCCCCGCGTCCGTCCGGCGGCGAGCCCTCGAACACCAGCGTGTTGAACGCGGGCAGCAGGAACCACCAGGCGGGCCCGGTGCCGCGGCCCGACGACGACACGAGGTCCGCGCCCAGTTCCCCGGCCGACGCCACCAGCCGTCCGACGAGGTCGGGTGTGCAGGTCACGTCGGCGTCGACGAACAGCAACCACTCCTCGTCCCGAGCGGCCCGAACACCGAGGTGCATCGCGTGCGTCTTCCCGGCCCAGCCCGGCGGAGGTCCAGACGACTCGACCACCTCCGCGCCCAGGGCCCGGGCAACGGCGGCCGTCGCGTCCCCGGAAGCGTCGTCCACCACCACGACGCGCACACCCGGCTGTCCCACCAGGCCGGGCAACAACCGCGGCAACGTGGCTTCCTCGTTGCGTGCGGGCACCACGGCCAGCACGGAGGCCGTCACCGACGACGCCGACACCTCCGGCACGTGCCGCCATTGCCGGACGGTCCGCCAGGACCGCACCGAGGACAGGACCCCGGATGCCACGCCGATCATCCCCATCCACCAACCCTGACACACTCGACGTCGTGCACCTGCCTGATCTCCCGGTCAAGTCCGTCCTCCCCCAGCTCCTGGAGCAGCTCCGGGAACGCGGAGCGGCCGTGCTCGTCGCACCGCCGGGAACCGGCAAGACGACGCTGGTGCCGCTGGCCCTCGAAAGCGCCTTCGAGGGCAAGGTCGTCGTGGCCGAGCCGCGCCGGATCGCCGCGCGAGCCGCCGCCGCGCGCATGGCGAGCCTGCTGGGCGAACCGGTCGGCCAGACCGTCGGCTACTCGGTGAGGGGCGATCGCAAGGTCGGCAAGAACACCCGCATCGAGGTCGTGACCAGCGGTCTTCTCGTCCGCAGGCTCCAGCACGACCAGGAGCTCAAGGGCGTCGGCACGGTCCTGCTGGACGAGTGCCACGAACGCCACCTCGACGCCGACCTCCTGCTCGCGCTGCTCCTGGACGCCAAGGCGGGCCTGCGCCCGGACCTGAGGCTCCTCGCCACGAGCGCGACCGTTGCGGCACAACGCCTTTCGGACCTGCTCGACGCCCCGGTCCTGCACACCGAGTCCCGCATGTTCCCGACGGCGCTCACCTACGTCCCGCCCACGCGCAACGAGCACATCGAGAACACGGTCGCGAGGGCCATCAACAGAGCACTGTCCGAAGTGGACGGCGACGTGCTCGCGTTCCTGCCCGGTGTCAAGGAGATCAACCGCACCGCGCGCCTGCTCAACGCCGAGACCGTGATCCTGCACGGTCAGCTCAACTCCCAGACGCAGGACGCCGCGCTCAAACGAGGCGACCACCAACGGGTCGTGCTCGCCACGAGCATCGCCGAGTCCAGCCTCACCGTCCCCGGCGTGCGGGCGGTCGTGGACGCGGGACTCGCCAGGGTCCCGCGGGTGGACCACCGCAGGGGTCTCGCGGGCCTCACCACGATCCGGGTCTCCCAGGCGGTCGCCGACCAGCGCGCCGGACGTGCGGGCCGCGAGGCGCCGGGCCGGGTCTACCGCTGCTGGCCCGAGCACGAGCACTCGACGCTGCCCCGCTACCCGGAACCGGAGATCAAGACCGCCGACCTGACGAGGCTCGCCCTCGAGCTGGCCGTCTGGGGCACCCCGGACGGCAGCGCCCTGAACTGGTGGGACGCCCCGCCGGAGGGTGCGCTCAAGGCAGCGCAGGAGACCCTCGACGCCATCGGCGCGCTCGAACCAGGCCGCCGCGACCGCATCGCGAGCGTCGGCCTGCACCCCCGGCTCGGCCGCGCCCTCATCGACGGCAGCGCGCTCGCGGGCAACCGGACCGCCGCCGAGGTCGTGGCGTTGCTCGACGACAGCACGCACACGTCCACGAGCGACCTCGCGACGGCGCTGAAGGCCCCCGGCAAGTGGCGCCAGGAAGCCAAGAAGCTGGAGAAGCTCGGCAGCAACCCGGCGGGCAACGGCGACCCCGCGCTCGTCGTCGCCCTCGCCTACCCGGAACGGCTCGCGAAGCGCCGTTCCAAGAACAGCACCGTCTACCTGATGGCGAACGGCACCGCCGTCGAGCACACCGACTCGCACCACAAGTGGCTCGCGATCGCGATCGCCGACCGCGAACCGGGCAGCAAGCACGGCCGCGTCCGGCTCGCCGCGCCGGCCGACGAGGAGCTCGCCGTCACCGCCGCCCAGGCCCTCGTGCACACCGAGGACGACATCCGGTGGAGCGGCGACGTCGTCGCGAACGAGGTCCGCAAGCTCGGCGCGATCACCCTCGACGAACGTCCGCTGAACGACCTCGCCAAGTCGCAGCAGGCACTCCGCCTCGGCCTGGAGACCGAGGGCCTGGGCCTGCTGAAGTGGCCCGACAGCGCGCTACGGCTGCGCGAGCGGATGGCGTTCCTGCACCGCACCCGCGACTGGCCGAGCGTCGACGACGAGGCCCTGGTCCGCGCTATCGACCTCGGCAAGGCGAAGAAGCGGTCCGACCTGGCCAAGATCGACACGACGGCGCTGCTGCGGAGCCTGCTGCCGTACCCGGAGGCGGCGGAGTTCGACAAGCTCGCACCCGAGCGCATCGGCCAGGGCAAGATCGACTACACGCAGGACCAGCCCGTGCTCTCCGTGCGCATCCAGGACGCCATGAAGTGGGCCGACACGCCGCTCATCGCAGGTGTCCCGGTGGTCGTGCACCTGCTGTCGCCCGCCGGCCGCCCGACGGCCGTGACCAGCGACCTGAGGTCGTTCTGGCGCAACGGCTACCTGCGCGTCCGCAGCGAGCTCAAGGGCCGCTACCCCAAGCACCACTGGCCCGAGCGCCCGTGGGACAAGAGCAAGTGAACCATCAGGAACCGAACAACGTTTACCTCTCTTATGGCGCACATAGCGGTCTTCCTCGTGCCGGAGCGCGGGCACTTCCTGCCCTCGCTCGGGATGATCGCCGAGCTCGTGCGCCGCGGCCACCGGGTGAGCTGCCCGGCCACCGCGCCGTTCACCGCCGCCGTCACCGAGTGCGGTGCGACCGCGATCCCCTGCGGCACAACGATTCCCGACGAGCTGCCCAGCTCGCTCTACGACGCCACCCGGCTCGCGCTCACCGAGGCGGAGTCGGCGTTGCCACAGCTCGAGGGAACGTTCCGCGACGACCCGCCGGACCTCGTCGTGTGGGACCTCGCGGCCTGGTCCGGCGGTGTCATCGCGCACCGGCTGGAGGTGCCGAACGTGGTGCTGGAAGTGCTGCTGAGCAGCAACGAGCACTGGTCGATCGGCCCCGAGGTGCTGGCGCCGCGCACGTTCGGCCCCGACGCGATCGAGTTCTTCACCAGGGTGCACGGTTTCCTGGGCAGCTCGCTGCCGGAGTTCGTCTCGGGAGCGCGCCGCCGGATCGCCCTGTTCCCCCGGGAGTTCCAGCCGCAGGGCCACACGTTCGACGACGGCGTCGCGTTCACCGGCCCGTGCCTGACCAGCCGGGCGTTCCAGGGCACGTGGGCCCCTCCGCCGGACCGGCCGGTGGTGCTCGCGACGACGGGCACGCAGGTGTGCGCGGACGCGGCGCGCGGCATGCCGTGGCACCTCGTCACGAAGGGCGAGGTCCTGAGCCCCGCGATGAACGTCGAGACGCACGACGAGGTGCCGCAGCTCGCGGTGCTGGAGCACGCCAGCGTGTTCGTGACTCGCGGGGGCATGGGCGGGGTGATGGAGGCGCTGCACCACGGCGTCCCGATGATCGTCGTGCCGCACATGACCGACCAGCGGCTCAACGGCCAGCGGGTCGAGGAGCTGGGGCTCGGTGTGCTGCTCGACACGGTGACCGTGGAGGGCGTGCGCTCGTTGGTGAGTCAGCTGACGTCGGATTCCGCGATTTCCGCGCGGGTGAAGGACATGCAGCGCATGATTGCGCGGGCGGGCGGCAGCACATCCGCCGCGGACGTCGTCGAGGAGGAACTGGCGCGGTGAGACGAGTCTGGGACGACGCGGTCCGCACGCTCGGCGGTACGCCGGACGCGGGCGATCTGATGGAGCGCTACGCCGAACCGCACCGGACCTACCACAACACGTTCCACGTGGTGTCCGTCGTCCGCGACTCGTCGGCGCTGGCCGACGCGTTCGCGTTCACGGTGGAGGAACGCGCGATCCTCGCCTTGGCGGCCTGCGCGCACGACGTGATCTACGACGGCAAGCCCGGTGAGGACGAACGCGCGTCGGCCGCGTGGGCCCGCGAACGCCTGGCGGGCGTGGACGACGCGCACGTCGGCCGAGTGGAGTCGCTCGTGCTGGCCACGATCACGCACTCGTCCGACGACCCGCTGGCGCACGTGCTGCTCGACGCCGACCTGGCCATCCTCGGTTCGGAGCCGGAGCACTACGACCGCTACAGCCAGGCCGTGCGCCAGGAGTACGCGCAGTACGACGAGCCGACGTGGCGGGCGGGCCGCGCGAAGGTGCTCAGGACCCTGCTGGACCGCGAGACGCTGTACGTGAGCGAGCCCGCGCGGCAGCGCTGGGACGCCGCCGCGCGGAGCAACCTCGCCCGTGAGCTTCAGTCCCTGGCCTGAACCTCGAGGCGCGCCTTCCGCACGCTGTACCCGAAGTAGACGACGAACCCGAGGGCCATCCAGGCGAGGAACGCGATCCACGTCTCCAGCCCGAGGCTGAACATCATGTAGACGCAGAACGCCAGGCCCAGCAACGGCGTCACGGGCGAGAGCGGCACCCGGAAGCTGCGCTCGCGGTCCGGTTCGGTGCGCCGCAGGATGATCACCGCGATGTTGACCAGCCCGAACGCGAACAACGTGCCGATGCTCGTCGCGTCGGCCAGCGCCCCCAGCGGCACCAGCGCGGCCAGCACGGCGATGAACAACCCGACCACGACCGTGTTCGCGAACGGCACACCGGTGCGCGGGCTGAGCTTCGAGAAGATCGACGGCACCAGGCCGTCGCGTGACATCGCGTAGAGGATGCGCGTCTGTCCGTAGAGGACGGTCAGCACCACCGACGTGATCGCGACGACGGCACCGATCGACAGCAGGATCGGCCAGATCGTGCTCCCGGTGTTGTCCGTCAGCACCCGCGCCAGCGCCGCCTCCGTGCCCTCGAACGTCTGCCACGGCATCGCCCCGACCGCGGCCAGCGCCACCGCGCAGTACAGCGCGGTGACCACGACCAGCGAGATGATGATCGCGCGCGGCAGGTCGCGCTGCGGGTTCCTGGCCTCCTCACCGGCGGTCGACGCGGCGTCGAACCCGATGTAGGAGAAGAACAACGTGGCCGCGCCGGCACTCATCCCGGCCAGTCCCAACGGGAACAGCGGCGCGAAGTTGCCCGCCCGGAACGCGGTGAACGCGACCGCGCAGAACATCAGCAGCGCGCCGACCTTCACCCACACCAGCACGGTGTTGGTGCGAGCACTGCCCTTCGCGCCACCGAGCAGCACCAGCATCGAGATCACGACGACCAGCACGGCGGGCACGTTGACGATCCCGCCGTCACCCGGCGGCTGGCTCAGCACGTCCGGAATCCGCAGCCCCGTCACCAGGTGCAGCAACTCGTTGACGTACTGCCCCCATCCGACGGCCACCGCCGCGACCGACACCCCGTACTCCAGCACGAGACACCAGCCGCAGACCCACGCGACGATCTCGCCGAGTGTCGCGTAGGTGTAGGAGTACGAGGAACCGGACGCGGGGATCAGGCCCGCGAGCTCGGCGTACGACAGCGCGGAGAACAACGCGGTGATGCCCGCCAGCACGAACGACAGCACGATCGCGGGCCCCGCCTGCGGCACCGCCTCTCCCAGCACGACGAAGATGCCGGTGCCGAGCGTGGCACCGATGCTGATCATCGTGAGGTGGCCGACACCCATGGTGCGCTTGAGTTCGCTGCCGGGATGAGTCAGCTGGTCGATCGGCTTGCGCCGCAACACCCGCGCCCCGATGCGCTGTTGGTTGCTCATCAGGACAACCTAACGGTCACCGATGGAACTGGCGGCCACCACCAGGCCGGAACGTGCGGCGGTAGGTGTCCGGCGGCACACCGACGGTCCGGTGGAAGTGCCGCCGCAACGTCGTGGCCGTGCCCATCCCGGACGCCTCCGCGATCTGGTCGACGCTGTCGTCCGTCATCTCCAGCAATTCCTGCGCGCGCCGGATCCGCTGGACGTGCAACCACTGCAACGGCGTGGTGCCCGTCACGGTCCGGAAGAGCCGCGCGAGGTGCCGCGAGCTCATGCCGGCCTGCCGGGCCATGTCCTCGACGGTGATCATCTGGTCGAACCGCGACGAGACCCAGTCGAACAGCTCGGTGAGCGGATGCCCCTCCCCGGACGGCACCGGCGCCAGCACGAACTGCGCCTGCCCACCGTCCCGATGCGGCGGCACGACGAGCCGGCGCGCCGCCGTGTTCGCCGTAGCGGCCCCGAAGTCACTGCGGATCACGTGCAGGCTCAGGTCGATCGCCGCCGCCTTGCCCGCACTCGTCAGCACCTGCCCGTTGTCGACGTAGAGCACGTCCGGATCGACTTCAACCCGCGGATACCGCCGCGCCAACTGCTCGGTGTGCGCCCAGTGCGTAGTGGCCCGCAACCCGTCGAGCAGCCCGGCCTCGGCCAGCACGAACGCCCCGGTGCACAGCGACACGATCCGCGCTCCCTTGCCGTGCGCCGCCTTCACCGCCTCGACCAACCGCGGATCGAGCGGTTGCTCCACGTCCTCGATCGCAGGCACGACCACCGTGTCCGCCTCGACGAGCCGATCGAGCGGCAGGTCGGGTTCCAGCGTGAACCTGCCGAGACGAGCCGCCTCGTCCCCGCAGATCCGCACGTCGTAGTCGAGCTGCGGCGCGGTGAAGATCTCGTAGGTGGCGGTCAGCTCGAAGTGCAGCATCCCGCTGCCGACAGCGAACGCAAGCATGTCCGAAATTGTACGCATCAGGTCGTTCCGGACACTGTTCTCAACTCGCCCCCGCAGGTTGACTGATCACATGGGACACAAGATCGCGGTCTACGGCGCCTCCGGCCTCACAGGCAACTTCGTCGTGGCAGAACTGGAAAAACGAGGCCACACCCCACTCCCGTTCGGCCGCGCACAGGCGACCACCGACAACCCGGCAGCCCTGGACCAGGCCCTGACCGGCGCCGAAGCAGTGATCAACACAGCGGGCCCGTTCGCCATCACCGCCGCCCCGCTGCTGGCCGCGGCAGAACGAGCCGGCATCCCGTACGTGGACGTGGCAGCCGAGATCGAGGCGAACGCGGACACGTTCGCCAGAGGAGCCAAGATCCCGGCGGTACCGGCGATGGCGTTCTTCGGCGGCCTGTCCGACCTGCTGGTGACCGCGGCGATGGCCGACTGGACCACGGCTGACGAGGCCCACATCGCCTACAACCTGAGCGGCTGGCAGCCCAGCCCGGGAACCCTGGCCGCGGGCAAGGTCTCGCGAGACCGCCGCAACGGCCAACGAGTCCGCTTCCACAACGGAAGCCTGACCTACCACGACGAAACCCCGCCGACCGTGTCCTGGAGCTTCCCCAGCCAGGCCCGGCAGGTGATCGCGGAGTTCTCGATGGCCGACATCGTCACGGTGCCCAGCCACCTGCAGATCCCGTCGGTGACCAACTACATGTCAGCCGAAGCCGCCTCAGGCCTGCAAGCCGCAGCAGAACGCCGAGAACCAGAAACCTTCGAGATCGACGTCCGCGTACGCCGAGCAGGCGAAGAACGCAGAACGACCGCATCGGGCAACGACATCTACGCCACAACCGCCCCACTGGCAGTAGAGGCAGCAGAACGCCTGCTGTCAGGCCGCTACAACGTCACAGGCGTGGCATCAGCAGGCGCGATGTTCAACGCAACAGACTTCCTGACCACCCTGCACTTGGCCTGATGGGCAGCCGAGGTCGCGAAGCGACGAGGCGGCCGGGGGTCCGGGGGCGAGCCCCCGGCGTGGGGGTCTGGGGGCTCGGCCCCCAGAGGACACCCGAGAACGAGAAAGGGCGAGTGCTGCCCACGAGCAGCACTCGCCCATCGAGTGGAGGTGCCGGGAATCGAACCCGGGTCCTGTGCCGGTTCATCAGGGCTTCTCCGTGCGCAGTCCGCTGTGTCTCTGCTTGACCCCACCTGTCACGCGAACGAGCAGGTGTGACGGGCCCAGTCGCTGTGAGTTTCCCTAACAGTCTCCGCGACCGAGACTGCAGGTAAGCCCTCTAGCTGATGCCGGGAACTAGGCCGAAGGCACTCCTAGGCCGACAACCGCTAGCTCCGCTGTCAGGCAGCGAGAGCGTACGCGGTGCGCTTGTCGTTAGACGTGGCGCTTATTGGTTTGCGATGACGCTTAACGGTGGTCTCTCGCCTGCACCGGCACGCTTCCCCTGAATCAACGTTCACAGTCGAAACCGTTCACCCCCTGGTAGTGGTTGCACCTAGCATAACGACTGGGGCCAACGAGTTCTTCCCGAGGCAGGTAGGGCTGTCCCCACCTTCGACCGGATGGCTGGCCAGATGGTCTCTGACCAGCGGTAACGACACCATGGACGTCATGAGGAAACCGAACGCGCTCGCAGCCGGGTTCTACCTGCTGACCAACCTGGTGACCGGCATCTTCTGGTTCACCCTCACCGTCGTGCTGACGGTCGTCGGGTTCGCGACGTCGATCCTCTGGGTCGGTCTGCCGATCCTGTGGGCGTCCATGTACGTCGTGCGGGGTGGCGCGACGATGGAGCGGGCGTGGGTGAGGGCGGCGTTGCGCACGGACATCCCGCAGCCGTACCGCGCGACGCCGGAGGGCACCCTCTGGCAGCGCTGGAAGTCCCAGTTCACGGATCCGGCGACGTGGCGCGACTTCGGTTACCTCGTGCTGCTCCTGCCGGTAGGCGTCCTCGAGTTCGCCTCCGTGCTCGCCATGTGGTCGGTCGCGGCGGCGTTCATCGCGGTGCCGTTCTGGATCGGCGAGGCGCCGTTCGCGGTGATCGTGGGTGAGTTCTGGACGATCGACTCGTTCGTGTCGGCGCTGCCGGTGTCGCTGATCGGGCTGGCGTTGATCCCGTTCGCGGCGATCGGCACCCGGTGGCTCGGGTCGGTGCACGGCAAGTTCGCGCGCGGCATGCTCGGTCCGACGCGAGCGGACGCTCTGGCGATCGAGGCGGAACGTCTCCAGTCGAGCCGGGCGCGTGGTGTCGAGGCGGCCGAGGCGGAGCGCCGGCGCATCGAACGCGACCTGCACGACGGCGCCCAGCAGCGGCTGGTGGCGGTGGCGATGGGGCTGGGCCGGGCGAAGTCCAAGATGGACAGCGACCCGGAGGGCGCCGCCGAGCTGATCGCGGAGGCGCACGCGGACGCGAAGCTCGCCATCAAGGAACTGAGGGACCTGGCGCGGGGCATCTACCCGTCGGTCCTGGGTGACCGGGGGCTCGACGCCGCATTGTCCGCGCTCGCCGCCCGTGTGCCGATCGAGGTCGACCTGCAGGTCAACGTGGACCCGCGGCCACCGACGTCGGTGGAGAGCGCCGCGTACTTCACCGTCGGCGAGGCGCTCACGAACATCACCAAGCACTCCAACGGCACCAAGGCGACCGTGCGGGTCAACAGGGTGGACACCGGGGTGCTGGTCGAGGTCACCGACAACGGTCAGGGTGGCGCGGAGGTGAGGCCGGGCGGCGGGCTCGCCGGGCTCGCGGACCGGGCTGCCACGATCGACGGTGTGGTTGTCGTCGTCAGCCCCTCTGGTGGGCCGACCGTTATTCGAGCGGAGTTGCCGTGCGCGTGGTGATCGCCGAGGACTCGGTGCTGCTGAGGGTGGGCGTGCAGCGGTTGCTCGCCGACGAGGGCATCGAGACCGTCGCAGCGGTGGAGAACGGTGACGACCTGCTGGACGCCGTCACCGAGCACAAGCCGGACCTGTGCGTGGTGGACGTGCGGATGCCGCCGACGTTCACCGACGAGGGCCTGCGGGCCGCCATCGAGTGCCGCCGCCGCTATCCGGGGCTGCCGGTGCTGGTGCTCTCGCAGTACGTCGAGGAGCGCTACGCCGTGGAGCTCCTGGCGGGCGGTGCGAGCGGCGTCGGTTATCTGCTCAAGGAGAGGGTCGCGGACGTGAAGGAGTTCGTCGACGCGGTGCGCCGGGTCGCCGACGGTGGCACGAGCATCGACCACGAGGTGATCACGCAGCTCATGGTGCGCAGCAAGAAGAGCCCGGTCGACAAGCTGACGCCCCGCGAACGCGAGGTGCTGGGGCTGATGGCGCAGGGCCTGTCGAACACGGCCATCGCCGGCACGCTCGTGGTGTCCGACGGCGCCGTCGAGAAGCACGTCGGCAACATCTTCGCGAAGCTCGGCCTGGAGCCGTCGAACTCCGAGCACCGCCGCGTGCGCGCCGTGCTGGCCTACCTCGACAGCTGAAGCAGACGGGCGCCGTTGTCGTGCAGCACCGCCTGCTCGGCCGCGGCGTCCAGGCCCCACGAGCGGATGGCGTCGATCTGCGTCTCGTAGGGGTACGGGATGTTCGGGAAGTCGCTGCCCAGCACCACCCGGTCGACGAGCCCCGCGATCCGCGAACGCCAGTCCGGCGGCAGCGGCGTCATCTGCTCGGTGAACGGAACGCCGACCATCGTCGTGTCGACGTGCACGTTCCGATAGCGCTCCACGAGGTCCAACGCGCCTGAGTAGTCCGGCATCCCGGCGTGCGCGAGGACGGCCGTCAGCCGCGGATGCTTCTTCAGCACCTCTTCGAAGACGCCGAGCCCGGTGAACTCCCCCGGCATCGGCCCGTCACCGCAGTGCACGACCACGGGCACGCCGGCCTCCGCCAACTGGCCCCAGACGCCGTCCAGCAGCGCGTCACGCGGGTCGTAGGCACCGACCTGGACGTGCGACTTGAAGCAGCGCGCACCGGCCTCCAGGGCCTTGCGCACGTACGCCTCGGCGCCCGGTTCCGCGTAGAACGTGCCCGTCGGCACCGCCTCGGGGACCCGTGCCGCGAAGTCGGCCACCCAGTCGTTCAGCCAGTCGGCCATGCCGGGCCGGTGCGGGTAGAGCAGGGGTGCGAACGCGACGACGCCCAGCTCCCGCAGTGCGGTGAGCCGGGCGTTCTCGTCGGTGCGGTACCGGATGCTCCAGTCGACCCCGGACTCGCGCACGCGGTCGAAGAAGGCCCAGACCTTGTCCAGGACGTTCTGCGGCATGAAGTGGACGTGGACGTCCACCAGTGCCATCAGTAGCGACCCTTCAGGGCGCGGCCGTGCGCCTTCGCGATCTCGCGGTTCGCGTCGCGCTTCGCCAGGTCCTGGCGCTTGTCGTAGGACTTCTTGCCCTTCGCGAGCGCGATCTCGACCTTGACGTAGCCGTCCTTGAAGTACATCTGCAGCGGCACGAGCGACAGACCGGACTCCTTGGTCTTGCCGATCAGCCGTTCGATCTCCGCCTTGTGCAGCAGCAGCTTGCGCTTGCGCCGGACCTCGTGGTTCGTCCAGGTGCCCGCGACGTACTCCGGGATGTGCAGCGCGTGCAGCCAGATCTCGCCGTCGTCGACCTGGGCGAAGGCGTCCACGAGGGACGCCCGTCCCATGCGCAGGCTCTTCACCTCGGTGCCGACGAGCTGAATGCCCGCCTCGTAGGTGTCCAGAATGGACCAGTCGTGCCGAGCCTTGCGGTTCGACGCGATGACCTTCTGCCCGCGTTCCTTGACCATGACGACCAGTCTAAATGCTCGGCAAAATACTTAAAGGCGCACGTAGAGACGCAGTGTCACGTAGCCGGTCGTCGCCGAGATGACTATCGCGACGAGGAACAGCCAGGGCGACACGATCAGGATGTCCAGGTAGCCGATCGGCGGGATGATGCCCGACTCGGTGAGGTTCCTGGTGATCCGGTCGAGGAAGAACGCCTTGAACAGCACCAGGCCGCCGACCGCGGTGACCGAGCCGATGATGCCCGCGACGACCGCCTCGATGAGGAACGGCAGCTGCGTGTACCACCGCGTCGCGCCCACCAGTCGCATGATGCCGACCTCGACGCGGCGGGTGAACGCCGACACCTGGATGGTGTTCGAGATCAGCAGCAGCGCGGCGAACGCCTGGATGAGCGCGAGGATCAGGGCGACGTCGCGCATGCCGTTGAGGCCCTCGAAGAACCTCTCCAGGAACTTGCCCTGGTCGTCGACGCCCTTCACACCGGGCTTGCCCTCGAAGGCCTGCTTGATGACGTCGGTGCGCTCCGGGTCCTCGAGCTTCACGCGGAACGTCGCCGGGATGGCTTCGGGACGCGCGAGCTTGAGCAGTTCCGGCTGGGCCTCGAAGATGCGCTTGAAGCGCTCGAAGCCCTCGTCGCGGTTCTGGAACACCACGGTCTCGACGCCGGACGTCTGCTCCAGGGCGGAGCGCAGGCCCGCGCACGGCTGCTGTGTGCAGTCCTTGTCGTTGGCGCTGACATCGTTCGTCAGCAGCACGGAGACCTCGAGCTTGCCCGCGTAGTTGGCCTGCATCTTGTCGACCATGCGGACGACGAGCAGGCCACCGCCGAGCAGCCCGAGCGAGATGGCGGTCGTGAGGATCATCGCGATCGTCATCGTGACGTTCCGGCGAAGTCCGGTGATGACCTCGCTGAACACGAAGCTGGTACGCATCGGGGGGCGGGTTCCTTGGGGTTTCGGGGACTAGGAGCGCTTAACGGCCAACGCCGTAAACGCCGCGCGCGTCATCACGGACGACCTTGCCGTACGACAGCTCCACCACTCGGCGGCGCATCGAGTCGACGATGCCGTGGTCGTGGGTGGCCATGATGACGGTCGTGCCGGTGCGGTTGATCCGCTCCAGCAGCAACATGATGTCCTGGCTCGTGTCGGGGTCCAGGTTTCCGGTCGGCTCGTCGGCGATCAGCACCAGCGGGCGGTTCACGAACGCGCGGGCGATCGCGACGCGCTGCTGCTCACCACCGGACAGCTCGGTCGGGAACCTGTCCTCCTTGCCGTCGAGGCCCACCAGCTGCAGCACCTCCGGCACCACCTTGACGATGGTGTTGCGGGGCTTGCCGATGACCTCGAGCGCGAAGGCGACGTTCTCGGCGACCGTCTTCGTGGGCAGAAGGCGGAAGTCCTGGAACACGCAGCCGATCGACTGCCGCAGGCGGGGGACCCTGCGCCGCGACATCTTGGCGACGTCGAAGTTGGAGACGTAGACGCGTCCCCTGGTCGGCACCTCTTCGCGCAGCAGCAGGCGCAGGAACGTCGACTTGCCGGAGCCCGAGGGCCCGATCAGGAAGACGAACTCGCCCTTCTCCATCTCGACGGACACGTCGTCGAGCGCAGGACGCGTGGAGGTCTTGTAGACCTTGGAAACGTGTTCGAGACGAATCACGAGGCGCGAGTCTACTCATGGCCGGGGTAAAGCCCCCGTTCCGGTTAACTTCCAGCCCCGGAAGGGCGGCCCGAACCTCGACGCGCCGTGTCCGACCAGGCACGACCCGTTCACGAAAAGAGCACGTCCGGCCCTCGTTCGGGGCTGAACGTGCTCTTCGACTCAGATCAGCGGACTAGCCCTGCTGGGACTGCTTGCGCCACCGGATGCCGGCCTCGAGGAAGTCGTCGATCTCCCCGTCGAGCACGGCGGACGGGTTGCCGACCTCGTGGTTGTTCCGCAGGTCCTTGACCATCTGGTACGGGTGCAGCACGTAGGAGCGCATCTGGTTGCCCCAGCTGGAACCGGAGTCCTTCAGCGCGTCCATCTTCGCCTGCTCCTCCTGCCGGCGGCGCTCGAGCAGCTTCGCCTGCAGGACGTTCATGGCCGTGGCCTTGTTCTGCAACTGCGAGCGCTCGTTCTGGCAGGACACCACGATGCCGGTCGGGATGTGCGTGAGGCGCACCGCCGAGTCCGTCGTGTTGACGCCCTGGCCGCCGGGGCCGGACGAGCGGTAGACGTCGACGCGCAGGTCCTTCTCGTCGATCTCGACGTGGTCGGTCTGCTCGACGACGGGCACGACCTCGACGCCGGCGAACGACGTCTGGCGGCGGCCCTGGTTGTCGAACGGCGAAATGCGCACGAGGCGGTGCGTGCCCTGCTCGACGCTCAACGTGCCGTAGGCGTAGGGCGCGCTGACGCGGAAGGTGGCGGACTTGATGCCCGCCTCTTCGGCGTAGGACGTGTCGAAGACGTCGACGCCGTAGTTGTGGCGCTCGGCCCAGCGCGAGTACATGCGCAGCAACATCTCGGCGAAGTCCGCGGCGTCGACGCCACCGGCCTCGGCGCGGATGGTGATGAGCGCGTTGCGCTCGTCGTACTCGCCGGACAGGAGTGTGCGCACCTCGAGGCTCGCGATCTCCTCGCGCAGCTTGACGCGGTCGTTGTCCGCGTCGGCGGCCGCCTCGGCGTCCTCGGCCTCTTCCGCGAGTTCGTAGAGCAGCGGCAGGTCGTCGAGGCGCGAGCGCAGGCCGGTGACCCGACGCAGCTCACCCTGCTTGTGGGAGAGCGCGCTGGTGACCTTCTGCGCCTTCTCCTGGTCGTCCCAGAGATCGGGGCGGGTCGCCTGCGCCTCCAGGTCCGCGACAGCGGCGCGCAGCGCATCGAGGTCCAGCACCGCCTCGATGCTCGAAAGAGTGGCGGAGAGGTCCTTGATGTCTGCTTCGACGTCCGGGTTCACGCAAAAAGATTACGCCAGCACCGGTCGCGGTACGCGACCGGTGCTTCGCACACGTGGTCACGACGTCTGCAGGCACCGCCAACGAGCAGCTGGTGGCACTTGCGGACGCCCCGGCCTCGGGCTCAGGCCGTCGGAATGGCGTCGAGCAGCTTGAGAACCGCCTTCGCGTGGGCGAGACCGAACTCGGCCACCGCCTTGGCGTAGGGGTCCTCCGCCGTCTTGGCCGCGCTCTTCGCGCTCTCCTGCTCCTGACCGTACGTCGAACGCGCGGTCGTGATCAGGGACTCACGCTGCTTCGCGGTCAGCGAACCGGCGTGCACCAGGCGCAGGATGAGCGGGCTGCGCAGGTGGTCCGGGCCGGGCTCGGACAGCAGCCAGTTCTTGAAGGCCTTCTTGCCCGCGGCGGTCAGCACGTACTGCTGACTGGACCGCGGTCCCTGCTTGCCGAGGCGCAGCAGGCCCTGGTCAGCCAGCGCGGGCAGTTCGCGGTACACCTGGGAGCGGGTCACGCTGAAGAACGCGCCGAAGCGGTCTCCTGCCTCCGCCACCAACTGGCCACCGGTCTTGGGTCCGTCGTGCAGCAGCCCGAGCAGGGCGGCTGCGGTCGCATTCAGGTCTGACACACCAACAACGTTCCCACGTCCGGGGGAAGCTGTCCACAATGGTCAGCCGTTCTGTCCACAGTGGCTGATCACCGGGCTAGTCTGATGGGCCATGCGGAGCAACGAAAAGTTCCGCTGAGTAAGCGGCAGTTTTCGAGCCTCACGCGTTTGGCCTCTTGACCGTCTGTGTCCATCCCGGATGGAAAAGTCCTTTCGCAGAAACGAAAGTCCCCCGCACTCACTCGATCGGCGGTACGAGCCTCACCGGCCGAAGCCACCCGAATGGACGGTCGGGGTCCGGCGTCGCACGACCTGGTGATGTACGCGCACACCCCTTTCCCGCGCCTGATGTTCCGGGAAAATGATCAATGCCGGGAACGGCGCCCACGAGGGCGCGCAGTCGGGGCACAGCAGGACGACGGAGGTCGGGGACCGTGAAGAACCTGAACTTGAAGTGGCTGGACCACAAGAAGGTGGCGGCGCACACCAGGGCGTGGGTGACGGGAGGCATCCCGGAGCAGGCCGGCAAGGACGAGTGCATGGTCTGCGGCAAGCAGATCCGCAAGCACCGCACGGTCAGCGGCGAGGGCCGCATCTGCTCCAGCATGCTGTGCGCGCAGTACTGGGCGGAGAACATGACCTGAACGACCCGCCCGAGCACCAGCGGGATCCGGGGGTTCGCCCCCGGAACGGGCCGGCGACTCGACCCCGCAGAAAAAGCAGAAGGCCGGAACCTGATGGTTCCGGCCTTCTGACTAGTAGCGGGGACAGGATTTGAACCTGCGACCTCTGGGTTATGAGCCCAGCGAGCTACCGAGCTGCTCCACCCCGCGCCGCTTCTAGCTTTTGTTGCTGTCTTGCTGTTGTAAGGAGAACTCTACACCCTCCGAAAACCGCTTTTTCACCACCCCCCACTAACCGCATTTCCGCAGGTCATCGGCGGAAACTCTCGATCACCGTGCGAGCCGGGCAACCTACGGGGGTCTGGGGGCTCGCCCCCAGGGTGGGGTTTGGGGGCTCCGCCCCCAATGTGACACGAAAAAGCCCTGTTCGCGATTTCCGCGAACAGGGCTCTCCCGGCTTTGTAGCGGGGACAGGATTTGAACCTGCGACCTCTGGGTTATGAGCCCAGCGAGCTACCGAGCTGCTCCACCCCGCGTCGGTAATTTGAACTGTACGCGGGGTGGAGCAGCTAATGCAAATCGGTAGGTCAGCCAGACGGTGTGGGGCTCGGCACAACCGACGACTGGCCCGTGGGCGGCGGTGAGGCGGCCCCGGTGTTGTACTGCTTGAACCTCTTCGAGGCGTCGTCCAGCTTGGCGTAGGCCTGGCCGAGCTCGGTGAAGTTCCCGCTCGTCTGCGCCCTCTTGATGTCGGCCAGCGCCGCGTCGATGTCGTTGACGGCCTTCTGCAGCTCAGGGCTGAGCGCGCTGTTCGCAGGCGGCGTCGTGGACGGTGGCGTGGAGGTCTGGCCGTTGCCGTTGTTGTCGCTCGGCGGCGGCACGACCGCGCCGGCACCGCTGAGCACCTGGTCCAGCGCCTCGTTCAGCGTGGACGCGTAGCCGACCCGGTCGCCGTACCAGACGAGGACCTTCGACAGCTGCGGGTACGACGTGTTGTTCGACGCCCGTTCGATGTAGACGGGTTCGACGTAGAGCAGCGCTCCGCCGACGGGCAACGTGAGCAGGTTGCCGTAGACGACCGTCGTCTTCTGCTGGGTCAGCAGGTTGAGCTCGCGGCTGACGTTGTCCGACGTGAGGAACTGCGTCTGGATCTGCTGCGGGCCCTTCGCGTCCTGACTGAGCTGCAGGACGCTGATCTTCCCGTAGTTGTCCGGATCGGAGCCGACCGAGACGTGTGCCGCCATGAACTCCCGGTTCTCACGCACGAGCGGGCTGGTCAGCTGGAAGCGGACCTTGCTCGGGTCGCTCGGGTCACCGGCGAGGACGTAGAACGGCGGCTGGGCGTCACGGCGCTTGCTCGCCGCGTCGCGCTGGGCGTCGGCCGTGGTCACGTTGTCGATCGTCGGGTCCTGCGGCGGTGCCCAGTAGGCGACACCGGAGTAGAAGTCCGACGGCGACGAGACGTGGTACTTCGACAGGATCTGCCGCTGCACCTTGAACAGGTCCTCGGGGTAGCGGAAGTGCTGGCGCAGCTCGTTCGAGATCTCGCTGCCCGGCTTCACCGTGTTAGGGAAGACGCCCATCCACGCCTTGAGGACCGGGTCCTTGTCGTCGATCTGGTACAGGTTCACCGAGCCGTCGTACGCGTCCACAGTGGCCTTGACCGAGTTGCGGATGTAGTTGACGGGCTTGTTGACCTGCGAGATGACGACGCCGTCCGCGGTGAGCGAGTCGTTCGTCGCGTCACCGAGCTGGGTCCGCTGCGCGTACGGGTAGTTCTCGAGCGTGGTGTATCCGTCGACGATCCACGTGATGCGGCCGTTGACGACGGCCGGGTACGGGTCGCTGTCCACCGTGAGCCACGGGGCGACGGCCTGCACGCGGTCGCGCGGGGTGCGCTTGAACAGGATCTTCGAGTCGTCGGCGATCGACTGGTTGAAGAGGATGTTCCGTTCGCCGTAGTACGCCGCGAACGCGAGCTTGTTGAACAGGCTGCCGATCGGGACGCCGCCGGTGCCGGTGTAGGTGTAGGACTTGGCGTCCGTGTCGTACTCCGCCGCCGAGCCGGCCGGGCGGCCGCCGACGATCGAGTAGTCGTTCACGCCGAACAGCTCGCCGTAGTACGTGCGCGGCTGGTCGACCTTGATGCCCTTCGGGTCGTTGCCGACGTCGCCGTTCGACTTGACCTCACCGGTCTTGAAGTCCGGGTAGCCGCCGTTGGACTCGTCGGCGACCGCGTTCACCTTGTTCGCCTCGGCGTAGACGAAGCCGTTGCCGTGCGTGTAGATGAGGTGCTGGTTGATCCAGTCGCGCTGGCCCTGCGGCAGGCTGTCGAGCTTCAGCTCGCGCACCGCGACGATGTAGTCGCGCAGCTTGCCGTCCACTGTGTACCGGTCGACGTCGAGCTTGTTCGGGAAGCCGTAGAACGGCCGCAGCTGCTGGAACTGCGTGAAGGTGCGCGACAACACAGCCGGGTCGAGCAGGCGGATGTTGCCGAGCGTCCCCGCGTCGTTGGTCTTGACCTGGTCGTTGCTGACGTTCTGCTTGCCTTCGTACGGCTTTGTCTCGACCTTGTCGTCGGTCAGCCCGAAGGACTGCCGCGTCGCCGCGATGTTGCGGGTGATCGACTCGGCTTCCTTCTGGATGGCGTTCGGCTTGACCGAGAACTGCTCCAGCACCGCGGGCCACGCGGCGCCGACGAGCACGCTCGACAGCACCAGCAGCACGGTCGCGATGGCGGGCAGCTGCACGTTGCGCATGAACGCGCCCGCGAAGAACGCCACGGCGCAGAACACCGCGATGCACAGCAGGATCAGCTTGGCCGGCAGCACCGCGTTGAGGTCGGTGTAGCTCGCGCCGACGAACTTCTCGTTCTCGTGCAGCAGCAGCGTGTACCGGTCGAAGAAGTACGCGACGGCCTTCAGCAGCACGAACGTGCCGGCGACGAGCGCCAGGTGCAGCCGCGCGGGGCCGGAGAGCTGACCGCCGCGACCGGCCAGCCGGATGCCGCCGAAGAGGTAGTGCGCGATCACCGCGCCGATGAACGACACCGCGACCGTGATGAACAGCCACGACAGCAGCCACTCGTAGAACGGCAGCTGGAACGCGTAGAAGCCGATGTCGTGCCCGAACTGCGGGTCGGTCACGCCGAACGGCTGCGAGTTGAGGAACAGCTGGATCTGCTGCCAGTCGGCCTGCGCCGACGCGCCCGCGATGAGGCCCACGAAGACGGGGATGCCGATCGAGAACAACCGCATCCGCCGCATCACGACGGTGCGGTAGCGCGCCACCGGGTCGTCCGGGCCGGACACCGGCACGAACACCGGCCGCGCCCGGTAGGCGAGCAGGAGGTTCAGCCCGACGATGCCACCGACCACGGCCCCGACGGCCACGAACAGCCCCAGCCGGGTGAGCAGCACCGTGCTGTAGACGTCGCGGAATTTCACCTCGCCGAACCACAGCCAGTTCACGTAGGTGTCGAGCAGCCGCGATCCCGTGATGAGACCGAACAGGAGCACAACACCCACGATGAGCAGTATTCGGCTGCGTCGGGACAGTTTCGGCAGTCCGACCGGAGGCCGTGTGGCCACGAGGCACGCTCCTGGATCGCGGTAAATCGATACGTACGTTTAGTCCAACTCTACGGACGACGCCCTGGGTTCCCGTGAAGTCCGCAGTCTTACGATGACATGCGTGTCAGCGAGTGAAACGCCAGCGGTCATCCTCCCCACGGTCGCCCGTGAGGTAGAGCAGTTCGTAGCGTCCGGCGGCTGGGAGCAGCCGCCGCAACTGTTCGCCCTCGTGGCCACCTCAGAACTGCTCGACCAGCAACCGGAGCTGGCCGACCAGCTCGACCCGTCGGCGAGCCCGCTGACGCCGATCGCCCAGGACGCCCTGGAAGGCGATCTGGGCGACGCGCTCGCGGGCATCGAGTGGCCCCCGGCCGTGACCGGCTGCGCCCTGGCCCAGGAGATCGTCGTGCTGCCCCCGGAGGCGGAGACGGAGCTGAGCCACGGCGAGCTGGACGACGAGGCGGCGAGGAAGTTCGCCGCCGAGCACCCGTCCCGCCGCGAGGCGCGCATGGTGGCCGCGGTGCTGCGCGACGGCACGGTCTTCTGCGTGCTGCGCCTGCGCGGGACGGCCGAGGTGCCAGAGGAGGTCGTCGAGCACCCCGAGCTGGCGCCCAACCTCACCGACGCCCTGCTCGCCACGCTGCGGCCCTAGTCACGTCTCCAGGCTGGCACAACCCCGGCGCGTGAACGCGCCGGGGTTGTCATGTCGTTGTCCGGTGTTCGCGACGAGCGGACAGCGAATGTCGCTCGCGACGGCGCGCGACGGCTGCCTACCGTCCTGCCATGACCGTCGATCTCTGGGCGACCATGCGCACCCCGATCTCGCTCCACGAGCTCGTCACGGGCGCACGCGACACGATGGGGCGGCTCCTGGGCGTCGACGACCCGCCCGTCGTCCAGGTCTTCGCGGACCGTCAGCGGGGCGACACCGGCGTCACCTACGCCGGTCGCCGTCTCGGGGCGGCCGAACAGCGGGCCGTCGTGGTCGCGGAGAACCCCCGCGACGTGCCGGTAGACCCGTCGGACCGCCGCCGGCTCCACTTCGTCACCCCGACCGGCGACGGAGCCGCGGCGGTCGTGTTCGACCGGGTCGAGCCGAACTTCAGCCCGGACCGGACCTGTGTCGGCGTCGTGGTCGCGACCGCACTCGCGCTCGCCGCAGCCGAGCAGGGCGGCGGCGAGTTCGTCGACATGACCATCTTCATGCTGCGGCCGCCGGAGGACGTCCCGGAGCGGGTGGTCGAGCTGACGGCGCTGCCCGACCACGGCGACGACTTCGTCGCGCGGTGCGAGCGGTACCTGCGCCAGTTCGCCCACCTGGACGGCTGGCCCCCGGCGGTCCGGAGCTGAGCGGGGTCAGCAGCCCGGCGTGTCCTTGCCGGCGTTGAGCGCCTCGAGCGACGACACGGCGTCCGACAGGTTCTCGACCTTGATCAGCTTGAGGTCGCTCGGCGCCTGCTGCTTCGCGTCGGCGCAGTTGGCGGCGGGCACGAGGAACGCCTGCGCGCCCGCCTCCTTCGCGGCGACCATCTTGAACGCGATGCCGCCGATGGGCTTCACGGTGCCGTCGCCCGCGATCTCGCCGGTGCCCGCGATGGCCTTGCCGCCGTTGAGCTCACCCGGCGTCAGCTTGTCGACGATCGCCAGCGCGAAGATCAGGCCGGCCGACGGACCACCGACGTCGGACAGGCTGATCTTGATCTTGAACGGCACGTCGGCGCGGTCCACCGGCGAGATGCCGATGAAGCCCGCGGGGCGGCCGTCGTCGCGGGTGCCGAGGGTGAGCTGGGTCGACTGGGAGGTGCCGTCCTTCTCGAACGCCACCTCGATGCGGTCGCCCGGCTTGGTGTTCTCCAGCGCGGAGCTCACGTCGGCGGCGCTCTGCACCTGCTTGCCGTGGACGGAGATGATGCGGGCGCCGAGCGGGATGACGTTCTCCGCGGGGCTGCCCTTGGTGACCTGGTTCGCGATCACCATGCCCGGATACTTGAGGTAGTGCAGCGCGGCGACCTCGGCCGAGGTCTGGGACTCGCTGAACGCGAGCTCGTTGTTCTTCTGCACCTCCTCCTCCGACTCGCCGGGCTTGAAGAACTCCTCGCGCGGCGCCAGGGCGTAGCGGCCCGACAGCCACAGGCCCAGGGCGCCGAACAGCGAGACGTCGTCGGTGAGCGAGACCGTCGTCATGCGCAGGGCCCCCTTGGTGGGGAAGGTGTCCTGGCCGTCGACCGAGACCACGTCGGTGTCCTTGACCTGGCCGAGCACGTCGTAGGTCGGGCCGGGGCCCAGCGCGACGTACGGGACTCTGGCGAAACCGCCGAGGAGTCCGAGTGCCGCCACCACCAGGAAGCTGACGATCAGCGTCCAGGTCCGGCGCGTCAGTCCGCGTTCCCTCGGCGGGGGCGCGGGCGGGGGTGCGGTCGTGACGGTTTCACTCACGGCTGAACAGCGTACGACCATGTCGGTCCGCGTACGGTAGAGGCATGAGTGACGTGCCGTTCGGGTTCAGCCCGCACGACCCCGACGACAAGAGCGGGAAGCCGGGAGACAACCCGTTCGACTTCAGTCAGCTGGGCAACATGCTCAGCCAGCTGGGCTCCATGTTGAGCAACGCGGGGTCGTCGAGCGGGCCGGTCAACTACGACCTCGCGAAGCAGATCGCGTTCCAGCAGCTGTCCTCGACGACGACCACGATCGGGTTCGCCGGCGACCAGTCGGGCGCGGTCACCGACGCCGTGCACCTGGCCGAGATGTGGCTGGACCCGGTCACGTCGCTGCCCGCCGGCACGCGCACCACGCAGGCGTGGACGGCGCGCGACTGGATCGAGCGCACCATCCCGACCTGGCAGCGCCTGTGCGACCCGGTCGCGCAGCGCATGTCCGGCGCGTGGGTCGAGGCGATGCCCGCCGAGGCCAAGCAGGCGGCCGGCCCGTTGCTGGCGATGCTCGGCCAGATGGGCGGCATGGCGTTCGGCTCGCAGCTCGGCAACGCGCTGGCGCAGCTCGGCGCCGAGGTGCTGACCTCGACCGACGTCGGCCTGCCGCTCGGCCCCGAGGGCACCTCCGCCCTGCTGCCCGCGAACATCGAGAAGTTCACCGAGGGCCTGGAGCGCCCCGCGTCCGAGGTGATGGTGTTCCTCGCCGCGCGCGAAGCCGCCCACCAGCGCCTCTTCACGCACGTGCCGTGGCTGCGCCAGCGCCTGCTCGACACCGTCGAGGAGTTCGCCAAGGGCATCAAGGTCGACACCTCAGCCCTGGAGCAGCTCGCGGGCCAGATCGACCCGTCCAACCCGGCCTCGATCGAGGAGGCCATGGGTTCGGGCCTGCTCGAACCGCAGACCACCCCGGAGCAGAAGGCGGCCCTGGAGCGTCTGGAGACGCTCCTCGCGCTCGTCGAGGGCTGGGTCGACGTCGTGGTCGACTCCGCCGTCTCCGAACGCCTGCCGGGCGCTCCCGCCCTGCGCGAGACGCTGCGCCGCCGCCGTGCCTCCGGTGGCCCGGCCGAGCAGACGTTCGCGACGCTCGTGGGCCTGGAGCTGCGCCCGCGCAAGCTGCGGGCCGCCTCGGCGCTGTGGAAGCTGATCGGCGACCAGCACGGCGTCGAGGTGCGCGACAGCGTGTGGGAGCACGCCGAGCTCGTCCCGACCGCCGCGGACCTGGACGACCCGCTGGAGTTCGCCGAGCGCCTCACGAACACCCGCAAGGCGCTCGAGGACCCGATCGCCGAGCTGGAGCGCACCATGCGCGAGGACGGCGAGAAGGGCGACAAGCCCGAAGAGGCCTGATCGGCTCTGGAACGGACGCGCCCGGTGAGGACTCCTCGCCGGGCGCTCTGCGTTCCCGAGGCGCCTTCAGGGATCGGAGCTCGGCATGAGCGCGCCTCGCCGGCTGCCGTCCCCAGGACACGCGAGCGCCCCGGCGAACACACCATCCCCGGACACGCGAACGCCCAGCGCACACACCATCCCCGGACACGCGAGCGCCCAGCACACACCGGTCCCCGGACACCCAGCACACACACCATCCCCGGACACGCGAACACCCAGCGCACACCGGTCCCCGGACACGCGAACGCCCAGCGAACACACCGTCGCCGGGCGCGCTTCGCGTCTTCGGACCTTCAGTCCTCCGTGATCCCCCAGCCTGCGGCGGCCGAGAGACCCTCCAGATAGCCCATGGCCCGCTCGGTCTTCTGGTAGCGGTGCACCCACTCCCAGAAGTCCTTGCCGTGCCCTGGCACGAGCAGGTGCGCGAGCTCGTGCACCAGCACGTAGTCGAGCACCCACGGCGGCACGTCGCGCAGCCGTTCGGACACGCGGATCGTGCCCTCCGTCGGCGTGCAGGACGCCCAGCGCGTGCGCATGGGCGGCACCCAGCGCACGCTCACCGGCTCCGCCAGCGAGTCCAGGTAGCGCGCCGACAGCTCGGCGCACCGCGCCATCAACGCCTCGTCAGATGTGCGCGCAGGGGACTTCCTGCGCGTCTCGCTGCGCTGGAGGCGGCTCAACATCTCCGCCACCCAGTGCTTCTCTTCCCCCTTGGTCATCCGTGCCGGTAGGAGGACGACGACGGTGTCACCCTCCCGGTACGCGCTGACCATGCGGCGGCGCCGGGGGCTCCGCCGCACTTCCACCCGCGGTTCGGCCATGGATTCACCGTAAACGTCGCCACCGACAATTTTCGGCCCCCAACCGGCGGCAGGCGGGCACCCGGCGGGTGAAGTTCCACCGAACGGCGGCTGGACACGCGCGGAAACGACATGCGCGGTTTCGCGCGCTCGCGGAGGTACCGTCGCGCCAAGGTCCCCGAGTGTGTCCGCACTCACAACTGCAAGGGAGGGGCTGTGGCCGAGTCCTACAACGGCTATTGCGTCAAGTGCCGCGAGAAGCGCGACTTCGACGGCAACGTCGAGGAGACCAATGGTCGGCGCATGGCGAAGGGCACCTGCCCTGTCTGTGGCACGAAGATGACGCGGATCCTCGGCAAGGCCAAGGTCTGACGTTTGCGCTGGCAGGGGGCGCCGCCCCCTGCCAGTCTCTACCGTCGTGGAGACAAGACCTCGCGTGCGTGCCGGACTGGCCGTCGTGCGCAGAGCCCCCGGCGTCGTCCAGGTGGGCACCGACCCGAAGCACGCCGTCGTGATCGACTCGCTGCCCGAGGAGCTGGTCGACGAACTGATCACCCTCGACGGCCGGCACACTGTCGCTGAACTGGGTGAAAGGCTGAAAAGCCGAGGTGGCAACCCCACCCAGCTGGGTGAAGTTCTCTCTTCTCTCGAAGACGCCGGACTGCTCGACGACGGGCCTCCCGCGAGGGGTGGGACAGCCGCCGTCCACGGGTCCGGGCACCTTGCACTTTCCATTACTTCGCTCCTAGCGGAATCCAGCGTGCAGCTCGCGCACAACGCGGATCTGACCGTGCTGGCGGCGACTTTGGTCCCCGATCCGAACCTCGTGAGCACGCTGATGGCGTTCCGCACGCCGCATCTGGCTGTGCGCGTCCGTGAGGGCGTGGGCATCGTGGGGCCGCTCGTCCTGCCTGGTCGTTCCTCGTGCCTGAACTGCGCGGACCTGCACCGCACCGACCAGGACCCGGCGTGGCCCGTCATCGCGGCCCAGCTCGTCGGCAGGCCCGCCTCGACGGACGTGCTGTTCGCGTCGGGCACCGCGGCGCTGGCGGTGGCGCAGATCCTGGAGTCGCTGAGCTACCTCCGCGGCCGCGAGGGGTCCCCTCCGCCCGTGTTGAACGCCACTCTCGAGCTGGACCTCGCGTCCGGCGTTGCTGAGAGGCGAAGCTGGTATCCGCACCCTGACTGTCAGTGCTCCGCACATAACATGGCCGAGTGACCGAGATTCCGCGCAAGGCCGTGCAGCGCACCGCCAAGCTGGCGAGCCTCCCTCTCGGGGTGGCAGGCCGGGTTGTCGGCGGCTGGGGGAAGCGACTGACCGGACGCGCGGCCGACGAGGTCAACGCCGAGGTGACGGCCAAGACGGCGGAACAGGTCTTCGCGGTGCTCGGCCAGCTCAAGGGCGGCGCGATGAAGTTCGGCCAGGCCCTGAGCGTGTTCGAGGCGGCAGTCCCGGACGAGCTGGCGGCCCCGTACCGCGAGGCGCTGACGAAGCTGCAGACCGCGGCCCCGCCCATGCCCGCCCGCACCACGCACCGCGTGCTCGCCGAACAGCTCGGAGCGTCCTGGGCGAAGCGCTTCCAGGAGTTCGACGACGTCCCGGCCGCCTCCGCGTCGATCGGCCAGGTGCACCGCGCGGTGTGGCACGACGGCCGCGAGGTGGCGGTGAAGGTCCAGTACCCCGGCGCGGACGAGGCCCTGCGCGCCGACCTGAAGCAGCTGCTGCGGTTCTCCCGGCTGCTGCAGGCGATCATGCCCGGCACCGACGTGCGCCCGCTGCTGGAGGAGCTGCGCGACAGGTACCTGGAGGAGCTCGACTACCGCGACGAAGCCGCGAACCAGCGCACGTTCGCGAAGGCCTTCGAGAACGACCCGCACGTGCTCGTCCCCCGCGTCATCGCCTCGTCGCCCAAGGTCATGGTGACCGAGTGGACCTCGGGCGTGGGCCTGTCCTCGATCATCCGCGAGGGCTCGGCCGAGGACCGCGACCTGGCGGGCCAGCTGCTCGCCGAGTTCCACTTCTCGGCCCCGTCCCGCTCCGGCCTCCTGCACGCGGACCCGCACCCCGGCAACTTCATGCTGGGCGACGACGGCCGCCTGCGCGTGATCGACTTCGGCGCCGTGGCCCGCCTGCCCGACGGCCTGCCGAAGACGCTGGGCCTGATGACCCGCCTGGCCCTCGACGGCCGCTCCGCGGACCTGGTCGAGCTGCTGCGCACCGAGAACTTCATCCGCGAGGGCATGGAACTGCACGGCGAGGACGTGCTCGGCTACCTGGCCCCGTTCGTCGAACCGCTGCGCACCGAGTCGTTCCACTTCACCCGCCGCTGGCTGCAGTCGCAGGCGGAAAGGGTGGGCGACCTGCGCAGCCCGGACTCACAAACGGGCCGCTCCCTGAACCTGCCGCCGCAGTACCTGCTGATTCACCGCGTGACAATGGGCGCGACGGGCATTCTCTGCCAACTCGACGCCCACGTGACGGCCCACGAAATCGTCGCGCGCTGGCAGCCGGGATTCGCCGACTAACTCGTCCGAGTGAACCGCCGGCAAGTTGTCCACAGGTTGGCGACCAGCCCCCTTTGTGTGTCCTCCGATGCCCCACGATGGACACATGACACACATCGCCACCACCGCTGAACTGCGCGAATCCGGGATCTCCCCACGGGAGATCCAGCGTCACTGCACACCCGCCGGGTCGTGGCAGCGCCTGCTGCCCGGCGTGGTGCTGACCAAGCCGTCCCCGGCCACCCGGCTCGACCGACTCCGCGCGGTCCTTTCTTTCACGGAACCTTCCGCGGTGATCACAGGAGCGGACGCACTGGTCCGCCAAGGAGCGACACTTCCCCTTCTGCGGCACATTCACGTGCTCGCGGGAAGCAATGTGCGAAAAGCGAACCCGTGGATTCTTCTGGAACGCACAACCCGCCCGCCAGACGTGGTGGAACGCCACGGCCTGCGCCTGGCTCCCCCGGCCCGCGCGGCCCTGGATCTCGCGCGGCGAGAACTGAACCCGCGCGCCGTGGTGGAGATCCTCGACGCCGTGGTGGACGCCCGGTTGTGCTCGCCGCGTGAACTCCGGGAGGAGTTACGGGTGAGCAGCCGCCGGGGGACAGCGCTGGTCAGGCAGGTCCTGTCGCACCTCTACCCGACCTGATCCGCCTGGCCGGCCGCGCCCTTCGACGCCGCAGGTCGGCACGTGAGTCGAGCCCTGCCGAGCCCGGCACGCCGTCAGGTTCAGGGCCGGCGGAGGCAGTGTTTCCCCGGCGTGCGCTCAATCCGGCGCGCATCCAAGCTGGCGCACATCCAAGCTGGCGCGCATCCGAGCTGGCGTGCGCTCAGTCCGGAGCGCACCCACTCCGCCGAGATCCGTCGCGGGTGGATCGGCGGGCTTGCCACCTCACTCCACAGGCCTCGCCTACAAAGCGATGTGCCGACTCACTCCTGCGATCAGACACCCACAGGTCTCACCGCAGCAGCCTTGCTCACCAGGCAACATCCGAATGCTTCGTGCTGGGCTTCCCACGAACCAGCCCACGCAGACCCGCGGCCAGCCGCTTCAGCGCAGGCGCCGACCAGCCACCTACATCCCCACAACCCGACGCGATCTCACCCATCCGAGCGATTCGCATCCACAGGTGAGTCAGCGCCAGTACTCGTCCGGCAACTTCCCCTCGATGTCCCGCACATGGGTCTTCGAGCACACCTGACACAACCACCGGACCGTCCCGCCGGTCCGCTCCGAAGACCAGGCCAAGAACTCCAGGTCAGAAACGGAGGACCGCAGCCGCCCACATCTGTGACAAGCCGGCGCAGCGCCAGAGGTCACCGACGCCGCCCCACGTGCACCGTGTCGGTCTCCAGCAAGAACACGTCCTCGCGAGCGCCGACGTACTCCGAGTCGGACGGGTTCAGCAGCCGGCGAAGCGCATCACGGTCCGCCGGGTGCAGGTAGGCCTCGGTGATCTCGGTCAGCCAGGTCAGCCGGTCGACCGCCCAGTCGCGGACCAGCTGCTTGGCCGGCGCCGGATGGTCGACGACGAAGCTGAAGGCGCTGATCTCGCCGAGGCCGGCATCGGCCAGGGCCACGTTCCAGCCGACCGGGAGGCGGGCCGAGCCGGCCATCTTCTCGCGCATCGACACGAACCACGAGGCGCGGGCCGCGGCCAGGCGGTCCTGCAGGCCGGGTGAGCCGACACCGAGGTCCCACGGCAGGAAGCGGGTTTCGAGGCCGCCTTCCGCGAGGGCCAGCCAGCCGCCTGGGGCCAGGGCCTCCACCAGGCGTTTCATGCCGCGCAGCTGATCAGGGAGGTGGTGCACGACGCGGGAGCCCCAGATGAGTTCCACCGGGCCGGCGAACGACAGCGGGTCCTCTGAGGCCAGGTCGGCCAGGACCGGCTTCACCGAGACGGCGCCGTCGGCTTCCGCTCTGGCCGCGGCGCAGGCCGCGTCCAGGAGTTCGGGGGTGGCGTCGACCAGGACCAGGACGCCTCCGCCGTGTTCGCGCAGGGCCGAGGCGAGGGGCACGCTCATGGAGCCTGCGCCGCACCCCACGTCCATCACCACCGGCGAGTCGGGCAAGGGGGCCACCAGTCTGCGGGCCACCGAGGCCAGTGCTTCCGCCTGCAGCGAGCCGTAGCGCCTCATCGCGTGGAGGCGCGCTGACCAGTCGATTCCGTCGTGAGTGTGGTGCGGCACAAAGGGAACGGTACGGAGGAACGGCCGAGGCCGCCATCCACCTTCTCGTGGATGACGGCCTCAGCTCGAGACTGTCAGAGGTCGTGGCGAGCCGCTCTGCGTCCCGCCCATCGCGACAACCTGCGCCAACGTTGCGCTGACGCGAGGCGGTTCGCCAGGCGTTGCTCTTCCGCGAACCTCTGGGCTTCTTGTATTCGTATTCGGACGAGTTCTTCACTCAGAGACATGGGTGTCAGGCCCTCGTTCAGGTAGGCGGGGATCGTGCTGTGGTCGTTGAACTTCACGGTGTTCACGCTGCCGACTCCGTCCTGCTGGCCGGAACAACTGCCGCGTCCTTGCGCGGACGGCCACGCGGCCGCTTCCGCGCGATGACGACACCGCGCTCGAAGATCTCTCCACCCCAGACGCCCCACGGCTCGTGACGAGCGACCGCACCGGCGAGGCACTCGGCGAGGACCGGGCAGGTCCCGCAGAAGGACTTCGCCTTCTCGAGGTCAGCGGGCGCGTCGGCGAACCAGAGGTCGGGGTTGTGGGTGCGGCAGGGGATGTCGAGTCCCTCCGCCAGGTCCGGAAGTGTCTCGCCGGTGAGCGGGACAGTTGCCGTCAACATCAGGGTTTTCTCCTTGTGTGGGGTACTGCAAAAACACGAAAGCCGCGGACTCTTGGCGAGTCCGCGGCTTTCGTGAGCCTGGTGGTCCTTCGACCCCTCTATGGGGTCGGCAGGAGCCTTCTCACTTGATGCGCGGACAGCGCATTCGTGTAGTTGTGGACGCCATCGATCACCGGCAGCGCGACGATCGGCTGCTCGTTGCGCAGGTCGCTGCCGCCGAGGGCGGTGCCGCGCAGTCCGGTGGCCCGCTCACGAGTCAGCAAGGCCACTGGCTTCAGGGCAGACTGCTGCCACGAGGCCTGGGCGGTTGCGGACGTGCAGAGACCCTCGGACATGGGGAGGCCGAGCGCGCGCGAAGTCATGAAGAGCTTCACAACGGCCACCTCCTCCATAGAGAGCTCTGCTTCAGAGAGCTAGAGCATGTACTAGTAGTTCTTCTTCCCCAGACGGGTCCTCCGGACCCGGCATGAGCAGGTTATGACCCCGTACCTGGGGCTCGCAACCTATTTAACGAAACTTGTCCCGATCAGGTGGCGGAGTACCCGACACCGGCTCGGACCAGGCCCAACACGTCGTCGCCGAACTTATCAAGCTTCGAGGCGCCGATGCCCGAGATCGCGACGAGCCCGGCCGAATCCGTGGGTCGCTGCTCCGCGATCGCCATCAGGGTCGCGTCGGTGAAGACGACGTACGCGGGCACCTTCAGCTCCCGCGCCCGTCCCGCACGCCATCGGCGCAGCGACTCGAGCAGCTCTTCGTCCACATCGGACGGGCAGGACCTGCATCGGCCGAGCTTGACGGCCTGCGCGTCGACCAGCGTCGACGCGCACACCCGGCAGGTCGGCTTCTCCTTCTTCATGAGAGGAGGGCGCTGCGCGCCGCCTGATACCCGCGCGGCCGGGTGGTTCTCGGGAACGAGGTTGTAGAGGAACCGGGAGCGGCGGCGGTACTTGCGTCCACCGGCGGCGCGCGCCAGGGCCCACGACAGCCAGATGTGCTCACGCGCGCGCGTGACACCTACGTAGAGAAGGCGGCGTTCTTCTTCGACCTTCGCCTCGTCGCCGTCGGCGTACTGGATCGGCATCGTGCCCTCGACCAGTCCGACGAGGAACACGGCGTCCCATTCGAGGCCCTTCGACGCGTGCAGCGAAGCCAGCGTCACGCCCTCGACCGTCGGCGGGTGCTGGGCCTCGGCGCGCATGTCCAGCTCGACGCAGAACCGCGGCAGGTCGGCGTCGGGCGTGGCGGCGGCGAACTCCTCGGCGAGCTCGACCAGTGCGAGCAACGACTCCCAGCGTTCCCGTGCGCTGCCACCGGTCGGCGGCTCGTCGGTCAGGCCCACGCGGCCCAGCGCCGAGCGGACGACCTCGGGCAGGCTGCCGGCCACGTCCCCCGACGAGCGCAGCGTGATCATCGCCTGGCGCACCTCGGCGCGCTCGAAGAAGCGCTCGCCGCCGCGCACCAGGTACGGGATGCCGAGCGAGGCGAGCGCCTGCTCGTACACCTCGGACTGCGCGTTGACGCGGTAGAGGATCGCGATCTCGGACGCCGCGACGCCCTCGTCGAGCAGCGTCTTGACGCGGCCCGCGACGGCGTCCGCCTCGCTCGGCTCGTCGTCGAACTCGTGGAACCGCGGCTTCGGCCCGTCCGCCCGCTGCCCGATCAGCTGCAGCCGCGAGCCGGCGGGACGGCCGCGCGCCCACTTGATCACGTCGTTGGCGAGCTCCACGACCTGCGGGGTCGAGCGGTAGTCGCGCTCCAGCCGCACCACGACCGCTTCCGGGAACCGGCGTCCGAAGTTGAGCAACGGCTGCGGCGAGGCGCCGGCGAAGGAGTAGATGGTCTGGTTCGCGTCGCCGACCACGGTCAGGTCGTCGCGCGCGCCCAGCCACGAGTCGAGCACGCGCTGCTGCAGCGGCGTCACGTCCTGGTACTCGTCGACGACGAAGCAGCGGTAGCGGTCGCGGAACTCCTGCGCGACCTCGGCGTTGTCCTCCAGCGCGCCCGCCGTGTAGAGCAGCAGGTCGTCGAAGTCGAGCAGCTGCGCCTCGGTCTTGAGCTGCTCGTAGGTCGTGTAGAGCTTCAGGATCTGCTCGGCGGGCGCCGGGATGTCCCGCGCGGCACGAGCGGCGGCGGCCGGGTAGTCCTCCGGCGTCAGCAGCGACGCCTTCGCCCACTCGATCTCGCTGGTCAGGTCGCGCAGCGCGTCCGGCTCGGTCGGCATCCCCAGCCGGGACGCGGCACGGGCGACCACGCGGATCTTCTGGTCGACGAGCTCCCAGCGCGGACCGCCGATGACGCGCGGCCAGAAGTAACGCAGCTGGCGCGAGGCGGCGGCGTGGAACGTCACGGCCTGTGCGCCGTGCACGTCCAGAGAACGCAAACGCGTGCGCATCTCCCCCGCGGCGCGCTTGGTGAACGTGACGGCGAGGACCTGCGACGGAGCGACGTGACCGCGTTGGCACAGATACGCGATGCGGTGCGTGATGGTGCGCGTTTTGCCGGTACCGGCACCCGCGAGCACGCACACGGGGCCGCGCGGGGCCTCGACCGCGGCGCGCTGTTCCGGATCAAGACCCTCCAGCAACGCGTCCATGCCCGGCAGTCTCGCAGATGGCCGATGCAACACCGAGACCAGCGCGCCGTATCCTGGGCACATGGCAGGTAAGCAGGACAAGGCGGCGGCGAAGGAAGCGGCGAAGGTTCGCCGCGCGGCTTCACGTGAGCGGCGCAAGCAGATCTTCGAGGCGTTCAAGATGCAGCGCCGCGAGGACAAGGCGCTCATCCCGCTGATGCTGGGAGCGATCCTCGGCGTCACCGCGATCGCCGTGGTCCTGGGCATCGTCTTCGACGCGGTCTGGATGTTCGTGCCGCTGGGCGTCGCGATCGGCGCGCTGCTGGCCGTGATCATCTTCGGCCGCCGCGTGCAGAGCAACGTCTTCCGCAAGGCGGACGGCCAGCCGGGTGCGGGCGCCTGGGCGCTCGAGAACCTGCGCGGCCGCTGGCGCGTCACCCCCGCCGTCGCGGGCACCACGCAGCTCGACGCCGTGCACCGCGTGCTGGGCCGGCCGGGCGTCGTTCTGGTCGCCGAGGGCGCGCCGCAGCGGGTCAAGCCGCTCCTCGCGCAGGAGAAGAAGCGCATCGCCCGCGTCGTCGGCGAGACCCCGATCTACGACTTCATCATCGGCAGCGAAGAGGGCCAGGTCCCGCTGAAGAAGCTCCAGTCGAAGCTGATGAAGCTGCCGCGCAACATCACGGCCGCCCAGGTCGACACGCTGGAGACCCGCCTCGCCGCACTCGCCAGCCGCGGTGCCGCGCTGCCCAAGGGCCCCATGCCCGCGGGCGCGAAGATGCGCAACGTCCAGCGCGCCATGCGCCGCCGGGGCTGACACCTCGAGTCCGACGAACGCCGCCTGTCCTTCGCCAATGGGACAGGCGGCGTTTTCGCGTTCAGGCCCCGCCGACGACGACCCGCACCGTCGAGTACCGCCTGCGGAGCTCCTTGAGCGGCTGGTAGTCCGGCGAGTTCCAGAAGTCCTCCACGGCCTGCCTGCTCTCGAACTCGTGGATCACGAGCCTGCGCCACGACCAGTCGCCCTCGAGCACGAGCGGCGTGGCCTCGTCGAGGACGTTGCGGGCCCCGGCCTTCTCCAGGAGCGGGAAGACCTGGTCCACGTACTGCTGGAAGCCTTCCTCGTCGTCGATGTCCGAGTCGATCACTACGTAAGCGGTCATGTGATCCACCGTAGGAACCGGCACGCGGTCGTTCCCATGCCTGAAACGGCCTGGGAAATACGCGAAAGGACCGCAGCTAGGGTGACGCTGTGGACGTCTTCACCGATGTCATCGCGACCATGCGCGTCGGCCGCGCCAAGTTCACGCGCACCCGCTTCGCCGGGCCGTGGGGTCACCGCTTCGGCCCGTACCCCGGCGCCGGCTTCCACGTCGTGGTGCGCGGCTCGTGCTGGCTGATCCCGCCGTCCGGAGAACCGGTGCGCCTCGACGCCGGTGACGTGGTCTTCCTCCCGCACGGCGCACTGCACGGCCTGAGCGACCGCCCGGACCGCACCACGGCCGACCTGCCGCCGGCCCGCGACTCCGACGACGCTCCGAACGACCCCGCCGCGACCACCCATCTGGTGTGCGGCGCCTACCGGCTCGACCGCGGCCAGGCGCACCCGTTCCTGCGCACCCTGCCGGACGTGCTGCACCTGCGCGCCCGGCCCGGCCGGCACCCCGCGCTGCGCGCCGCCGTGGACCTGCTCGGCGCGGACGTCACGGAGTCGAAGCCCGGCGCGGGGGCCGCGTTGCCGGCGCTGCTCGACCTCTTGTTCGTGTACCTGCTGCGCGCGTGGCTGGAGGAGGAGTCCGAACGCACGTCCGGCACGGGCTGGTGCGCGGCGTTCACCGACCCGGTCATCGCCGCGACCCTGCGCCACATGCACCGCGAACCGGCGCACCCGTGGAGCGTCGCCGGGCTCGCCGGCCGGGCGGGGATGTCGAGGACCGCGTTCGCCCGCCGGTTCACCGCGCTGGTGGGGCAGTCGCCGATGGCCTACCTGACCTGGTGGCGGCTGAGCACCGGCGCGCGGATGCTGCGCGACGGCGACGAGACCCTGGCGGCGGTGGCGCGCCAGGTCGGCTACACGTCCGAGTTCGCCTTCGCGACGGCGTTCAAGCGCGAGTTCGGCGTGGCTCCCGGCAGGTTCCGGCGGGGCGCTACCGGACCTTGATGACCACGGTGCCGGCCGCCTTGTCGTGCAGGCAGCGGCCGTCCGCGTCCCAGACCAGCGCCGGGATCAGCGGGAAGATGAGGACGGTGCGCAGCAGGGCCCGCGGCAGGTGCACGAACGTCTTGCCGTCGATCCGCGCCACCCGCAGCCCGAGCAGCGCGTGGCCCGGGGTGAACCCGAAGAACGCGACGGCGACCGTGGTGATCACGAACCAGGCCAGCAGGCTCCAGTTCTTGGGCAGGTCGGGCTGGGTGAACACCGCCGCCACGCCCGCCGCGAGGAGGAAGTCGACGAGGATGGCGAACGTGCGCCGCCCGATCGAGGCGATGGAGCCCGGCCCGTCCTTGGGGAAGCCGTGCCGCTCACCGCGCCACCGCTGTTGCGTGCCGTCGTTCGAGTCGTCACCCGGCGACAGCACCGAATTAGGTCCAGACAGCCACGAACCGGTCCACCTGCTCACCCCACCAGAGTAAAGGCGTGCTCAACGGGTGAGCACGGGGTGGTCGTCTTGCCCCTTCGACCGTCCCCGTTAACACTGGCGAAACATCAGAGTGACGGACGGGCAACACCGCCGACATACGGTCGCTCGCGATGGCCAGCCGTATTCCATAGTCAAGGAGTCGACGAGGGTGTTCAAGAATTCCGACGAGGTGCTGAAGTTCATCACCGACGAGGGCGTCAAGTTCGTCGACGTGCGGTTCAGCGACCTGCCGGGCGTGATGCAGCACTTCACGCTGCCCGCCAAGGCGTTCGACGCCGACGCGATCGAAGAGGGACTCGCCTTCGACGGCTCCTCCGTGCGCGGCTTCCAGTCCATCCACGAGTCGGACATGCTGCTGCTGCCCGACCTGTACACCGCGCGTCTCGACCCGTTCCGCATCGAGAAGACGCTGATCGTCAACTTCTTCGTGCACGACCCGTTCACGCGTGAGGCGTACAGCCGCGACCCGCGCAACATCGCGCGCAAGGCCGAGCAGTACATCACCGACTCGGGCATCGCCGACACCGCGTACTTCGGTGCCGAGGCGGAGTTCTACATCTTCGACTCGGTCCAGTTCGACACGACCGCCAACTCCGCGTTCCACAAGATCGACGCGGTCTCCGGCTGGTGGAACACCGGCCGTGAGGAAGAGGGCGGCAACCTCGGCTACAAGGTCAAGTACAAGGGTGGCTACTTCCCCGTCACCCCGAACGACCACTACGCCGACCTGCGCGACCAGATGGTCCTCAACATGGAGGCCCAGGGCTTCACCGTCGAGCGCGCGCACCACGAGGTGGGCACCGGCGGCCAGGCCGAGATCAACTACAAGTTCAACACGCTGCTGCACGCCGCGGACGACCTGATGCTGTTCAAGTACATCATCAAGAACACCGCCTGGCAGGCCGGCAAGTCCGTCACCTTCATGCCGAAGCCGCTGTTCGGCGACAACGGCTCGGGCATGCACACGCACCAGTCGCTGTGGAAGGACGGCTCGCCGCTGTTCCACGACGAGAGCGGCTACGCGGGTCTCTCCGACACCGCCCGCCACTACATCGGCGGCATCCTGCACCACGCCCCGTCGCTGCTGGCCTTCACCAACCCGACGGTGAACTCCTACCACCGCCTGGTCCCGGGCTACGAGGCCCCGGTCTCGCTCGTGTACTCGCAGCGCAACCGCTCGGCGTGCGTCCGCATCCCGATCACGGGCAACAACCCGAAGGCCAAGCGCATCGAGTTCCGCTGCCCCGACTCCTCGGGCAACCCGTACCTCGCCTTCTCGGCGATGGTCATGGCGGGCCTCGACGGCGTGAAGAACAAGATCGAGCCGCCGGCCCCGATCGACAAGGACCTCTACGAGCTCCCGCCCGAGGAGGCCCGCGACGTCAAGCAGGTCCCGGCCACCCTCGACGCGGTGCTGGACAACCTGGAGGCCGACCACGAGTTCCTGCTCGAGGGCGGCGTGTTCACGCCGGACGTGATCGACACCTGGATCTCGTACAAGCGCTCCGAGGAGATCGACCCGCTGCGTCTGCGCCCGAACCCCTACGAGTTCGCGCTGTACTACGACGTGTGATCGGCGCGGGGCTTTGACCAGCCGTTTCACCGGTTTAAGCCCCAGCCAGGCCGTCTCCAGGCCGTCCAGCGTGGAGACGGCCGCCTGATCGTTCATATGCCGAGGGCCGGGTGACAACTTGTCGCCCGGCCCTCGGCATATGAACGACGATCAGCAATTACAGCTTGCTCATACCCATGGAACGGGGAACACGGTCCCGAGCCACGTGCCGGGCTGCATGACCGATCGGGTCCTTCCTCTGTAGCCGATAAGGTTCAGCATAGCCAGCTCCAGAAGATGGACCGCTATCATCGATGCCTCCACCCATTGCTCATGGTTCCAGATAACCGGCTTTCTGCGAGTTGGATGAATCACAACGTTTCGCATATCCACGATGCATCGCAGCGCATCACGATGACGACCATCTGGCATGGGACCCAGAGCCGCCGAAACAGACTTCAGATACTCCATGTGATCCGGAATTTCCAGATCAATTCCACAATCGTCCAGGAGGAGCCTGATCTCCTCTTCCGTATGCAGACCATCTTTCCACTGCCGAGGCGTATACAAGCGGCGTTGTTCGACAAACCGGTCATACGCGAGCATCTGAAGGGCGGAGAGAGGCAAAGCGACGCCCAACTCAGCACTCGAACCGAAACTGGCGGCCGCATAGTAAGAAACAGAGTATTGCAGCAGTTCCGCATTGCCAGGATCTCGACACCACGAGATTACTCTTTCGATAACCTCGGATAGTTGTTCCGCAAAGATTGATTGATCACTCCAAGAACGAACCCCCAGCATCCTATCTATAGGACCCGTCCGCCATGATGACCAGCGAGGGGCGCCATCTAGCCAACCCACCGGCAGCAGAGGCCGGACCTGGCGACCCAGCGTAAGCGTGATGGCCAGTCCTATTTGATGAAGAATGGCCTCCACATCCTCAAATTTGAACTTCTCTCCGTCACTTCGGCGCAGCTCACCGACATGAGTGAAGCGCCACCCACCACTGCCCCGCAATTCTTCCCAAAACTCACGTTTACCAGCCTCACGCAAAGAATCGATCTTTATTGACCACTCCTCAACATCAACCTCAATCCTTCCTTGCCACCACACCCAAGGCTGATCGGACGCTCGAATGCGAGAGGCATCGAACGGACCTTTCCAGCCATTAGGGATCCAGAAAGTCAGCCTATCGACCTCAATACTGAGATCGCCGACAATCTGATCACCCAAGCGATCGGATCTATAGACCCGCCGATCACTATCCCAAGTGTACGAACGCTCCCGAGGCGCCTCAGGAACGCCGACAGCCTCAGGCAGCGTAACGGTAGGCATACTCGACCAATGAGAGCCTTGCGAGTCATCACCCAGAAGATCATGGATGCGCAACCCATCGGCGTCACCCTCAAAAAAAGTACGCGGAGTAGGGAGCCAACTAAAATAGACCTCCCCCGTAAAATCTCCTGAAGCATCACCATCGTTCAACCTGAAGTCGCCTGCATATAGCGGAATTTCCTCGTTCACCCCCCTGGGGTGATAGAGATGAGAAAGCGCGTCAGGAAACCGCTCCTCGATTACGACTTTTTGGCCGCCCTCCACAGTGTGCCTAACCCTGACAACCCTCTCACCGTCCTCGTCATCGATAGAAACGTTACGAGGAACTTCCCGCTCCGACGTCTTTTCACCAGTCAAGTCAGACTCCCAAGCTTGTGATTTGCACTCGACTTAACCTGCTCTATCGCCCACTGAAGCAGATCTGATACTTGCCAGCGTCAACACAGCATCGGAAGCACAGGACCTGTCAGCTCTCGGCACCAAACGCTCGATCGATCGCAAGCCGGGCTCGCAAGTGACTTGCCTGCATCAGATGGGTATAGACACGTAGCGTGAAAGCTGGATCGGCGTGCCCGAGGTACTCAGCGAGCGCCCGAATGCTCACGCCCTCATCCAGCAACATCGATGCGAAGAAGTGCCGCAAGGCATGGAACCCTTCTGCACGTCCAGGACTCAGCACGCCAGCTGCGACAAGCGCTGGCTTCCACACGTGGTGGTTGAACGAGTGTCGGTAGATCTGCTTCGACTCTCGGGTATAGATCAACAGCGGCACCGTCACGAGCTTGCCGTCAGGAGTCCCCCACGGGAGCGTGATCGGAAGCGACTCGAACTTCTGAACGTGCGCGTCGATCGACTCCGCGAGGCTGCTGGCCAGAGGTACGTCCCGAGTCCTCCCGTGCTTCGGTGGAGCAAAGATCATCTTGCCGCGCACGATCTTGATCTGACGCATGACGTGGATGACACCCTCCGACTCATCCACGTCGTCCGGCGAGAACCCGAAGACCTCTCCCTGCCGCAAGCCGGCACCTGCGCCGAGGTCTACGCCAACGCGGTACCGCTCCCCGATCGAAGCCCGAACCGCCTGCACCCGCTCAGGCGTCCAGGGCACGATCTTCGGATACTCGCCGCGCGGCTTCTTGACCGACTTGGCGTTGCAGGGGTTCTTGCGGATGCGCTCGTCGTCCACCGCAGCCGTCAGGATTGCTGAAACGTTGGCGAAGATCGTCCGACGGTAGGTCTCGGCGAGCCCTTTCTTCTGAAGCTTCCGGTCCCACGCTTGGATCGTGGACGGCAGGATCACCCGCAGCTCGTCGTCCCCGAAGTACGGAAAGACGTGGAGCTTGAGCCGAAACTCAACTGTGCGGGATCTCCCTTGCCCTGATGCACGGTGAGCACGCTGTCGTCGCTGCGGTCTCGCTGCCGTACATGGATCTTCACTACTCAGCCGTGACGAGCAAGGGCGCGTTTGTCAACGGTACGAAGCTCGCCGCAAGCAGGACCAAGGAGTTGCACAAGTCAGTGGTGGCGATCGGCGACTTTGCCTTCGGCGAAGGAGCCGCAGAGAAGAACCTCAAACGGGTCGCTCTCACAGCCGCGCTGGCCGCTCAGGTCGAGCGTGTTCGCATGTTCGGGTCGGCAGCCCACGATCTCGTCTGGCTGGCAGAAGGCCGCATCGACGGCGCCGTGATCTTGTCAAACCAGACCTTGGACATCGCTGCGGGCGTACTTATCGCACGCGAGGCAGGAGTGATCGTCACAGATAGCTCTGGCACCCCACATTCAGCCACGTCAGCCCACACTGTTGCTGCTGCACCTGGCCTCGCCGACAAGCTGCTTGCCCTTGTCCAGTCCTCGCTTTGACCTGCCCTACGAGGATCAGACCGCGAGCTAGGCAACGCGCCAATGTAGGTTGAAGACCTAGGGGGAGACAACTTTCGCCGGACTGGACACCTACTGCATATCCGCAGGTCAGCGCCCGTCTTGCGTTCAAAATTGGTCGACGAAACCCCCACGTAGTCACTCCGCACCGACCTGCCCGGAGCTAGCACCACGCCTCGCAGCGATTCACCAAAGTCATGATCTCCACGAACCAACTCCAGCTCGAACCGCCAAGTAATAAGAAATTCAAATAGCAGCACAGCGCATGTTCACTCGAAAGTGGCAATGCTATTGCGTAGAATGGCGGGGTGATGGCGCAAAAGAAGCGTGGAGCTAACGACAAGAGTGTCGAGCTGCGCACCCAGCCGTCCAGCGACGACGCCCATGACATCGTCTACTTCAAACGCCACAAAGAGGACGATCCCAACGAAGCGTGCCCAGGTCGTGACTTCCTCAACGACGTCTGCCCTGCCAACGTGCGTGCGGCCATGAAGTCAGCACTTGCCGCAGTCGCTGCCGCGCCGCCCAAGAGGTTCTCGGGCGGCGGCTACTGGGAGGCGATGAAGGGAGACATGGCGGGCTGGTTTGAGGTCCGCAAGGATGGCCCGCGTCGTCACCACTACCGGCTCTACTGCCTGCTTGACTACTCGGCAGAGGGTCCAGAAAAGCCACTTCTAGTAGTAATCGACGGCCGAGACAAGCCGTTCAAAACGGAGATCGATCCTGCCGAGTACGCCAAAATTAGAGCTCTCGGCGACGAGTACAAGCGTCGAAACCCTCGCTCTCTTGGCTAACATGAGCCAGCGACCATCGACTTCTCGCCATTCCGCTTGATCCCCAGAAAGCGAGCAAGCTTCGATCCGTTCTTCGCTCGTCCCGTTCTCAAAGGCTCGATGACCTCGGTCTTTTCAGCTTCGGGAAGCGGCTCAAGCGTCAGGCGGAAACCTAGCGCCGTTGCCACTTCCGCCAGTGTTCCGATAGTCGGATTTCGGTGACCAGCAGACAGCAGACGCCGGACCACAGCTGGATCAAGGTTGATAGCACGCGCCAGATCAGCCTTCGTCAGGCCACTGGCGGCTCTTGCCTCGTCCAGCGTGTTGACCAAGCGGTCGATGGTCTCGATCCTGTAGGACTCCGCGATGTACGCACGAAGGAACACGGGGTCCTTCAAGTCTTCAGCGAGGTCGTCCCAAAACGTGGTTGGCACAGCCGACATAAGCTCACCTCCAGTGTGGGCGGCGGTACAGGAGATGACGACAAGCCCTCCGGTGCGGGCGTAACACATATGCTACGTCAGGCCCGTCCCCTGTCAACCGAGAGCCACGGTTAGGCCACGATCAGACTAGCCCTGATCAGCGCAGATAGCGCCAGAAATTGATCAAGGAGACTGGTCACACCAGTTGACTTGCTCGGTTCAACGATGACCGGCCTGACTAGGCGTTAGTGCGTCTGAGCCTAGTCAGGCCGGTCATCAAATCCAGCAAGGACGCGCGGCGCAACGCAAGATCTTCTTATCCCGAGAGCATCTGACAGGGACGTACGTGGGTCGAGATTGTCACCTGTGCATGACCGCCAACCAATGCGGTTGTCGGGCTTCAGGTGATGGTTGACGATTCGGCTTCACCTGATGCTTGATGCCAGACCTAGTCAGTCCGGTACAGCGACAGCCCGTCGTAGCGCGCCGATGGTGGCTACGGTGGTGCCGCGTGCGGCAATGACGACGTTGTGGGAGCGAGCCATGGAGATCCAGGCGCGGAGCAGGTACGACATCGTGCACTGCTTGGTCACTGGCCGTGTTCGGTACGGGCTCCTGATCGAATCCGAGGACGGCGAACGCGGATTCGTGGACAGCTCGTACATCACAGACCAGCCGGGTGAGCCGTGGCCTGAGTTGGGACAGCGGTTGCGCTGCATCGTTTTGGGCTACGCGAAGGACGGCAGACTCCGGGCAGCGGCAACACCGCTATGCGTCGAGATGGTGGCCTCAGCAGACGATCCTGTCGCGGCGGTGGAGCGATGGAGCGTGCTGGCCGGCTGGAGACGACAACCCGAGTGATGTGTAGGCCTGACTGCCCGCCGTTGTGTTGGCGCGCCCCCTGAAAGTCGAGCCATCAGAGCAGCGATGTTCAGGTGATCGAACCTGTGACCAGCGGTGTCAAGCATCAGGTGGAGCCAACGTATCAAGCATCAGCCGAAACACGACAACCAACCAATGCGGTGTACTGCTGAATTCAGCTATATGGGATCAAGGCGCCGCCGCCGTCGGCGCGCGGCGGGCCGGTCACCTACCAGCGTGGCCCGCATCCATCCGGGCACGTCGGGCTCCCGCTTCGCTCCGCCCGCCGGCCTCGGCGGCGCGGTCCCCGTGGTGGCGTGGCAGCGCGCCGCCGTCGGCGGAACCGACACCACGAGCTGTCAGCGAACTCCGTCCGGGATGATCGCGCCGTGGTTGAGTTGACCGAGCTGGGCACGGCGATCGACGCCCGTCAACGCTCCGCGTCAACGGCCACCGTTGGATGCTCATCGTGGCCAGTCGCTTGATGGCCAACTTCGGCTAGCGCGGAGAGACACAGAAGACCGAAGGCTGTGATCTCGAATCGACTAGAGGAAAGCATGCCTGGGACATCACTGATGATCAGGCCCTCAGTCGACAGCCTGGCCACAACCGCATCAACGACCGTCGCAACCCTTGGATCCACATCGACAATCGCAGGAATCTTGCGCCCATCGACAGGATGTTTGATCCACTGTCCTTGCCGCATCAGATGCAAGACTCGCACGTCGACGGGTTCAAGCGCAGCAAGAGCCGATACGACCCGCCGCTGCTCGTCAACCTTTGCGTCGTCCCTGGTCAGAACGCCCCTGGCGTACGCGCGGCCAAGAGCTCTCACAGTTGCTTCGTCATGGGCAACGGCCGCAGCTTGCAAAGCAGCGGTCATCACAGCTGCCCTGCGATCATCCGCCAACGACTGCTGTAACAGCTCTTCAACGGTGCAGTTCCCCTCAACAACTGCCTCCTCGGTGGCTGTCTGCACTCTGCCGATCTGACGCCTCAGCAGCTGCTCCACGGCATAGGACAGTTCCTCTAAGAGCGGCCCTGACGCATTGCCCAGGATGCCCGCTGCCTCAGGACCCAAGGCCAGCGCGGCGAGCACTCCAAATGTCGCGCCGCCAGCAGCCCCTACCACTCGATGAAAGGCCGGCCACGCACGCTTGTCGACTTCGCCCATGCCGTTCTCATCGAACGTCAGATCACCGACGTAACAGTTCGAGGTGCCAGCTTGGAACCAAGATCAGGCCGTCTCCAGGCCGTCAGACGTGGATCAGCGTCGATCAACGACGGCAAACGTCGAGAACAAACCAGCAGGTCAACCTAGGTGCGCAGCGCGAACCGCAGCTAGCTGGCCACCGGCGACAAACCTACGACGTGTGATCGGCGGCCTCACCGCTTGATCTGACCAAGGCCGAGGGCCGGGTGACTGTCTCAGTCGCCCGGCCCTTCGTCTTGTCCGCGTTCCTCAGTCCCAGTAGTTGAAAAGCGCTTCGCCCAGGGTGCCCGGACGCCAGTAGGTGGCGTCGTTCGGTGAGAGGTGCGGCCAGGCCGCAGCGTCGAACGGACCGTCCAACTCGAACCGGGTGAGCACCCGAACCCCGGGCAGCAGCTCCGACAGCACGGCCACCAGTTCCGGAGCGTCAACGAACGTGAGCGGACCCGACTCCCCGACGGCGTGAGGTTCCGCGCCTGCCAGCACCTTGGAGTCACGCGTGCACACCACGGCGACGATGCGGCCGCCGCAGTCGACGAGTCCCTGGTGGAAGTTGGGCGTCACGCCGTCGGCCAGGCGGAACTCGACCACCTTGCCGCCCGTGCGACGCGCGGCCTCGTGGCAGGCACCGCGGAAATCGCGGACATCCGTCATCCGGTGAAGGTATCCGGACCGGTGGCCGGGCTAGGTGGCGAGCAGGGTCACCGTGGACGACGACTCGCTCACCCGGACGTTCGACACGAGCACATCTGCCTCACCGCCGGTCGGCAGCTTGATGCGGGCCTCACCACCGACGAGTTCCTCGGTGGCCGTGCCCGCGCCGGACAGCTGCCACTCGCCGCCGTCGTTCACGGTCTCGATCAGATCGACCCGCTCCATCTCGAACGCGTTGCCGTCCGCGTAGATGAGCCGTGCCGGTCCGGAATAGCTGAACATCAGTGCTCCCCTGCCGGATGTCCCTGACGTAAGAACACACGTACGGGACGGCCGCGGGGTTCACGAAGATCTACAGAGGACTCAGGCGGACAGCCGGGTACGCACTTCCATCAGCGCCTCGCCGAGCAGGTTGAGTCCCAGCCACTGGGCGGGGTCCGCGGCACGCGGGTCGGACGCGACGAGCCCGATGCCCCACACGCGGTCCTGCGGACTGGCCTCGACCAGCACACGGGAACCCGTGCCTAGCAAGTAAGAACGCAGCGCCGGGTCCTGGCCGAACTTCGCCAGGTTGCCCTCGACGACGATCTGCAGGCGCTCGGAAACCCATTCAGGGTCGGAGAAGCCGGACACCTCGCGGCCCAGTGCCTTGGCCTCGCCCGGTGTGCGGGCTGCCAGCACGCGGGCGGCCACGGCGGTGTCGCCGAAGAGCAAAGCCTTGCGCCACATCATGTAGTGCTCGGCGGACGCGAAGGACTGGCCGTCGACGTCGAAGGTGCACGGCCACCACTGCGACAGGCAGCCCTTGCCGATGCGGCCGTCGCGTTCGGGCTGATGGCCCCAGAAGAACAGGTACTTCACAGGCGAGAGGGTAAGCGACGCCCAGCGCGATTCCTCGCGGTTTTCTTCCGGCTCCGGCATTTTCCGGCTCGCGCCACGCTTCGGAGCGGGTGGGACCGTTGGCGCACAGCCGAGTCGTGCACCAGGTGGACCCGGTCTTGTCAGAAAATCACTTGGGCAGCGGGATTCCGGTGACCGTGATCGCGGCGCCGGTCGGCGCGAACTGGCCGGAGATCGAGCCGAACGTCAGCGTGAGCGAGTTCACACCCGTGCCGAGCTTCTCGTCGAGGACGACGGTGCCCGAGGTCGTGGTGCCCTGCGAGACGAGGCCGTCCCACTTGCTGCTCGACGCCGCGTAGGTGCGGTTCAGATCGTCCACAACGGCGATGCCGACGACGGGGAGGGTCATCCTGGCCTGGGAGGCGTTCGTGGCCGTCACGAAGAGCTTCACGCGGCTGTTCGCGGCTTCTACGCGGGTGACCTCTATGGTCAGCATGCCGCGCTGCTGCTTGAACGAGCCCGTCGTGACCTTCGTTTCCGCCGACGGCTCCGTGGTTTCCAGTGCGCCATCAGGGGTTTCGACGCCGTTCGACGTAGTCGTCGTGGCGGTGACGTTGGGCTGGGCGGCGGAGTTGTTGCCACTCAGTGCATATTCGATCACACCGAGTAGTGCGAGCACCCCGGCAGCCACGCCCGCGATGGCGATCACGGTCTTTCCTCGGCGCGCGACCCTGCGATGCTGCATGACTTCCTCTGCTAGACCCCCGACGACTACAGCTCCCCCACTGAGCGCGCCCCAGTCTCATCTCGATTGGGTGAAACGTCAATGCGCTAGGGTCCGCGCGTGTCTCAAGATGTCGCCGAATTCACGGCTCCGCAGCTGCTCACCACCCACATTTTCGACTCCGCACCGGATGCGCTCGAAGCGGTTCAGGCCGCTGACGTGCTCGACCTCGGTGTCCGCGTCTACAACCGGCTCGTGCCCGACACCGACGACGCGGAAGCGTTGGAGGAGGAGTGGGTGGTCGAGGTCTACACCAGCGCTCCGGCGGTGGACCCCGATTCCGACGAGGACTGAGCGGTTCGGGTTCGGGGGCGCCCTGTGAGGAGCGCCCCCGAACCCGAAGAAATACCTGAAGATTTCAGACCGTCAGTACGACTTTTCCTCGCACGTGGCCACCTTCGAGCAGCTTGTGCGCCTTCACGGCCTCTGCCAACGGAAAAGTCTGCTGCACCTCGACGCGGAGCCGATCGGCCGCGACCAGGTCCACCAGCCACTGCGTCTGCGCGGCGTCGGGCCGCGCCCAGGTGTTGACCACGCCGTTCTCCAGCGCCCTCGCCCCGTCCACAATGGACGTCATCCGCGCCCGGTCGCGCACCAGCAGCAACGACTGGTCGAACGCGAGCCCGCCCGCGTTGTCGATCACCACGTCGACCCGGCCGTCCCCGCCGACGAGCTCCGCGACCGCGTCGACCAGCGCATCACCGTAGGCGACGGGGTCGGCCCCGAGCGAGCGCACGAACTCGTGGTTGCGCGGCGACGCGGTGCCGATGACCCGCGAAGCACCCAGCTCACGCGCGATCTGCACCTGGAGGTGCCCGACACCGCCGGCGGCCGCGTGCACCAGCACGACGTCCCCGGAACCGGTACCGACGACCTTCAACGCCTGCAGCGCCGTCAGCCCTGCCAGCGGCAACGCGGCCGCCGTCACGAAGTCCACGGTGGACGGTTTGCGCGCGAGCATCCGGACCGGCACGGAGATCAGCTCGGCGCAGGAACCGAACTGGACGTGGTCCTTGCGCGCGTACGCGAGCACCTCGTCGCCCGGCTTCCACTCGTGCACGCCGATGCCGACCTCCCGCACGACCCCGGACACGTCCCAGCCGGGGATCAACGGCAGGTGGTGCGGGATCAGCCCCTGCAGGTACCCCGCTCTGACCTTGAAGTCCACCGGGTTCACCCCGGCCGCGCGCACCTCCACCAGGACCTGGTCAGGCCCGATCAGCGGGTCGGGCAGCTCCTGCAACGACATGACCTCGGCGTCGCCGAACCGGTCGTACGCGATGGCTTTCACGGTTTCTCACCGTAGAAGACACGCTCCGCCACCGCACGTGCACGACGAGTGGTCCTGCGGTACTCCTCCAGGAACTCGCCCGGATCGCCGCCGGGCTCGTGCCCCATCACCGACGCCACGGCGACGAGATCGCGCCCGGACGTCGGAAGTTGATCAGAAGCCTTGCCCCGCACCAGCATCACGGCGTTGCGCGCCTGCGTCGCGAGGTTCCACGCGGCCGTCAGCGAGGCCGCGTCCTCCGCGGCGAGCAGACCGGCGGAGACGGCGGCCTCCATCGCGGCCATTGTGGACGGTGTGCGCAGCCCGGGCACGGCGCCGGAGTGCTGCAGCTGCAACAACTGCACGGTCCACTCGACGTCCGCGAGCCCGCCGCGGCCGAGCTTGGTGTGCGTGCTCGGATCGGCGCCGCGAGGCAGCCGTTCCGCGTCGACCCGCGCCTTGATCCGCCTGATCTCCCGCACGGACGCCGCGTCCAGCCCGTCGGCCGGGTAGCGCAACGGCTCGATCAACGCCTCGAACTCGGCGCCCAGCTCGGCGTCACCCGCGATGAACCGGGCCCGCAGCAGCGCCTGCTTCTCCCAGAGCTCGGCCCACTGCCGGTAGTACGCGCGGTACGACTCCAGCGTCCGCACCAGCGGCCCCTGCCGGCCTTCCGGCCGCAGGTCGGCGTCGACCTGCAACGGCGGGTCCTGCGACGGCGCACCGAGCAGCCGCCGTATCTTCTCGACGACGCCGCTCGCCCACTTCGCCGCCTCGGAGTCGGAGACGCCCTCGATCGGCCTGCACACGAACAGCACGTCGGCGTCCGAGCCGTACCCGAGCTCGTGTCCGCCGAGTCGGCCCATGCCGATCACGGACAACGCGGCCACGGGTTCACCGGATGCGCGCACCGCCGCGTCCAGGGCGCTCTGCAGCACCGAACCCCACACCTCGGACAGCGAGACGCAGACGGTCCGCAGGGGCATGAACCCCAGCAGGTCCGCGGCGGCGATCCGCAGCATCTCGTGACGCCGCAACGATCGTGCGGCCGCAATCGCCCGCGCCGGGTCGTCGTACCGGGAAACAGCGCTGCGCAAGGGTTTCCCGATGGTGTGCGGGTCGCCGCCGACAAGCGCGTCCGTATCCGCCAGCAGCCGCATCACCTCCGGCGCGCGCACCAGCAGGTCCGGCACGAAGCGGGAGGTGCCGAGCAGCGCCGCGAGCCGTTCGACGACCGCGCCCTCGTCCCGCAGGAGCCTCAGGTACCAGGGGGTTTCCGCGAGCGCCTCGGACACCTTCCGGTACGCCAGCAGCCCGCCGTCCGCATCGGGTGTGCCGGCGAAGAGGTCGAGCAGCACGGGCAGCAGCGCGCCCTGGATGCGAGCACGCCGCGACATCCCGTGCGTCAACGCCTGGATGTGCCGCAACGCGCCGTCCGGCGACGTGTAGCCCAACGCGGCCAGCCGGGCCACGGCCTCCTTGGTGGTGAGCCGCAACGCCTCGGTCGGCACGCCCGCCACGGACTGCAGCAGCGGCCGGTAGAACAGCTTCTCGTGCAGCCGCCGGACCTGGTTGGCGTGCCTGCGGAACTCCGCGAGCAGCACCTGCCCCTCGGACTTCCGCCCGTCCGCCGCCAGCCCCACCGACCGCGCCAGCCACCGCAGCGCCGTCACGTCGTCGTCGGCCGGGAAGAGGTGCGTGCGCAGTAAACGCTGCAGCTGCAGCCGGTGCTCCAGCGTGCGCAGGAACCGGTACGAGCGCCCGAAGTCCGCCGCGTCGTCACGCCCGACGTACCCGCCCTGCCCCAACGCGGCCAGCGCCGCCGTCGTGGCCTGGATGCGCAGGTCCTCGTCGGAACGCCCGTGCACGAGCTGCAACAGCTGCACCGCGAACTCGACGTCCCGCAGTCCACCGCGGCCGAGCTTCAGCTCACGGTCCGCGAGCGGCGTCGGCACGTGGTCCTCGACCCGGCGCCGCATCGCCTGCACGTCCTCGACGAAGTTCTCGCGCTCGGCCGCCGTCCACACGTACGGCCGCACGACGTCGAGGTACGCCTGCCCCAGCTCGGCGTCCCCGGCGACCGGCCGTGCCTTCAGCAGCGCCTGGAACTCCCAGGTCCGCGCCCACTTCTTGTAGTACGAAGCGTGCCCGTCCAGCGTCCGGACCAGCGCGCCGGCCTTGCCCTCCGGCCGCAGCGCCGCGTCGACCTCGAAGCACGACTGGCCGGCGATCTGCATCATCGTGCTGGCGAGGCGGGTCGCCACGCCCAGATCGCCCTCGGCGACGAACACGACGTCGACGTCGCTCACGTAGTTCAGCTCGTTCGCGCCGCACTTGCCCATCGCGATCACCGCGAGCTGGCAGCGGTCCGCGCCGTTCACCTTCTCGGCGGCGAGCTTCAGCGACGCCCGTAGGGCCGACACGGCCAAATCGGACAGCTGTGCCGCCACCGTGTCGTACGGGACGTACGGCAGCTCGGCGTCGACGACGTGCGCGAGGTCGTTCGCGGCGACGAGCAGCAGCTTCGCCCGGTACTCCGTGCGCAGCACATCGCCGTCCTCGAGCTCCAACGACACGTCGACGTCGTCGGTCAGCGAACGCCACCGGTCGGGGTTCACGACGAGGAAGTCCGACAGCGCGGTGGACGAGCCCAGCACCGCGAGCAGACGCCCGCGGACCACGACGTCCTCGTGCAGCGCGGCCGACAGGGCGTCCCAGTCGGCGACGGCTTGGAGGCGCTCCAAGCCGCGCAACGCGAGGTCGGGGTCGGGGCAGCGGGACAGCGCGTGCAGCACCGGCTCGGCGCCGTCGGAGGGCCTGCGGTCAGCCCACAGGCCGAGCGCGCGCAGCACTTCCTCGCTGCGCGGCTCGGTGAGACCGAATCTTGCTGGTGACGCGTGGCGGACTGGTTCGCTCATCAGACGCCAACCCTAATGCCCTCACACGTCTAGAAGACGATCAGTGAGAGTCCGTAGAGCACCACGGCGACGCACCCGGCGAAGCTCGCGTACGCGGGCACCTTCTTGTCACCCGACAGCGCACGGATGCCGACGACGAACAGCGTCACGACCAGAACCGTGACCAGCAGCGTGGCGCCGAAGACCTGGAGCAGCGCCTCCCAGTCCACCTTCATGCCGCCACCTTGTGCAGCTCGGCCTGGGCCGCGACCTCGTCGACGATGTGCTCCGGCTTGACGGGCTCGCGCCGCGCCAGGATCCAGATGCCGAGCGACACCGCGATTCCGATGGTGGCGACGCCGATGATGCCGACGGTGCCGGTCGACGCCCACTTGCCCGCGAGGGCTCCGACGATACCGGCGGCGGGCAGCGTGAACAGCCAGCCGGCGGCCATCTTGCCCATGGTCCCCCAGTTGACGCCGCGGCGGTCACGGCCGAGGCCGGAACCCATGATGCCGCCGGACGCGACGTGCGTGGTGGACAGTGCGAAGCCGAGGTGCGACGACGCGAGGATCGCCGTGGCCGTCGAGGTCTGCGCCGCGAAGCCCTGGGCGGGCTCGATGGTCGTCAGGCCCCGGCCCAGCGTGTGCGTGATGCGCCAGCCGCCGAGGTACGTGCCCGCCGCGATCGCGAGACCGGCGCTGACGATCACCCAGGTGGGCGGGCCGGAGCCGGGGGCGAGCGAGCCGGACGTGATCAGCGCGAGCGTGATGATGCCCATGGTCTTCTGCGCGTCGTTCGTGCCGTGCGCGAGGGAGACCAGCGAGGCGGACGCGACCTGGCCGACCTTGAAGCCGGTGTGCGCCACGCGCGGGTCCGCCGCCTTCTTGAGGCGGTAGACGACGATCGTGGCGATGGCCGCGACCAGGCCTGCGACCAGCGGCGCGACGATCGCGGGCACGAGGACCTTGTCGACGACCTTGGCGAAGTGGATGGCGTCCACACCGGACGCGACCCACGCGGCACCGATCAGGCCGCCGAACAGGGCGTGCGACGAGCTCGACGGCAGGCCGACGTACCAGGTGACGAGGTTCCACATGATCGCGCCGACCAGCCCGCCGAAGATGACCGCGGGCGTGATCTGGGCGTCGTCGACGATGCCGCCGGAGATGGTCTTGGCGACCTCGACGGAGAGGAACGCTCCCACGAGGTTGAGCACCGCCGACAACGCGACCGCCGTGCGGGGCTTCAAGGCTCCCGTGGCGATGGAGGTGGCCATGGCGTTGGCCGTGTCGTGGAACCCGTTGGTGAAGTCGAAGATGAGAGCAGTGATGACGACGATGATCACTACAAGAGCGGGATCCACAGTGATCCTCCGGCTGGATCGAACAAGCTGTCCAGGAGATTACGGTACCGCCAACGGAGGATGTCTTAAAACCTACGAAAGTAACGTCACACCAACGGAAGTTGTGTGCCCGAACCGAGTGCGGGCAACAGTTCTCCCCGAACGAGTTTCGCGAATCGGCCCACGAACGGCTGCCACACCTCCTCGAAGTCGCGGTGTGCCTCTTCGAGGAACTCCTGGTCGAAGTGGTGAGCCCGCGCACAGGACGCCGAATCGGGATCCTTGGCCGCCCAGTTCAAGACGATTTCCGGGGTCGTCTCAATGTGGAACTGCAGGCCGTAAGCGCTCTCTCCCACCCGAAACGCCTGATTCGGATATTTCGGGGACGCTGCGAGGTGCTCGGCGCCGGGCGGCAGCAGGTGCACCTCGTCGTTGTGGAACTGCAGCACGTCGGGCGTGAACGGCAGGTCGGCGAACAGGGGGTCGTGCGCGGCGGCGTCGCGCTTCGCGACCAGCAGCACGCCGACCTCCGGCCCCTGCGGACCCTTGCGGACCTGCCCACCGGTGGCGGCCGCGAGCAGCTGCGCGCCGAGGCAGATCGCCAGGGTGGGCAGCCGCTTCGACACCGCGCTCGACAGCAACCGGCGGGCGTCCGCGAGCCACGGGTGGTCGAGGTCGTCGAGCGCGCCCATCTCCCCACCGAGGCAGATGACGCCCTGGTAGCCGTCGAGGTTCGCCGGCGCGGGCTCGGTCTTCAACTGCACGAGGTCGAGCTCGACGCCCTCTGCTTCGAGCCATCCGCCGAGCTTGGCCAGCGGGTCCGACTGTGAGGGCTGCAGAACGAGCAGGCGTGGTGCGTTCACGCACTTGAGCCTAGGTGGGGTTCGGTCAGCAGTGACACGCGACCTTCGATACGCCCGCCCCGATCAGCTGATCCGTCTCGACCGGATACCCCGCGTCCCGCCAGGCCGTGATGCCGCCGGAGAGCCGCTTCACGCGGTAGCCGCGTTCGGCGAGCGCGAGTGCCCCTTTGGTCGCCGCGTTGCACTGGAAGCTCTCGCAGTAGCAGATGTAGACCAGGTCCGGGTCGAGGTCGAGGCTGGCCGGCAGGTCCCGGTAGGGCAGGTTGATCGCACCGGGGATGCGAGCCTGCGCAAACGCTTTCGGAGCCCGCGTCTCCACGAGGACGTAGCCGCGGGTGTCGCCGTCGAGCAGGTCGCGGTGCACGTCGTCGGGGTCGGCCTCGAACGCGAGCTCGGCGGCGAAGTGGGCGGCCGCGGCGGACGGGTCGGCGGCGGGGAAGCGCAGTGCGTTCGTCATGCCTTCGATCCTGCTGGGACGGTGCCGGTTCGGACATGCGGAAGTCCAGGCGTTCGGAGCGTTCTCCTTATGATTTCCAGGTGGAGCTCGATGCCGTGGACTGGAAGATCCTGTCTCTGCTGCAGCAGGACGGGCGGATGTCGTTCACCTCGCTCGGCCGTGAGGTGTCGCTGTCCGCGCCGGCCGTGACCGAACGGGTGCGGCGCCTCGAGTCGCTGGGCGTGATCACCGGCTTCACCGCGGTGGTGTCGCCGGCGCGGCTCGGGCTGCCGATCGAGTCGATCGTGCGCGTGCGGGTGCGGTCGCTCGACACTCCCCGGTTCCGGACGCAGGTGCTGGTGCTGCCGCAGGTCCTCGACGCCGACCACGTGACCGGCGACGACTGCTGGCTGCTGCGGGTGGTGTGCCGGTCGATGGTGGAGCTCGAGGAGCTCGTCGAGGTGATGCAGCGGTACGGCGACACGACGACGTCGCTCGTCTTCTCCTCCCACGTCCGCAACCGGCCGCTCGCGCCCGAGCTGTTCGGTCAGTCCCAGCGGTACTCGGACCAGTCGGAGACCGCGCGGAAGCCGATGCCCCGGTAGACGGAGTTCGCCGTGGGGTTGGCCGCGTCCGCTGTGAGGACGACGTGGTCGGCACCGTCTCCGTACGCCCATTGGCTGACCGCCGCGGTGACGGCCGCCGCGTAGCCGTGCCGGCGGTGTTCGGGCGGGGTGTAGACCGGGCCGACCCGGGACACGCCGCAGAGGGGCGTGGTGCTCGCCGCCCAGGACACCGGGACACCATTGACGAGCCACAGGACGTGACCCGCGGACATCCACCGGCTGTCCCGCGTGCGCTGCTCGGCCTCCTCGCGCGTGACCCCGTCGAGCTCCGCCACGAACTGGACCCACCACTCCGTGACCAGCTCGTCGTCGGCGGGGGTGGCGGGCCTCGACTCGCCGGGGACGTCCGGCACCACCAGGTCCTCCAGCCGGTACAGGCGCAGGGAGAAGGTCTCCCGCCCGCCCGCGCGCCAGGCCGCGCGGAAGGCATCGACCCGGTCGCGAGTCCCGGTCACCTCACCGATCTCCTCACCGCGCAGCAGTTCGGCCACCACCGGGCCCGCGACGGGCGGCATCGCCGCGACGTGCAGCGGACGACCCGCCATCCTCGTCACTGCACCGACAACGGTTCCGTTGTCGTGCAACGAGATCAGCGTGACCGGTGACCTCGTGCCCGCCATCGCGGCGTCGAGACCGGTGAGGTGCACGCTGTGGTTCACCGGGTCTGCGTTGAGGAAATCCCCTGCCACCGCGAGGAAGTCCCTGATGTCGTTGTGGCTCAGTGCTTCCACCAGAACTCCGCCCAGTCGTCGAGTGGTTCGTAGCCGATGCGTTGGTAGATCGAGTTCGAGGTCGGGTTGGTCAGGTCCGCGAACAGCAGGACGTCGGTGGCGCCCTGGTCCAGTGCCCACCGGGTGGCGACCGCACTGACCGCGGCGCCGTAGCCGTGTCTGCGGTGCTCGGGTGGGGTGTAGACCGGGCCGATCCTCGACATGCCGGCCTGCGGGAGGCTCGCGACCGCCCAGGCGACCGGTGTGCCGTCGATCTCCCAGAGGGCGTGGCCCTGGCCGAGGCGAAGTGAGGTGCGCATCGCCTCGGCGACAGGGGCGGCGGGTGCTTCGGGCACGGCCTCGTGGAGAAAGGCCTCGCGCCAGGCGCCGAGGAGCTCGACGTCGTCCTCGGTGGCCAGGCGACTGGTGCCGGCGATCGACGGCGGGGTGAGCGTGCCGAGCCGGTACTGCCTGGTGGACAAGGTTTCCGCGTAGTCCTTGCCGGTCGCTGTGGCGAAGGCCTCAGACCTCTCCCGCGGGCCCGTTGCTCCTGGAGCGTCCGGATCGACCTTGGCGGCGACCGAGACCGCGAGCTCTACCGCGGAAAGAGGAAGATCCGCTGTCTGGAACGGCCAGGGCGGGGTGCGCACCAGGGAGCCGATCACGCCGCCGTCGTCGTGGAACGTGATCAGGATCGGCGGTTCCTCGGTGGCCGGCGACCGGCGGATGCGGTCGAGCGAGGTGAGAGCGACCGTGTTCCGCACCGGATCGGCTGCCAGCCGATCGTGGGTGGCGGCGTCGAACGATTCCAGTGTGACGTGCACGACCGCGTCCATGGGTCCATCAGACCAGAGCAGGCAACCGGGAATCCAGACACGCAAAAAACCCCTGAGGGGAGCACCGAAGTGCTCGACCCTCAGGGGTCTTCTGGAAAGAATGTTCGGCGACGACCTACTCTCCCACACCGTAACCAGTGCAGTACCATCGGCGCAGAAGGGCTTAACTACCGGGTTCGGAATGGGACCGGGTGTTTCCCCAACGC
>NZ_JBSGUQ010000022.1:0-34838 GCF_053608005.1 Lentzea sp. NPDC055074
CAAAGGAACTACCTCGACGAGGAGGTAATTCATATATTACTGGCTGTGTTTCGGCACGCTGTTGAGTTCTCAAAGAACACGCGCACACCGCAGCTGGATCTCCGAAGAGACGTCGCTTCCGGGGCTGTGTCGTACTTAAGCTTGTATTTGAAACTTCCGACGCCCTTGGCCTCTGAGCTCAGAAGAGCTACCGGCTGGGTCTTCGTCGTTTCCAGGTCACCCACTCTACCACAGTCCGTGGAAGCTTGGTTCGTGATCTGTGTCGCGCTCCGTTCCGGTGTTCCCGGCCCGTTCCTCGCTGACATGGAGAAAGTTACACGCACGCCAACGCAGGGTCAAATCGGGGGCACCGTCATCACCCACGGTTAAGAAACCGCAGGTCAGCAGCCCCATACAGGACCCACGAACAAGCTATCGCAGCCCAATCCCGCGCACACTGTGACCGCGATCACACCGAGAAAGACCGAAGGCCGCCGGTCCCGAGCGGGACCGACGGCCTTCCAGAGCCAGAACGTGCAGGTCAGAGCTCGACGTGGACGCTCGCGTTGTTCCGCTTGCCGCGACGGAGCACCAGCCACTTGCCGTGGAGCAGGTCCGACGGCGCCGGCTTCCACTCCTCGTCGGTCACCTTCGTGTTGTTCACGTAGGCACCGCCCTCGTTGACCGTCCGCCGCGCGGCACCCCGGCTCTCGGCCAGGCCCGACGCGATCAGCAGGTCGACGATCGTCGGCTCGTCCGCCAGCCGCACCTGCCCCTTGGGAGCCTCGGCCAGCGCCGCTTCCAGCACCGGTGCGTCGAGGTCGCGGAGCTCGCCCCGCCCGAACAGCGCCGACGACGCGAGGATGACCTGCTGCGTCGCGCGCTCCCCGTGGACCAGGTCCGTGAACTCCTGCGCGAGGCGCTTCTGCGCGGCCCGCTGGTGCGGGGCCTCCGCGGTCTGCTTCTCGAGCTCGTCCAGCTCCTCACGCGTGAGGAACGTGAACAGGCGCAGGTAGTTGAGCACCGTGACGTCGTCGACGTTCACGAAGTACTGGTACCAGGCGTACGGCGACGTCATCTCCGGGTCGAGCCACACGCTGCCGCCGCCGGTGGACTTGCCGAACTTGCGCCCTTCGGCGTCGGTGACCAGCGGCGCGGTCAGGGCGTGCACGTGCTTGCCCTCGACCCGGCGGATGAGGTCGACCCCACCGACGATGTTGCCCCACTGGTCCGAGCCGCCGACCTGCAGCGCGGTGCCGTACCTGCGGTTGAGCTCCAGGTAGTCGTTCGACTGGAGCAGCAGGTAGCTGAACTCGGTGTACGACATGCCGTCGCCCTCGAGGCGGCGCTTCACCGTCTCCCGCGACAGCATGACGTTGATCGAGAAGTGCTTGCCCACGTCGCGCAGGAACTCCAGCGCGCTGACCTGGCCCGTCCAGTTGAGATTGTTCTCGACGATCGCGCCCGTGGGCGAGTCGTCGAAGTCGACGAACCGCTCCAGCTGGCCGCGGATGCGCTCGGCCCACTCGGCGACGGTGTCGAGCGAGTTCAGCGTGCGCTCACCGGTGTCGCGCGGGTCGCCGATCATGCCGGTGGCGCCGCCCGCCATCACGATGGGCCGGTGACCGGCGCGCTGGAAGCGGCGGAGCATGAGCAGCGGCACCATGTTGCCCGCGTGCAGCGACTTCGCCGTCGGGTCGAAACCGCAATAGAGGGTGAGCGGGCCGGCGTCCAGGTCCTTCCGGAGTGCGTCGAGGTCGGTGGACGTCGCGATCAGGCCGCGCCAGGACAGTTCGTCAAGGATGTGCTCGCTCACGACACTCATTGTCCCCTACCTGGTCCAACGGGTTTCGACCCGGTACTCGGACGGGTACGCCCGTGGGCATGACGGATCCTCGCGATGCGGAGTTACGGCGGCCCACTGAACGGCTGCCGCGTGTGAATGAGCCACACATGCCGCGTGTCAACGAGCCGGTGGTCGAGGAGGTGGTCGAGCGCGACGCCGACTACCGCAGGCTGCGGACGGTGCGGACCGTCTGCGCGATCATCGACATCGTGTGCTGGACGTTCGCCATCGTCCTGCTGGTGCACATCTTCCTCGTGATCGCGGGTGCGAACGCGACCAACGGGTTCTTCCAGTTCGTCGCGGGCTGGGCGGACGGGATCACCCTCGGCCTCGACGGCCTCTTCACTCCGGACAACGCCTCCGTGGCGACTCTCCTCAACGAGGGCCTGGCCGCTCTCCTGTGGTTGGTCATCGGTGCGTTGCTCACCAACCTGATCACCCGCGTGGCGCTGCCTTCGGGTCACCGGCGCGCCTGGTACCGCAGGACCGTCAGGCCGTGAGAATGGTGGGGTGGACGAGTACGAGTTCGACGTCGCCCTGTCCTACGCCGGGGAGGACCAGGATCTGGTCCTCCCCGTTGTGGCGCTGCTGAAGGAGCAGAAGGTCAAGCTCTTCCACAGCGAGGAGCGCGAGGCCGAGATGTGGGGCCTCGACCTGGTGGAGTACTTCTCCGAGGCCTTCAGCAAGCGCGCCCGGTACGTGCTGCTGTTCAGCTCGCGGCACTACGTCGGCAAGTGGGCGAGGCTGCAGCACCGGACCGCTCTCGGACGCGCGCTGGAGCAGCACTCCGAGTACGTGCTGCCCATCCGGATCGACGACACCGAGGTACCCGGTCTCTCGCCGCACGTCGGCTACCTCGACCTGCGCGTGCACGACGCGAGCACGATCGCGGACGCCGTCGTGCAGAAGCTCGCCCAGCACCGCGCCGAGTTCACGCCGGCCACCCCGATCACACCCCGGTCGGTGGCCGCGCTGGTGCGCGAGAAGCCGCGCGGCTGGGAGTACCTGCTCTACGCGACCGTTGTGGCGCAAGGACTCGCCGGCCTCCAGCAGAAGTACCGCGAGCACTTCCTGCGTTATTCGCCGCGCAACGGCACCGTCGAGCACGGCAACGGCATCGGCCTGATCCGCGACCGCAACGTGCTGCTCGGCGAGATCATCAAGGTCGCCGTCGACTCGGTCTTCACGTCGGCCACCCAGGAGGCCGCGTTCGGGAGGTCCGGCGAGGCCGGTGACGCGGAGCGGATCGTGCACCTGGGAGAGCTGTTCGTGCGGACGTTCGACGAGATCCTCGACTGGGCGCGCACCATCCACGGGACCAGCTACGCCGACGGACACGCCCGCGCCGCCGCACGGGTGCAGGCGCGGTTCGCCGATCGGCAGCTGGAGGCGATGCACGGCGTCGCGAACGACCTCCGGCAGGTGGCGGGCACTCTGGTCGAACGGCTCACCGCCGGGGAGCAGATCGACATGACGGTGCCGCTGGTGTTCGAGGTGGAGCCGGCGCTGGAGCTGGAGTTCAAGGCCGCTCTGGAGAGACTGTCCCGCTGATCACCTCGTGCGGCAGGTCCACACCTCGTTCACGAGCCCATTCGAGCGCACGGGCCAGCGACGACTCACCGGTCAGAGTGGCGGCGGCGGGTGTCAGAGAGCAACGCTGCCACTGTTCGACGCTCAAGGTGAGGTGGTCGACGGCCGGCAGCGACTCGACGTCGACCTCCGCGGCGGACATGTCGAGCACGCGCAGGTTCGGGTACGACGGCAGCTCAACGCGCGCACCGCGGACCGCGAGAGAGATCAGGCTCTCGCACAACGGCAGCTCGACCTCGTCCGCGGCCACGTCGAGGCATTCCAACGGCAGGTGCGCGAGGTCGCCGAGGCGCACGGAGCCGCCGCTCGTGACTCCGAGCCGCCGCAACGAGGTGAGGCGCGCGAGCAGGCCGAAGTCGAGGTCGCCGGGGTGGTGCAGGGAGAGGCTCTGGATGGTCAGCGGCAGCTCGGCCACGCCTTCGGCTCCGCGGTCGGCGACCTTGAAGTGGGCTTCCAGCCCCTTGTAGCCGGGGCTTTCCGGCGACTGCGCCCAGGCCGTCGCGGACTCCGCCAGGTACGACAGCGGTGCCTCGCCCGCCAGCTGGATGATCTGGCCGACCCGTCCGTTCGGGCCGGGCGCGAGGTCGACGCACAGGTTGTCGCCCCAGTGGTTGGACGCGATGGGCACCCACAGCGGATGGAACTGCACGGTCCGCACGGCTCCGGGAGGGCCGACGTACAGCAGGGTCTCTCCCCAGAAACTGGGGTCGTTCTCCACCATCGACCGGTAGAGGAGCCACGTGCTGATGATGTCGTCGGGCGGGTACAGGTCGGTGTCCTCGTCGATCTCCACACCGCTCGCGTACAGCTCGTGCACTTCCGCGGGCAGCGGAGCACCGATCACGGCCTCCACGTCGGCCAGCGTCGAAACGGCCGGCATCGCGGGACGTTCCGGCCGGTTCCGCAGCACGGTGTACGTCGGCGGGAGGTGGCCCGTCCCCTGCGCGATGTCCTCGGTGACGACGGCCTCGAAGGTGCCGTCCGGGAAGACCCGCAGCTCCAGCACGACCGGCCGGTCCAGGCCGAGCGGGAGCAGCTCCCGCACGTAGTCGGAGTGGCGGAGGCGCACGTCGTCCGGCCGGGCGTCGAGCCGGTGGCCTCCCCCGCCTCCGCTGAGCGACGCCCTGAGCGTCAGCTCCTCGAACTCCGACTCGACCGACGACAGCAGTTCCCGTGCGACAGCGGCGAGTGCGTCCTTCACCTGTTCCCCCCAAGATCGTTCGAGGGGCAGATCCTAAGCGCGCCGTTTTCCGCCGCGTTTGTAGGTCGACACCGAAGGGGAGTCGATCCAGAACCGCCACGGCACGTCCATCGCCACGGCGACACCGACGCGTGGCCCCGCGTGCACCTTCGTGGCCGGTTCACCTGCGTAGAGACGTACGGGCGAGTCGGGAGAAGTCAGGTCGACGCCGTTCTGCGAGCGGTCGAGCCCGAGGACCTTGCACAGCCGTGCGGGTCCTTTGCCCAGTTCGGCAGCGGAACGCGATGCAGGGCGACGAGAGAACGCGATGTCCTCACCCTCGACGACCTCGCCCGCGCGCAACAGCACCGCACCGGGCACACCGTCGGTCAAAGTCACGACGTTGGCGCAGAAGTGCATGCCGTAGACGAAGTAGACGTACAGGAACCCGGCCGGGCCGAACATGACCTCGTTGCGCGGGGTCTTGCCGCGGTAGCAGTGCGACGCCGGATCGTCGCCGCCCCGGTACGCCTCCACCTCGACGACGCGCACCCGCACGCCGCCTGCCTCCAGGTGCGAACCGAGGAGGAGCCGGGACGCGTCGACCGGGTCGATCGCCAGCTCCTCCCTGGTCAGCAACCTAGAACTCACGGGCCGCGGCAGCCTTCGCGACGAGGGCGTCCAGCTGCTCGCGGACGCGGACGGGCGCGGTGCCGCCGTGGGCGTCGCGCGAGGCGATCGAGCCCTCGACGGTCAGCACCGACCGGACCTCGGCGGTCAGGGCGGGCGAGATCGCGAGGAACTCCTCGTCGGTCAGGTCCTCCAGGCCGACGCCGCGGGACTCGGCCGCGCGGACGCACGCACCGGCGGCCTCGTGCGCCACGCGGAACGGGACTCCTTGGCGCACGAGCCATTCCGCGATGTCCGTGGCGAGGGTGAAACCGGCGGGAGCCAGCGACGCCATGCGGTCGACGTCGAACTTCAACGTCGCCACCATGCCCGCGAACGCTGGCAGCAGGAGCTCGAGCTGCCCGACGCCGTCGAACAGCGGCTCCTTGTCCTCCTGCAGGTCGCGGTTGTACGCGAGCGGCTGCGCCTTCAGCGTCGCCAGCAGGCCGGCCAGGTTGCCGATCAGGCGGCCCGACTTGCCGCGCGCGAGCTCCGCGACGTCCGGGTTCTTCTTCTGCGGCATGATCGAGCTGCCGGTGGACCACGCGTCGTCGAGCACCGCGAAGCGGAACTCCGCGGTGGTCCAGATGATGATCTCCTCGGCCACCCGGGAGAGGTTCACGCTGATCATGGCCAGCACGAACGCGATCTCGGCGGCGAAGTCGCGCGAGGCGGTGCCGTCGATCGAGTTCTCGACCGGGGCGTAGAAGCCCAGGTCCGCGGCGACCTTCGCGGGGTCGAGGCCGAGCGAGGACCCGGCGAGCGCGCCCGAGCCGTACGGGGAGAAGCCCGCGCGCTTGTCCCAGTCGTGCAGGCGGTCGACGTCGCGCAGCAGTGCGTGGGCGTGGGCGAGAAGGTGGTGCGACAGCAGCACGGGCTGGGCGGACTGCAGGTGCGTGCGGCCCGGCATGACGGCGCCGAAGTGCGTCTCGGACTGCGCGGCCAGGGCGTCGACGACGTCCAGCACACCGGCGGCGACGCGACGGGCCGCGTCCCGCAGCCACATGCGGAACAGCGTCGCGACCTGGTCGTTGCGGGAACGGCCGGCGCGCAGCTTGCCACCGAGCTCGGTGCCGGCGCGGTCGATCAGGCCCCGCTCCAGCGCCGTGTGGACGTCCTCGTCCTCCAGCACCGGGGTGAACGCGCCGGACTCGACGTCGGCGAGCAGCTCGTCCAGCGCCTTCTGCATGCCGGCGAGCTCGTCGTCGGTCAACAACCCGGCCGCGTGCAGCACACGGGAGTGCGCGCGCGAACCGGCGATGTCGTACGGCGCCAGCACCCAGTCGAAGTGCGTCGACAACGACAGCCGTGCCATCGCCTCGGCCGGTCCCGACTCGAACCGGCCACCCCACAATGAACTCATCACACGCAACTTTCAGCTAGCGAAGTCGTAGAGCGATTCTTCCGAACGGGCCACCAGCCCGACGACGCGCCCCTCGTACAGCGCGACGTCGACCTCGCCGGAACCCGACGGCAATGCCATCCGCGCGACCCGCACGGCCACGGAGCCCAGGCTGGACCTGACCACACCGGCGCGGAAGTTGAGCTCGCGGACGGCCTCGGCGATGGAGACGGTCTCGCCGTCCACCGCCACGACCACGCCCGCGTCGAACGTCAGAACGGCGTGCACGGGCTCATTCATCGACGTCGCCCGAGGCGAGCGCGGTGATCCGGTCGGCGAGCTCGGCACCGGTCATCGGCTCGCGGGCGACGACCAGGATCGTGTCGTCCCCCGCGATCGTGCCGACCACCTCGTGCAACGCGGCTCGGTCCAGGGCCGAGGCCAGGAACTGCGCCGCGCCGGGCGGAGTGCGCAGCACCGCGAGGTTGCCGGAGTAGTCCGTCGACACCAGCAGCTCGCCCAGCACGCGGACCAGGCGCGTGGTGCCGCCCTGGACGCCGCGCACGGGGCTGCCGTCCTCCGGGATCACGTAGACCGGCGCACCGCCGTCGGGGCCGCGCAGCTTGACCGCGCCCAGCTCGTCGAGGTCGCGCGACAACGTGGCCTGCGTGACGTCGATGCCCTCCGCCGCAAGCAGTTTCGCGAGTTCGGACTGGCTGCGCACGGCCTGATGCGACACCATCTCGACTATGCGGCCCTGACGGGCGGTGCGGGTCATGACGACTGCTCCAGCAACCACACGAGCAACGCCTTCTGCGCGTGCAGCCTGTTCTCCGCTTCCTGCCACACGAGCGACTGCGGGCCGTCGAGCACGTCGTCGGTGATCTCCCAGCCGCGGTGCGCGGGCAGGCAGTGCAGCACCGTCGAGTCCGGCTTCCCGGTCGCGGCCAGCAGTTCCGCGTTCACCTGGTACGGGCGGAACGGGCCGACGCGGTCCTTGCCGTCGTTCTCCTGCCCCATCGACGTCCAGGTGTCGGTGACCAGCACGTCCGAACCGTCGACCGACTCCCGCGGATCGCTGATCAGCGTCACCGAACCACCGGTCTCAGCGGCGCGCTTCTTGGCGTCCTCCAGGAGCTGGGGGTTCGGCACGAAGCCTGCGGGCGCGCCGATGCGCACGTGCATTCCAGCCGTGGCGCCACCGAGCATCAACGAGTGCGACATGTTGTTGGCGCCGTCGCCCAGGTACGTCAGAGTCAAGCCGGCGAGCTTGCCGTAACGGCGGCGGATCGTCTGCAGGTCCGCGAGCACCTGGCACGGGTGGAACTCGTCCGTCAGCGCGTTCACGACCGGAATGCGCGACACGGACGCCATGGCTTCCATGCGCGCCTGTGCGAACGTCCGCCACACCACGGCGTCGACGTACCCGGACAGGATGCGCGAGGTGTCCTCGATCGTCTCCTCGCGGCCCAGCTGCATCGACCGGCCGTCGATGATCACCGGGTTGCCGCCGAGCTGCGCGATGCCGACCTCGAACGAGAGCCGGGTGCGCGTCGAGTTCTTCTCGAAGATCACGGCGACGGACTTGGGGCCCGCCAGCGGCTTCGCGGTGAACCGGTCCGCCTTGTACGCGTCCGCGAGGTCGAGGACGGCCGCCTGCTCCTCGGTGGACAGGTCGTCGTCGCGAAGGAAGTGCCGCAAAGTCACTGCGTCTCCTCGAAGAAGGTGGGGAGCGCGGCGACGAAGGCCTGCGCGTCGGAGGTTTCCAGCACCAGCGGCGGGGCGAGCCGCAGCACGTCGGGCTGGATCGGGTTGATCAGGTAGCCGGCCTTCTGCGCGGCCGCCGCGGCCTTCGCCGAGACCTTCTCGCGCAGCATGATGCCGAGCAGCAGACCTGCTCCGCGGACTCCGGAGATCATGGGGTGGTGCAACGCCTCGACACCCGTGGCGATCTCCTTGCCGACGGACGCGACGTGCTCCAGCAGGCCTTCGGACGCGATCGTGTCCAGCACGGCGAGACCGGCGGCGCAGCACACCGGGTTGCCGCCGTACGTGGTGCCGTGGTGGCCGGGCTTGAAGAGCTCCGCCGCCGCGCCGAACCCGATCGTCGCGCCCAGCGGCAGACCGCCGCCGATGCCCTTGGCCAGCGTCATGACGTCCGGCACGATCCCGGCCTGCTGGAACGCGAACCACGTGCCGAGGCGGCCGATGCCCGTCTGCACCTCGTCGAGGATGAACAGCGCGCCGTGCTCGGAGGTGATCCGGCGGACCTCCTGCAGGTAACCGGCGGGCGGCACCATGACGCCCTGCTCGCCCTGGATCGGCTCGACGATGAACGCCGCCGTGTCGTCGTCGATCGCGGCCTCGAGCGCCGCCGCGTCACCGAACGGGACGTGCGAGACACCGGGGACCAAAGGCTCGAACGGCGCACGCTTGGGCTCCTGGCCGGTGAGCGTCAACGCGCCCATCGTGCGGCCGTGGAACCCGCCGATCGTGGAGATGATCTTGGTGCGACCGGTGAGGCGCGCCATCTTGAGCGCCGCCTCGTTGGCCTCGGCGCCGGAGTTGCAGAAGAAGACCTTGCCGGGCTCCCCCGCGAGGTCCAGCAGGCGTTCGGCGAGCTCGAGAGCGGGCTCGTTGACGTACAGGTTGCCGGTGTGGCCGAGCTTCGCGATCTGCGTGGACACCGCCTCGACGATCGCCGGGTGGGCGTGGCCGAGCGCGTTGACGGCAAGGCCGGTCAGCAGGTCGACGTAGCGGTTGCCGTCCGCGTCCCAGACGTGCGCGCCCTCACCGCGTTCGAGCTGCAGCGTCGGTGTGCCGTAGTTGTCCATCATGGACTGTTGCCAGCGTGTGGTCATTTGTTGTCCCCCAACACCATCGTCCCCACACCTTCGGAGGTGAAGACTTCGAGCAGAACGCTGTGGGCGAGCCTGCCGTCGATCACGTGCGCCTGCGGGACGCCGCCGCGCACCGCGCGCAGGCAGGCCTCCATCTTCGGCACCATGCCGCTCTCGAGGTCCGGCAGGATCTTCTCCAGCTCGGAGGCGCGGATCTGGTCCACCAGCGATGACTTGTCGGGCCAGTTCGCGTAGAGGCCCTCGACGTCCGTGAGCACGACGAGCTTCTCCGCACCGAGAGCGACCGCGAGAGCGCCGGCCGCCGTGTCCGCGTTCACGTTGTGCGGCACGCCGTGGATGTCCGGCGCGACGGACGACACGACCGGGATGCGGCCCGCGCGCACGATGTCGAGCACCGCGTCCGGGTTGACCTCGGTGATGTCCCCGACGAGGCCGATGTCGACCTCTTCGCCGTCCACGACCGCGCCGCGACGGGTGGCCGTGAACAGGTGCGCGTCCTCGCCGGAGATGCCGACGGCGTACGGGCCGTGCTGGTTGATCAGGCCGACGAGCTCACGCCCGACCTGCCCGACCAGGACCATCCGCACGACGTCCATGGCCTCGGGCGTCGTGACGCGCAGGCCGCCGCGGAACTCGCTGTGGATGCCGAGCCTGTCGAGCATCGCCTTGATCTGCGGGCCGCCGCCGTGCACGACGACCGGGCGCAGGCCGCACAGCCGCAGGAACACCATGTCCTCGGCGAACGCCTTCTTCAGCTCGTCGTCGACCATGGCGTTGCCGCCGTACTTGACGACCACGAGCGCGCCGCGGAACCGCTCCAGCCACGGCAGCGCCTCGACGAGGACTGCCGCCTTCTCTTGTGCGTTCATGAGGAGTAAGCGCTGTTCTCTTCGACGTAGTCGTGCGACAGGTCCGTGGTGAGCACGGTGGCTTCGGCCTCACCGACGTTGAGGTCGATGACGATCTCGATGTCACGGCCGGAGAGGTCGGCCTCGCCGCGGTCGCGGTCACGCGTTCCGTTGCGGTAGAGCGACACTCCGTTGATCAGGATCTGGAGCACGTCCGGGTCGATCTCGGCGTCCGCGCGGCCCAGGGCCATCGCGATGCGGCCCCAGTTCGGGTCGCTGCCGAAGAGCGCCGTCTTCACCAGGTTGTCCTCGGCGACCGTCCGTCCGATGTGGACGGCCTCGGCCTCCGTCGCGGCCTGCTTGACGGTGATGCTGATCTCCTTCGTCACGCCCTCGGCGTCACCCTGCAGCTGCTTGACCAGATCGCCCGCGACCTCGGTCAGCAACGCGGTGAAGTCCTCGAACGAGGGCTCGACACCCGAGGCGCCGGAGGCCAGCACGAGCACGGTGTCGTTCGTGGACGTGCCGCCGTCGACGTCGAGGCGGTCGAACGTGCGCGAGGTCGCGAGGCGCAGCGCCTTGTCGAGCTGGTCGCCGGAGATCTTGGCGTCGGTCGTGATGACCGACAGCATCGTGGCCATGTTCGGGGCGAGCATGCCCGCGCCCTTCACGAACCCGCCGACCGAGAAGCCCTGCTCGGAGGCCTTCCACGACTGCTTGGGACGGCTGTCCGTGGTCATCACGCCGGTGGCGGCGTTCAGACCGGCCTCGATCGTGGAGTCCAGCTCCTTCGCGACGTTCTCGACGCCGGTGAGGATCTTGTCCATCGGCAGGCGCTCGCCGATCAGGCCGGTGGAGCAGACCGCGACGTCGACCGCGCCGGCGCCGAGCACCTCGGCGACCTTCTCCGCAGTGGCGTGGGTGTCCTGGAAGCCCTCGGGGCCGGTGCACGCGTTGGCGCCGCCGGAGTTGAGCACGACCGCGGTGAGGCGTCGGGACTGGATCACCTGCTGCGACCACAGCACGGGGGCGGCCTTCACCTTGTTCGTGGTGAAGACACCCGCGGCCGCGTCGGACGGCCCGTCGTTGACGACGAGGGTGAGGTCCAGCGCGCCGGATTCCTTGATCCCGGCGGCGATCCCGGCGGCCCGGAAGCCCTGGGGTCCGGTGACGCCCTTGTTGCGGTTCACGGAGCGACTCCAACGGTCGAGAGGCCGGTCGTTTCCGGCAGTCCGAGAGCGAGGTTCATGCACTGGACAGCGGCACCCGCGGTGCCCTTGGCCAGGTTGTCGACGGCGGCCACGACCACGAGCCGGCCCAGGTCCTCGTCGACGGTCACTTGCAGCTGGACGGCGTTCGAACCGAGAACGGCGTTCGTCGTCGGCCACATCCCTTCGGGCAGCAGGTGCACGAACGGCTCGTCCGCGTACGCCTTCTCGTAGGCCTCGCGAACGTTTGCGGCGGTGTCTTTGAGGGTCGCCGTGCAGGTCGCGAGGATGCCTCGCGACATCGGCGCGAGCACGGGCGTGAAGCTGACCTTGATCGGCCGGCCCGCCGCCGCGGTGAGGTTCTGGGTGATCTCGGGCGTGTGCCGGTGCGCGCCGCCGACGCCGTACGCGCTGGCGGAGCCCATGACCTCGGAACCGAGCAGGTTCGTCTTGAGCGACTTGCCGGCGCCGGACGTGCCCGACACGGCGACGATGACGACCTCGTCCTCGATGAGGTCCACGGCCGGGGCCAGAGCCAGCGAGGAGACCGTCGGGTAGCAGCCGGGAACGGCGACGCGGCGTGCGCCGACGAGTGCGTCCCGCCCGTTGGGAAGCTCGGGAAGTCCGTACGGCCAGGTGCCGGCGTGCTCCCCGCCGTACCACCGCGTCCAGTCGTCGGCGCTGGTCAGGCGGTGGTCGGCGCCGCAGTCGATCACGACGGTGTCGTCGCCGAGTTGCTCGGCGAGAGCGGCTGAGTGACCGTGGGGAAGTGCGAGGAACACCACGTCGTGGCCCTTGAGGGTCTCGACTGTGGTGTCTTGGAGTTCTCGGTCGGCGAGCGGCAGGAGGTGCGGCTGGTGCTTCAGCAGCTTGTCACCGGCGCTGCTGTTGGCCGTCAGCGCGCCGATCTCGATGTCCGGATGGCCCAGTAGCAGGCGGAGCAGCTCGCCACCCGCGTACCCGCTGGCGCCCGCGACCGCGATCCTCACTGTCATGCGCATGATTATGCACGGTCATGCAAACCCACTCAACAGGAGCATGGCCACCTGGCCACCCGATCGGGCCACCTGGCGCTGGGGTGCCGGGACGGCGTCGACCATGATGATCAGCGTGGACGTGAAGGTGCGCGACGGGCTCTGGGCGGCGGGCGTCCTCCTGCTCGCGCTGGTGACGCTGGCGGCACCGCTGGGCAGGCCCGCGCAACCGTGGCTGATCGTGCTCTCGGCCCTGTGGGCGGCGGCGCTCGTGCCGATCAGCGCACGCTGGCCGAAGTGGGCGATCGTGCTCACCGCTCCCCTGAACGGGGTCAGCAACCTGCTCGCGCTCGCTCCGACGTCACTCGTGGTCTTCCGCTCGGCCCGGTCGATCCGGTCGCAGGGCTCGCTGTGGGCACTGGTGGGGATCACCACGGCGCTGCAGGCGGCGTTCGGCGGCCTGCACGCGTGGCGGGCCGGGGACAGCCTGCTCGAGTTCGTCCTCGGCACCGCGTTCTCGGTCCTGTTCCTGCTGGTCTTCCCGGCCGTGTCCGGGGCGCTGATCGGGCGGCGCAAGCCGTTGACGCAGGTGCTGATGGAGCGCAACGACTACTTGGAACACGCGCGCGCGTTGACCGCGAGCACAGCCCGGTCGGCTACGCGCGCACACATCGCCAGCGAGATGCACGACATGCTCAGCCATCGGCTCCGGCAGCTGACCGCGCACGCGGGCGCGCTGGAGCGGTCGGCCGCCGAACAAGCACCTGAGCTGCGCGAACAGGTCGAGCTGATCCGCAAGACGTCCGCGGTCGCGATGGAAGAGCTGCGCGAGATCCTCGGGGTGCTCGGTGCCTCCTCCGAACACGACGAGGACGCCGGCACGCGCGCAGACGTCGAACGGCTCGTGGCGGCATCGTCTGCTGCGGGCCTCTCCGTGTACCTCGACTGGTCCGGCGCTGATCTGGCCGATGCCGACGCACGCCTTCGGAGGGCGGTGCACCGGGTCGTGCGTGAAGCACTCACGAACGTGCACAAGCACGCGCCGACCGCTCGTACGCGCGTGTCCGTGGCCGTCGCCGACCGGGTCCGGGTCGAGGTCGTCAACGGTCCCAGCGCCGCTCCCCGAGGCGCCGGAACCCGTCGCGGGCTCATCGGCCTGGAGGAACGCGTCGAGCTGATCGGCGGGTCGTTCCTCGCCGAGGTGCCGACCGGCGAGGGGTTCCGGGTGACGGCCAGCCTGCCGTTGCACCCGGTCGTGCAGGAGGAGACCGGTGCGGCGGGTGCCGTGACGGAGGCACCACCGCCGATCACCGCAGAGGTCCTGACCGTGCCGCGCGTGGTCGGCAGTGGCTGTCTGGCCACGCTCTCGCTCGTTCCCGCGCTCGGCACGGCGTTCGTGCTGCTCGTCGTCGCGGTCTTCGGCCGCCAAGAGGTGAGCCGGGAGGAGTTCGACGGGTTCCAGCCATCGGTCACGCACGAGGAGGAGGTGACCGAGACGTTCGGGTTCGGCGTGCCGTCCGACAACGCCGGGTGCTACCGCTACCACGTGCGCGACTCGGACGACCGCGACTTCGAGTTCTGCTTCGACCGGGACTCCGGCCTGATGACCACGAAGAAGGAGCTCGCGCGATGAGGTTCGTCTGGCCCGCGCTCGCGTTCCTCGTGGGCCTCGTACCGCTGATCGCCCCGCTGGCCCCGACGCCGCACCCGCTGCTGATCATCGGCAGCGCGCTGTGGATCGCCTCGCTCGTGTGGTTCGCGTCGCGCAAGCCGGAGTGGGTGCTGCTGCTGACGGCACCGCTCTTCGCGGTCAACAACCTCTGGGCGATGGCCATCACGATGTTCGTGGTGTTCGCCGCGTCTCGGAGCATTCCCCGGCTCGGGCGGTTGTGGGCACTGCTGGGCGTGACCACGCTCCTGCAGACCGCGTTCGGTCTCTTCCAGATCCACGAAGCGATACCGCTGTGGCAGAACCTGCTCGGCGGTGTCCTCGGATCGGTCTTCTTCGTGGTGTTCCCCGCCGTCTCCGGCATGCTGCTCGGCCGCCGCAGGCCGATGGTCCGGTTGCTGCAGGAACGCAACGAGTACCTCGAACGCGCCCGCGCCCTGACCGCGGCGTCGGCGCGGTCCGACGAACGAGCGCACATCGCCGGCGAGATGCACGACATGCTCGGGCACCGGCTCAGCCTGATCTCCATCCACGCCGGGGCGCTGGAGCTGACCACCGCGAAGAAGGCCCCGCAGCTGCACGAGCAGGCCGAGCTGATCCGCACCACGTCGTCGCTCGCAATGGCGGAGCTGCGCGAGATCCTCGGCGTGCTGCGGACGAGTCCCGAACCCGAGTCGCTCGACGAGGACACCGGCACCCGGTCCGACATCACCGCGCTGGTCGAGGGTTCCGGGCTCGCCGCGACGCTCGACTGGTCCGGCGACGACCTGCACGGTGCCGACCCGCGCACCCGCCGCGCCGTGCACCGGGTGGTGCGCGAGGCCCTGACCAACGTCGGCAAGCACGCTCCGTCCGCACGTACTCGGGTGCAGGTGGCGGTCCAGGGCGGCCGGGCGCGCATCCAGGTGCTGAACGGGCCGACGTCCGCGGTCGAGGGCAAGGGCGCCCGGCGCGGCCTGATCGGACTGGAGGAACGCGTCGGGCTGCTCGGCGGGTCGTTCAGCGCGGGCCGGCCGGTCGAGGGCGGGTTCCGGGTGGCGGCGGACGTGCCGCTGCACCCTCCTGCCCAGGCCGACCAGGCCGCGGCCGAGGTCGGCGAGGTGCCTCCGCCGCTCGCCGCCGAGATCCTGACCGTGCCGCGGGTGCTCGGCGGCGGCTGTCTCGGCCTGCTGGCATTGCTGCCGATCACCGGTGGCCTGGCCGTGCTGCTGCTGTTCACGTTGCTCAACCCGACGCAGATGAACGCGCCGTACTTCGACTCGCTGCAGGTGGGCGTCACGGCCGAGGACGAGGTCTTCGAGCAGTTCGGCGTCGGGCAGCTCGGCATCGACGGTTGTTCGCGGTTCCAGACCTCGCACAACCCCGACCTCGTCTACAAGCTCTGCTTCCGCGAGGGCAAACTGGACTCGAAGGAGCAGGAGCGCCCGTAGGCTGGCCGGCGTGATCCGAGTTCTCATCGCCGACGACGAAACGCTCATGCGCGCGGGCATCCGGCTGATCCTGGAGAACGACCCCGAGATCACGGTGGTCGCCGAGGCCAGCGACGGCAGGCAGGCCGTCGAGCTCACCCTCAAGCACACGATCGACGTGGCGTTGCTCGACATCCGCATGCCTGGTGGCGACGGGTTGAAGGCCGCTGAGCAGATCGCGACCAGGGCCCACGTCGTCATGCTCACGACGTTCGGCGAGGACTCCTACGTGGCGCAGGCGATGAAGGTCGGCGCGACCGGGTTCCTGCTGAAGGACACCCCGCCGCAGGAGCTGATCACCGCCGTCCGCAAGGCCGCGCGGGGCGAGCCGATCCTGGCGCCGCAGATCACCAAGCGCCTCATCGAGAAGCACCTCGCCGCACCGGACGACGGCTCGGCGGCGCGCCGCAAGATCGACGCGCTCACCGAGACCGAGCGGAACGTGCTCAAGCTCGTGGGCGAGGGGCTGTCGAACACCGAGATCGGCGAGCAGCTCTTCATGGCGACCGGCACGGTGAAGGCGCACATCAGCCGGATCCTGCCCAAGCTGGAGGTCACCAACCGCGTGCAGGCCGCCATCGTGGCCCACGACGCCGGCCTCACCAGGTCGTGATCACCGGGTCGTGAAGCGGTCCAGCGCGCGGATCTTGTTCGTGGCGTCGAGTGCCGCGATCTTGTAGGCCTCGGACAGCGTCGGGTAGTTGAAGACCGTGTCGACCAGGTAGTCGACCGTGCCACCACAGCCCATCACGGCCTGCCCGATGTGCACGAGGTCCGTGGCGCCGGTGCCGAAGACGTGCACACCGAGGATCTTGCGGTCCACAGTGGACACCAGCAGCTTCAGCATGCCGTACGCGTCGCCGATGATCTGGCCGCGCGCGAGCTCGCGGTAACGGGAGATGCCCACCTCGTACGGCACCGCGGACGACGTCAGCTCGGTCTCCGTCGCGCCGCAGTACGAGATCTCCGGGATCGTGTAGATGCCGATGGGCTGCAACGCCGTCAGGTCGTGCACCGGTTCGCCGAACGCGTGGTACGCGGCCAGGCGGCCCTGGTCCATCGACGTGGCGGCCAGCGCCGGGAAGCCGATCACGTCGCCGACGGCGTAGATGTGCTCGACGGGCGTGCGGTAGTGCTCGTCGACGCTCAGCCGGCCGCGGTTGTCCGCTTCCAGCCCGGCGGCGGCGAGGTCCAGCTTCTCGGTGGTGCCCTGCCGGCCCGCGGAGTACATGACGGCGGAGGCCGGGATGCGCTTGCCGGACGCGAGCGTCGTGATGGTGCCGCCCTGCGAGACCTCGACGTTCACGACCTTCTCGCCGAAGCGGAACGTGACGGCCTGGTCGCGCAGGTGGAACTTGAGCGACTCGACGATCTCCGGGTCGCAGAAGTCGAGCATCCGCTCGCGCTGTTCCACGACCGTGACGCGGGTGCCGAGTGCGGCGAACATCGACGCGTACTCGATGCCGATCACCCCGGCGCCGACCACGACCAGCGACGACGGGATCTCGGTGAGCGCGAAGACCTCGTCGGAGTCGAGGATGCGTTCCTCGTCGAAGTCCACGACGGACGGACGCGCCGGCGTCGTGCCCGTCGCGATCACGATGAACTCGCCGGTGATCGTCGTGTGGTCGCCGCGGTGGGCCCCGTCGACCGTCACGGTGTGCTCGTCGACGAACCGGCCGAAACCGTTGAGCAGTTCGATGCCGTTGCGGTGCAACTGCGCGCGCACGACCTGCACCTCGCGGCCGATCACGTGCTGTGTGCGCGCCATCAGGTCGTTGATCGTGATGTCGTGCTTGACGCGGTAGCTGGCGCCGTACAGCTCGCGCTGGCTCATGCCCGTCAGGAACATGACCGCCTCGCGCAGCGTCTTCGACGGGATGGTTCCCGTGTTCGCGCAGACGCCGCCGACCATCTCCTGCTTGTCGATGATCGCCACGCGCTTGCCCAGTTTCGCACCCGCGATCGCCGCCTTCTGGCCGCCAGGACCAGAGCCGATGACGATCAGGTCGTAGTCGTACGACGTCATGGTCGACAGCCTACGTCGCGGACTGCGATTCCACGGCTGAACGAAAATGAACTCAGCGGACTCCGGCCCGGGACTCGCTGCTCCGGAACGGCAGCAGGTCGAGCAGGCGGCCGCCGGCGCGGTAGTCCGCGACCCGCTCGGCGAACGGCCGCTGCACGATCCGGTGCACGGCCTCCTTGCTCAGCCGCTCGTAGGCCGGGACCGTGTCGTTGCTCAGGAAGTCCCAGCGCGCCACCCGGTCCGCGTAGTTGAACGCGGGCAGCGGGCCGCCGAACAACGGCCGGTACTGCGCCGGCGTCTTCCCGCCCGGCACGGGCATGGGCCCGGCGACCGTGATCGCGTACGTGACGATCTCGCCGGGAGGCAGTAACCGGGACCGCATCCGGTTGAACTGGTCGGCGATCACCAGGTTCTGCTCGCGCGAGGAGAACTCCAGGACGGCCTGCGCCGGGTCCGCCCACGCCGCCGTGGTGTCGTGGTCGATGATCCCCGCGTCGCGCAGCTCCTGGACGGCCTCGATCCCGCCGTGCAGGTAGGCGGCGTGCATCGCGCCCAGGTCCATGAAGATGTGCTTCTGCATCGACATCAGCATCGACGAGAACCAGCGCAGCTCCGGGATCGTGCCGAGGTCGAGCATGCCCGCGGCGAACGCGGGCGCGCCGATGTTCGCGAAACCCATCCACCGCAACGTGTCGGGGTGCGTGAGGTAGAGCTTCGCGTAGAAGTCGTAGACGGCGAAGATCACGGCTCTGTTCGACTCGGCGGAGCGCTGCGGGTCCCACTCGGTCAGGTTCACGCCCGCGTCCTCGGCGGCGCGGACGATCCAGTACTGCCACAGCAACGCCTTGAACCGCACGGGCGAGAGCCCCCTGGCCCGATAACCGGCGAGCGCGGCCTCGATCGTGGCACGGTCGGACGGCAGGTCGGGGTGCACTCCACCCCGCTGTTCGCCGTTTCCGTTCACCAGCGGCAGATCCAGGTAATCCACCGTGTCCGCTTTGGTAGCACCCATGCTGCCGAGCACGAGCGCCGCCACGACCATGAGCACGCGCATGAACGCGAACTGTATCCGGATCAAGCACCCTTTCTGTTCACAGAAGCCCCCGGTCAAGTGATGTTTTGCGGGTTCGTTAGCACTTTCGGTACCGAAGGGGCCATAAATCTCAACAGGGCTACTCCTAATGCCTATACCGTTTGGGCGTGACCCTTAAGGTTTCCTTGATCGACGCGGTTCGAGCGGGACTCGAGGAGCTCGCGGATCCGGTGAAGGCACTGGAGATGCAGGCGTACATGAAGTCCGACATGCCGTTCCTGGGTGTGCAGAAACCGGGACGCGTGGCGGTGCAGAAGTCGCTGCCGCAGTTGCACGACCGCGACGAGTGGCTCGACGCGATCCAGACGTTGTGGCGCACGGCGACGTACCGCGAAGAGCGCTACCTCGCGTTGTCACTGAGCGGTGATCGCCGGTTCCAGTCCGTCGACCTGATGCCGTGGTTCGACGAGATGATCGTGACCGGTGCCTGGTGGGACTACGTCGACGAGATCGCGTCGAAGCGCGTCGGCCCGCTGCTGCGGTCCACACCGGACGTGGTGCGGCCGTTGATGCTCCGGTGGTCGGTCGACGAGGACAGGTGGCGGCGGCGGACGTCGGTGATCTGCCAGCTCGGGTTCAAGGGCGCGACCGACGCGGACCTGCTGACTGCGTGCATCGACGCCAACGCGGACGATCCCGACTTCTTCCTGCGCAAGGGGATCGGCTGGGCGTTGCGCGAGTTCGCGAAGACCGAACCGGGCTGGGTGCGTTCGTTCGTCGAGGCGCGGCCAGGGCTGTCACCGTTGTCACGGCGCGAAGCGTTGAAACACCTTTAGTGTCAGTACACATGAGGGGGAAACACGTAAAGCTCGAACCGCTGTCTCTCGACCACGCCGAGGAACTGTTCGACGTCACCCGCGACCCGGACATCTGGACGTGGTTGCTGAGCACGCGGCCCGCCGATGTCGACGAGATGCGCGCGTGGATTTCCGAGGCGGTGACTTCACGCGAGGCGTTCGCACAAATCGAGGTCTCCACCGGACGCGTGGTGGGCACGACGTCGTTCTACGAGGTGTCACCGCGGCATCGGCGGCTCGTGATCGGCTACACGATCGTCGGCAGCGAATGGCACGGCACCGCGATCAACCCGGAGGCCAAGCTGCTGTTGCTGACCGAGGCCTTCGACGTGCGCGGCGCGTTGCGGGTGGGCTGGTACACCGACGCGGCGAACGTGCGCTCACAAAGGGCGATCGAGAAGCTGGGAGCGTCGAAGGACGGAGTGCTGCGTGCTCACATCACGCGGCCCGACGGCACGCAACGGGACACGGTCGTCTACTCGATGGTCCCCGCGGAATGGCCGGCCGCGCGCGAACGGCTGACTAGCCGTGTTTCGCGCGACCCGAGTAGGTGAGCGGGAAGACGAGCTCGGCGCACGCCGCCGGCACGTCCTGGGCGACCTCGACCTTCATGGTGACCTCGACCGCGCCGCCGGCGGGGATGTCCACGATGTCGGTGAGCGGCACGACCGTCAGCACCCCGGACGGGCACCCCTCGACGCGCTGCTGGGTCGCGTCGAGCGGCTGACCGGGCACCGCGGAGAGGCTCTCGACGATGATGCCGACGGGGTTGGGGTTGGACAGCCGCACCTTGCGCTCGCCCACGGCACCCGGCGTGAGCTCCACGGGAGCGCCGGAGATGTCGTTGATCTCGAACGGCTTGAGCTGCTGCATGCCCGACTCGCCGCTGCTGACGGAGTAGGCCATGGCAGGCGACTGCGGATCCGGCCACGTCAGATGCATGGCCGCCACGACCGCCGCGCCGACCATGAGGATCGTCAAGGACACGGCGATCTCAAGGCGCGGACCCAGACTACGCATGGCGCAACTCTCCAGAGTTGTTGCTCCAGGCGGTGGGTTCGCCTCTAGCTCCCCACCGGACCGGCGACCAACTCGCCCGGTGGTTCATCGCTTCGCCCCTCGGCCCTAACGAGCCGCGCCGCCAATCTTGGAGAAGCTTCACGTACTGCGCAAGCGTCCGACGGGCGCCGATTTCCCCTTGTAATGAGGGACCTTTGGCACCTTGACAGCTACGCAGGGCTACCACCTGCTGGTTTGATCCCAAATCCCGATGAACGGGATTCAGCCGATCGAGCGAATTATCAGGAACAAAACTGTTCTGGACTCTGCACGCTCGTCCAGTTTCCCGCCACTGATCTCACCTTCACCCGCAGCACGGTGCCGCCGGTGATCGTGTGGGACGTCGAGGAGACGCGGAGGGGACCGCTGAAGTTGCCTTCACCGTTCGACTTGTCGCTCCACACGAGATCATAGGCGGGGACTCCCGGCACAGCCTGCCAGGTCACCGCGCCGGACGACTTCGTGCACACGATGCCGCTCGGCGCGGTGACCGTCGCGGCCCTGGCACCGGCGGATCCCTGACCGCCGGTGGTCCAGGCCGCCGAGGCGGGCTGCGCCGCGAGGAGGCACAGCACCGCCGCTCCGGCGATCACGGTGCGCATCACGCGCTCGCGATCGTGACCGTGACGGGGAGGGAGAAGGTCCTCCCCTGGCAGCTGTTGTCGGCGTTGCCCATCGTCACGGCGCCGGCCATCTCCACGGTGACGGTGGCACCGGCGGCGATCTGCGTCATGGGGGCGCTAGTGGTGAACCCGAGCGTGCACTCCAGCGCGCTGCCCGGCACGAGGGCGACCGAGGTGACCTTCACCGGGTAGGCGTTCGGGTTCCTGACCGTGACGGCGGCGTTGCCCGTCGAACCGGGGTAGAGCAAGCCGGTGGTGACCGCGCCGCCGGTCACCACCGGAGCCTGGGCCGTGGCCGCGGTGGCCGTGGCGTTGCCGGTGCCGGAGCTCGTCCACGCCGCGTAGGCGACGCCCGAGCCGAGTGCGGCCGTCGCTGCCGCGAGGACGATGACGCTTCGGCGCACGTACCGGCGGCGGACGAGTTCCTTGAAGCTGATCATGGCTTGATCGCCGTTCCCGAGTAGGTGAGGGGGAAGGTGAGGTTCTTGCAGGCGTCCGGGGCGGACGCGGACATCCGGACGGTCAGCGGCACGTCGGCGGACGTGTTCTTGGCGATGACGATCGGTGCCGCCAGCGGAGCGACGGTCACGGCGTTCGCCGGGCAGTTTGGGGAAGGGCGCCCGGCCGAGGCTTCGAGCCGGGTGACCTTGATGTCCTGGTTGTTGGGGTTGGTGACCCGCACCTTGCGGGTCACCGTCCCACCGGGGACCAACCCCGTCGCTGTGCCGACGTCCGCGATCGTGAACGCCTTGCCAGGGCTGTCCGCCGCGCTGGAGACCGGGGAGAGGGCCACCAGTACCGCGAGCACGATCAGGGCGCGGCGCATGACTCAGGCAGCCGAGGCGAGCGTCGCGGTCAGCGGCAGCGTGAAGGTCTGCAGCTTGCAGTTGTCGGCGGCGTTGGCGCTCATGGTCGCCTGCAGCGTGTAGGTGGCCTTCTGGTTCGGACCGATCGGCGCGCCGGGGTTCGCGGCGGACGCCGTGCTCGTGACGGTCCCGGCGGCGCACCCGCCCGCGGTCTCCTGCGACGTGCCGGCGCTGATCGAGGTGACCTGGACGGCGTAGGCGTTGGGGTTGTCGATCTCGACCACGAACGAGACGGTCTTGCCGGGGTAGAGACCCTCACCGCTGACCGGAGTGATGTTGGAGTTGATCTCCTTGGTCGAGGTGACCGAGCCGGAACCGGAGCCGGTGCTCGACCACGCGGCGTAGGCGACACCGCCGCCGACGGCGAGGACTGCGACTGCTGCGATGACTGCGGTGCGCTTGCGCATGGGGTTCTCCTGGAGTGGTGCCCGGTGGGTACGGCACCAAGTTTGGAGAACGCTCAACCACTACACAGCGTGCACAAGACACAAGAAAAGGGACCCTGGCGGCACTGTTGTCATCGCACATGGATCGCTACACGCGTACGCGGACTACAGGTCAGGACTGTCCTTACGCGAAAAGGCCCGAGATTCTCGAGGAATCTCGGGCCTCACGCAGTGTCACAGATCAGGCGCGGAGAGCCGCGCCCAGGCGCTCACCGGCGGCGGCGACAGCGGCATCGCGGGCCGTGGTCGCCTCCTCCACCGTCAGCGTGCGGTCCGGCGCGCGGAAGCGCAAGGAGTACGCGAGCGACTTCTTGCCCTCGCCCACCTGCTCCCCCGTGTAGACGTCGAACAGGCGGATGTCCTCGAGCAGCTCGCCCGCGGACGCGCGGAGGACCTCGGAAACCGACTGCACCGGCACGGAGGCGTCGACGACCAGCGCGACGTCCAGCAGCACCGGCGGGTACGGCGACACCATCGGGGCCGGGCGGTGGTCTTCGAGCGGCAGCGCGTCCAGGTCGAGCTCGAACGCCACGGTCCGCTTGGGCAGGCCCAGCTTCTCGACGACCTTCGGGTGCAGCTCACCGGCGTGACCGACGGGCCAGTCGCCGACGCGCAGCTCGGCACAGCGGCCGGGGTGCCACGGCAGCAGGTCCGACGCCACGACGCGCAACGTCACGCCGTACGCGGCACCGACGCGGCGGGCGGCCTCGACGGCGTCCGCCCAGTCGGCGATGCGGCCCTTGCCCCACCAGCCGGCCAGCTCGCGGTGGCCCGTGAGCACACCGGCCACGTGCAGCGGCTGGTGCGGCAGCGAGGCCAGCAGCGAGGCCACCTCGGCCTCGGTCGGGCGGCGGTCGACGCCCAGCGCGGGCACGGGGACCTGTTGTGCGCGCGGCAGCGTCACCTGGGCGACGTTGTAGAGCGACACGTCCTTCGCGCCACGGGCCAGGTTGCGCTGGAGCGTCTCCAGCAGACCCGGCAGCAGGGTCGTCGCGAGGACGTTCTTGTCCGCCTCCAGCGGGTTCAGCACGCCGACGGTGTTGCGGCGGACGTCGTCCGCGGCGAGACCGAACGCGTCGAACACCGACGGGTCGATGAACGGGAACGGCTTGACCTCGACGAACCCGTTCTCGGCGAGCGTGCGCCACACCGTGCGGCGGCGGCGCTGCTGCTCGGTCAGGCCGCGACCGGCGGGAGCGGGCGGCAGCACCGACGGAATCGTGTCGTAGCCCTCCAGGCGCAGCACCTCCTCCACCAGGTCGGCGGGCTGCACGAGGTCGGCGCGCCACGTCGGCGGCACGGCCGTGACGATCGTCTGGCCCTCCTCCGACGTCGTCACCGAGACCTGGCAGCCGATCTGGCCGAGACGCCGCGCCGTGACGCCCCGCGCGTAGCGGACACCGGCGACGCGGTCGGGCAGGTCGATCGGCATCGACACCGGCTCGGGCAGCGCCGGCGCGCCCACGTCGGTGCGGCCGGGCTTGATCTGGCCCTCGGCGTAGTGGTTGAGCAGCTTCGCGGCGCGTTCCAGGGCCACGGGTGCCAGCGCCGGGTCGACGGTGCGCTCGAAGCGCTTCGCGGCCTCGGACGGCAGCTTGTGGCGGCGGACCGTGCGCGCGATGGACGCCGGGTCCCAGTTCGCGGCCTCGAGCAGGATGTCCGAGGAGCTGTCGCCGACCTCGGTCGACGCGCCGCCCATGACACCGGCCAGCGAGATCACGCCGGAGTCGTCAGCGATCACGATGTCGTCGACGTCAAGGGCGCGGACCTGGTCGTCCAGCGTCGTGAGCTTTTCGCCCGCCAGCGCACGGCGCACGGTCAGAGCCCCCGACAGCGACGAGGCGTCGAACGCGTGCAGCGGCTGGCCCAGTTCGAGCATCACGTAGTTCGTGACGTCGACCGGCAGCGAGATCGAGCGCATGCCCGCGAGCATCAGGCGGCGGCGCATCCACCACGGCGTGGGCGCGGTCGGGTCGACACCGGTGACCCGGCGGGCGACGAACCGCGAGCAGCCGGGACGGTCCTCGATGTGGACCGGCCACGCCTCGCCCTCGGGCTCGGGGATCTCGACGACACCGGGGTCGCCGAACGGCACGTCGAGCGCGCAGGCGATCTCCCGGGCGAGGCCGCGGACCGAGAACGCGTAGCCGCGGTCCGGGGTCGGCGCGAGCTCGATGACGCTGTCGTTCAGGCCGAGCAGCTCCATGGCGTCGTCGCCGGGCTGCGCGGTGCCGGTGGGCAGCACGAGGATGCCCGAGTGGTCGTCGCCGATGCCGAGCTCGTCGGAGGCGCAGATCATGCCCTGCGACACGCGGCCGTACGTCTTGCGCTCGGAGATCGCGAACCCACCCGGCAGCACGGCGCCGGGCAGCGCGACGACGACCGAGTCGCCCTCGACGAAGTTCGTGGCACCGCAGATGATCTGGTTGACCTGCTCGGGGCCGACCTCGACCTTGCAGTAGCGGATGGGCTTCTTGAACTCGGTGAGCTCCTCGATCTCGACGACGCGACCGGCGACGATCGGGCCGGTCACGGGACCGAGCGGGCTCACCTCCTCGACCTCGATGCCGATGCGGGTGAACGCCTCGGCGAGCTCGTCGGGCGTGGGGACTTCGTCGAAACCGAGGTGTTCGACCAGCCAGCTGACCGGGACGCGCATCCGGATCAGGCCTCCGTTCCGAAAGGCTGGGTGAAGCGGACGTCGCCCTCGACCATGTCGCGCATGTCGGGAAGGCCGTTGCGGAACTGCAGGGTGCGTTCCAGGCCCATGCCGAACGCGAAGCCCGAGTAGACGTCCGGGTCGACGCCGGTGGCGCGCAGCACGTTGGGGTTGACCATGCCGCAGCCGCCCCACTCGACCCAGCCCGCGCCGCCCTTCTTCTCCGGGAACCACACGTCGACCTCGGCCGACGGCTCGGTGAAGGGGAAGAAGCTCGGGCGCAGGCGGGTCTTCGAGTCCTCGCCGAACATCGAGCGCGCGAACGCGTCGAGCGTGCCCTTGAGGTGGCCCATGGTCAGGCCCTTGTCGATCGCGAGGCCCTCGACCTGGTGGAACACCGGGGTGTGCGTCGCGTCGAGCTCGTCGGTGCGGAACGTGCGGCCGGGGCACACGACGTACACCGGCAGCTCGCGCTCCAGCAGCGTGCGGGCCTGCACCGGCGAGGTGTGGGTGCGCAGCACGAGCTGCGAGTCACCCGGCGCGATGTAGAACGTGTCCTGCATCGAGCGGGCCGGGTGGTCCTTGCCGAAGTTCAGGGCGTCGAAGTTGAACCACTCGGTCTCGAGCTCGGGGCCTTCGGCGATCTCGTAGCCCATGGCCACGAAGACGTCACCGATGCGCTCGGCGAGCGTGGTGATCGGGTGGCGCGCGCCGCGCGGGAAGCGGTCCCAGGGCAGCGTGACGTCGACGGACTCCTCGCGCAGCACCCGCTCGTCGCGTTCGACCTGGAGCACGGCGAAGCGCTCGTCGAACGCGGTCTTGATCGCGGACTGCGCCTCGTTCACCCGCTTGCCGGCCTCGGCCTTGGCCTTGGGGGGCAGGGCACCGATCTCGCGGCGGGCCAGCAGGACGGGAGACCGGTCACCGAGGTGGCCGGGCTTGACCGCGGCGAGCGCCTCGAGGTCGGCGGCTCCGGCGAACGCCTCGCGCGCCTTCTGCACGGCCGCGTCGAGGTTCTCGGCCGACAGCGCCGCGACCTGCTTCGGGTCGTACGGGTCGTTGGCTCCGGACATGGTTGTAGGACAGCTCCCGTCACGGACATCAGTAATGAACAGGCCGATCCTAGTCGGTGCGCTGGTGACCGCTTCGGAGCGTTCCGTTAAAGGGCGGCACCGGCTCCCGTGTCGTCTCTAGGATGGGCGGCATCATGGGGCACACCTTCCGCGTCGACCTGCGCGGCATCATCGACCTGCTCAGCCACCACCTCTACAGCAGCCCTCGCGTCTACGTACGTGAACTGCTGCAGAACGCCGTCGACGCGATCACGGCGCGGCGGGAGCTCGACCCGTCCTGCCCGGCCGACGTGACGATCACCTGCGGTCCGGCGCTGACGATCACCGACACCGGCGTGGGGCTCACCGAGGACGAGGTCCACGAGCTGCTGTCCACGCTCGGCCGCACGTCGAAGCGGGACGACATGGGGTTCGCCCGCGAGGGGTTCCTCGGCCAGTTCGGCGTCGGCATGCTGTCGTGCTTCCTCGTCGCCTCGTCCGTGACGGTGATCACGCGGTCCGCCCGCGGTGGCCCGGCCACGCGCTGGGAGGCGGACTCGTCGGGCAACTACACGGTGTCCGAAGTGGACGCCGCGGACGGTGTGCCGGTCGGTACGACGGTGCGGATGAGTGCCTCGCGCGGCAACGAGCACTGGCTGGAGGCCGACGTCGTGCGGCCGCTGGTGAGCGACTACGGCGATCTGCTGCCGGTCGTCGTGACGCTGGACGGCGCCCAGGTCACCCGTGGCGTGCGCCCGTGGGACGGCCTCGACGACGGTGAGGACGTGGACCTCTCCGCGTACTGCGAGCAGGTCTTCGGGTTCACGCCGTTCGAGGCGATCCCGATCGAGGTCGAGGCCGCGGGACTGACCGGTGTCGCGTTCGTGCTGCCGTCCGGGGTCCATCCGGGCACGCGCCAGACGCACCGGGTGTACCTGAAGCGGATGCTGGTCGGCGACAACGTCGAGGGTCTGCTGCCGGACTGGGCCTACTTCGTGCGGTGCGTGGTCGACGCGTCCGCGATCAGGCCGACGGCGTCGCGCGAGTCGCTCTACCAGGACGAGATGCTGCTGGCGGTGCGCGAGGAGCTGGGCGAGCAGATCCGCGACTGGCTGATCAGGCTGGACGCGATCGAACCGCGCCGGGCCGGCGAGCTGCTGGCCGCGCACCACCTGGGCATCAAGTCGCTGGCCCGCTCGGACGACGAGATGCTGCGCCTGGTCGAGCGCTGGCTGCCGTTCGAGACGACCGAGGGCGCGATCCCGTTGCGGCAGTTCAAGCGCAAGCACGGCGCGATCCTCTACATCCCGGACGTCGACGAGTTCCACCAGCTCGCGCCGGTCGCGGCCGCGCAGGGTCTCGGGCTCGTGAACGCGGGCTACGCCTACGACATGGAGCTGCTGAACCGGCTCAGCGCGCTGGACGGCCCGTCCGTCGCGCGCCGGGTCGCGCCGTCGGAGCTGCTGGCGGCGCTGGCCGATCCGGAGCCGGACGTCGAGACGGCGCTGCGGTTGCGGTTGTCGGAGGGCGCGGCGGTGCTGGACCGGCACGACTGCGACGCGGTGATCCGCGACTTCGACCCGGTCTCGTTGCCCGCTCTGCTGATCACGAACGCCGAGCAGCAGCGCAAGCTCGACACCGAGCAGACAGCCGAGGAGGTGACGGACCCGTTGTGGGCGGAGCTGCTCGGGCAGCTGACCACCGGGTCCGACTCGTCCCGTGCCGAGCAGCTGGTCCTCAACTGCCGCAACCCGCTCGTGCAGCGGCTGGCGCGGCTGAACGACCCGGCGCTCGTCGAACTGACGCTCGAATCTCTTTACGTGCACGCCGTTCTGCAGGCTCGGCGGGCGATGCGACCGAAGGACACGGCGGCGCTGAACCGTTCGTTCCTGGAACTGCTGGACCGCGCCGTTGGGGGCAAGTGAACATGGCCGACTTCACCACCGAGGACGCGGAACGGGCGTTCCTCGAGGCGTACAACATGCCCACGGGCATGCCGAAGCACGAGGCGCTGGAACGGGCCGCGCGCATGTCCGACGCGCTCGGGCACCTGCCGCTCGGCGTCTCGTGCCGGACGGCGCTGATCGACTCGGCCTACTACCTGTCGCGCTACGACCTGATGCTCGCGCCGTTCGCGTGGGTGCGGGCCGCGGAGGAGAAGGACCCGGAGGCGTTCAACGAGTACGAGGTCCACTCGCTGAACTGGGCGCACAAGTGGATCGCGACGGGGCTGCGCCGCGACCCGAAGTTCTCGCTGGAGCAGCTGCAGGCCGTGATCGGCCAGCTCGCGGACCGCTACGGCCGGCTCGGTTTCTCGGTGCAGCCGGTGCACGGCGCCCGTGCCGAGTACGCCTACCACGTCGGTGACATGACGGGTCTGGCCGAGCAGCTCGGCAAGTATCTCGCCACCGAACGCGGGCCGATGGCGGACTGCGAGGCCTGCGTGATCGAGGAGCAGGTCTGGATGCTCGCGCGGCTCGGCCGTCACCAGGAGGCCGCCGCGCACGGCTGGGAGGGCCTGTCGGGCAACACCGGCTGCGCGACGCAGCCGCAGGGCATCCTGTCCGCGCTGCTGTGGCCGTTGCTGGAGACCGGCGAGCTGGAGAAGGCCGCGCACGCGCACACCACGGCGTACCGGTTGATCAAGGACGACGAGATCACCTCGTACGTGCACGAGCACATCCGGTTCTGCGCGCTGACGGGCAACCTCTCGCGTGGCGCCGACATCCTGCGCCGGACGCTGCACAAGGTGACGGGCGTGCAGCTGCCGGCCGACGAGATGTCGTTCGCGGAGTGCGCTTCCGTGCTGCTGCAGCGACTTCCGGCCGACACGGAGTTCGAGGTCCCCGCGGTCGGCACGCGCACGGCCGCCGAGCTGCTCGACCGGCTGTCGAAGCGGGCCCTGCAGCTCGCGCGGCAGTTCGACGATCGCAACGGCACGCCCGCGTGGGTCGAGCGCGTCACGAAGTCGTTGGAGCAGAAGGACTACCCGCTGGTCGAGCTGGCGGTGCCGGCCGCGCCGGTCGTCGCGGTGCCCGAGGAGTCGGTCCTGTTCGGCGACCCGGTGGAGATCGCCGAGTCGATGGTGACGCTGTACGACGAGGGCGACTTCGTGAAGGCGCGGCGGATGCTCGACTCGCTGCCCGCCGACATGGACTCGCTGCTGCCGCCCGATCTCGCCGCGCACGCGGGCATCCGGCGGATGACGACCGGGCTGGTGCCGTTCGACCCGGAGGTGTTCGACGGCCTGCTCGCGGCGCTGCCCACCGATCTCGCGCTGCGCTACCAGGCGCGGCTCGCCATGGGCCTGCCCGCCGGCCGGGAGCTCGCCGAACGGTGCCTGGCCGAGGCGGCGACGGACTACACGCGCACGGTCGCGGCGCTGACGCTGGCCGAGCTGTACGACGACGCGAACGAGCCCGAGCGCGGCACCGAGATGATCGCGCTGGCGTCCTCTTTGGACGTTCCGGAGCTGCGCGGCCGGGTCGCCGTCGAGACGGCGGAGCACAAGGCGCGGCAGCAGGACCTCGAAGGCGCGTACGCCGACGTCCTGACGGTCCTCGCGGGCGAGCTGCCGTTGAACGCCCGGTTCGAGGGCCTCCGGTTGCGGTTGCGGCTGGAGACGGTGCTGCGCAAGGTTCCCGAGGCGGTGGCGACGGCGCGCGCGTTCGTGTCGGCGTTCCCCCTGCCGGAGTCCGCGGAGGCGCGCTGGTACCAGGTCGCGGCGATCCAGGAGCTGGACCAGGAGGGTGCCTGCCTGGCCGACCTGCGGGAGGCCGTCGCGATCTCGCGCGTGCACCTCTCCCCCGGCCACACCGCGCACTTCTGCTTCGCGCTCAGCGGCGGCTACGTGCAGACCGACCGGTTCGTCGAGGCCGCCGAGGTCCTGGAGGAGTCGTTGCGGCTGCTGCAGGACGGCCAGGAGGACCTGCGGCTGCAGGTCGTGTTCCGGCTCGGGCAGGTGTGCCGCAAGCTGGGCGAGCTCCCGGCGGCCGAGCGCCACCTGCGGGAGGCGTCCGAGCTGCTGCCGCCCGAGGAGGCGGGGCGCCGGGCGTTCCTGCTCGACGCGCTCGCCTCGGTGCAGGGCCGGCTCGACAAGCACGACGAGGCGATCGCGTCCTGGCGCGCCGGTGCCGCGCTGTGGCAGCAGGAGGGCAACCTGTCGGAGGCGATCGGCTCGCTGGTCGAGCTGGCGTCGAGCCTTCCCGACGACGAGATCACCGAGACCCGTGCGGCGGTGAACGACGCCGAGGCGTTGCTGCCCTTGCTGGACGAGCCGACCGAGGTCACCCGGCGGCAGGCCGAGATCGCCGCGATCCGCGCGTGGGTGCACGGCCAGGTCGGCGAGTTCGCGCAGGCGATGAAGCAGTACCGCGACGCCGAGGCGTTGGTGGTGTCGCTGGGCGACCAGGGCTGGCAGGTGTTCGTCGTGCTGAAGGCGGCCCACGTGCTGCTGGTGGCCGACGACCCCGCGGGCGCGGAGGCCGAGGCGCGCCGGGCGGCATCGCTGCTGCCCGACGACAACCAGGTCTCGAACGTGCTCTCGATGCTGTCGGAGGCGTTGCGGCGCCAGAACAAGCCGTCCGGCACCGATCCGCTGGTGCGCGAGCTGACCGCTCGGTTGGACTGAGTTACTCGGCTTTCGAGGTCGGCTCGACACGCTTTTCGTCGAGCCGACCTCGAAAGCAGTGGCTTGTGCTCATGTGGCAGTGGTCGCCTTCTCGTAGGCGACCTCGAAGGCGTCTTCCTCGGGGACCTGGATGTGCGGGACGACGCCGACGCCCTCCCAGTTGGTGCCGGAGACCGGGTTGATCGCGCGGCCGTTGGGGATGGACGACTTGAGGTGCGGGCCGACGCGGTAGCGGTCGCCGGGGTGCGCCCCGCCCTTGGTGGTCTCGCCGATGAGCGTCGCGCGCTCGGTCTGCTGGAGGTTGTAGCTCAGTTCCTCGGCGCCGGAGAACGTGCGGGCGCTGGTGAGGACGTAGACGGGCTTCGTGCCGCCGAACTTCGGGCCCGGCACGTGCGCGAGCGTCCAGAACTGCTGGGTGACGTCCTCGGGACGGTTGTAGATGTCGTTGAGGTGCACCGGTTCGTCGAACAGGTAGCTGCAGATCAACTGGACCGTGTGCGGGTCGCCGCCGCGGTTGTTGCGCAGGTCGATGATCAACGCGTCGGTGTGCGCGACGAGGTTCATCGCGGCGACGTAGGCCGGCGTGGCGATCTCGGCGTCGTGCAGCAGGCGGAGGTCGAGCAGGCCGACGTTGCCCTCCAGCCGCTCCACCTTGTGGATGCCGAAGGCGTCCTGCTCGGCTTCCAACTTGTAGGCCACCGGGTCCCAGGCCGACTCCTGGCCGGTCTCGGGCACCTCTTCGGCGCTGTGGAGCAGCCGCAGGTGTTTGTCGCCGTTGATCGACTGCAGGTCCTCGGTCACCTTCGCCGCGAACTGCTCGTCATCGTCCACATCGGAGTAAGCGCCCTCGTCGAGACGCGCCCTCAGGACCTTGGCGATCTCGGCCGCGGTGTCGGGAAAGACGTAGTAGGAGGCGAGCTGGGAGCACAGGATCTCGATCTCGGGTTCGCGCACGGGCGCACGATAGCCGCGCGCCCGGCACCCGTCAGCTCAATTCCTCTGGTCCCGCGCGGAGGCGTAGAGGCACACCGCGGCGGCCGTCGCGAGGTTCAGGCTCTCGGCGGCGCCGTACAGCGGCACCTTCAGCGACGTGTCCAGCTTCGCGACGACGTCGTCGGGCAGGCCGTGGGCCTCGCTGCCGAACACCCACGCGGTGGGCTGGGCCAGGTCGCCGTTCACCGACGCCTCGACCAGGTCCTGCTTCGCGTAGCCGTCGGCGGCCACGAGCCTCAGGCCGGCCGCGCGGCACGCGGCGAAGACCTCGTCCGCGTCGCGGGAACGGGCGATCGGCAGGTGGAACAGCGAGCCGGTGGAGGCGCGCACGCACTTGCCGTTGTGCGGGTCGACCGTGTCGCCCGCGAAGATCACCGCGTCCGCTCCGGCCGCGTCGGCCACGCGCGTGACGGTGCCCGCGTTGCCCGGGTCGGAGACTCCGTAGAGCACGGCGACGAGGCGCGGGGTGCCCTGCAGTGCGGCGTCGAGAGGCTGCGGGACGACGTCGCAGACCGCGACGATGCCTTGCGGCGTCACGGTTTCCGACAGGGAGGCGGCAGCCTTGTCGTCGACCTCGCTGATCCGGACGCCCTGGTTCGAGGCGGTCTGGAGCAGTTCGGCGTTGCGTTGCGCGGCCGTCGCCGTGACGAAGAGCTCGTGCACCTCGCCCTTGTTCCAGGCGAGCGCTTCACGCACGGCCTGGGCGCCCTCGACGAGGAAACGTCCGGCCTTGTCACGGCCCTGGCGACGGGTCAGGTGGCGAGCAGCAACGACCCGAGGCGTCCGTTCGGTGAACGGAGCTGCCTCGGGTCGGTTGTGCTCGCGAGCGTGCTGGCTCAGGCCTGGTCCCCGGCCGGAGCGTTCACGTCGGCCGGGAGCGCCTTGCGGGCGATCTCGACGAGCGCCGTGAAGGCGGTGGCGTCGTGGACGGCGAGGTCCGCGAGGATCTTGCGGTCGACCTCGACACCGCCCAGGCGCAGGCCCTGGATGAGGCGGTTGTAGGTCATGCCGTTCGCACGGGACGCAGCGTTGATGCGCTGGATCCACAGCTTGCGGAAGTCGCCCTTGCGCGCACGGCGGTCGCGGTACGCGTAGTTGAGCGAGTGGAGCACCTGCTCCTTGGCCTTGCGGTACAGCCTCGAGCGCTGGCCGCGGTAACCGCTCGCCAGCTCAAGGGTGGTACGACGCTTCTTCTGGGCGTTTACAGCCCGCTTGACGCGTGCCACGGGTCCATCCTGTCGATCTCATGGGGAAACCGGCGTCGGGGGCCGGTTTCCCGAGTTAGCTGGGGGGTGTCGAAGCGGGTCAGAGACCGAGCAGCTTCTTGATGCGCGGAGCGTCGTTCTCCGACACGACCGCGGTGCCGCTCATGCGACGCGTCACCTTGCTGGACTTCTTCTCCAGGATGTGGCGCTTGCCGGCCTTCTCCCGGAGGATCTTGCCGCTGCCGGTGACCTTGAAGCGCTTCGAGGTCCCGCTGTGCGTCTTGTTCTTCGGCATTTCCGTCCTCGTCTCGTGCTACCCACCGGGTCCGGGGGCGGGCGTGCGTCCTACGCCTCTTCCGAGGCGGGCTCCGCCTCGGGCGCGTCGTCGTCCTGCTTGACCACGCGGGGCTTGATGTTCTTGTGCGGCGCCAACACCATGATCATGTTGCGGCCGTCCTGCTTCGGGTTCGACTCGACGAAGCCCAGCTCCGCCACGTCCTCCGCGAGCTTCTGCAGAAGCCTGTACCCGAGCTCGGGGCGCGACTGCTCGCGACCGCGGAACATGATGGTCACCTTGACCTTGTTCCCGTGCGAGAGGAAGCGGGCCACGTGGCCCTTCTTCGTCTGGTAGTCGTGCGGGTCGATCTTCGGGCGGAGCTTCTGCTCCTTGATGACCGTCAGCTGCTGGTTCCGACGAGACTCGCGAGCCTTCTGCGCCGTCTCGTACTTGAACTTGCCGTAGTCCATGAGCTTGCAGACCGGCGGGCGAGCCTGAGCGGCGACCTCGACGAGGTCGAGATCCGCTTCCTGCGCGAGTCGGAGCGCGTCCTCGATGCGAACGATCCCGACCTGCTCACCATTCGGCCCGACCAGACGAACTTCCGGCACCCGAATGCGGTCGTTGATGCGCGGCTCGGTGCTGACGGGTGCACCGCGGTTCGAGGGACTTGTCATTCACGTCCTTTGAGACTCGGTTGCGCCAAAGACAAGAGCCCCGTCGTCGATGACGACAGGGCCCGCTTCCAACCGATCTCACACCCGACCTGCCGGCACCCGTGTGCCTGCGATCTGATGGACCGGACCCGGCCACCTCAAGAAGCGGTGAACGCGGGTGGGAGCGGGGCTCCACTTGCCGCTCTCGCACTAACGAGAGCTGGTCGCAGCGGAAATACTAGCAGACGCACTTGTCAACCCCCGAATCGCGGGCCTGTGACGTCGGCTTGCTTGAATGGCACCGTGACCGATCCGCTTGAAGACAGCATCCGTGACCTGGGCGATGTCCCCAGCATCGAGGTGATCAGCCGGGCCGCGGTGATGCTGCTGTCCGCCTCCGCGGAGCGCCTGGGCCTCGCCGACCCGGACCCCGACAACTCCCCGCGCCGCGACCTCGACGAGGCCCGCCGCCTGATCACCGGCCTCGCCGGCCTGGTCACGGCCACCTCGGAGTACCTCGGCCCGCACGCCGCCCCGCTCAAGGACGGCCTGCAGTCGGTGCAGCGCGCGTTCCGCGAGGCCTCGGCCGTGCCGGACGAGCCGGGCCAGGGCCCGGGCGAGAAGTTCACCGGTCCCGTCTACTGACCCGGCGGGGGGGGGGGGGGGGCGCCGCCCCCCCCCCCCCCCCCCGCCCCCCCCCCCCCCCCCCCCCCCAGCACCCCCCCACCCCCCCCCCCCCCCCGCGCCCCGCCCCCCCCCCCCCCCCACCCCACCACGCCCACACTAACGGACCACACCTCGCGTACCGCGCTGTTCCC
>NZ_JBSGUQ010000022.1:34848-156311 GCF_053608005.1 Lentzea sp. NPDC055074
GCCCCCGCCCCCGCGCGCGGGGGGGGCGCCGGGCGGGCTTAAATCTCCCCCGCCCCCCCCCCCCCCCCGGGGGGGGGGCCCCCCCCCCCCCCCCCCCCCCCCACGACCGGTTCCCACGGCTCGGCCCTGACCTGGAACACGGCGCTGGCCCGCTGCCCGGTGGCGGCCCGGAAGCTGACGGTGGCCCCGTTGTGCAGCGGCCCGACCTCCAGGTGCTCGACCGGCGGCTCGTCCTCGTACTGCTGGAGCCCGAGCACCCTCGAGCCCGGCACCACCGACACCGTGAGCTGCTCGATGACGGCGGGCCCGCCGAAGTAGCTGAGCCGGAACTCGTCGGGCGCGCCGGGCGTGATCGCGAACGTGGGCATCCCCCGCTTGCTCCGCTCCACGGCCAGCAGCTCGGTGATCCCGTTGATCTGCGCCGTCACCTGCTGAGCGGTGAACTGGGCCTCGTCGGCGAGCATCCGCGACGCCGTGGCCTCCTCCGCCGCCTTCCCGATGGCCTCCTCGGCCTTCGCGGCGGCCTTCTTCGCCTCGTCAGCAGCGTTCTTGGCCTGAAACGCACTGCCCGTGGCCTGCTCGACGGCCTTCCGCGCGGCAGCCGCCTCCTCCTGCGCCCTGGCGGCGGCCTCCGCAGCCTCCTTGGCAGCCGCCTGCGCGTGCTTGGCCTCACGGGCCTGCCACAAGGCGATGGCCACGGCACACATCGCCACGACAGCGGCGATCACAGCGAGCGCGATCATGCCCGCACCCCCACCGAGGCGAGCTGACGCCGGGCCAACTCGTCGATCACGTCCGTGTCCCCGGTCCGCCAGGCCACAGCGGGATCACCGTCGAACTTGCCGAGCTCGCGCGGGCTCAGGCTCGTGAGCGCTCTCAAAGCCAGCAGATCAGGCTTGTCCCGCAGCCGCGCGGTGTTCGCGGCCTTGCGCGCGTACCGCAGCCTGACCGGCAGCCAGGACATGAGGAGGAAGAGGACGGGGATGACAACGATGGCGACGGCAAGCCAGAACGCGGAGTCCTGCACCACGCCGATCTGCGCGTTGCCCGCACTGGTCAGCGTCTCGCCGGCCTTGCTGCCGTTGCCCAGTGCCCCGGCCAGGTCCTCGCCCACGAAGGGCACACCCTTGGCCTTGGCCGCCGCGTTGGTGAAGACGTCACGGATGCTGCCGCCCGCGTTGACCAGGCCGTCTCCCGGGGCCCTGAGCTCCAGGACCCAGTCGTGGACCGTGGTGGCCACCCAGATCCAGAGGGCGACCCAGCCGACGGCCAGGAGGTCGGCGATCAGTTGACGCGTGAACCTTGCCGGTCTGTCCGCGTACCACTTCATGGCACGGATGGTGTCACGTGACCAATCGGGCGTCGATGATCACCTGAGACATGCAACGCGGGATGCTCCGGAAGCGGAGTCACGCGTCGTGACAGCCGTGCCGCTCTCAAGGTCGCAGCCAAGCCCCACGCCCGGCAACGAGGCCCTCCACTCCGGGAAGAAAGGTCTCATTCAGCGGGATGCGCGCCAAGCCAGCGACGAATACCTGCCTTCACGAAATCGTCGACGTGGTCCCGGCCGAGCATGAACTCGGCTCGGCCTCGGAGATACGCGATCCGTTCGGGATGACGTACGGCCACCACTTGCAGGTCGGTCTCGCCGTGATCGCTCCCGACGAGCACGTTCCCGTCCAGCGACATCGCCACGAACAACGGACGCCCCCGGCCGCGTCCGAGCATGCCGCTCGCCGCTCCTCTGCCCATCACGTCCCACTGGCCGGTGAGCTCGACCTCCGCCCACCACCGCGCCCCCGGCCAGCCGATCCTGTCCTGTTCGAACGACACGAGAAACCTGCCTTCGTCCGCCAGCAGACCGACCCCTCGAGACGTCCGGTACCAGGCTTCGTTTGCCTTTTCCACCAGCTGCGGGTCGGCGAGCCGCAACGACTCTCTCGCCACGACCTCCGGCTCACGACAGGAGAAGACGAGCCCGGCGACTCTGGGCGGCACGAGCGGGGTCTCGATGCCGACGATCCCGATCAGGCGCAGGCTCGCCTCTTCGAACGACGCTGCCAACTCAGCCACGGCCACCCGGTCCACCCCTTCCGGAGAACGCAGGTTGGCGTGGGCGGCCGGAAAACCGTCCACGCCAACCTGGAATCTTCTATTCGATCAGACAGCTCTGCGGTTCATCGCCACGGATAGCGATTCATGTTTCCGTAGTTGTGCCCGCCAGCCTTTTGATGTCCCTTCGGATAAAGTCCAAACCAGACGATCTCATTGGTGGCCGGATGAACCGCGATCCGCGCCTGGCTCGTCTCGTCGCCGTTATAGTAGATCGGCGCACCCTGCCAGTGATCTCGCTTGCTACGGCTGAGTTCTGTCCCTCTCAGCAAGTCGTCACCCCAGTTGCCGTTCTCGTCCTTCGCCTGACGAGGCCGCATGTTCGGGTCGGCCTTGTAGTCGCTGACGAGGTCGCGGATCTCCCGCGGCACATCCTTCTGGACAAGACCGTTGGGGAGATCGCTGGCCCGTTCCGTCCAGAAGTCCTTACGATCGGTGAGGCCGGCACGACGAGACGCGACCTCATCCTTCATGTAGCCCTCAGGGGCCCAGCCCTCACCATCGATCCCGTTGCCGCAGTTGTGGGTCAGGACATCGGCAGCGGCGCTCTGCCCCCGCCCGGCAGCACCCACGTAGTACGTGTGGGTCCCGTCGACCGTGAGGTTGTAGACGAGCTGGACCTTCGAGAACGACCGAGTCCCCAGCACCGTGGCCGGACGGCCGTCGGCGGTGGTGAACCGGTACCCGAACTTCAGCTCCTGCGCCTTGCGCCACTCCCCGAGCGACGAGACCCAGAACGGGTGCCCGTCCGTCGAGACGATCTTGGCCACACCCGACGAGGTCAGCACCGTGATCTCGTAGAGCCTGCCGTCGGCCTCGTGCGACCGGACGTCGGTCACGGCCTTGGCACCGGACGCACCCGTCGTCGGATCGGTGGCGCGCACGACGTCGCCGACCTTCAGCGACGCGATCGGCTTGCGTGAGCCGTCGGCCATCAGCACGGTGGTCGACCCGTCGAAGCTGTTCGGGTCGAGGCAGGGCGAGCCTGTGCTCGACTCGCCGCGTGACTTGTGCCCCGCGTCCTTCGCCGCGCTGTTGCCCCGTTTCTTGCCACCGCCCAGCAACGCGAGGAAGTCGCCGGCTCCGGGCACCGCGGAGTTCGCGAGGTCCGACACCGCCTGCTCGCCGACCGCCTTGATGACGTCGGTGCCCGGCTTGACGATCGTGGCCTTGATGATGTCGATCGTCTTGTTGACGTCCTGGACGTTCTCCGCCAGCGCGCCGACCTTGCGGGCCGGCAGGTTCGCCGACGACGACACGAGGTCCTTCATCTGGATCCGCGGCCGCAGGGCCGCGGCCAGCACCGGGAGCGGATTGTTCTTCGCCGCGTGGGCGATGGCCGCCTTGGCTCGTTTGGTGATCGCGGCCATCGCGGCTATTCGTGCCGCTCTCGCCGCGGCTTCGGCCGCGGCCTTCTTCGCCGCCAGCTGAGCGGCTTCCTTCAGGGCTGATTTCGCGAAGTCGCCCACCCGGCGGCCTGCAGCGGCCAGGTCGTCGCCGAACTTCCGCGCACCGCCGACCACGTCGTCGCCGTAGCGGCGAGCACCTCCGACGACGTCATCGCCGTACTTGCGTGCTGCGCCGAGAACGTCGTCGCCGTACTTGTAGAGGTACTTGGCCCCCTTGAGCAGCTTGCCGCCCGGGATGAAGTTCGACGCCGCCCAGAAGGCGTTGGCCCAGCTGGGTTCGCGGATGAAGTTCGCGACGTCGTTGTAGCCGGAGACCTCCTTGACGACCTCCAGGCCGGCCTTCGCGACGGTCTTCACGCCGTTCCAGACCTGGCCCCAGTCCGGCCAGTGGCCGTCGGGGTCGATCATGTCCGTCGGGCGGCCGGCGCCGTAGGTGTAGCGGTTGAACAACACCGACGGGCCCGAGGAAGCCGTGACCGAGTCGCGTGAGGCGAAGCCCCCCGTGCCCGGCTGGTACCAGCGGGCACCCATGTTGACCTGCTTGGTGTCCGGGTCCGTCCAGTCGCCCTGGTAACCGAGCTGGCGCTGGGCACCGGCGGAGGCGGTGGGCACCCCGAACGGGTCGTACGCCGCCGAGTCCGCGACCCCCGAGGTGGCCGTGGGGTCGAAGCCACCGACCAGGTCACCGTGCTTGTCCGACAGGGCGAGCCGCTTGGCGCCACCCTCCGAAATGGACATCAGCTCGCCGGACGCGCCGCGGCCGTACACGGCCTTGTCGTCCGAGACCGGGTCGATGTCGAAGCCCGCGTACGCGAACGACTTGGTGTTGCGGGACACCATGCGATCCGCGCCGTCGTAGGCGTAGGACGTGGTGCCCACGGCGACCATGCGGTCGAAGGCGTCGAAGGAGAACTTCTCCTCCATGCCCGACGACGTGCGGGAATCCATCGTTCCGCGCGCCGAGTACTTGTAGGTGTAGTCGCCGTCCGACCTGAGCCGGTTGCGCTCGTCGTACGCCGCGGTCTTCGCACCGTTCTGCGTGCGGTTGCCGGACTTGTCCCACGAATAGGCCGTCGTCGCACCGCCGAAGGTCCAAGACTTCAGGCGGTTCGCGTAGTCGTAGGTGTAGGTGTGTTCACCGGCGCCCGCAAGACCGGTGACGGCCTTGCGTCGCAACCTGTCGTTGTTGTCGTACTCGTAGACGGCCGACGACTCCACAGCACCGGCGGCCGTCCTGAGCTCGTCGAGCTTCTGCCTGCCCAGTCCGTCGTAGTCGACGGTGCGGCTGCGCACAGACCCGTACTGGATCTTCGACAACTGACCGGCGGCGTTGTACGACACGATCTGGCCGACACCGGTGACCCCGTCGGTCATCGTGTGCAGACGGCCCTTGTCGTACGTGAACCTCGCCGTGCCCGCCGCGTCCGTGCGCGTCTTCACCCGGCCCTGCTCGTCGTACTCGAACGACGACGCACCGGACGGCCCGGAAGCCGACAGCAGACCACCGCGGTCGTTGTAGTCGTAGGTGTTGCGACCGCCGGGCGCGTCGAGCTCCTTCAGCCTGCCCGAGAGGTCGTACGCCTGTGCACGCGTCGTCGTCGCGGACGCCGCACCCGCGCCGGTCTCGGTCGTCAGCCTTCCCAGCGCGTCGTACGAACGCTCCCGCGTCACGTTGCCGGGGGCGGTCATCTTCTTCGAACTGCCGGCCTGGTCGTACGTGTTGGTCCACGTCCGGTCGGCCAAGGCGGGATGCGCCGTCGTCGACGGCTCGATCACCTTCTCCGGCAACGCCCACGAGTTGTAGGTCGTGACGAAGTTGTTGCCGCGACCATCGGTGTACCGGGTGCGCTGTCCTGCGGCGTCGTAGCCGAACGACGTCGTGATCGAGTCGGCGTCCGCGTCGGACACCGGCTCCTTCTGCTGGATCAGCCTGCCCAGCGCGTCGTAGGAGTACTCCGCCTTGCGCCCCATGGCGTCGGTCACCGACTTCACGTTGCCCGCGAAGTCGTGCGTCATGACCGTGTTGCGCAGGACCCGGCTCTGACCGTCCAGACTGAACTGGCCGGTCATCGACCCGGTCTGGTCGTAGCGCAGGTAGCTGGTGCGGCCGAGCGCGTCGCGCTGCCAGACAGGACGGCCGGCGCCGTCGTACCCGGACTGCGTCGTCACGTTCGCCGCGTCGGTGCCGGACGTCCGCTGCCCCAGCGTGTCGTAGGTGAACGTCGTGACGTCGGCGGCCGGCGCGGGTGAGGTGATCTTCTTCAGCTCCCCCGCGTCGTTGTGCTCGAAGACGGTGGTGAACGCCGCCGAGACCGGCTTGCGTTCGAGCACCGACTCGGTCTTCTTGCGCCCCAACTCGTCGTAGGTCGCCTCGGTGCGCGCACCGGTCGGGTCGGTGACGGAGAGCTGCTCGTCGTTGTGCGTGTAGGTGTACTTCCAGACACCGCCGATCTCGGTCGGGGCGTCGGCCTTCGGGTCCTGCCGCTCGACCATCCGGCCTCGCTGGTCGTACCGGAAGCGCGAGACCGCGCCCCGCGGGTCCTTGACCTCGACGGCGTTGCCGACGGCGTCGTACCTGCGCTCGATCACGCCCTTGATCGGTGTGGTCGAACCGGGCGCGACGTAGTCGGGCGTCTCCGTGCGGACCAGCCGCGCGGCCTTGTCGAACGCGCTCGTGACGACGTGCCCGTTCTCGTCCTTCGACTGGGTCTGGTCACCGAAGGTGTTGAACCCGATGAAGCTCTTCGGCCTGCGCACGACGGGGTCGCCGCCGTCGCTCTCCACCTTGACCGACGGCTGCTCGACGGCGACCTGCCGTTCCGCCTCGTCGTAGGTGAAGTTCGTGGTGAACTCCACCGGGTCGGCGCCGGTGGCGTTGCCGCGCGGATCCGTCTCGCTGATCTTCAGGCCGCGCTGGTCGTAGGTGCGTGACGTCTTGCGGGACAACGTGCCGTTCTGCACGGTCTCCGCGATCTGGTTGCCCTCGTTGTCGTAGTCGAAGGTGACCACGTCGGACGTGTCGGTGATGATCCCCGGCGTGTTGGACCCCTTGCCGGAGCGGGTGACCTCCTTGACGTTGCCGTTCTCGTCGTACTTGTAACCCACACGCCGCTGCAGGCCCGCGGGGTCGGCGAGCGACTCCTCGATGCGGCCGGCGTTGTCGAACTTGTAGGTGACGACCTTGCCGCCCGCGGACTTCCGCTCCACGACGTTGCCCGCGCCGTCGTACTTGTTCGACTCGAGCTCGATCTTGCGCGGCTTGCCGTCGGCGCCGGTCACCTCCGCGAACACGCGGAACACCAGCCCGTTGCCGTAGTACTCGTAGAGGGTCTTGCGGCCCATCGCGTCGACCCTGCGGACGAGCCGGCCGCCGAGGTCGTAGGTGTTGGCCTCCATCACCAGCAGGCGGCCCGCGTCGGGCTCCTCGTCGTCCTGCTGGACGCCTCCGGACACGGCCTTGCCGTGCCAGCCGCGCATCCTCACTTCGGCGACCTTGTTGCGCGCCGTGTAGGCGTACTCGATCTTCGTGCCCAGCGCGTCCACCACGAACGTGCGGTTGCCGAAGTTGTCGTAACCGTAGGAGGTCCTGTTGCCCTCGCCGTCGGTCACCGAGTCCTGACGACCGCGATCGTCGTAGGAGTAGGAGATCGTGCGAGAGGCGTCGCCGCCGGTCAGGTCCGAGACCACGATCTCCGACGGCTGCCCGTCGGCGTTGTAGGTGGTCTTGGTGAACTTGGTGTGCTTCTTGCCCGTCACCGCGTTCGTCACCGCGGCGTCGGTCACCTCGACCGGGCGGTTGGCCCCGTCGTAGACGGTCCTGGTCTCCAGGCCCAGGGGGAAGGCGGAAGAGATCTCCTTCTCACTGGTCGTGCGACCCAGGTTGTCGTAGGCGTACCGGGTGATCAGCCCGTTGGGTTCCTTCTTCTCGTACAGGTCACCGTTGTCGTGGTACCGGTACTCGGTCCTCTGCCCACGAGCATCCTTTGTGGACTGCAGCAGTCCCTTCGGCGGAGTGGGCTTGGTCGTGGTCTGGCCGGGACGCGGGACGGGCGCGGTGTTCTCGTCGGTGTAGGTGTGCGTCACCGACTTGCCGTCCGGCATCGTCTGCGAGGTCAGGTTCCCCAGGTCGTCGTAGGCCGACGTGGTGAGGAACCTGGTGTCGTCAGGACCTGCCGACCGGCCGTCACGCGCGGTGAGCTGCTTGTCGATCTTCGGGTTGGTCTCGTTGCCGGGCGTGAACGGCTGGTAGGTGAAGTGCTCCGTGTTGCACGCACTGGGGTCCTGGCACGTCTTGCGCTTGACGACGTTGCCACGTGTGTCGTGGGTCAGCTCGACGACGGAGCCGTTCTCGTCGACGATCCGGTGCTGGAACCCGGTCGCGTCGTACTCGTAGGTCCGCGCGCCGACGCCCTGGACCGGGCCGCCCGTCCACTGCGACCCGCCGCTGCCCGTCCCGCCGCAGTAGGCAGGTGTGCCGTCGGGGTTCGTCGCGGGCGTGCCGGAACAGGGTGGTGCCGAGGTCGGGACCGTCGTGATGATCGAGGGATCCGCTCTGTCCTCGTGCCGCACGTCGACGCCGAGCGGTGCGGCGAACCGGATGATCCGGCCCTTCACCGGGTCGTAGTCGAAGTAGTGCGGCCGTCCCCCGGGGTCGGTCACACCGATCGTCTTGACCATGTTGACGATCGAGGTGTCCTTGGTGGCCCCCTCCTGGTCGACCGGCTTCTCGGTGCTGGACACCGTGGGCAGGCCGAGCTTCCAGGTACCACCGTTCTCGTCGGTGTACTGCTTGATCCGGTCGTTGACGTTGTCGTACTCGATCTCGGCCGCGACCCGCTCGGACGGCATCGTCACGGACTTCAGCAGGTCCGCGCGCGTGCGGCCGTTGAAGTGACCGCTCACCGCCTCCTGGCCGAGCGGGTAGTGGTAGAGCGCGACCTCGTCGATCTCGCCCTGGAAGTGCTTCTTCGCCTCACCCGGCCACCAGCCGGCCGGTTCCCAGTCAGCCGGGCCGACCGCGAAGCCCGCGCCGATCTGGCCGAACTCGAGCCGGCTGTCGTCGATCTCGCCCAGTGTCTCGTTGACGTACCTGCCGTCGACGAACATCTTCTGGACGTTCACGGATCCGGTCAGCACCACGTGGTGCCACTGGCCGTCGTTGACCTTGGCGGTGGTGGTGATCGGGGCGACCCTGCCGTGCCAGAACTGGCCGCGCAGCTTGCCGTCGCGGTCCACGTAGAGCACCGGGACCGCGCCGTCCTGGGTCTCCTCGTACTTCTTGTGCTGGAACCCGATCAGCGGACCGCCCGACGTGGTCTTGAACCACATCTCGATCGACAGGTCTCGGTTCTTCATGACCGCGGCGCGCGGCAGTTCCACCCTGGAGGTGGTGCCGTTGAACGAGACCGCGGTGTCCGGGCTGTCCTCCAGCGGGCCCGGACGGCCCAGCGTGACGTCGCGGTGCTTGCCCCAGTCGCGGTTGAGGTTCGTCTGCACCTGGCTGACCGCGTGCTCGCCGCTGGGCTCGCCGAGTCGCCAGTACGAGTAGGGCTTCGAGTCGAGCACCATCGAGCGGTAGTGCGAACCGGTGGTGTAGCCGTAGTTCGTGCACTTCGTGTGCGGGTCGCAGACCTTGGTCAGCTGGTCGCCGGTGTACTCGTAGGTCCAGACGATCTGCGCCGCCCCGGTGGACGGAGCCTCGGTCTTGACCCGCTTGACGTGGGCGCCCTCCCACTCGAAGGTCAGCGTGCGGCCGCTGGCCTTGCTGATCGCCTGGTCGATCTGACCGCCGAGCCCGTAGGTGAGCTCGACCTCGCGGCCCGCGTTGTCGACGATGCCGATCAACCTGCCGTCGAACTCCCGGAAGGTGTAGACGGTGTTCGACTTGTCGACCAGCTTGTACTTCGAGCCGTTGCCGATCTCCTGGTAGAAGGTCGCCTGACGGCCGGGCGGCGGGTCGAAGCTGCCCGGCTCGGCGTTCTTGCCGAACCTGACCTGCTGACCGTCCGGGTACGTCACGACGACGTTGCCGGACTGGTCGAGGTCCTTGATCACCCGCGTGTCGAACCGCGTCGACCATCCCGCGCCGAACAGGTTGTGCTTGCGCGGGTCGAGGCTGTTGTAGGTACGGGCGATCGTGAGCTCGGGTCCCGCGACGCTGACCGAGGCGTCGACCGCGCCGGTCGAGTAGTTGCCGATCTGCGGGTCGAAGTCGAGGTCACCCGCGCTGTACGGCGCACCGCCCAGGTGGGACGTGATGTCCGGCTGCGGTACCGAGGTCAGCAACGCGCTGAACGGCAGCGGCGGGTTGTTGGCCTGTCCCTCGGAGTCGTAGGCCCAAGGCCGCCAGTGGTAGGTCTCGCTCCACTGCAACCACCCTGCGGGGACGGTCCAGGTCTGCGTGTTCACCCTCGGCGAGCGACGGCAGCCGTTCGGGTGGTCGGGGGTGCCGTCGGCCCTGCTGGAGCAGATCTCGAACTCGTAGCCGACACCGACCGGCACACCGGGCAGCGGGTCGACGTCGATCGCCTTCGCCCACAGCTGAGGCATCAGCGTCGGCACGTTGTGCCCCGCCGGCGGATAGAGACCCGTGATGAACGGTGGAATGTTGATCACCGACAACGACAGCCGCGCGGGCGGGATCTGCTCGTCGGTGAAGTAGGTGTTGTTGTGCACCACGCTGAAGTCGAGGAGGTAGTCCCCCGCCCGCAACGCCTCGATCTTCGCCTTGAGTGAAACGGTCTGACCGGGCCCGACCTCGGGCATCTCATCGTTCGAGGTGACCGAGGCGACCGGGGAACCGTCGGTGCGGAACGCGCGGTAGGCGAGCTTGTACCCGGCGGCCTTCGACCAGGTCTGGCTGCCGTTGTTGGTCACCGCGATCTGCACGTAACCGGCCGAGCCACCGTGCACGGGCGGTTCCGGCACACCCCGCTCGATCTTGTAGCTCGCGTCGTACGGCGTGTGCGTGACGTAGAGCTTGGGCTTGTTCTGGGCGGCGGCGTGCCCGACGAACTTCTTGAACCCGCTCACGGCCTTGACCGCGAGCCCGTTGTTCGTCGTTCCCCTCGCCCAGGCCTGCACGACGTTGCGTCCGTGCTCGCCGAGGTCGATCACCTCGTTCGCGGTGGGACAGGCGGACTGGCTCTGGCCGAACTCGACATGACCGTGTGCGAACGCGGTACGGGACATCTGCGCGCCGGTGCTCAACCGCGCCGCGGTGCCGGAACCCCACGACTGCAGCACCTCGTGCACCGTGATCGGCTCCGGGCGGCACGAGGGCTCGGCGTAGAAGTTCGCGAGGCTCAGCTGAGCCGCGAACACCCGGTGGTCGCGCAGCGCGGACCTGACCCCGTCGAACTTCAGGTAGCCGGTCCACCCGTTGCCGACGTGCATCTCGTCACCGCTGCGGGCAGTCGTTCCGTTGTTGTACATGGAAAGGCCGCTGGTCTGTTCGGACACCGACGGGTCGACGGCGACCGGGTACCTGCGCGCGCCGTCGCGCAGCCAGCCCTGGTCCGCGGTCAGCTTCAGCGCGGGAGCGCCGTTGTGCCGTGTGATCTCGTAGGCGACGGCGTCGGACCGCACACCGGCGGCGTCGACCATGTGACCGGCCGGGATCTGCGCCTTGACATCACCCCGGTCGTCGCTGAGCACGACGTTGCCGTCCTGGATCTTCGCCCGCAGTCCGTTGAGCCGCAAAGGGAACAGCCAGGTGTTCGAGGCCTGGCCGTTCGCCAGCACCATCGTTTCCTTGACACCGCCCGGCATGACGTCGAGGCGCAGGTCGGTGTGCGGGCTGACGCCGGGGTAGACGATCGTGCTGCCCGAGGCCTGGCCCCGCACGGCCGCGGTGCCCGCGAGGCCGTAGGACATCTCCTCACCGCCCGCGAGTTTCATGCTCACGAAAGGTTCTTCCGCCGCGGTACCGGACAGTCGCGTTCGGACGGAGTCGGCCTTGTTGCGCCAGCCGTCACCCTCGGGCACCAGCGTCGTGTCGATGGGCTGGTAGGAACCGTCCGCGGCACGGTAGTTCTCGGCCGACTGCGAGAGCTCCGTGGTCTCGGTGCCGTCCGGGTTCACGAACGTCCGGGAGTTCGTGCCGCGCTTGCTCGCGTCTTCCTTGCTCTTCGCGGGATCGAACCCCGTGAACGTGTTCGGCGCCGCCACTTCCCGCGCGACGTTGGTGGCACCGGCAGGTGCGTCCTTCGGCTTGTACTGCGGGTATTTGGAGGACTCGGACACCGGCATCGCCCGGTTGACGGTGCCTTCGCCGGTCTCGTGCCGCTGGCCGTCTGCCGATCCCCACACCTGGTCAGGAGCGAGCTGGCTCGGGTCGAGCTGTCCGTTGGCACCCCACTGCGGCAACAGCTGGATCATCGACGGGGCGACGGTGCCGACGAACAGCACCACCACCAGAGCGGCGACAAGAGCGAAGAGCCCACGTCTCGTACGCGGTGTGAAGCGCATGCTGGACTACCCCCAGTAGCGATCAGCGGGTGTGCGCCGGGCAGAGTGCCCGTTTCGCATACTTACGGCAAGCGCTCGGTTGCACAGTGTGTGCAAGTGTGCAAGTGCGTCCGTGTCGGCACGATGCCCGCTGCGTACTCTCCCGCCGTCGATGTCCGATCTGGGGGATTACATGTCATCAGGTAGTTCAAGACGCGCGCTGGGACTCGCGATGGTGCTGGGTGTCGGCCTGGGCGGCATCACCACCCCTGTCGCCTCCGCGGCGTCCACGTTCACCTGCAAGACCGGCGTCACCTTCTACGGGGTGCAGCAGAACGGCGATCTGTTCACCTATTCGCACCAGGAGCCCGAGAACGGGACCTTCGTCTGGGGCGCCAAGGAGGACGGGGTGGGCAACGGCTGGAACACCGGCCGCACCCTCGCCGGCCCCGACGGTGTGATCTACCACCTGCGCGGCGACAACAACGGCGAGCTCCGGCGCTTCAAGCTCCGCGAGGGCACCCGGATCTGGGAGAACTGGAATGGCGCCCAGTACCGCTCGGTGGGCAACGGCTGGGAGCGCTACTCGACGCCCGAGTACCGCAACCGCGTGACCGTCGACGAGAAGGGGCGGCTCTACGCGATCGACGACAAGGGCCGCCTGCGCGTCTACATCTGGCAGGGCGACGACGCGACCGGGATGTGGACCCCCGAGACCGGCGGCGGCCAGGTCCTCGACCAGGACTGGAACAAGTACGACCTGATCGTCGCGGCCGGCGATGGCGTCCTCTACGCCCGCACTCCCGGCGGAGAGCTCTTCCGCTTCCGTCACGACTTCACCGCGAACCGCTGGGTCCAGTACGGCCTCCCGGCGGGCACCGGCTGGAACATGTTCAACAAGGTCGCCGCGTCCGGCGACGTCCTCTACGGCACCGCGAACATCAACGGCGGCCAGCTCCTCTGGTACCGCTACCGCGAGGACACCAACACCTGGGACGCCGGTGACCCGGACACCAACCGGGGCAAGATCGTCGGCACCGGCTGGTACAACGATCTCGACGTGACGATCGACCCGAACGGCTGCCGCCTCACCGGCTTCCCCGTGCCCTCCAGGCCCGTCGTTCCCGAGGGTCTCAACGACCCGAACGTCATGCTCCGCACACCGGACAACCACCTCTCGATCTTCTACGTGAACGCGCAGAAGGCCCTGACCGTGGCCGGGCAACGACACCTCGGCAACGGCACCACCTGGGAGTATCAGGCCTTCTCCGACTACCACCGCTACGCGGGCCAGCCCGCGGCCGCCCTGCACAAGGACGGCCGAGTCGAGACGCTCGCGAACAGCAGCGAGGACGCCGTCTACCGCGGTAAGACCCAAACCGCCGTCAACGACACCTACGGCGCGGGCCTGAACAACCACGGCGGTTTCATGCCCGGCGCTCCCGTGATGGTCCGCGACGGCGTCGACAGGCTGCGCGTCTTCGCCGTCGACGCCTCCGGCGTGCTCTGGCAGCGCCGTCAGGTCGACGACAACGGACAGTTCACCGCGTGGAAGCAGATCAGCACCGGATGGACTCGTGACTTCGCCGTCATTCCCAGTCCAGGTACGGAGATCCTGTCGTTCGTCACCCGCCAGGCAGACGGCAGGATCAAACTCCACTCACTCTCGTACCTCGCCTCCACGGGTGACATGATGATGTCGTCCGAGCCGCGTCTCCCGGTCCTCATCACCGGCGCCCTCGGCAGGCCCTCCGTCGTCCGGCATCTGAACGGCGCCCTGGAGATCTTCTACGCCAAGGCGGACGGCAGGATCTACTCGTCGCGGAAGAAGGACGACGCCTACCCCGAGGGCTCGGTTGTCGGCACAGGCGAGTTCGTGGCCGCGGGCAACCCGTTCGCGATCGTCAGGCCGAACGACCAGGTCGAGGTGGCCGTCCGGGGCAGCGACAACTTCATCCGCGTCGTGAGCCAGCAGGCCCCGGCCGCGGCGTACGGAGAGTGGGTCACGCCTTCGCTGGAGGAGGCGGCCACGGATCCCACCGCCGCGCTCGACGACGCGAACAACGCGTTCTTCAGCTGGCGCAAGCCGAACGGGCTGCTGGGAGTCGCGTTCGTGCGCCGTGACAGCGCTTCCCTGACTGCTGTCACCACGCCGAGGTACAGCTCACCGGCGGTCGAAGGGCCCTGACACCAGAACAGACATGACGAAGGCGCGCCCCGAGCTCGGGGCGCGCCTTCGTCGTTCGGCAGATCAGTCGACGACGGCCAGCGCGTCGATCTCCACCAGCAGACCGGCGGGCAGGCCGACGTAGACGGTCGTGCGAGCGGGCGCCGGGTCGGTGACGAACTCGCCGTACACCTCGTTCAGCTCCGCGAAGTGCGCGGTGTCGGTGAGGTAGACGCGGATCATCACGACGTCGTCGATGGACGCGCCACCGGCGGCGAGGACGGCGTGCAGGTTCGCGAACGTCTGGCGCGTCTGCTCGGCCACGGTGGTGCCGACGATGTCGCCGGACTTCGGGTCGAACGCGACCTGGCCCGCGACCTGCAGGATGTTGCCCTTGCGCACACCCTGCGAGAAACGGGCCACCGGCTGCGGCGCGTCGGCGGTCTTGATCTCAACCTTGGACAACGGAACTCCCCTTATCTCGGAACATAACCGCATTCGACTGATGCAGCTTCGGCGGTGGCAAGAAGGTCCGGCAGGTGGGACAGCAGGCCTTCGTAGTCGAGCAGCACCTTCGGCACGGACATCGACACGGCCGCGAGGACCTCACCTCGCGCGCCCTTGATCGGGGCCGCGATGCAGTGGATGAAGTCCTCGTGCTCGGAGTTGTCGACGGCGTACCCGTTGGCGCGCACCCGGTCCAGCTCGGCCAGGTAGGCGGCCGGGCCGAGGATGGTGTTGTCGGTCAGGCGCGGGAACTCCATGCCCGCCAGCACCTTCTGCAACGCCGGGGCGGACAGGTCGGCCAGCAGGATCTTCGCCACGGCCGTGCAGTGCAGCGGCGCGCGGCGGCCGATGCGCGAGTACATGCGCATCTGGTGCCTGGACTCGTACTTGTCGATGTAGATCACCTCACCGTCCTCGTAGGACGCGAGGTGGACGGTGTGGCCCAGGCGGGAGTTGAGGTCGCGCAACGCGGGCTCGGCGGCGCGGCGGACGTCGCGTTCCTCCAGGGCCCGGTTGGCGAGGTCGAACAGCGCCGTGCCGAGGCGGTAGTGGTGCACGCCGTCGCGTTGCACGAAGCGGTGCGACTCCAGCGTGCGCAGCAGCCTCAGCGTCGTCGACTTGTGCACGCCGATCACGGCGGACAGCTCGTCCAGCGTCTTCGGGCCCGTCGCGAGCTGGCTCACCAGGGTGAGCGCTCTGTCGAGACTCTGGCTCATCTACACCTCCAGGCGGGCGGACGCCCAGGTCTGCGGGTCGGCGTGCAGCAGCGGTACCGTCACGTCGTCCGGCAAAGGATCTCCGACGTCCTCGGCGGTGAGCAAAGCGGACGCCGCCTGCAGGTGCCCGGCGCGCAGCCGGACGGACGGGCTCTCCCCCGCCAGGGTGGCCGCGAGGAAGCCCGCCGCGAACGCGTCGCCCGCGCCCACCGGCTCCACGACCTCGACCTTCAGCGCCGGCTCGAAGTAGGACGAACCGTCCTCCAGCAGCGTCGCGCCCTCCGCGCCCTGCTTCACGACCAGCGACGCCGGACCGGGCAGCAACCGCCTCAGCCGTTGCGGATCCCCCGTGCCCCACACCAGCTCCGCCTCGTCGGAACCGGCCAGCACGACGTCGGCCATGTCCGCGAGCTCGCGCAGCACGCGCGGGTCGCGGTCGGTCCACAGAGCGGGCCGCCAGTTCAGGTCGAACGAGATCCGGAACCCGTGCCGCGGCCTGCGCAACAGCTCGCGCATCATCGCGAGGCACGAGTCGGACAGAGCGGGCGTGATGCCGCTGAGGTGCACCAACGCGACCTCGCCCAGCCCGAGCCGGTCGATCATCTCTAGGCCCATGCCCGACGCCGCCGACCCGCGCCGGTAGTAGCGCACCGGGCTGCCGTGCGGCGAGGCCTCCTTGACGTACAGGCCTGTCGGACGGGTCGGGTCCACCCGGACCCCGGACACGTCGACGCCGAAGCCGGACACGGTGTCGAGCACCGCCATCCCGAACGAGTCGTCGCCGACGGCGCTGACCCAGGACGACCGCACGCCGAGGCGCGTCAGGTGCACGGCGACGTTGGACTCGGCGCCTCCGACGGCCCTGTGCCAGGTTCGCACCAGATGCACGGGACCGGGTTCAGCCGGAACCATCATCACCATGGTCTCGCCCAGACACACGACACCGCCGACGTGATCGAACCGCATGCGCGCTCCAGAGGTGTTCGTTGACGGCGGCGAGACCGAATGCTACACAACTCAGCATCACATCGCGCAATGGGAGTTGCAAAATATGCAACATCTGATGGAGATGGACCTCACGGCCGTCGCGGACATCAGGTCGGAACGGATCAGCTGGCGCTTCAAGGGCCTGCCGTCGAGCACGTTCGGCTCGACGATCGGCGAGGTCGCGGACCGGCGTCTCGACCTGTTCGCCGACGAGTTCGTCGGGCCGCTCGTCGTGCTGGACGCGGACGCGTTGACGCACAACCTGACGACGATGTCGAAGTGGTGCGACAACCACGGCGTCAAGCTGGCACCGCACGGCAAGACGACGATGGCGCCGCAGCTGTTCCAGCGGCAGATCGAGCACGGGGTCTGGGGCATCACGGCGGCCAACGCTTCGCAGCTGCGGGTCTACCGGGCGTTCGGGGTGAGCCGGATCCTGCTGGCGAACCAGCTGCTCGACCCCGCCGCGCTGCGCTGGCTCGTCACCGAGCTCGACGGCGATCCGGGCTTCGAGTTCAGCTGCTGGGCCGACTCCGAGGCCGGGGTCGCGCTGATGAGCGAGATCCTGCAGGAGCTCCAGCCGTCACGGCCGGTCGACGTGCTGGTCGAGCTCGGCGCTCCGGGAGGCCGGACGGGTGCGCGCGACCTGGACACGGCGCTGGCCGTCGCACGGGCCGTGGACCAGAGCCCGGTGCTGCGACTGGTGGGCGCCGGCGGTTACGAGGGCGCGCTGGCGCACGACGCGTCCGAGGCGTCGCAGGCGGTCGTCGACGGCTACCTGTCCGACCTGCGCACGCTCGTGCTGCAGCTGGGCGACGCCGGACTGCTCGACGAGCTGGACTCGGTGATCGTCACGGCGGGCGGCAGCGCGTACTTCGACCAGGTGGCGGCGACGTTGTCGCAGCCGTGGCCGATGCCCGTGACACCGGTGCTGCGCAGCGGCGCGTACATCACGCACGACGACGGCTTCTACCGCGGGATCTCGCCGTTCTCCCGGATCGACGGCGTGGAGCCGTTCCGCAGCGCCCTGCGGGCCTGGGCCCAGGTGACGTCACGGCCGCAGCGCGACCTCGCGTTGCTGACGATCGGCAAGCGCGACGCGTCGTTCGACGAGGGCCTGCCCGAACCGCAGCTCGTGCGCCGCGGTGACGGAGCGATCGCCCCGCTGGCGCAGGCGGAGGTCACCGCGCTCAACGACCAGCACGCGTTCCTGTCCCTGGGGCCCGAGTCCACGGTCCGGGTCGGCGACTGGGTCGGGCTCGGTCTGTCCCACCCCTGCACGGTGTTCGACAAGTGGCAGCTCATCCCGGTCGTGCAGGGCACGACCGTGGTCGACCTGATCCGTACCTACTTCTAGAAGGAGTGCTGTGATGGACGACGTCGTCCTGCGCGGACCGCTGATCGCCGACGGCACGGGCGCGCCCGCCTACCAGGCGGACGTGGGGATCAAGGACGGCGTCGTCACGTCGATCGGGAGCGGCATCTCGGCCACCCGCTCGATCGACGCGGACGGGCTGGTGCTCGCGCCGGGCTTCATCGACATGCACTCGCACTCGGACCTGCGCGTCCTCGCCGAGCCGGACCACCTGGCGAAGGTCTCGCAGGGCGTCACGACCGAGGTGCTCGGCCAGGACGGCCTGTCGTACGCGCCGGTGAACGACGAGGTGCTCGCGACGTTGCGCGGCCAGCTCGCCGGCTGGAACGACGACCCGCCGGGCTTCGACTGGAACTGGCGCTCGGTCGGCGAGTACCTCGACCGCCTCGACCAGGGCATCGCGGTGAACGCCGCGTACCTGGTGCCGCAGGGGACGTTGCGGATGCTCGTCGTCGGCTGGGACGACCGCAGGCCCACCGAGTCCGAAATGGACACGATGAGGTCCGTTCTCGCGCAGTCGCTTGCGGAGGGCGCGATGGGCATGTCGTCCGGGCTGACCTACACGCCGGGCATGTACGCGGACACGTCCGAGCTCGTGCAGCTGTGCGAGGTCGTCGGGCAGCACAACGGCTTCTACAGCCCGCACCACCGCAGCTACGGCGCCGGCGCGCTGGAGGCGTACGCCGAGATGGTCGACGTCTCGAAGCGCTCCGGCTGCGCGCTGCACCTCGCGCACGCCACGATGAACTTCCCGGTCAACAAGGGCAAGGCGCCCGAACTGCTGGCGTTGCTCGACGACGCGATGGCGAACGGCGCCGACATCTCGCTGGACACCTACCCGTACCTGCCGGGCGCCACCTACCTTTCGGCGCTGCTCCCGTCGTGGGCCACGGAAGGCGGGCCGGAGCGGGCGCTGGCAAGGTTGTCCGATGTGGACACCCGCGAGCGCATCCGGGCCGAGATCGAGGAGACCGGGTCGGACGGCTGCCACGGCGTGCCGGTCGACTGGGACTCCATCGAGATCAACGGCGTCCGCAACGAGCGCAACGCCCACCTCGTCGGCTCCAGCGTGCTCCAGTCGGCGGCCCGCCTGGGACGCGCGCCGGGCGACCTCTACTTCGACGTGTTGGTCGACGAGCGGATGGGTACCTCGTGCCTCATGCACGTGGGCCACGAGGAGAACGTGCAGGCGATCATGAAACACCCGGCGCACACCGGCGGCTCCGACGGGCTGCTGGTCGGCGACCGGCCACATCCGCGCGCGTGGGGGACGTTCCCCCGGTACTTCGCGCGCTACGTCCGCGAACTGGGCGTGCTGAGCCTGGAGGAGTGCGTCGAGCACCTCACCGGCCGCGCGGCCAAGCGTTTGCGGCTCACCGACCGAGGTCTGGTCCGCGAGGGCTACGCGGCCGACCTGGTGCTGTTCGACCCCGAGACGATCGCCGCCACGGCGACGTTCGACGAGCCGCGACAGCAGGCCGCCGGCATCCCGTACGTGTTCTGCAACGGGGTGACGGTGATCGACGACGGAACCGCCACCGGCTCATTGCCAGGCCATTCACTCAGGAGCCGCCCGTGATCGACTGGTTGCAACACTCAACAGGGGGCTTGCTCACCCTCGCGGTAGTCAGCATCGCGGTGCTGTTGCTGCTGATCATCAAGTTCAAGGTCGAGCCGTTCATCGCGCTGATCGTCGTCGCACTGCTGGTCGCCCTGTTGGCGGGCGTGCCGGTGGAGACGCTGGTCGGGTCGGCTCAGAAGGCCTCGGACTCGTTGCTGGAGAAGGGCTTCGGCTCCATTCTCGGGCACATCGCCGCGATCATCGGCCTCGGCACGTTGCTGGGCGCGATCCTCGAGGCGTCCGGCGGCGCGCAGGTCCTGATGGACAAGCTGATGAACGCGTTCGGCGAGAAGAAGGCGCCGGTCGCGATCGGCCTCGCCGGTCTGATCTTCGGCGTTCCGGTCTTCTTCGACATCGGCATCTTCGTGCTGGCGCCTTTGGTCTACGTGGCGGCGAAGCGGTCCGGCAAGTCGATCGTCCTGTTCGCCATGCCTTTGCTGGCAGGGCTCTCGGTCATGCACGCGTTCATGCCGCCTCACCCCGGACCGGTGGCGGCGGCCGGTCTGCTGGGCGTGTCCCTCGGCTGGATCATCATCATGGGTCTCGCGGTGGCTCTGCCGTCGTGGTTCGTCGGCGGTGTCCTGTACTCGTACTGGATCGGCAAGCGCATCAACGTGCCGGTGCCGGAGGAGATGCTGGCGGCGGCCGAGGTGGCGCGGGCGGAGAACGGCGGCGACGACCGCGACCCGCCGTCGCTCGGCCTGGTGCTCTCGATCATCGGCCTGCCTCTGGTGCTGATCCTCGCCGGCACGTTCGGCTCGATCCTGCTCACCAAGGGCTCGAAGCTCTACTCGGTGGCGACGTTCTTCGGCACGCCCGCGGTGGCGCTGACGATCTCGGTGCTGCTCGCGTTCTGGCTGCTGGGTTTCCGGCGCGGCATGACCCGCGAGAAGGTCGCGGAGCTGTCCGCCGCGTCGCTGAAGCCGGTCGCGATGATCCTGCTCGTGGTCGGTGCCGGTGGCTTCTTCGGCGCCGTGCTGGCCGCGACGGGCATCGGCAAGACGCTGGCGAACGAGCTGTCGGGCATCGGCCTGCCGGTGATCGCGCTGGCGTACGTGATCAGCTGCGTCATCCGCATCGCGCAGGGCTCGGCGACGGTCGCGATCGTGACGACGGCGGGCATCGTGGCACCGGTGCTGGCGGACCTGGGCTACTCGCAGCCGCAGCTCGCGCTCGTCGTCATGGCGATCGCGTCCGGGTCGATCATCGCCTCGCACGTGAACGACGGCGGGTTCTGGATCGTGTCGCGGTACTTCGGACTCTCCGTGAAGGAGACGCTGCAGTCGTGGACGGTCCTGGAGACCATCCTCTCCGTGGTCGGTTTCGCGGTCGCCGCGGTGCTCAGTCTGGTTGTCTAGCCGTGTGCATCGAAACCTGATCTGCGTGCTCGTGATCGCGGCGGTGGCGGGGTGCTCCTCGCCACCGCCGGTTTCGTCTCCCCCTCCCTCCCCCACAGGGCCGGACAAGGCCGCCGTACTGACGTGGATCGACCAGATCTGCGCCGCCGACGACCCGATCCTCACCGTCAGCGCCGTGGTCGCGACGGGGCCGAAGTTCGCTCAGGGCCAGCAGCCGACCGAGGCCGACCGGCCTGCCGTGCTCGCGTACGTGACCAAGCTGCGCGACATGTACGCGCAGGCGAAGGCGGCGTACGACGGAGTCGGTCCGTCCCCCGTCCCCCGCGGCGACGAGCTGGTCGCCGGGCACCGCAAGGGTCTGGCCGAGATCGTGCCGAAGCTCCAGGAGTACCTGGACAACGTGCAGAGGTTCCCTCCTCAGGGCATCGACGCGCCCGCGCTGCTCGCCGGCGCCGAGGTCGTGTCGTGGCTGCCGGAGGGCCCTGGCCTGGGCGATCTGCGCGACGCCCACCCCGTGCTGGACGAGGCGTACAAGCAAGCCCCGAACTGCACGAGCTAAGACACAAACGAACAGCTTCGAACGCTTGACACCACCCGTTCCACATCCGAGGATCGGCGCAATGTTCATTTGTGTTTGATGTGGACGGGGCCCGCATGAGCAACACGGAGGTCGTGCACCTGCACGACGACACCTCCAGCGTCGTCATCACCCTCGCGGGCGCGAGCCTGCCGGTCGTGACGCACTGGGGGCGCACGCTCGGAGACGTCGACCAGGCGGCCTTGCGCGGCCTGGTCGGCGCCGTGTCGTGGACCAACCCGAACAACGCGCCGGACGCGCCCGTGCCGCTCGCGTTGCTGCCCGACGCCGGCGCCGGGTACGCGGGGCGGCCCGGACTGCGCGGCCACCGCGGCGGCGAGCACTTCGCCCCGGAGCTGGCGGTGACGTCGTTCTCCGGCGAGGACGACTCGATCTTCCGTTACGTCGCCTCGGACGAGGCCGCCGGACTGACCGTGACCGGCTCGCTGGAGCTGCTGCCGTCCGGCATGCTGCGGCTGCGCCACGTCGTGCGCAACGACGGCGAGACGCCGTACGCGGTGGAGGGCCTGGAAACCGCGCTCCCCATTCCCTCGCACGCCACCGAGCTGCTCGACTTCACCGGACGCTGGAGCCGCGAGCGCGCGCCGCAGCGGCAGGCGTTGCAGTACGGCTCCTGGGTGCGCGAGAGCCGACGCGGACGCACCGGGCACGACGCGACGATCGGGTTGCTGGCGGGCACGCCGGGGTTCTCGTTCCGCGACGGCGAGGTGTGGGCGCTGCACGTGGCGTGGAGCGGCAACCACGTGACGTACGCGGAGAACCTGGTCGACGGCTCGCCCGTCCTGGGCGGCGGCGAGCTGCTGCTACCGGGCGAGATCATCCTCGAGCCAGGCCAGGAGTACGAGTCGCCGTGGGTCTACGCGGCCTATTCGTCCACCGGCATCGACGGCATCAGCGCCGCGTTCCACCAGCAGCTGCGGGAACGGCGGCTGCGCCCCCGCCCGGTCGTGCTCAACACGTGGGAGGCGGTCTACTTCGACCACGACCTCGCACGCCTGACCTCGCTGGCCGACACCGCCGCCGCCATCGGGGTCGAGCGGTTCGTGCTGGACGACGGCTGGTTCCGGCACCGCCGCGACGACTCCGCGGGCCTCGGTGACTGGTTCATCGACGAGACGGTGTGGCCGGACGGGCTGACGCCGTTGATCAAGCACGTCCGCGCGCTCGGCATGGAGTTCGGGCTGTGGTTCGAGCCCGAGATGGTCAACACGGACTCCGACCTCTACCGCGCCCACCCGGACTGGGTGCTCGGGCCACGTCCCGGCGTGCTGCCGCCGTCGTCGCGCAACCAGCAGGTGCTGAACATCGCGCACCCCGAGGCGTACGCGTACATCCTCGACCGGGTGTCGTCCGTGCTGGCGGACAACGACATCGCGTTCGTGAAGTGGGACCACAACCGCGACCTGATCGGGTCGCGCGTGCACGAGCAGACAGCCGCGTTCTACCGGCTGCTCGACGAACTGCGGCTGCGGCACCCGCACGTGGAGATCGAGAGCTGCTCGTCCGGTGGCGGGCGGATCGACCTCGGCGTGCTCTCGCGCACCGACCGCGTGTGGACGTCGGACTGCAACGACGCCCTGGAGCGCCAGCTGATCCAGCGGTGGACCGGCGTGTTCCTGCCACCGGAGCTGATGGGCGCGCACGTCGGCCCCACGAAGTCGCACACGACCGGGCGCGTGCACGACCTGTCGTTCCGCGTGGTCACGGCGATGTTCGGGCACTTCGGGATCGAGTGGGACATCAACTCGGCGACCGACGAGGAACGCGCTGGGCTGCAGGCCGCTATCGAGTACTACAAGGACGTGCGGTCGTTGGTGCACACCGGTGTCACGGTGCACGCCGACCACCCGGACTCCTCGGCGTGGGTGCACGGCGTCGTCGCCCCCGACCGGTCCGAGGCGCTGTTCGGGTACGTGCAGATCGCGACGTCGGTGCAGAACAAGCCGCGCCGGGTGCGGCTGCCCGGGCTCGACCCCGCGCGGACGTACCGGGTGTCGTTCGACGCTCCGGCCGGGCATCCCGCGCTGTGCCAGCGCCGTCCGGCGGACTGGGCCCCGGTGGACCTGCCCGGCTCCGTGCTGTCGGAGGTCGGGATCCAGCTGCCGGTGCTCGAACCGGAGCAGGCACTTCTGCTGCGCCTGAAGTGAAAGAAGGACCCCGGCGGGCATGCCGCCGGGGTCCTTCCTCTCCCCTCTTACCGGCCGGCGCGACTTCCGTCGGCCTTGGTGGCCCACCACTTTCCGCCAACGCCCTGCCCGTTGGCATCACCGCAGACCTCGTCCCCTGCGAACAGGTACTGCGGCCACCCCGCGATGGTGAGCTGTTTCTTCCCGTCCCGCTCGATCGTCCCCACGAGCGAGGCCTCCACGCCCTGCACCTGGAAGCCCTCGCTGACGAAGGCGGGCGGCCACTGCACCGCGCAGTCACCGGAGCAGGTGCTCGTCGGCGGCTCCGCGGAGTCGTTGTCGAACCGGTAGAGCGTCATGCCGTCCTTGTCCGTGGCGACGACACCGAGATCCGCGACGGTCGCGCTGGTCAACGCGATCGCCTTGTTCTGCTGGGCCTTCTTGCCGTCGGTGGCGGTGGCGAACCACTTCGGCACCGTGACGCCCTTGGCCTCACCGGGCCTGCTGTCGTTCTTGAACACGTACTGCGGCCAGCCCGCGACCGTGAGCTGCTTCTTGCCGTCCTTGCGGTCGACCGTTCCGAGCAGCTTCGGGTCGACGCCCTTCACCCGCGGCGTGTCGCCCTCGACGACCACCGGCGGCCAGATCTCGGCGCAGCCACCGTCGCAAGTGGACGTCGGAGGCTGGGCCGTGTCACCGTCGAACCGGTAGAGCGTGAGGCCCGCGTTGTTGGTCAGCACCGCGCCGAGTCCGCCGATGACCCCGGTCCGCGCGGCGAGCTGGGTGCGTGCGCCGTTCGTGCCGGTGGCGAACCACTTGCCCTGCAGGCCCTGCCCCTTGGTCTCGCCAGGCTTGGTGTCCTTGGCGAACCGGTACTGCGGCATGCCGTCGACGGTGAGCTGGCGGCTGCCGTCCTTGCGGACGATCGACCCGGTCAGGCCCTTGTCGACGCCGTCCACCGAGAAGTTCTCGCCCTCGACCGTGGCGGGAGGCCAGGCCGCGGCGCACTCACCGTCGCAAGTGGACTCCCCCGGCCTGTCGCCGTCGAAGCGGTAGAGGGTGAAGCCCTGGTCGTCGGTGACAACTGGACCGAGGTCCGCGATCTCCGCGATCTTCAGTGCCACAACGCCTTCTTGCTGCTGCTGTGCCACCGGCTTGCTCTCCGGCGTTCCCGCGCAGGCGGTCAGCGAGATCAACCCCAGCGCGACGACCACAACGCTCTTGCGGATCATCCTGAACCTCCTGGCTCTTGCACTCCAACGCCCATCACACGCAGGGGAGGCCAGAACGGTTCAAACTTTTTTCTAGAACATCGCGCGCTTCAACGCGGGCACCGCCGCGGCCGTCCTGAGCACCGTGCGGAACAGGGTGCGCGAGACCGGGCCACCCTCCGCGAACTGCCTCGCAGCCCGCAGCGAGTCCCGTACCGCCGCGAACCCGTACTCGTACATCTCCGCCTCGTACCGGGCGATCGCGTCACCGCCCTCGGCGATGCACCGCGCGAGCAGCTGCGCGTCCCGGAGAGCGACGTTCGCCCCGACACCTCGCATCGGCGTCATCGCGTGGATCGCGTCGCCGAGCAGCGTGACGTTCGTGCTCTCCCAACGCGCGATCGGCTTCGACGACCTGATGCGCCACTCGCTGACCGTCTCCGGGTGCGAGGACCCCACGATCCTGCGCAGGTCGGGACTCCACCTCTCGATCCTGCGCAGCACCTCGGACTGCAGGCCGTTGGTGATGTCGAGGTCTTTGGCCGCGTACGCCCACATCAGGTACGGACGCACGTTGTCGAACAGCACGCCGTCGTCGTCGGAGTAGCCCAACCCGTCGTGCGCCACCAGGAACATGCCGCACGCGCTGGTCGGGATGATCGAGTTGGCTCTGACGAGCAGCCTCTCGGGAATCCAGTCGTGCTCGTCGAGGAAGAGCTTCCCCGCGACCGCGGTGATCCCGACCGGCTCGGTTCCGGCATGGGGCAGGTACTGGCCGCGCACGCGCGACCGGATGCCGTCCGCGCCCACGAGCACGTCGCACTCGACGGTCGTGCCGTCCTCGAAGTGCAGCGTGATGCCATCACCGTTGTGCTCGTAGCGCTCGAACCGCTTGCCGAACTTGACGTCCAGCCCGTCGAGCAGCACCTGCCGGAGCGTGATCCGGCTGGCGGAGTAGTGCTTCTCCTCGTCCGGGTCGAGCACGAGCAACGGCGTGAGCTGCTCGGTCAGGAAGCCGAACCCGTTCTCACTGGATCCCGCGCTCTGCTCGAACCGCTGCCAGTTCGCCGCCGGTAAGCACTCTCTCAACGCAGCGGCACCGTGCGGGTTGATGTGCACCCGATACCCCTGCAGGCGGTCCGTGCGCGAGAGATCGCGTTCGTACACCGCCACGTCCACGCCGGCCTTGCGCAACCCGTGCGCCAGGCACAGCCCGCCGATTCCCCCGCCGATCACTGCGATCCTCATGCCGCCAAGTTTCAACCGCTTGGTTGATTAAGTCAACTCATTGGTTGAAAGTAGGCCGTCGGCTACCGTGACACCGTGGATCAACGCCGTTCTCCCCGCGCCTCGGAGCGCAAGCGCGACCCGGAACGCACGCGGGCCCTGCTGCTGGAGGCGGCCGCGGCGGAGTTCGGTGCGAAGGGGTACGCGGCCACGCGCACCACCGACATCGCGGCACGGGCGGGCGTCAACAAGCAGCTGATCTCCTACTACTTCGGTGGCAAGGAAGGCATCTACAAGGAGCTCGCCACGAGCTGGCACTCCTCCGCGGCCGAGCTCGCGAGCCGGAGCCAGGCGCTGGACGAGGTGGTGGCGGGGTTCGTGATGACCACGCTCACCGACCACGGCCGCATGTGGGCGTGGGCGAACCTCGCGGGCGACAGCCCGCCCACCGACGAGGAGTTCTTCCAGGCCCAGGTGGAACAGATGCGGGCACGGCAGGCCGCCGGTGAACTGCCGGACGGCATCGACCCCGCGTTCCTGCTGCTCGCCCTGATGGCGGCGGCCTCCGCACCGTTGACGCTGCGGCAGAGCGCCGGCCAGATCACCGGAGAGGATCCCGCGACTCCGGAGTTCGCCGCGAAGTACGCGCAGCAGCTGGGACTGCTCGTGCGGCACCTGTCTGCGCGAACCTGACTTCCTTTCCCCCCAAACTCTGTACCGTTTTCGCATGGACGAGAACGGACTCCCCGTCGACGCGGCCAACAAGCTGCCTACGACGACGTCCGAGGAGATCGAGAGGGCGCACGGGAAACTGGCGAAGTCCGCCGCCGATGCCAAGTACACGGTGAAGGTCAGCAAGTCCAGGGGCGTCGTCGTCGGCGACAACGCCCGGCAGTGGAACACCTTCTGGGAACTGCCGAAGAGCGTGCGACGGCTGCTGGTCGTTCTGCTCGCCGGGGTCCTGATCGTCAGCACGAGCTTCGTCGTGGTGCGGTGGATCGTCCCGATGTTCGCGCCCACCTACAAGACGATGTTCCTGATCGACGCCGCGGCAGGGGATCTGGCGAGCGTCACCGGTGCGCTGACGACCGTCGTCGGCAACTCGGGCGAGAACGACTCCCAGTCGTTGCGCAGCTTCGGCGGTGAGTGCGGGGCGGACGACAACACGACGCAGCTCGTCGGGTTCGGCACGGGCAACCGGCAGGAGATCGCCGAGGCCGCCCGATCGGTGCGGCAGAGCACCAAGGCCACGCTGCAGCGCGGAATCGTCGAGGCGGTCAGCGACTTCAGCACCCCGTTGTCGCTGAAGGCCAAGCAGGTCAACCGGATCATCGTCGTGACGAGGCACGGCAAGGACGCGTGCGACCCCGACGACGAGTTCGTCCAGGGCCAGATCCGCGACCGCGTCGCGGCAGCCGGGCTGTCGATCGAGTTCCGGTTCATCGGCTACCAGGTAGGCGACGGCGGTGACCAGCTGACCCGGCTGGCCGCCCAGCTCGAGCAGCAGGAACCGGCGTTCACCGACTCGCCGGAAGAACTGAAGCGCGTGCTCGCGTGGTTCACCACCATCGAGCCGGTGCTGCGCTCGTCGCAGTCGGTCGTCAACGTCCTGAACCCGACCGTGGACAAGCTCAACTCGGCGACGAAGTCGGTGGAGGACGGCCGTTTCGACCTCGCCGAGTCCGCGCTGGCACAGGCCCGCGCCGCCGTCGTCGACTTAGAGATCGAGGACCTCGACGGCCGCACCGCCTCACCGGACGCGGTGCGGTTGCGGGACATGTCGGTGCGGCTGCGCACGTTGCAGGACGAGGTGGTCGCGGGCGCGGAGGCGTTGCTCGGCACAGCTCGTTCGGGAGGGAACCTGGCCGGCCCGCTCGACGTCTACACCCGTGCCGCGGCCGCGTACAACGCCGAGGCGCAGAAGATGACCGAGGCGCTCACCTCGTTGCGCGCCCAGGGGCCTGGGGGCGCGCGATGAGACGGTGGTGGCTCGCGGGAGCGGCGGTGGTCGTGGTGCTGGCGTTGGTCAGCGGCGGCCTGTACCTGGTCCTGACCCCCGCCCACCGCACCACGTTCCTCGTCGACTCCTCCGAGTCCGCGGACTTCCGCGACATCGCCGACGCCGTCGGCACGGCGGCCGCGAACATGTCGCCGGACGACGCGCTGGCGTTGCGCCGCTTCGGTGGCACGTGCGACGCCCCCGACACCGAAGAACTCGTCACGCCCGGCACCGGTCAGGCGGCGAAGATCGGCGACGTGGCCCGCGCGATCACCCCGAAGGGCAAGCCCACGTTGCTCAGCGGTGTCGTCGCGGCGATCGACGACTTCGCGCGCACCTATCCGTTGCGCGGCAGCGAGACCAACCGGATCGTCGTGGTCGCCCGCGGCGGCGCCGACGCGTGCGGCAAGAGCGCCGACGAGGTGCGCACGATCATCAGGGAGCACGCCGGACGAGCCGGTGTGAAGATCGACTTCCGCTTCGTCGGGCACAAGCTGACCTCCGAGCAGGCCAAGGTCCTGAAGACCGTCGCCGACGCGACCGAGGCGCAGGCCACCCGTTTCACCGACGACACCGCCGAGCTCGTCACCACCATGAAAGAGGTGTCGGTGCCGACCTCGTTGGTGGCGCAGGAGGTCGTGCTGCCGAAGTCGCCCTGCGAGCTCGTGACGCAGGAGGTGCTGATGGCGGCTTACCCCCTTCCTCCGGAAGTCGACGGGTACAAGACCTTCTACGACGACATCAACTGCCAGCAAGACCGGTACGTGAGCGCTTTCGGTGCCCTCGAGCCACCGGGTGTCACTCAGTCGTTCCCAGTCATCTTCGAACTGAAGGACGGGAAGTGGCAGATGTGGATGACGGGCACGGCGGGGTTCCCCTGCGGCGAAATCCCCAAGGAGGTCTGGAAAGCTTGGAACATGGGCTGCACGCCCGACCCGGTCGTCTGCCGTGACGCCGACGACGTCACGAAGGTGACCGACATGAACGATGTCGGCTGCCCCGTCGCGATCGACATCGCCGACCGGTACCTCGCCGCGGCCCGCGCGGGTCAGACGCAGGGCACCGGGACGTTCTGGATCACCGACGAGTGGACGTGCTCCAAGTACCCGATGCCCGATCGCGCGAACGTGGCCAACCCGCTGCAGTGCGAGCGCAACGCCGACCGAGCGGTCGTGCGGCTGGGCGACAACTGGTGACTAGGACTCCGGACGGCTGGCGGCCTTGGCTTCGAGAGCCTGCTTGAGGCCCTTGAACCCGCCACGCATCATCATGTCGTGGTTGCCGCGGAAGAACGGCTTGGCGATCAGCACCAGGCGCCGCAACAGCGCCTTGTTGACCACCACCTCCTGGTCGAAGTGGAGGTCCGTGCCACCGTCGCGGCCGGTGATCTCCCAGCTCGCGTAGCCCTCGAGGTCACCGGACAGCGTCGCCCGGAGCAGGCCGGCCTGCTGGTTGCGGATGCTGTGCTTGACCTGCACGACGAGGTCGAACGGCAGGAACGACCGGCAGCGGAGCTCGCCGGTCTCGTCGTCGATCTTCGTGGCTTTCCGGACCTCGTGCCACCACAGCGGGTAGTTCGCGATGTCGGACAGCACCTCGTACACATCAGCCGGAGACGCGTCGACGTGCCACACGCTGTGGAAGCGATAGCGGTTGAGTGACACGGCCGCCATCATCCCGGATAGCTCGGCGGAGTGACAGTTTCCCGACCGAACTCACAGGTGACCGGGAAATTCCCCACCGCGTGTACTACGGCTCTAGTGAGGCTCAAGGGCCTCACTAGGCCGCAGGTGTTCACTTGTCGACTAGATGAGGAAGCCGTTCCAGGGTCCGCAACCAGCTGACAGCCGCGACGCGGCGGAGTGCCTGCTCCGACGAGTCGAGCGCCTCCACGAGGCTGAAGGGGTACGCCAAGGGCTCTCCGCGCGACGCCTGAATGGCGCGCTCGCGGTGGGCCAGCGCATCGAGTGGAATCATCACCCTGCTGCCGACACCTCCTCGTTTTCGAGCACCTGCAGCAAGAACTGCCCCGTGTAGCTCTTCTCGACCTGCGAGACCTGCTCGGGCGTGCCCTCTGCTACGACCATACCGCCGCCGGAGCCCCCTTCGGGACCCATGTCGACGATCCAGTCGGACGTCTTGATGACGTCGAGGTTGTGCTCGATGACGATGACGCTGTTCCCCTTGTCCACCAGGCCGTTGATCACGCCCAGCAGCTTGCGGATGTCCTCGAAGTGCAGGCCCGTCGTGGGCTCGTCGAGGATGTACACCGTCTTGCCCGTCGAGCGCTTCTGCAGCTCCGACGCGAGCTTCACGCGCTGCGCCTCACCACCGGACAGCGTCGGCGCCGGCTGGCCCAGGCGCACGTAGCCCAGACCGACCTCGACCAGCGTCTTCAGGTGGCGGTGGATGGCGTTGATCGGCTCGAAGAACGTGGCCGCCTCCTCGATCGGCATGTCGAGGATCTCGGAGATCGTCTTGCCCTTGTAGTGCACTTCCAGCGTCTCGCGGTTGTACCGCGCGCCCTTGCAGACCTCGCAGGGGACGTAGACGTCCGGGAGGAAGTTCATCTCGATCTTGATCGTGCCGTCGCCCGCGCACGCCTCGCAGCGGCCGCCCTTGACGTTGAAGGAGAAGCGGCCCGGCTGGTAGCCGCGGACCTTCGCCTCCGTGGTCGCCGCGAACAGCTTGCGGACGTGGTCGAACACACCGGTGTAGGTGGCCGGGTTCGACCGCGGGGTGCGGCCGATCGGCGACTGGTCGACCCGCACGAGCTTGTCGACCTCGTTCAGGCCGTTGATGCGGGTGTGCCGGCCCGGCACCTGGCGCGCGCCGTTGAGCTTGTTCGCGAGCACCGTGGCCAGGATGTCGTTGACCAGCGTCGACTTGCCCGAACCGGACACGCCCGTCACCGACGTCAGCGTGCCGAGGGGGAACGAGACGTCGATGCCGCGCAGGTTGTGCTCGCGCGCGCCGACGACCGTGAGCTGGCGCTTCTTGTCGATCTTGCGGCGCTTCGCGGGCATCGGGATCGACTTGCGGCCCGACAGGTAGGCGCCGGTCATCGACTCCTTGTTCGTGAGCAGCTTCTTGTACGGGCCGCTGTGCACGACCTTGCCGCCGTGCTCGCCGGCGCCGGGACCGATGTCGACCACCCAGTCCGACGCGCGGATCGTGTCCTCGTCGTGCTCGACGACGATCAGCGTGTTGCCGAGGTCGCGGAGCCTCGTCAGCGTCTCGATCAGGCGGTGGTTGTCGCGCTGGTGCAGGCCGATCGACGGCTCGTCCAGCACGTACAGCACGCCGACCAGACCGGAGCCGATCTGCGTGGCGAGCCGGATGCGCTGCGCCTCGCCGCCCGACAGGGTGCCGGACGCGCGGTCGAGCGAGAGGTAGTCGAGGCCGACGTCGAGCAGGAAGTGCAGGCGGGCCTGGATCTCCTTGAGCACCGCGCCCGCGATCATCGACTCGCGCTTGCCGAGCTTGAGGCCGTCGAGGAAGTCGGAGCACTCCGAGACGCTCATCGCGCAGACCTCGGCGATCGAGCGGTCACCCTTCTTGCCGTGGTGCAGCGTGACGGCGAGGATCTCGGGCTTCAGGCGGGTACCGGCGCACGCGGGGCACGGCACCTCGCGCATGTAGCCCTCGTACTTCTCCCGCATGTAGTCGGACTCGGTCTGCTCCTGGCGCCGCTCGAGGAACGGGATGACGCCCTCGTAGTTCGCGTAGTAGGAGCGCTCACGGCCGTAGCGGTTCTTGTAGCGGACGTGCACCTGCTCGTCGATGCCGTGCAGGATCGCCTTCTGCGCCTTGGCGGGCAGGTGCCGCCACTGCGTGTCCATGCGGTAGCCGATGGTCTCGCCGAGCGACTGCAGCAGGCGCTGGAAGTACTCCGCGGTCTGCCCGCCCGCCCACGGCGCGATGGCACCGTCGGCCAGGCTCAGCTCGTCGTCCGTCACGACGAGCTCGGGGTCGACCTCCTTGCGCACGCCGATGCCCGTGCAGACCACGCACGCGCCGTACGGCGAGTTGAAGGAGAACGACCGCGGCTCCAGGTCCTCGATCGCGAGCGGGTGGCCGTTGGGGCACGCCAGGTTCTCCGAGAAGCCCCTGATCCGCTTCGGGTCGGTCTCCGGGAGGTCGACGAACTCGAGCTCGACGAGGCCGTCCGCGAGCCGCAGCGCCGTCTCCACCGAGTCGGTGAGGCGCTGCTTGGAGGAGGCCTTGACGCTCAGGCGGTCGATGACGACCGCGATGTGGTGCTTCTCCTGCTTCTTGAGCTTGGGCACGTCGGCGAGCGCGTAGACGACACCGTCGACCTTCGCGCGCGAGTAGCCCTGTCCCTGCAGGTTCTGGAACAGGTCGACGTACTCGCCCTTGCGGCCGCGGATGACCGGCGCGAGCACCTGGAACTTGATGCCCTGCTCCATCGCGAGCACCTGGTCGACGATCTCCTGCGGCGTCTGCTTGCCGATCGCCTCGCCGCACTGCGGGCAGTGCGGCTTGCCGGCGCGGGCGTAGAGCAGGCGCAGGTAGTCGTAGACCTCGGTGATCGTGCCCACGGTCGAGCGCGGGTTGCGGCTCGTGGACTTCTGGTCGATCGAGACCGCGGGCGAGAGGCCCTCGATGAAGTCGACGTCCGGTTTGTCCATCTGCCCGAGGAACTGGCGCGCGTAGGCCGAGAGCGACTCGACGTAACGGCGCTGGCCCTCGGCGAAGATCGTGTCGAAAGCCAGGCTCGACTTGCCGGAGCCGGACAGCCCCGTGAAGACGATCAGGCTGTCCCGCGGCAGGTCGATGTCAACGCCGCGCAGGTTGTGCTCGCGGGCGCCGCGAACAACAAGACGGTCTGCCACTGGGGTCCCTTCGGCTGCGATTGGCGGGTCACTCACGCCACACTCTTCCGAACAAGCGTTCGAAGAGTACTAGCATCGGTTCGGAGGCTGCGACCGACCCGCCGACCATGCTAGGTCGCACCCCCGACAAAAACGGTTCGGGTGGCTGTCGCATTCCCCTGATCTGGGATTACCCATAGTCTGGACGCTTCGATCACGAGCCTCAACGTCGGGGAGAGGCAGCACATGACCTACACGCCGTCCACGCAGCACACGTCCGTACCTGCGCCGCGAGGGGTGCCGGACCGGCACATCACCGCGGTGAGGGAGGCGACGGACGTGCTGTACGAGGTCGTCGAGGAGCTGGACGAGGCCGCCGTGCGCGGCGCGTCGCTGCTCCCCGGCTGGACCCGCGGACACGTCATCACCCACCTCGCGCGCAACGCCGACGCGTTGGTGAACCTGCTCACCTGGGCGAAGACCGGGGTCGAGCACCAGGCCTACGCGTCGCGCGCGGACCGCGACGCCGACATCGAAGAGGGTTCCCACCGGCTGCTCCAGGTGATCAAGGCCGACCTCGACTCCGCGTGCCAGCGGTTCGACGTCGCGTGCCGCGAGTTCCCGGCGCACGCGTGGCGTTCGGAGGTCACCGCGCCCAAGGGGCAGGCGATCCCGGCGTCCACGGTGCCGTGGTTCCGCCTGCGCGAGATCTGGGTCCACCTCATCGACCTGAACGCGGGCGTCGGCTTCGGCGACCTGCCCGCCGACTTCGTCGAGGAGTTCCTCGACGACGCGGTGAAGCAGTTCGAGGGCAGGGCCGAGCCGTTCGCCGCCGAGGTGACCCTGCCCGACGGCACTCAGCGCATCTGGGCGCTCAACGGCCCGGCGAGCCGCAGCTCCGTCAGCGGGTCCGCCAGCGCCGTCCTGGGGTGGCTGACCGGCAGGACCGACGGGTCCGACCTGCGCGGGGAGTTGCCGGACCTACCCGACTGGATCTGAGTGAGCAGGCGGTAGGCGGGGCGTTCGACGAACTTCGTCATCGCCCAGCCGAGCACCAGCGCCGAGGTGACGAACCCGGCGAGGATCCACCAGGACCGCAGCCCAACGGCGTGCATGCGGTCCATCACCACGGTGCCGATCTGCTGGTGCACGAGGTAGACGCCGTACGAGATGCCCGCGAGCCACGTGACCGGCTTCGCGATCGGGTTGAAGAACACCCAGTCGGGTCCCGCGGCTGCCGCGCACACCATGAGCAGCAGCACGGCGAAGCCGAGCGTCGATCCGTACTCGGTCGTGTGAATCGCCTGCGCGACCAGCGTGGCCACGAGGAGCGCGGCCAGGTGCGGCGTCTTCAGCCTGTCCTTGTGCCACAGCCAGATGGCGATGCCGGCGGCGAACAACTGGGCCCTGTGCAGCGCGAACCCGTTGTAGACGATGAACAACGTGTGCGAGTGGTCCAGCAACGGGCGCAGCAGCAGCGGCGTGACGATGAGCGCCCACAGGAAGACACGCAGCGACGTGCCTCTCAGCACCTTCACGAGTACCGCACCGGCGATGAACGCGGCGATCTGCACGGGCACGGTCCAGTAGGCGAAGTCGACGATGTTGACGTCCGGCATCCACTGGTTGATCAGCAGCAGGTTGTAGACGACGTCCCTGCCGTCGAGCTGGCTCCACCCCTCGGGCGCGATCCATCTCTGCACCGCGTAGGTGAGCAGCACCGCCGCCATGTACGCGGGCAGCAGTCTGGCGAGTCTTCTCCACAGGAACTGCCCTGGCTTGCCGCTGTTGAGCGAGGCACAGGCGAAGAAGGCCGAGACGACCATCAGCGTGCTGGCACCCATCGACATCGGGAAGGTGAACGGCAGCGGCCCGAGATCGGGGTGACTGCTGACGCTCGTGAGCGTGGCGTGGTGGAGCAACACGCACCCGATGGCGACGACGCGGAGGACGTCCCAGCTGACCCTGCGGGCCGTCCGGGGCTTCTGTCGTTGCGCTGGAATCACGAGAGGCGGGGACCTGTTCGCTGGTTCATTCGGAGTACACGGGCTTCGAGGCTTGATCCTTACTTACCCTATGAGTGAGACCTGTATGCAACCTGAAGGTGTGCGTCTCGCCGCATCGAGCGACTACCGTCAGCCACCGTGGACGTACACGAGAACTACACCGGTCACGTCGATCCAGAGGGTCCCGCGGCCCGGCGCACGCTGGACGCGCTGACCATCACGAAGATCTCCGTCGGTCCGATGGACAACAACGCCTACCTGCTGGTTTGCCGGTCCACGAACGAGGCGTTGCTCATCGACGCGGCCAACGACCACGAGCGCCTGTCGGACCTCCTGGGCTTCAGCCCGGACCGCCCGAGACTGCGCACGATCGTGACGACGCACCAGCACGCCGATCACTGGCAGGCACTCGGAGCCCTGGCAGGAGCCCACGGCACGAGCACCGTCGCGCACGAGCTGGACGCCGCCGTCCTCCCCGTCCCACCGGACGTCCTCGTGGACCACGGCGACACCATCAACGTGGGAGAAGTCCCGCTCTCGATCATCCACCTGAGGGGCCACACCCCGGGCTCGATCGCCGTCGTCTACGACGACCCGAGCGGCCACCCGCACCTCTTCACCGGAGATTCACTCTTTCCGGGGGGTGTGGGGAAGACCACGTCCGCCGACAACTTCGCGTCGCTGATCAACGACGTCGAGGACCGGCTGTTCGCGGTGCTGCCGGACGACACGTGGTTCTACCCCGGCCACGGCGACGACTCGACGCTCGGCAAGGAGCGTCCTTCACTCGCGGAGTGGCGTTCGCGGGGCTGGTAGGAGCCTCAGCCGACCTCGTCGAGCAGGTCCAGGTACCCGGTGGTCGTGCGCCACAGGGCGTCGGAGTACGGGGTGAGCTTGCCGGGGCTCCAGCGGTGGTCGGTGTAGGCCTGGTTCTCGCGCCGCACCGCCCGAAGGCTCACGGCGAGCTCGTCCTCGACCCGTTGCCGCAGCTCCTCGGGCGACGGCGCGGCCTGGCGCACCAGCTCCCCCGTGCCGTCACCGACCGCCACGAGCGCTTCCTCGTTGATGCCGTCCGCCGCGCTCCAGACGAGTGCGGGCCGCTCGATGCGGTGGTTCCACACCGGGGCGTCCTTCGAGCGCCAGCGCGCCTCGAACGGGTTGCGCGACAGCCGCGTCGAGTTCGCCCAGTGCTCGGCGCCGACGGGCTCGCTCATCCACGGCACCTCGTCGACCGGCAGGTCGGTGACCAGCGCGACCTCGATGGCGTCGACGTCGCGCGGCACGTCGAGCAGCGCGCCGAAGACCCACACCTCGACCACCTGGAACCGGAAGAACGAGCTCGGCAGCTCGCCGCACTTCTCGGTGAGTTCGGCCAGGTGGTGCACAGCGCGAGTCCATTTCACGAGGTGGATCATGCCTGACCGCGTCGCCGAGGCGCTGGCACGGCTGGATCTCGTGGAACCCACCCTGTGTGCGTTCCACGAGGTGTTCCGCACGCCCTCTCTCGACGTGGACCCCTCGCTGCCGTTCGCAGGCATGCCCATCGCCGTGAAACGAGGCGAACGCCCCAGCCACCGAGAGTCGTTGGTGACCATGGGTTGCACACCGATCGGACTGACCACAACGCCCGACGGCAGCACCCCGTGGCAGACGTGGGGCCGCAACTCTCGCGGCCTCACACGCAACCCATGGAACCTCTCGCGGACGCCAGGCGGCTCGTCCGCAGGTTCGGCCGTCGCGGTGGCGTCCGGCATCGTGCCGCTGGCCACGGGCGTCGACGGCGCCGGCTCGATCCGCATCCCGGCCGCCTGGTGCGGCGTGTTCGGCCTGAAGACGACCTCGGCCGAACGTGCCGCCGTCGGCGTGTTCACCCGCGACCCCTCACTGCTCGCCACCTACCTGGGCGTCACCGAGTTCGGAACACCCTCCGCCGTCTGGTCGACGGACCTGGGCTTCGCCGAGGTGGACGACGAACAGGCGTCGATCGCCTGGCAGGCAGCCGCTCCCCTACGCCCGACGCCCGTCCCGCTGGCGTTGAAGGACCCGGCGGACGACTGGTTCGCCGGCCGTTGTGGGCCGAATCCCGCCCTGGACGCGGTGTTCGAGACCGCGGACCTGCTGCTCACCCCGACGACGCCCGGCCCGCCGCACGGCCACGACGGCCCGGGTGCACGCATCAACACGGCGTTGACCTGGGCGTTCAACCTCAGCGGACATCCAGCGATCAGCATCCCGGCCGGGTTCGACTCGTGCGGCCTGCCGGTCGGGCTGCAGGCCGTGGCACGACACGGCCGAGAGGCGGATCTGGTCGCTGCCGCGCTGTTGACCTCCAGCGCGGTGGAGGTTGCACCCTGGCCGCCATGAACCTCGTCGTACGCGCGGAACAACAGTCCCTCTGGTTGTGCTTCGAGCCGTGGGCCAACCAGTACACGCTCCTGCCCGGGACCGCGGTGCTGGTCCGGTTCCCACCGGACACGCCGGTCGAGATCGCGCACCACCGCGACGGCATGACGTTCTTCTCCCTCGGCGCGCACCCCGACCTGTACGGCGAGGACGGGAGCGCTGTGGAGATCTACAGCGAGTACATGCCGGTCACGCCTGAGAACACGCCGATCGCGCTGCTGAGACACGTCATGGAGGCTGTCCCGCCGATCCGTGACGAGCCGGACCGCCTGAACTGACGGAACCGTGAGTCGGACTTGGTCGCCGCCGTCCGCGCTGCTGAGGCAAATCACCCGATCGAGTGTTTTGGACCCAATTCACCTCGCTGATCACGGTTCGTGCAGTGTCCTCGTCACCCGAAGGAGGCCACGGATGGCACGAAGAATCGGCGGGGCCGGGGGCGGATCGGACAAGGGCGCGGGCACGGCGGGCGCCGTGGTGGCCGCCGGGGTCCTGGCGATGTCGCTCACCGGCGGACTGTCGGTCGGTGGAGGCGCGTCCACGACCGCCGTCGACTCGGCAGGCGTGAATCTCGGCAAAGCCAGGTCCGAGGGCAAGAAGTCCGCTCGCAACAGTGACGCCGACGGCGCGTGGCGTCAGCTGAACATGAGGACGCTCAAGCGCACGGCCAAACCCGCGTTGGAGTGCGTCTCGCATTCATTCGGTCAGGTGCGCGACCACTTCGTCCGCAACCCGTGCAAGTCGCTCGACCGCACGCTGTTCGCCGTCGGCGACGACCAGGGCAACGTCGCGGTGGTGTCCGTGGCGTGGGTCGGCTTCCCGAACCGGCGTGACGCCGGAGAGTTCAAGAAGCTGATCGACGTGCACGGCACCGGGGACGTCAGCCCGCTCGGCGCCCCGCTGCTCGGCCTGGCGGACGTCCGATTCACCGGGTTGCACTACCAGTCGCGGACCGACGGCAGCACGATCGTCATCGCCGAGACCGAGTCCGCGTCGGGCAAGGTCAGCGGCGAGACACTGGACGCCATGGCGGACGTGGCGAGCTGGTTGCCGCGTTAGAAGGCACCATGTCGAGAAACGGCGAGGGGCTGCGACATAGGGCTATGGACACACGTGTGGACGACTACATCGCCGGGCTGCCGGACTGGCAGCGGGACATCTGCCGCGAGGTGCGCAGGCTCGTGCACGAGGCCGATCCGGCCGTCGAGGAGACGATCAAGTTCACCAACCGCCCGTACTTCGTGCTGGACGGCAACGTGTGCGCGTTGCTCGGCACCAAGGACCACGTGAACGTGATGCTCTACGACAAGGCGATCGTGCCGGACCCGCACAACATCATCACGAGCGGCCACGGCAACAAGACCGCGCGCATGATCTCCGTGTACCGCGACCAGCCGATCAACGCGCCGGCGCTCGTCGAGATGTTCCGCCACATCATCGCCAACAACCGCCAGCGCAAGACTGTCGGACCTCGTCGGTAGCCTCATGCCGCATGGAGGTCGAGATCTACACCGACGGTGCGTGCAGCCCCAATCCCGGGCCGGGCGGCTGGGGCGCCGTGCTGCGTTATGGCGCGCACGAGAAGGACATGTACGGCGGTGACATCGGCCCGACGACGAACAACCGCATGGAACTGATGGCGCCCATCATGGCGTTGGAGAGCCTCACGCGTGCGTCCACCGTGAACCTCTACACGGACAGCACGTACGTCCGGAACGGCATCACCTCGTGGGTGCACGGCTGGAAGGCGAACGGCTGGCTGACGAAGGCCCGTGAGCCGGTCAAGAACTCCGACCTGTGGCGCCGCCTGGAGGAAGCCGCCAACCGGCACGAGGTCGAGTGGCACTGGGTCAAGGGCCACGCGGGCCACCCGGAGAACGAGCGCGCCGACCGCCTGGCCGTGCGCGGCGTCGAGGAAGTGACGGGACGCGAGGTCACCCAGCCCGCGGCGAAGCCGAAGAAGGCCGCGAAGCCCAGGCAGCCGCGCGAACTGAGCGGCGAACCGTGCGGCGCGCCCACGAAGAAGGGCACGCCCTGCCCGATCACGGCGGGGTCGAACGGCCTGTGTCACATCCATGACCCGGCGTTGCAGTGCGGTGCCCTCACGAGGAAGGGTGCTCCCTGCACCATCGCGACCGGTGGCGGCCGCTGCGACCACCACCAGGACGCGCTGGAACTCTTCGCATAGCCGCGAACCGGCGTCGCCATGGGTTCGTCACGCGCATCGCGGTCGACCGCGTGGCCGGCGTCGGTCCCCAGGCGTCATAACGGCTCGTAGCAAGAGAAGACGGCGGGCTGGCCGGTGTAGTTCGGGCCGGCCCGGTCGTCGGCGCCCAGGTACGCGAACGGCAGCCGCGGCCTGCCCGGCCCTTCGAAGCCGACCAGGCGCCAGCGGTTGTCGTAGCTGAAACCGTTGTCCCGCAGTGCTTTGGTCAGCACGCGCCCGAGTGGGGACCCGTCGGCGCGACGTACGCTCGCGACGTCGAAGTTCGCGATGAGACGGCCGTCGGCCGCGAGCCAGGACGCGGCACGCGCCAGCAGGCCGAGCTTGTCCCCCACGTAGTGCAGACCGTGCACGCACGTCACGAGGTCGACAGGCTCCGCGGGCTCCCACCGGTCGACCGGCGCGACGACGAACTCGAGGCCGTCACGCGCCGGCACGTGGTGGTCGACCAGGTCCACCCCGGTGATCGTCACGTCGTCCCGAACGGCCTCGGCCAGCGCCTTTCCCGAGCCACAGCACAGGTCCACCCATCGGGCGCCGGATCTGAGCGTGAGGTCGGCGCCCAGTTCACGGCGATAGCCCCCCAGCCCTCGTTCGCGGTTCATCGCGCAGTTGGCGACGACCGACGAGCCCCACAACGCCTCGTCGTCCAGCAGGCTTACAGCAGCACCTTCGCCAGGCGCGCCATGCCCTCCCCGATCTCCTCCACCGTGTTGCTGGTGAACGACATACGCAACGTCGCGTGGTCCGGCTCGGTCGCGAAGAAGGCCGCGCCGGGCACGAAAGCGACGTCGTGCGCCAGGGCGTCCTTCAACAGCGCAGCGCTGTCCACGTCGCCGGTAAGCCGCAGCCACACGAACATGCCGCCGTCCGGGTCGCTCCACGTCGTACCGGCGGGCATGGTGGCGGGCAGCGCGGCGATCATCGCGTCGCGGCGGGCACCGTACTCGACGCACAGGCGGGCGATGTGGGCGTCGAGGTCGTTGTGCGCCAGGTAGGCCGCCGCGGCCGCCTGGTCCACTGTGGACGTGTGGAGGTCGGCTGCCTGCTTCACGATCGTCAAAGTGCGCAGCAGGTCCGCCGGGGCCCTCAGCCAGCCCAGGCGCATCCCGGGCGCGCCGACCTTCGAGAAGCTGCCCAGGTAGATGGTCCGGTCGCTCACCGAGGCGAACGACGGCATGGCCGAGCCGCGGTAGCGCAGTTCGCCGTACGGGTCGTCCTCCACGACCCACAGATCATGAGCGGCGGCGATCTCCGCGATCTCCACGCGACGGGACGCCGAGAGGGTGCGGCCGGTCGGGTTCGCGAACGTCGGCACCAGGTAGAGCAGGTCGGGCTTCTCCCTGGCCACGACGGACCTCAACGACTCGGGGACCAGGCCGTCGGCGTCGCTCGCGACGGACACGATCCGGGCGCCGGTCATCCGGAAGCACTGCAGTGCCGCCAGGTACGTCGGTTCCTCGACCGCCACGACGGCGCCGGGGCCGAGCATCGCGGTGGCCACGAGGGCGAGCGCCTGCTGGGAGCCGGTGGTGATCAGGACGTCCGACGTGGGCAGCCCGCGGCCGGTCAGGCGGGCCGAGACGAGCTCGCGCAGGGCCTGATTCCCTTCCGTGGGCGCGTATTGCAGGACCGAGCGGTCTCGCAGGGCCAGGTCGTAGGCGGCGCGCACACCGTCCAGGTCGAACAGTTCCGGGGCGGGAAGGCCGCCGGCGAACGAGATGACCTCCGGACGGGACGTCAGCGCGAGCAGGTCGCGCACGGGGGAACTGGCCACGGAGAGGGTGCGGTGCATGAACTTCACGTTAATCGGCACCCCCGGCCACCGGACGCCGATTTTCTGTCGGTGCTCGTGACTACCGTGGTGGACATGGACATCGAGACACGCGCGGAACAGCCCTACGCAGCCGTCCGGGGCACGGTGACGCTGGAGACGTTCGGCAAGGTCGCCGACCGCTTCCCCGAGGTCATGCAGTGGCTGGCCGATCGCGAGTTACCGGTCACCGGAGCGCCGTTCCTGCGCTACTTACGCGTCACCGCCGAGGAGTTCGAGCTGGAGGCCGGGATCCCGACCGTCGCCGAGGTGCCCGGCGAGGGCGACGTGTTCACGGCCACGCTGCCCGCCGGTCAGTACGCGGTCGTGCTGCACGAGGGCAGTCCGGACGGGCTGGCGGCCGTCACCGACGGCCTGCTCGCGCACGCCGTGCGGTTCGACCGCGACGGCGACAGGTGGGGAGCGCGCCTCGAGACGTACTTCACCGACCCCGCCGTGGAGGCGGACCTGAACAAGTGGACGACGGAGGTGGCCATCCGCATCGCGGACTGAGTGGCGGCTATATGCCGACCGAGCTATATTGCTGGCATGGCATCTACATTCGCTGTGCTGGCGGATCCGAGTCGCCGGGAGATCCTCGACCTGCTGCGTGAACGCGAGCGGCCGGTCGGCGACCTCGTCGACCGGCTGACCCTCACCCAGCCGACCGTCTCGAAGCATCTGAAGGTGCTGCGCGAGGCCGGCCTCGTTGAGGTGCGCACCGACGCCCAGAAACGCTGGTACCGGGTGTCGCCGGCGCCGCTGGCCGAGATCGACGCCTGGCTCGCGCCGTACCGGCGGATGTGGGAGAAGAGCCTCGACGCACTGGAACGCCGACTCGACGAGATCGAAGGGGACTGACCGTGGACGCCGAACTGCGGATGATCGAGGGCAAGCCCGTGCTGCGCTTCGAGCGCACACTGCGGCACTCGCCGGAGAAGGTCTGGCGGGTCGTCACCGATCCGGCCGAGATGAAGCACTGGTTCCCGGCCGAGGTCGACATCGACGGCCGGACGATGCGCTTCACGTTCCCGGACGAGGCACCGGTGGACGCCGACGGCGGCGAGGGCGAGCTGCTCGAGTCCGACCCGCCGAAGGTCTTCGCCTTCCGCTGGCTGAACGACGTGCTGCGCTTCGAGATCCTCCCGAACGCCGAGGGCTGCGTGCTGGTCTTCACGGCGGTCGTCACGAACAGGCTGTCGATCGGCCGCGACGCACCCGGCTGGGCCACCTGCCTGGACGCACTGGTAGCTCACGCTGACGGCACGAAGTTCGAGCCACCGACGGACCGGCTGTCGCGCATCGAGCACTACGTCCGGCACTTCAACCTCGACGAGGGCACCGACGAACCACAGGGCGTCCGCTTCGAACGCGACCTGGTCTGGGCGCCGCTGGACGACGTCTGGAAGCTCCTCACCGAGGGCGACGAGCGAGGCGTACCGGTCCGCGCCGCACACCCCGGCATCACGCCGGGCGAGGTCACGAGGTCCGAGGCACCCCGCCTGCTGGAGTACGAGTGGCTGCAGGACGGCGAGCCGAAGGGCAAGGTGCGCTGGGAGTTCGACCACGTGCCACTGCAGGGCACCACGGTCACCCTCGTCCAGGAGAACGCCCACGGCCCTGAAGCCCTCGCGGCGTGGCACGTGCACCTGGAGCTGTTCTTCGCAGCCACGCAGGGCGAGATCCGCTGCCCGTGGCCGGAGGCCCGGGAGGAGGAACTGGCCAAGCGCTACGCGGGCCGCTGAGTCACGCGTACCGCACGCGGTCCACGAGGAAGCGCCAGTCCGGCGGACACCGGCGCCCGAACCGGCGCGCGCTGGCTTGCTCGTACTCGAGCACGGCCCGCCGCCGGGTCCGCGGATCCGGCGCCAGGTCCTCGAGGTCGTCGAGGTCGGCGGCGGAGAGCCGGACGTCGGTGACCCTCGCCGGGTCGAGCCTGGCGACGGCCCACCAGGAGATCGCCGCGGCGTAGTCGTAGCCCAGAGCGCCGAACCTGCGCTCCGCCAGCAGGAAGTCGCGGACCGCGCCCGCCTTCTCCCGGCTGCCGAGGGAGAGCTCGGCGCGGACCTGGTGGGCCCTGGCCACCGCCTCCGGGTACTCGTCGGCGTCGATGACGCCGGTGACGAACGCCTTGCCGTCGTTGTACTTCCGGGAGGCGTGGCACAGGCGGGCGCGCAGCACCATCAACCAGTGGTACCACTCGCTCCCCGGCGACAGCAGCGATTCAGCCGACCTCGCCTTCGTCATCGCGGTGGCGAGGTTGGCCCGGTCGCCGGTCAGGTGGAACCGCGCCAGGCACCACTCCGCCCACAGGGAGGCGCAGAGTCCGACCTCTTCGCTCACGCTGCCGGAGATCGCGGTGAACTTCTCGATCGCCTGCAGCAGAAGGAGCTTGCTCTTGCGCAGGTAGAAGTCCCGATCGAAGTCCGCCCCCTCGGCCGCCATGCGCAGGAACACCGTTGCGTGGCAGAGGGTTCCACGCGCGGCCGTGTAGAGGTCGCGGTACTTCTCCGCGATCTTCGTGCCGTCCTCCGCCGCCGCAGCCGCTCGCACCAACCGGTGCTCGCGCAACAGGTACCACGCCTGTCCCTCGACGAGGATCTTCGCTTCGAGCGCGCCCTCACCGCGCAGACGCTCGGTCGCGGACAGCGTGGCCAGGCACATCTCGCAGAAGCGCCTCACCAGCTCCACGTCCCCGTGCGCCTTGGCCGCCCCCACGACCGAGTCGAACGCCCTGGCGAGTTCGATGTCACCCTTGCCGACCTCGGCCAGCCGCCAGGCCAGCGCGAGAGCCGCCGGCTCGGCGGGATCGAGGTCTTCGAGGTCCCGCAACAACTCCCGCACGCTCGGCGATGCGGTGGAAGGTTCCACGCTCATCGTCACACCACCTTCCGCGCCCCCCGCGAGCGCGTTCGCCAGCACCTCGAGCCCGGCCCCGGTGTCCGGGTCGAAGGTGTGAATCACCAGCGACTGCAGCACCGCGGGCAACAGGTTCTTGTCGAACCCCTGCGGCACCACCGGCACGACATCGCACCGGTAGGCCTCACCGTGGTGGTAGAGCTTGTGCCGCAAGAGCCTCGCCTCGTACCTGACGCCCTTGCGTTCCACGAAGTCGTTGGTCTCCAACGCACGCAGGTAATCCGGCGACACGACCACGAGCACCGTCCGGTCGCGGAACCCCTCCTCCATCCACGACGGGACGGACAACGGTGCGGCGACCGGCAGGTCACCGTCCCACCACACGTCGAACCCCCGCGAGCGCAACGACGTCACCAGCGCTCTGGCGACAACGCCGCCATCGCTGCTGCTGTAACTGACGAAGAGACCGTTCCTCTCCATTGCGGGCCTCCTTGCGGCGGGGTGACCTGCGGCCACCGATCACACTGGATCGATGAGGCGAGGCCATGTGACCAGGAAGGGCCCTGATGGCGGCAGTCAGATGCGGTCGAACGTCATAGGCTGACGACGGCGTTGTCTACTCGCCTCACTTTGCGCTGTGGTGCTGGTAAGCGGCGTTTGCCATCGGACGGGTGTCTGTTGGCGCAGGCACCCGTCCAACTCACGCTTGATCAACCTCCCAGGTGTTCGAGCCGCTCGTCGATGACGCGCGGCGTCTCACTGGCGGGCAGAGCGAACTTCTCGAGCTGGAAGAAGTACGTGAGGTACTCCCGCACCACTTCCGAGTCGTCCTGCAGCAGCGACGACCGGTACAACTGCTCGAGGAACAAGGAGTAGTCCTCCTCGTCCTCGCTGATCTCGAGGATCGAGAACGACGCCTTCATCGCCGGGTGCAGGCCAGCTTTGAAGGGCACGATCTGCAGGGAGATCTGATCCTTCTCGACCAACTCCCTGATGTGGCCGAGCTGTTCGCGCATGACCTCAGCGCTGCCGATCACCCGGTGCAACACCGACTCGTCGATGATGAAGAACATCTCCGGCCCGTCTGGGCTGACCAGGTTCTGGCGATGCATGCGGATGTCGACACCTCGCTGCATAGCCTCCGGGGTCTCGCCGCCCGCCACTCCGACCGCGGTCGCGTAGCGACGGGTCTGCAACATGCCCGGAATCAGCAAGGTCTGCACGTACCGGCAGCGAATCGCCACCGACTCCAGCTCGATGAACTGAGCGAACCCCTTGGGCAACCCCCGGTACTTCGCCATCCAGGCAGGCCGCTTGGTCGCGCGAGCGAGGCCGACCAGCTCATCCACACGTGAGGGCTCGGTGATGCCGTAGTGGAGCAGCAGAGCCTTCAGGTCGGTGACCGAGATGCCGCTCCTGCCCTGTTCGATCCGGATGACCTTCGAGGTGGACCAGTCGAGCGCTTCCGCGACAGAGTCCTGGGTGAGCCGCCGCCCCTCCCGGGCCTGCTTCAGCTCACTCAGCAGTTTGCGCTGCTGCGCAACGGGATTGCCCTTACCAGTCAAGGCTCAGCGCCCCTTCTATGGCACACATGGCCAGCATGCCTGCCATCATTTTGCCACCTGGCAACTTGATTGCAAGTAGTCTGAACGCATGCAAAGTGAACGACCTTAAAGTGACATGTTTTACACCGCCAGACGGCGGGATGCCACATGCAGAGTCGGACCGAAGTCGACGCACACTTGAGCGAGTTCGCTCGATCGAGCGAACTCGCTGGTGGGATGAACTCAGGACGAGATGGCCAGCCGCACGAAGGCAGCCCACGCGGCGGAGGAGCAGTCGATCAGCAACCCGGAGCGATCCTTCGAGTCACGCACCAGTACGCCCTTCTGCGGGCTCGCTGCGAACTCGACGCATGCGTCGGATGTACCGCTGTAGGAGCTTCGGATCCACCTGAGCTCTGCCGCCATCGTCGCTCCCATCGCACGGGGTCCCCGACCAGACCCACCGTCCACGGCCCGGCCACCCGCGTGCACCCCGGGATGGCGGGGGAGGAACGCCTCCAACCCGACGAGGCCACAGCTCAGAGTAAATCAATGCAGACGTCCATCAACATCCGCCAGAGGTACGCCGCCGCAAGGGAAAGAGGACAATTCAAGGACGGTCACCAACAGATTCTGTTGATATGACATGGAATCAGAGAGTGGCGAACCGGTCCACACCCACACCACTGATCAGCAACCGCTCCTTGCGGTTCCCGGTCAGCCGTTGGGTCCAGTCGACGAACCCACCGTCACCGATCTCCACCCCGTCGCGGAGAACCTTGAAGCACAACCCCTTGTAGTACCCGGTAGTTCGCGAGAGGTCGGCGGGAAGATCCCCGCGCACCACCTCGAACCGAGGATCCAGCACCGTCACGCGGAACTCGACGTCACCACAGGCCGCACGCAGGAACGCGACGTGCTCGGCAAAGTGTTCCAGCTCGAACCCGAGCGACCCACGGTCACGCCCGGCCGACACCACCGCGAACAACGTGAAGTGGGAGAAACGCCCAGCACCGCTGAACAACTGCGCCCGCACCACCCGCTGCACCGCCGCCAACCGCACATCAGAAGGCCCAGCCTGCCGACGCAACGCGGCTTCCAGCGCCAGCGCGTTCGTCGGGTCGGCGGCGACCTCGGTGCCGCGCATGGTCGACACGACGTTGTTCTGGTCCATCTCGGCCACGGTTGAACAGGTCCCCAACGGCATCACGGGAGCGAGGCACAGTACGGAGAACGACGGCGGCAGCGCGCCCAGCAAACGGTCCTCCGCCGCGCGCAACACCCCAAAAGGAACCGGAGAGGGCGATACGAACCGGTCGGACCGGTACTGCCGCAACACGTCCGGACCTGACAGCGCACCGGCACGGCGCCGGGCCAGCGCGAGCAGCAGGCTCGTGAGATCGCTGCCGGGCAGGGCCGCCAGGCGGTCCAGCACCTGCTCGCCGCCGACCGATCGCAGTACGCGCTCCAGGACGCCCATGCCTGCCATGATCCACGCGCCCGCCAGCGGATTAAGGTCAGAGCCATGACCGAAGTGCAGGAAGGCGAGCTGTGGGGGCGCAACGCCGCGCAACGGGCGGCACTCGGCGCGAAGATGTCCGTGCCTGCCTGGAAGATCGCGATCGAACGCACGGGCATCACCAAGGGCACCAAGGTTCTCGACCTGGCGTGCGGCAGCGGTGAGTTCTGCGCCGCCGCGACGGAGGCGGGCGCGGAGGCGACCGGGATCGACATCTCGCCGGCCATGATCGCGGTGGCGAAACAGGCCAGCAGTGCCGAGTTCCGCGAGCTGCCGTTGGGGCCACTGCCTTGGGAGGACGGCACGTTCGACGTCGTCACGGCGTTCAACGCGCTGTTCTTCGCGCGCGACCCCGATGAGGCGTTCGCGGAGGCGGTGAGGGTCAGCAAGGACTACGTGGTCGTGTGCCAGTGGCATCCTGAGCTGCCCAGCGATCTGTTGCTCGTCGGCAGGGCTGTGCGGGGAGGTAGTGCGCGCAAGGGCGCGACGTTGCCCGTGCCTCAGGAAGAACTCACGATCGACATTCCCCAGGTTCACCCCGATGAGGCCACGATGCTGCGCAGCTTCCTGAGCGTGGGCAGCTATCAGCGCATCATCGAAAGCGAGGGTGAGGAAGAAGTCGTGCAAAAAATCAAGGCCGCCGTTGAACCGTTCCGAACCTCAGACGGTACTTACAGGTTCTCGAACAAGTACCTGATGTCGGTCTTCCGCAAGAACGGTCAGGCGGCCAGGACCTCGTAGCCCGCGGTGGTGAGCGCTGCGGGGCCGGGACGGGTGCTGATCAGGCCCGCAGTCCTCAGGCGCAGGCCGGCGAACTGGTCGGCGCAGCACAGGCCGTCGACGAGCAGGGCACTTCCGGCGATCTCACAACGGCCGTCGGCAACGGCTCTGAGAACGGCGCGGTCGCGGTGCGTGAGCGATGAGTCAGTCATCTTCTTCTCCTAGCGGTGAATCCTCTACTTACTGATACGTCGAAGAAGAAGGCTTTGGTTCGACATCTTCGTCAGAGAATTCCGCGCGTACTCCGAGAAGACGTACGGCCCGGCCGTGTTCGAACCGGTCCAGCACGACCAGGGCGGCCGCCGCCAGCTCCTCGGCGGACGACGTCGGCGCAGGCAGCTTCATCAGCCGGACCTTCGTGAAGAACGGCACGAACCGCACCTTCACGCCCACACGCACTGCAGCGCGCCCCTCGGCGACCACGTCCGCGGCCACCTGATGCGCGAGCATCACGACCTCACGCCTGATGTCCTCCAACGACGCGAGGTCCTGCTGGAAGGTCTTCTCGTGCGACCGGGACTTCGGGACCCACGGCGTCGCGCTCACGACGGTGTCCCCCGCGCCCTGGCCGACGGTGCGGTAGTACGGGCCCATCCGCGGGCCGAAGCGGGCGGCCAGGTCGTGCACCGGCGCGGATGCCAGGTCGGCGACGGTCAGGAGGCCCATCTCGGCCAGCTTGCGCTCGGTCCTGGTGCCGATCCCCCACAGCGCGGACGTCGGCCGGTGTCCCATCACCTCGGCCCAGTTCTCGCGGGTCAGGCGGTAGACGCCGGCGGGTTTGCCGAACTCGGTCGCGATCTTGGCGCGCAGCTTGGTGTCGCCGATGCCCACCGAGCAGTGCAGGCCCGTCGCCGAGAGCACCGCCGCCTGCAGCGACCGTGCGAGTTCCTCGGGATCGTCCACGGACGCCCCGACGAACGCCTCGTCCCACCCCATCACCTCGACGACCACGGGGAACGAGCGCAGCACGGCCATCACCTCGGCCGACGCGGCCTCGTACAGCGCGTGGTCGACCGGCAGGTAGACGGCGTCGGGCAGCTTCTTGAACGCGGTCCGCAGCGGCAGTCCCGAACGCACGCCGAACTCGCGCGCCTCGTAGGACGCGGTGGCCACGACCGCGCGTTCGGTCGGGTCGCCGTTGCCGCCCACCACCACGGGCCTGCCGCGCAACGACGGATCGCGCAGCACCTCGACCGCCGCGATGAACTGGTCGAGGTCCACGTGCAGGACCCAGTCCGCCATGCTGGACAGTATGAAACGGTCTGCCGGGATCCTGCTCTTCAGACGAACGACCCAGCTCGAGGTGCTGCTGGGGCACATGGGCGGCCCGTTCTGGGCGCGCAAGGACGCCGGCGCGTGGTCCGTGCCCAAGGGCGAGTACACCGATGACGAGACGCCCGAGGCGGCGGCGCGCCGGGAGTTCGAGGAGGAGCTCGGGCTGCCGGTGCCGGACGGCGAGCTGATCGCGCTCGGCGAGACCAAGGGCTCCGGCAAGGTCATCACGGTCTGGGCGCTCGAGGGCGACCTGGACCCGGAGGCGGTCACGCCGGGCACGTTCGAGATGGAGTGGCCGCCGAAGTCGGGTCAGAAGAAGTCGTTCCCCGAGGTGGACCGCGTCCAGTGGTTCAGCGTGGAGGAGGCGAGCGCGAAGATCGTCTCCGCGCAACGCCCCTTCCTCGAACGACTCACGGCCAGATAGAGGCGACCCACTCCGGGTGGTCGATGAACGGGTTGCGGTTGTGCTGGTAGTTGCTGAAGATCAGGTCGTTGCGGCGCTTCTCGAACGCGTCCGGCGGGTCTCCGGCACTCCACTGCTTGAGGACCGAGAGCTTGCCGATGTAGGGCTGCGAACCGTTCGAGACCGAGTTGTTGATCTCCAGGTTCACGTAGCCGTCGTTGCCCTCGTAGCGCACGGCCATGTAGAAGATCATCCGCGCGACGTCGCCCTTCACCGCGGCGCGCGGCTCGAACGAGTCGCCGTCCGCGAGGCTGCCGCCGCCCTGGCTCACGGCTGAACCGCCGTTGTCGAAGTCCAGGTTGCCGCGGGCGGCGTTGACCGACACGTCCTCGGGACGCAGGTGGTGGATGTCCGTGCCGGGGCCGGTGGCCGTGCCGAAGTCACCGTGCGACTTGGCCCAGACGTGCTCGCGGTTCCACTGGTCGGCCCCGCCGCCGTTCGCCGATTTCGGGAGCGACAGACCGCTGTAGAGGAGCTTGACGTTGTTCGCGTTGGCCGGGTCCTGGTCGGTGACCTTCAACGCGTCCCAGACCTGGTCGTAGCCGAGCTTGGTCTGGTTGCGGATGATCGAGTTCAACTCCGCCTTCAACGCCGCGCCCCTCTTCTCACAGGCCGTCGCGTAGTACGCGATGCAGTTCGAAGGCGGTGGGCTGGTGGTCGTGGTGGGCGGCGTGGTCGTGGACGACGGCGGCGTCGTGCCGGCGAAAGCGAACGCCGTGGACGACGTCAGGCCCGCGTGCGCGAAGTACGCGCTCAGCGAGCCGGTCACGTCGATCTGCTTGCCCAGCAGCGACGGGTTCGACCGCATGCCCCACGAGGCGCGGAACGCCGAGGGGATCTGCACGTAGACCATGTTCGACGTGCTGGTCGTCGACGCCGAGTCGGCGAGCGCCAGCGCGTAGTCGTTGGTATAACCCGAACGGATGACAGTCGTCGTGGCCGTGGGTTGGCCGACGACATACCCGCGCACAGTCGCCGACGACCCGTTCTGGGTCGCGATCGCCTGCGCGACAGTGAGCGGAGCTGCTGCGACAGCGGCGGTCGACCCGTACAGGCCGACCGCCGCCAACAAAACGGCCACTAATGCAAGTGGACTCCACCGTGCCATGAGCACTCCCCGATCGTGTGGATGTTTCGCACACGATCGGTGTACATGGTCAACGCTCGGTTAACGAGGGGTCACGGCAGCAGGACGACCTTGCCCGTGGTGCGTCCCGACTCGACCAGCTCGTGGGCCTTCGCGGCCTCCGCCAACGGCACCGCGTGCTCGACCTGCACCTTGAGCTGCGGCAACGCGGCGAGATCGGCGCCCGACGCGGTGACGCTCAGGAACAACTCGAACCGGATGCCGAGCGCCGCGGCTCGGTCAACGTCAAAACCCGGGTTGCCGGGAATGATCGACACGAGCACCCCGCCGGGCCTCAGCACGCGGGCGGACCGCTCGGCGTACTCGCCACCGACGGTGTCCAGCACGACGTCGACCGGCTCGATCTCGGTGAAGTCCTGGTGGCGGTAGTCGATGACCTCGTCCACGCCGAGAGAGCGCAGGAAGTCGTGCTTGGCCGCGGACGCCGTGCCGATCACGTACGCGCCCTGGGCCTTGGCGATCTGCACGGCCACGTGCCCGACACCACCGGCGGCGGCGTGGACCAGCACGCGCTGACCGGTGGAGACGCCACCGCGTCCGACGAGCGTCTGCCACGCCGTCAGCGCCACCATCGGCGTCGCGCCGGCCTGCTCGACGGTCAGCCACGACGGCCGCCGCGCCAGGTTGGCGGCCTTCAGCACGGCGTACTCGGCGTAGCCGCCCCCGGCGCCGGGGAAGTCGAGCAGCCCGTAGACCTCGTCACCGGCCGCGAACCCCTCACCGTCGTGCTCGACGGTGCCCGCGACGTCCCAGCCCAGCGTGAACGGCGCCTCGCCGAGTGCGGGGAACCCGCCGGAGCGGATGTAGGTGTCGACCGGGTTCACGCCCGCCGCACTCACCTTGACCAGCACCTGACCGGGTCCGGCCACCGGCGTCGCCACCTCGGCGACCTCCAGCACGGCCGCGTCGCCCACGGTCTTCTGAGTGATGACTCGCATGATGATCCCCTCCGACGTCCTCGATGGGCACCATCCTGCAGTTAGCGCCAACTCCTAGAAAGTAGGCACTCAAAAGTGCCTAACTCTCCCTCAGATACAGATCGCGTAGCAGCGCCACCTCCGCGAGGTGGTGGATCACCTCACGATTGATGTGCAGCACGAGAGTCGCCATCGGCTCTTCGGCGAACGGACCCTCCGCCGGACCGACCGCAAGAGAGAGGTCAGCCTTGCGCGCGCCGGCCATCCACGTCTCGTACGCGTCGTCCAGCTGCTTCAACGCCTCATCGGCACTCTGCGCGAACTGCCAGTTCCCGTAGTCGGCGGGCGGACCGCCGAAGTGCGAGGCCGACCGCATGGCGAACACACCCACGGTGATGTGCGCCATCCGCCACGCGATCGTGGTGACCGGCGTGGGCTCGGGCGGCGGGTACTCCCAGTCGATCGAGTTCCCCCGCACGCTCCACGCGTCCGGCGTGGGCTCCCAGAAGTACTCGGCGTCCGTCAGGCCTTCGAGACGGGGCCTCGCCTGCACGTTCCAGTGGAACTCGAGCTGGTCCGTCAACTGCTTGTTCCAGTCCATGCGCCCGACCGTAAACCGGTTCGCGGACAACCACCGTCCTCCTTCCACACCGAAAACCAGAATAAACCGAGCGCTCGGTCTAGTATTCGCGCATGACGACCGTGCAGGAGAGCGCGGCGGTCCGCTACGGCATCTGGGTCGCGTGCCCGGTCGCCGGCGGCGCCGCGGCGTGGGGGCTCGCGCTGGCAGCCGGATGGATCACGACGCTCGGGTGGTTCCCGTTCCAGGGCGTGTTCGAGCTGGTCACGGACATGCCGGAACCGGTGGCGACGCTCGTTGCCCTGGCCGTCGGCGTCGTCGCGGGATTCGTGTTCGCGCTGTTCTGGGCGAACGACATGCTGTCGGTCGAGGTCTCCCACGAACGGATCGCGCTGCACAAGGGCGACAAGACGTTCGGCTTCGGCCGCGACGAGGTCGAGTCGGTGTTCACGGACGGCAAGCAGCTCGTGCTGCTCTCCCCGGCGGGCGCCGAGCTCGCCCGCGAGAAGTCCGACCTGAGCCGGGCGAGGCTCGAACAGGCCTTCACCGGGCAGGGCTACCGGTGGCGCGCCGCCGACCCGTTCGCCGGGGAGTTCCGGATGTGGATCGAGCACGCCCCCGACCTGCCCTCGGACGTGAACGCGCTGTTCACGGCGCGCCGGAAGGCCATCTCGAGGTACGAGCACGAGGAGGCCGCAGAATTGGCGCGGGAGATCCGCAAACGCGGCGTCTCCGTGCGGGACGAGAAGAAGAGGCAGTACTACAGGTGCGAACGGTAGATCCGGTCAAGCACGCGGAGAAGAAGCGGCACATCACCGACACCGCCGCGGGGTTGTTCGCCCGGAAGGGCTTCGAACGCACGACCGTCGCGGACATCTGCAGGGCCGCGGACATCAGCACCGGCAGCCTCTTCCACTACTTCCCCACCAAGCGCGCGATCTTCCGCGAGATCTTCGTGCAGGACGCCGACGACAACGCGGCCGTGTTCGCCGAGGCCAGGAAGCTCAGCCCGTGGGACGGCGTCGGGCTGATGGTCGACCACCTGTGCCGGCCCGCGCTGGACCGGGCCGTGGCGGGCCTCGTGCTGGAGGTCGTGGCGCAGGCCAGCCGGGACGCGGAGCTGTGGGAACTGGTCGGCCGCAACGAGCAGGTCGTGCGCGACGAGCTGGCCGCCCTGCTGCAGCAGGCGCACGACGCCGGGCAGATCGTGCTCCCGGTGAGCGCCCTGACGGCGGCGAGCTGGGCGCAGGCACTGGTCGACGGCCTGTTCGGCAGGCTGATCGACCCGGACTTCGACGCGACCGAACAGGTGATGACCCTGCGTTTGATCCTTTCCCGATTCGTGGGTGCTCCAGCACCATGAGGGCATGGCTTACGACGTCGCTGCGGTCCGCGCCCACTTCCCCGCGTTGCGCGAGGGTGCCGCGCACTTCGACGGACCGGGCGGCGCGCAGGTGCCCGACGTCGTCGCCGAGGCGGTCAGGAGCACGCTGACCTCGGCGATCTCCAACCGCGGCAGTGTCACGGCCTCGGAACGCAGGGCCGAGGAGGTCGTGCGGACCGCCCGGCGCACGATGGCGGAGTTCCTCAACGCGGGCAGCATCGTGTTCGGGCGCAGCATGACCCAGCTGACCTACGACTTCGCCCGCACGCTGTCGAAGAACTGGCGGCCGGGCGACGAGATCATCGTGACCAGGATCGACCACGACGCGAACATCAGGCCGTGGGTGCAGGCCGCCGAGGCAGCCCGCGCCACGGTGCGATGGGCGTCGTTCGACCGCGCGACCGGTGAGCTGCCCGTCGAGTCGGTGACGAAGCTGCTGTCCGACCGCACCCGCGTCGTCGCGATCACGGCCGCGTCGAACCTGCTCGGCACCCGTCCGGACGTCGCCGAGATCGCTCGGGCGGCGCACGAGATGGCGGCGTTCGTCTACGTCGACGGCGTGCACTACACGCCGCACGTGCCGGTGGACGTCGAGGCGCTGGACGCCGACTTCTTCGTCTGCTCGCCGTACAAGTTCCTCGGGCCGCACCTCGGCGTGCTGGCGGCGGCACCGGAGCTGCTGGAGACGTTGCGGCCGGACAAGCTGCTGCCGTCGAGCAACGCCGTGCCCGAACGCTTCGAGCTGGGCACGCTGCCGTACGAGCTGCTGGCCGGGACGACCGCCGCGGTCGAGTTCATGCGCTCGCTCGAAGGCCTGGAGGAGTACGAGCTCGGCCTGCGCGAGCAGCTGGAGACCGGCCTCAAGGAACTCGGCGTGCGCGTCTACAGCAAGGCCGCGTCGCGCACGCCGACCGTGCTCTTCTCCGTCGACGGGCTGGACCCGGCCGAGGTCTACCGCCGGCTCGGGGCCGAGGGCGTGAACGCGCCGGCCGGCCACTTCTACGCGATCGAGTGCTCGCGGTGGCTCGGCCTGGGTGACAAGGGCGCCGTGCGGGCGGGCATCGGGCCCTACACCGACGAGTCCGATGTGGACCGTCTGCTCCAGGCCGTGGCGAAGCTCAGATGAACAGGACCAGGGCGGCGTAGACCGCACCGACCAGGACGCTGATGTTGAGCCTGCGCGTCACGCGTTCGCCGTGGTGCTCGGCGACCAACGACCGGGCGCGGGCCCACATCACCTTCTCGCCGGCCTGCGCGTCCGGCAGGTGCGGTGTCGTGAGGACGTCGCCGTGCGGGCCGAACGCGAGCATGAGCTGGGGGCCGGACCGGCGCACGCCGTGCAGCTGCGCCCACGGCACGCGGTAGGTGAAGACGCCGGTGTAGAGCACGACCGAGTTGTGGTCGAGGCGCAGCATCGGCTGGAACCGCGTGACCGCCGAGAGCACGCACTGCACGCCGATCAGCCCGAGCACGATCAGCTCCGGGTAGTACTTCAGCGCGACCAACGCGCCGGCGGCCGCGAGCAGCAGCGCCACGCCCTCGATCCGCCGCCGGTCTCCAGGCCAGATCGCGTGCGGCAGCTCGACCGGTGTGCCCGCGGTGACCGGCACGCCCGGCAGGTGTGCACTGTGGACGGTGTGGCGGGGGCGGACGCGGTTCAGCGTGCTCGTCGCCACGACCTCGCCCTCGACCAGCAACGCCACCTGGCCGCCGTGGTGCCACTCGCCCGCGACGAGGACCTCGGCCGGGTCGTGCTGCAACGGCGGGTCCTCCTCGCCGCGCCACACCCGGCCGAACTGGTCGGTGTCGTGGTAGAGCGGCTCCTCGAGCCCCAGGTCGGCGAACGTGGTGATCGTGGCGACGTCCTTCTTGCCGTGCCGCAACAGGACGCGCCGCGGCCCGATCTGGTGGGCCTGCACCCGGATCGCCTTCACCGGGCCCGACCACAGCGAGCGGCGGCGGCGTTCCCGCGCGGCCAGCATGATCGAGAAGAACACGGCGGCGCCCCCGATCGTGAGCCACCACGTGACGTCCTCGGGCTCGTTCGCCATCCGCACCCAGGTGCCGTCCGCGAGCACCGGCACGTCGTCGCCCACGTGGTAGGTCTCCGGCGCGAGCGGCTGGAACGCGGTGCGCTGCTTGTCGGGAAGCTCCACCCACACCTCGTAGGTGTTCTTGATCTCGACGACCTCGGCCTCGACACGGCTGGCGTTCGCGACGTGCTGCTCGATCGCGTCGTTGGTGAGGCTGTACTGCACGAACGTCAGGAACCCGAACACGACCAGCAGCACGGCGACGACGCGCAGGACCCCGCGCTGCGGCGGCAGGTCCGGCAGGGAGACGAGCCCCGAGCCCGCGGCCTCGTGCTGGTCCGCGCGCGACCTGATCGTCCACGCCGCCACCACCGCGCACGCGGCGGCGTGCAGCCCGAACGCCACGTTCGCCACCGCGCTGCCGTCGAGCACGATGTCCATCGCTCCGAACACCACGCCCATCGCGCAGCCCGTGAGCACGCGGTTGAACACCAGCAGCAACGGTGTCGCCAGCAACGGCACCACCGCGAGGGAGAACAACGGGTCCGGCAGGCACGGCTGCGCGGCCGTGCACGGTGCCTCGTTCGCGCTCACGGCGAAGTAGAAGGCGGCGATCCACCCACCGACGAGCCCGACCTTGGTCACCCACCACGGAACCGCGGCCGCTTGCCAGCGCTGGAGGTCCACGGGACCGATCATGACACGTCCATTGCTCCGAACGGCGTGATTCCTCCGCAAGAAACCGGGTATCCGCAGCTCACCTAATACGGAGGTGGACACAAATGCTGGCCATCATCGCTGCTGTCTCATTCGGCTTGGCGCTGATCCTGGACCTGGCCAAAGCGGCCCTCGGTGAAGTGATCACCGTGAACACGCTCATCGTGCTGGGTCTGCTGCTGCTCGCGTTGCACCTCGCAGGAGTCGGCACCGGCACCCGTTCCTTCAGCTGGCGCCGTGCCCGCAGGTGACACCGTCGAAGGCCCCACCAGGTTGCCGAAGCGCGCCTGGTGGGGCGTTCTCAAACGGACGGTCAAGGAGTTCGGTGACGACAACCTGACGGACTGGGCGGCCGCGCTCACCTACTACGCGGTGCTGTCGCTGTTCCCCGGGATCATCGTGCTGACGTCCGTGCTCGCACTTCTCGGCGACTCGACGACGCAGGAGCTCCTGAAGTACGTCGACCAGGTCGCGCCCGGACAGGCGGGCGACGTGGTGAAGTCGTCCATCGAGGAACTGCGGAAGAGCCAGAACGCGGCCAGTCTGCTCGGCATCATCGGTCTGCTCACGGCGCTCTGGACCGCATCCGGTTACCTCGGGGCGTTCATGCGCGCGTGCAACGCCGTCTACGACGTCGAAGAGGGCCGGCCGTTCTGGAAGACCGTGCCGTTGCGGCTCGGGCTGACGCTCGGCTCCGTGGTGCTGGTGTCGCTCACGCTCGGCGCGCTCGTGCTGACCGGCGGCGTCGCGGACACCGTCGGCGACGCGATCGGGCTCGGCGACACCGTCGTCACCGTGTGGGACATCGCGAAGTGGCCGGTCATCCTGCTGCTCGTGAGCCTCGCGTTCGCGGTGCTGTACTGGGCCGCGCCGAACGTGCGGCAGCCCGGCTTCCGCTGGGTCTCCCCCGGCAGCCTGCTCGCGATCGTGCTCTGGGCGCTCGCCACCGTCGGTTTCGCGATCTACGTGGCGAACTTCGCGTCGTACAACAAGACCTACGGCTCGCTCGGTGGCGTGATCGTCTTCCTGGTGTGGCTGTGGATCTCGAACATCGCCGTGCTGCTCGGCGCCGAGCTCGACGCGGAGCTGGAGCGCGGCAGGCGGATGGCCGAGGGCGAGAAGGACCCGTCACCCGAGCCGCGTGATCTCCCCGGGTAGGTCGGCCTCGACCGCCGTCCAGACCCCGTCCGGCCCGGCCTCGATGCGTTCGCTCGTGTCGCCGGGGACGAGCACCCACAGCTGGTCCTTCCCGGACAGCCACACGACACCGATGCCGTCCGCACGCGAGCTCGTCGCGTACTCGTAGGACTTGCGGAACACGTCGCCGCCGTTGCGGTCGGTCACCCGCACCTCGCTCGCGCTCTCGGCGTGCGCGACGAACTTCCCGCTCGGCGACTGCTTGGGCGCGCCGGGCCGGGCGAACCGGTCCTCGCTGTCGCCGCCACAACCGGTGAGGACGAGGAGCAGGGCGACGAGCGCGGCCAGGGCCCTCATGGCAGCTCGAAGGCGCTGGGACGGGAATTGCCGTGCGTCATACCGCCAAAGGTAGCTAGCGTGATCGTCCGTGTGGGACGTTCTCGAAAGCTTTTACGACACTGTGCCCCGACCGGGATCTCGCGTTGAGGAACACGGCGAGCTGGTCCTGTTCGTGCAGGCGGGCGACGGCTACCCGTACTACGCGCGGCCGCGGTTCCCCGGTGGGCGGCCGACCGTCGCCGACGTGCTGAGGATGCGCGAACGGCAGCGCGAACTCGGTGTGCCCGAAGCGTTCGAGTGGGTGCACGAGACGACGCCGGGCCTGCTCGACGTCGCCACCGAGGCTGGCTTGGAGGTGCTCCAAGCGCCGTTGCTGGTGCTCGATCCGGCGAAGCTGCCCGCACCTCATCCGCACGTGCGCGTCCTCGGCACCCGGCCGGTCGAGGTGTCGGTCGTGGCGCAGCTGGCGTTCTCGTCACCGGGCACGGCACGCGGCGAGGCCGGAACGGCGGAACGGGACGCGGAACTGGCCGCCGCCGTCCCGGTGAGCACCCGCCACCGGCACGCGGTCGCCGACCTGCCGGGTGAGGGCGTGCTGGCGGTGGGCACCGCGCAACGGGCCGGTGACGTGGTGGAGATCGCGGGCATCGGCACGTTGCCCGCGGCACGGCGGCGTGGCCTCGGCGGCGCGGTCACCGCGGAACTGGCCCGGGACGCGCTGGAGCGGGGCGCGGAGCTGGTGTTCCTGTCGGCCGGCAGCGAGGAGATCGCGCGGGTCTACGAACGCGTCGGGTTCCGCCGCGCGGGTACTGCCTGCATCGCCGCTCCGCCCGGTTAGCCCGCGAAATCGCTCCACCTGGCCTCGGCACCGGACGAAAGCGACTATCCTGCGGCCGTGATCAAGGACTTCGGTGCCGGTGTCGGTCTGCTGCTGCGCGGCTTCAGCCTGGTGTTCAGCTCGCCCAAGCGCGTGCTGATGGGAGCGCTTCCCGCGGTCATCACGGCGGTGCTGATGCTCACCGGCTGGGTGGTGCTGTTCACCAACATCGACGCGGTCGCCGGCTGGCTCACCGGGTTCGCCGACTCGTGGAGCGACACCTGGAAGAGCATCGCCGAGATCGCCGTCGGGATCTCGGTGATCGCGGCCGGGCTCGGCCTGAGCGTGCTGCTGTTCACCGCGATCACGCTCATGATCGGCGGCCCGTTCTACGAGTACATCTCCGAAGAGGTCGAGGACGAGCTCGGCGGTGTGCCGGACGCGGAGCAGATCGGCTGGTGGCGCGGGTTCGTCGTCGGCCTGCGCAGCACCCTGCTGCTGGTCGGCACGTCGATCCTGTTCGCGATCCCCCTGTTCTTCTGCGGGTTCATCCCCCTCGTCGGCCAGACCGTCGTGCCCGTGCTGGCCGTGTGCATCAACGGTTACCTGCTCGGCATCGAGCTGACCGGCATCCCGTTCACGCGCCGCGGCCGGACGTTCAAGCAGCGCAGGCAGATCCTCGCGACGCGCCGCGGGCTGGTGCTCGGGCTCGCCGTGCCGACCTACCTGCTGTGCCTGATCCCGCTCGCCGCGCTCGTCGTCATCCCGGCGGCGATGGCAGGCGGCACGGTGTTGTCGCACCGCCTGCTCAACGGAGACCGCGCTACCGCGTGAACGGCAGCCAGGCCTGCTGGGCCAGGCCGTTGCGCGCGTTGACCTGCACGCCCGCGTTCGAGATCGACCACAGCTGGTCGCCGATCACGATCGTGCGCCGCTGCCCGCCGCCGTACTCCTGAGTGGACGGTTCGACGATCTTGCCGCCGTCGCGCAGCTGGGTGCCGTCGAGGCGCAGCACCAGCGAGGAGACCTCGTAGTAGGTCTTGTAGGACGACACGGGGATCACGAGGGTGCCGTCCTGCGGCCAGAAGAGGAACGCGTGCGGGTCGAACTGGGCCTCGGAGCTGCTGCCCGGCAGGTGGTACTGCGCGATCCGCCGCGGTGACGCGGGGTCGGCCACGTCGAACAGCGACACCTGCGTGCCCGTCGTCCTGCCCTGGTCGGTCGCCTCCTGGCCGACGCCGATCAGCTTGCCGTCGCCCGCGGGGTGCAGGTAGGCGGAGAAGCCGTTGATCTTCAGCTCTCCCATGACCTTCGGCTGCCGCGGGTTGCCGAGGTCGAGGGTGTAGAGCGGGTCGGTCTGGCGGAACGTGACGACGTAGCCCATCTTGCCGATGAACCGGACGCTGTAGATCCGCTCACCCTTGCCGAGGCCACCGACCTGGCCGATCTTCGAGAGCTGGTTGCCGTCGCGGCGCAGCGTCGTGACGAAGCTCTCCGACGGCGCGGGCCGCTGCGGTGGAGCCACGTCCCCGGGCATCCGCCAGCAGCAGCGGGTCTCCGTGCCCGTCGTGGTGGCTACGCGCAGCACTCCCTCGTGCTCGGACAACGAGTACTGGTTGAGCAGCGTGCCGTTCACGTCACCGGACGCCACGTGCTTCGGCGGACCGGGCTTGCTGATGTCGAACTGGTGGATCGCCGTGGTGACCGGCCGCTGAACCGGTGGCCTCGAGGGGAGTTCCGGCAGCAGGCGGTGGTCGTCGGCGATGTAGAGGGTGCGGTCGGTGCCGTAGACGGTGTCGCCGTCGGCGACGATCGAGACCGGCTGGCCCGTGCCGAGCTGACCGGAGAGCTCGAACGTCAGCACGGTCAGCATCGACGTGCCCGAGTGCACGACGGGGTGGCTGACGTTCGCGCAGTCGACCAGGGTCCCGCTCGACTCGGCGCCGCTCTCGTTCAGCTCGTAGCGCGGCAGCCACGACGTGATGGGCTCGTTCTGCAGGATCTCCTTGTTGCGGCGCAACGATCCCGCTTCGTTCGTCGTCTGGTCCGGGTACACCCACTCCATGCGCGGATGCGAGCGGACGACGACGCGGGCGGTGCCGCCGATCTGGCGGGCGTCGAGGTAGAAGCCGTCGGTCTTGAGGCTGCTGATCTCCTTGAGCCCCTTGAGGTCCACGAGAACGAGCTCGGTGCCGGACTGCGGCGCGAACGACGGGCGGTCGGTCGGCACCGTCGGCTTCATCATCGGTACCTGGCCCTCGGTGACCACGAGAGCGCGGTCGCCGGAGACCAGCAGCTGGCTCGCGCGGCGCTCGCCGAGGTCGACGGTACCGGTGATCGCCCTGCTCGCCACGTCGATCACGCGCAGCTTGCCATCGGCGATGGAGACGACGCGTTTTCCGTCCGTCTTCACGATGTCCGGCTCGTCGACGCCCTGCTCGTGGACGTTCGTCGTCGAGTGCTCTTGCTGCTGCGCGGGCGGCGTCGCGGCGGTGGGCGCGTCGGGCGTGGCCTTCTGCGCGACGCCCGCGCTGCTGTCAGTGGCCTCGGAGAACATGACATTGCTGCCCCCGAGGCCGTACGCGGTGACGTACGGGGCCATGGCGCGGCGTAGTTCGGCCACTGCGTTGTCGCAAGAGTCGAACGCGACGAGACGCACCGGCCCGTAGTCCACGATCGGTGGTGGTGCGAGGGTTTCGTCCCGCACCGCGGAGCTCACGCACACTCCGGCGACGGCCAGCACGGCGGCACCGGCCAACAGCTTCTTGCCGTTCATGGTGTGAGGACGTAAGCGGGGCCGGGAAGGGTTGCCCCTTCCCGGCCCCGACTTTCTACAGCTGTGCCTGGATCTGCGCCGCATAGGTGGAGACGCGGGAGTAGACGCCGGGGTAACCGGCGGCCGCGCATCCCTCGCCCCACGACGTGATGCCGATCAGCTTGCCACCGGCCACGAGCGGGCCGCCGGAGTCGCCCTGGCAGGTGTCGGTGCCGCCCTGGGTGTAGCCGGCGCACACCATGTGGGTCGCGTTGAAGTCGCCGCCGTACGAGCTGGAGCAGCTGGAGTTGCTGGTCAGCGGCACGGTGGCGCGCAGCAGGTAGCGCGACGCCGGACCGTTGGAGGACGTGGTGCCCCAGCCGAGGATCGTCGAGCTGGTGCCCGCGGTGTAGAGCGCGCTGTCCGCCGAGGTGGCGAACGGGAGCGGGGTCTGCGACAGGTTGCGGTCGAGCGTGAGCACCGAGACGTCGTAGCCCAGCGTCACGTCGCGGTAGCTCGGGTGGATCCAGATCCTGGTGACCCGGGCGACGGTGCCCGCGGTGGAGTTCTTGTCGTCGCGGCCCGCCACGACCCGGACGGCGGACGGCGAGTCGCCCACGGTGCAGTGCGCGGCGGTGACAACCTTGTTGGGAGCGACGAGAGTGCCGCCGCAGTACTGGAAACCGCTGCTCGTGGCCAGGTAGACGACCCAGGGGTAGGTGGACGTGCTCGCGCGCGTGCCACCGACGATCTGGGTGCCGAACTCGCCGTCGGCGGTCGGAGCCGGAGCTGCTTCGGCCACGCTGACGCAGGCCATGGACAGCGTTGCCGCCGCCAGTGCCGCGCCGAGCAGAGACCGGAGGCGGTGCAGGGTTGCCGCCATGATCGTCTCCTTCTTCTGTTGTGTACCTCCGGCTGCGGGGCCGGCGGGTCATTAAAGAAAGACATGAGTCACGTAGGGCCGGGTAGGGCTGGTCCGCGTAGGCCATTCGGCCGCGCGCGCCCGCGCGTGATTGGATCGACCGCGAACAACCCCGTTCCGAGAGGAAGTTGTGATGGCCCCCACGAAGCCCGAGGTCGACCCGCACGACGGCCAGGCGCCCGCCGACCTGCTGATCGAGGACATCACCGTCGGCGACGGCGCGGAGGCCACGGCCGGCCAGTTCGTGTCCGTGCACTACGTCGGTGTCGCGCACTCGTCCGGCGAGCAGTTCGACGCCTCCTGGGACCGCGGCGACGCGTTCCAGTTCCCGCTCGGCGCCGGTCGCGTCATCCAGGGCTGGGACCAGGGCGTCCAGGGCATGAAGGTCGGTGGCCGTCGCAGGCTGGTCATCCCGCCGCACCTGGGCTACGGCGAGCGCGGTGCCCCCGGTGCCATCAAGCCCAACGAGACGCTGATCTTCGTCGTCGACCTGCTGGGCGTGAACTAGCACGTTTCGCCGGCGGCGTCCCACTGGTTCTTTCAGTGGGACGCCGCTGGTCTTTCCGGCCGATTTGGACTCGGGGTGGAACGAGATCGGATTCGGCTGCGTCATCCTTTGAGTCCGCCGCAGCTTCAGGAGGGAACCACCGGTGCCCGAGGACATCGCCGGGTCCGAGCAGATGCTCGCGAACTGGAACCAGAACATCCAGGAACGCGCCGCGCGCTACCAGGAGATGGCGACGCGCGTCCAGGGGATGACGATCTCCGAGCGGTCCTCGGACGGTTCGATCGAGATCCTGGTCGGGTCCAACGGGATCCTGCAGAACCTCGTGATCAACGAGTCCGCCTCCGGCAAGCGCATGTCCGAGGTGAGCGGCGAGATCATGAAGCTGTTGCAGCGCGCGCAGTCCCGGATCCCCGAACTGCTGCAGGAAGCCATGGCCGAGACCATCGGCACCCAGGACGAGACGGCCAACGTGTTGTTCAACGAGGCCAAGAAGAACTTCCCCGCGCCGCCCGCCGAGGAGCCGACGCGCACGCCGTACGACCACAACGAGATCAACTTCCGGGTCGACGACGACCCGCCTCCGCCGTCCAGGCCCACTCCACCGCCTCCGCCGCGCCGTCGCCCGCCCAGGGACGACGACGACGAGGACTTCGGCGGGGAGTCCGTGCTCACCTGATCTTTCTGTCCGCTGCTCGAACTTGAGGGGGTTCGATGACTTCCGGTGGTTTCAACGTCACCTCGGACGTGCTGGAAGCGCACGCCAAGGCCTTGGAGGGCCTGCACGGGCGTTTGCAGGGGGCAGTGGACGCGGCGAACACCGTGTCGATGCCGACCGACGCGTACGGCATCATCTGCCAGCCGTTCCGGATGCTCCTCGACCCCGTCGAGCAGTGGGGCATGGACGCGCTCAAGGGCGCGGCGGAGGCCATGGACGCCACCGCCAAGAAGATCAGCGCGACGGCCAAGCACTACCAGGAGATCGACGACCAGATCACCCGCGCCTTCAAGGGCGGCGCCTGATGACCACTCCGAACCCGTTGGTGGCGCAGGCCCCCGCCGAACCGTCCGGTTTCTTCAACGCCGGCACGGGTGACAACGGCTGGGCGACCGGCTTCTCCATCGCCGACTCGGCGATGGACGCGTACAAGGGCATCTCCGAGGGCAGCTGGATCGAGGGCGGCCTCGGCGTCGTCGGCCTGGTCGCCGACGCCGCCTCGATGGCGATCGACCCGTTCGGCACGCTGCTGTCGTCCGCGGCCTCGTTCCTGATGGAGCACATGCAGCCGCTGAAGGAGGCGCTGGACTGGCTGGCGGGTGACCCGCCGGTGATCCAGTCGTACTCGACGACGTGGGGCAACGTCTCGCAGGAGCTCGGCAAGATCGCGGGCGACTACAAGTCCGCCGTCGACGGCACCGGCGAGTGGACCGGCGCCGCGGCCGACGCCTACCGCAAGGCCGCCGGCGAGCAGCTGGACGCGTTGTCCGGCGCGGCTTCCACCGCGGGTTCGGTCGGCACCGTCGTGGGTGTCATGGGCATGGTCGTCGGGTTCGTGCGCGAGATGGTGCGCGACCTGATCGCGGACCTGGTCGCGAAGCTGATCACGTGGGTGCTCGAAGCCGTCTTCACGCTCGGGTTCGGCACGCCGGTGATCGTCGCGCAGGCCGTGACCGCGATCTCCAAGTGGGCGACGCGCATCGGTGAGCTGATCCAGAAGCTCATCAAGACCATCAAGAAGGTCTCGCCGCTGCTCGGTCGTCTCGTCGAGATCTTCACGAAGATCATGAAGGTCGTCGGCAAGCTGGTCGGCAAGGTGACCGGTCTCGACGTGATCTCCACGAAGTCCATCAAGCCCGGTGGTCTGTTCCAGAGCACCAACACGCCCGACCTCCCCTCCGGCGGCCGTGGCACGCCGTCGTCTCCCGACGGCTCGCCTTCGTCCACTCCGGACGGTTCGCCGTCGTCGAACTCCCCGACTTCTCCGTCCTCCCCGACTTCTCCGACTTCTCCGTCCTCTCCGTCCTCTCCGTCCTCTCCGGACAGTTCGCCTTCCTCGCCGTCCTCCACGCCGGACGCTCCTTCGCGCGCTCCCGACAGCTCGTCGCCGTCCTCCGCGACCCCGCCGTCGGCACCGTCACGCACGCCCGACAGCCCGTCGTCGCCGGACGCCCCGTCTCCCTCGCGCACCCCGGACGCCCCGTCCCCGTCGCGCACCCCGGACGGCTCGGCTCCCGGCGCCCCGTCGCGCACCCCGGACACCGCCTCGCCCACGTCGGCGCCGCGTTCGCCCGACAGCGCTCCGTCCTCGCCCGCGGGCCCGGGCGGGCCTTCCGCCGGCACCCCGCACGCCCCCGCCGCCCCGTCGTCCACCCCGGACGCGCCCGCTCCCCGCAACACCGGCCAGACCGTCCAGTCCTCGGTGGCACCGCCGGAGGCCCCGGCCCGCGCGGACGTCCCGACCGCCCCATCCGCACCGCGATCCCCGGACGGCTCACCGTCGGTCCCGGCCCAGTCGGGTCCGGTGGGCGGCGCCCCGAACGCGGGCGGCAACGCCCCGTCCTCCCCGGCGGCACCCCGTCCCACGGCCGGCGGACCTGGCTGGACCGGCACCCCGGGCAGCCGAGGAGACCTCGGCTCGGGCGCTCCCGCCCCGCGCACGCCGGACGCCTCGACGTCGGCGGCCCGGGCAGACGCCCCGGCCCGCCCGTCGACGCCGTCGGCACCGCAGATGCCCCACTCCCCGTCGACGCCATCCGCGCCGTCCGCGCCGTCGATGCCGTCCGGCGGCGCACCGCACGCACCTTCGGCAGGCACTCCGCACGCACCTTCAGCGGGCGCTCCACACTCCCCGTCGGCCGGCGCCCCGAACGCGCCCCGCACCGACGCGACGCCGCCGAGCCGCGCCACCACCCCCTCGGCCGCGGCACCGACCCACACCCCGTCCGCGACGGCCCCGCACGCTCCTTCGACAGGGACCCCGCACTCCCCGGGATCGAACACCCCGCACTCCCCATCGGCACCGCAGCCGCGCACGGACGCCACACCCTCGCGCCCCACCGGCGGTCCCAACGCACCGCACAGCCCCAACACCCCGTCGCGTCCCGACGCACCGCACAGCGGCACCACAGCACCGTCGTCGCGTCCTGACGCGCCGCACACTCCGTCGCGACCGGACGCACCACACAGCGGTCCCAACGCACCGTCGCGTCCCGACGCACCGAATTCACCGCACAGCCCGAACACCCCGACCACCCCGTCGCGTCCCGACGCACCGCACGGCGGTCCCAACTCGCCGTCGCGCCCCGACGCTCCCCACCGCCCCGACGCCCCGTCCCGACCGGACGGCAGCGGCCCCGGCAACCGACCGGACGGCTCACGTCCCGACGGCAACCGTCCCGACGGCTCGCGTCCTCACAGCCCCCAAAGCCCGGACGCGCCCCGCTCCCGCGGCGCCGACACGGCAGCACCCCCGCACCGCCCGGACGCCGACGCGCCGCACCAGCCGGACGCACCCCACCACGGCCCGGACGCCGACAGGCCGCACGACGGACCCGACGCCGACAAGCCGCACGACGGCGACGCCCCCGGCAACAACGACCCGGACACGCCGCCCGCGGACCGTCCCACCCCGGAGCAGGCGCACGCCCGCCACGCGGAGAACACCCCGGCCGGCGTCTCCCACCACGGCGGCGACCCCGACATGGGCGACCTGCCCCACCGCGTCCCCAACGACCCGCGCTACTTCACCGCCGACGTCCACATCACCCCCGACGGCAGGGCGCGCGTCGGCGGCCACGACTACACCCCCGCCGAGTACGCCGACATGCTCCGGCGGGCCGGTTACGACGGCAGCAGGCCTGTCCGCCTGATCGGCTGCGACGCCGGCAGCAACGACTTCGCCCAGCAGCTCTCGAGGCACCTCGACGCCCCGGTGCTCGCCCCCACCAAGCCCGCTTGGACCGACAGCCACGGCCGTGTCTTCACGAGCGACCCCGAGATCCTCCCCGACGGCACCCGCCAGCCGAAGATCCCGCCGAACGGCGAGTGGGAGACGCACCACCCCGACGGCTCCAGGTCCAGGACCGGTGACGACGGCTTCGCGCCCGGCACCCACGACAAGGACAAGGACGTCGACCCGTCCGACGCGCGCGACCGCATGGCGCAGCGGCAGATCCCGGACACGCCGGTCGAGATCGAGACCCGGAACCCTCCTGCCCTGATGGAGGAGAAGCTCAAGGACAAGGACTTCCGGGACAAGTACTACGACGGCCCGAACAGCAACGGCGACTACAGCCGCAAGAACGCCAACCAGGTCGACGCCAACGGCGACGACGTGCCGAAGCTGGTCGAGAACCCGAAGGGCTCCGGCAACTTCGAAGCGTCCTCCGACGCCTACACACCGGCGAAGTTCCGCGACGACATGCCCGAGGTCAAGCACGACGCCACCCCGGAGCAGAAAGCCGCCGCGAAGGACATCATCGACCGTCGCGAAGCCTCGCTCGAACGCACCAAGACCGCCGAAGACGCCTATCAGAAGGAGATCGACGGCGGCCGCGACGCCAACCAGGACACGGTCGACGAACGTCGTGCGGCGCATCACGAACGCACCGAGGTCGGCGAGGAGCTCGGCGAGCACGCCGCGGCTGATGCCGTGCGCGACTCCTTCCCGCCGGAGAAGTTCGACGTCAAGCCGCTGCACGACCCGGACCTGAAGGGCTCCGGACGTTTCGACCAGATCTACGAGGTCCACAACAAGGACACCGGCGAGACCAGGATCGTGGTCGTCGAGGCCAAGGGTCCCAACGCCGACCTCGGCACGCGCAGGGGTGCCGACGGACTCAACTACCAGCAGGGTCACCCGAAGTACGTCGACAGCGTCATCGAGAACATGGCGAAGAACGGGACTCCTCAGGAAAAGGCACTCGCCCAGGACCTGATGGACGCCCGCGAGGACGGACTGCTGGACTACACCGTCGCGAAAGCACGGGTGAACGGCAGCGGGCCGACCGCCGAGTACGGTGGTTATTCGCAGAAGCACTTCGATCTGTCGGAGTAGGAAAGGATCCGTGTGGTGGTCACCGTCGCTCGACACGAGGTCGACGCTGCCAAGGCGCAGGAGCAGGTGGAGTACTACGCCGGCAACAGGGAGCGGCGCCTCGTCCGGGTCGAGCGGAGCCCGAAGGCGCTCTACTTCCTGCAGGAGGGCGCGACGATGGAGGCGGCCAGCCGCACGATTCTCGATCCCTCCGCCGCGTCCGCGGTGACGTGGGAGGCGGTCGGCCTGGCCATGCAGGCCTCCTCCGCGATGTTCGTCGCGGCGAGCAAGGACGAGGGCCAGGTCACCTTCAGGATCCTGGACAAGGACTTCACGGTCCCCGCCACCGGACCCACCCAGGACACGACGGCGGGGACGTGGCAGAGGGCGATGGCCCTGGCCATGATCTGCCGTGAACGCCAGCGCATCGACGTGCTCGCGCAGACGCCGGTCGACGCGCTGCGAGCCAGGAGCGGCGCCGCGGACGAGTTCCAGTTCGACTGGATCACTGCGCTCCAGCTCTACTGGCGTTCCGAGGACGGCCTGATCGACGCGCTGCTGCGCGCCATGAGCGGTGCCGACCCCGAGGCGGACACCGTGGCGGGCGCCGCCATGGTCGCGGAGGTCCTCTACCCGCCCATGGAGCTCTTCTACCTGCTCACCCAGCGCGAGGACGAGAAGTTCAACGAGTCGCTCGCCAAGGCCCTCGAGCTCCACAAGCGGTACTGGACCGCGACCACCGAACGCCGCAACGACCCCGAGGGCTTCGTCGCGTGGAGGGTGCTCGCCATCGTCTGCCTCGCCAAGGACGCCGGCGTGGACGTCGCGGTGGCATCGGACTACCTCCCCGGGCACCTCGTCGACGGAACCTGGGTCGGCGAAAAGCAGCTGTAGGCCCCTGTCGCGGGAGAGTTCCACGACACGTCGGCGAGGCACTGGCGCAGGTGACCGCCGCCCATCGCCCTGGCCGTCCGCGGCCGGGACGACGGCGTGCCGATCGAGGTCCGGCCACCTGCCCGACCTCGGGAACCGCCGGGCCTGACACCTACTCAGAGTTGTGTGAACGGCGCGGGGTGTGTGACCGCCCCGCGCGCGTCGCGGTGGCCCGATAAGATCAGCGGGCTTTCACGGGGAGAGGGGCGAGGACCACATGAGCCAGCCGGCGACACCGCTGAGCGAGCAGGACCAGCAGCAGTTGGTGCGGCAGATCGGCCGTGCCATGCTGCCGGCCGTACCGCAGGGCTGGCAGCGCATCCGGGCCGAGTACCGGGCGGCGGGCAGGCACATCGAGGTCGACCTGGCGTTCGCCGGGCCCGACGGCCAGCTGCGCCCGGTGCGGCCACCGATGGACGTGGTGCAGATGTTCGGGCACCTGCGCGGGGGCATGTACCACCCTGAGCGCGGCACCTGGCTGAGCGCGACGTACGAGATCGAGGCGCCCGCGGCGTTCACGGTGGACTTCAACGCCGAGGACGAGCCCCGCTGGCGCAACGCGCCGCCGCCCATCGGTTTCCGCGACGAGCTGCAGACGTTCCCGCGGCCGGACCGGCAGATCCCGGACTGGTGGCGCCAACGCGTCGGCCTGCCGCCGCTGCCCGCTCCGGAGCCGGAACCCCAGCAGCCGCAGCAGGAGTACCAGGTGCCGGCCGAGCAGCCGGTCCCGCAGGCGGGCGGTGGCGAGCTGCGCACCGCGCGCGTGTACGACGGCAAGAACGACGACGGCCGCATCATGGTGAACCGTCAGCCGGTCGACCCGCAGCTGCTCGAAGGGCTGCTGAACTACCTCGAGTCGGCGCCGGTCGTGCTGGCCGCGCGCAGCTACGACCTCGACGAGTTCTCGCAGAGCGGCGAGCAGGACGTGCCGCTCAACTTCCGCACCGACGGGACGTGGATCTGGGCCGGTGCCGTGCCGCACTACCTGCGCAAGTACGGTCTGCCGCCGGAGCCCGAGCTGGTGGCGCACGCCGTGGCGCGCGGTTTCCAGGTCGCCGAGGTGAACGAGCAGACGCAGGACCGGGCGGTCTCGATCATCACGGGTCAGGGCTAGTGGTGTGACTCAGAACGTTGCCGGTGTATTCGTGGTCAGACGGGTGTCTCGTGGTGCCGCCCCCACGTCCTCGTACTGGTTGTACGGGGGCGTGGGGGCGGTGCCGCGAGGCGCCCTGCTGGGCGCGGATGCGCCGCCCACGTTCTGAGCCACACCACTGGCCAGGGTGTGGAGGTACGCCTCTCCCCGCGGGGAGAGGCGATACCCCACCTCGAGGGACTCGGTGAGCCCCTTGGCTTTGAGCTTGCGGACGTCCGCCTTGAACGGCAGCTTCTCGCGGCCGACGGACGCGGCCAGGTCCGCGGCCCGCACTCCGGGGTTCGCCGCGATCAGCCGCAGCAACGCCAGAGCGTCCTCCTTCAGCACCAGTCCGTCCACATCGGACGACGAACGCAGCTCGATGCGTGGGTCCTCGCCCACGAAACGCAGGCGGATCCGGTAGAGCGAGCCCTCCCGTCCGTCCACTGAGGACTTCAGCGCGGTCACCGTCGGGAACCCGGCCGCGACCGCCTCGGCACGGCTCACCCGCGACACGACGTCCACCGCGTCGATCGCCAGGACGCCCCACGACGTCCGCAACGTCCCTCCGGCACGCACAGTCGGCCGTGTCCAGCGCCGGAACTGCAGCGTGATCTCGCCGGACCGGATGCGTTCCCAGTCAGCCACTCGGATCAGCACCGGACGAGGGTCTCAGGTTGCCGGGCACCGCGACAGCCGAGACCATCCTGACCATGCAACGGTGGTGGCTCTTCACGGTGCGCGGAGTGTTCGCTGTCCTGTTCGGTGTGGCGGCCCTGATCTGGCCCGGCCTCACCCTGCTGGCGCTGATCATCCTGTGGGGCGCGTACGCGTTCTTCGACGGCGCGATGATGCTGTACCTGACGGTGACCCACAAGGAGTGGCCCGCGCGCTGGGCGCTCGGTCTCATCGGCGCACTGGGCCTGGTGACGGGCCTGATCGCGCTGTTCTGGCCGGGCATCACGGCGACGGCGTTGCTGCTGCTCATCGCGGTCTGGGCGCTCGTGACCGGCGTGCTGCAGATCATCGACGGGATCCGTCTGCGCAAGGTGATGACGAACGAGTGGTTCTACGTCGTCACGGGCGTGCTGACGGTGCTGCTCGGCGTCGTCCTGATCGTCAACCCGGCCGCGGGCGCGATGGCGTTCGTGATCACGATCGGCGTGTTCGCGATCCTGTGGGGCGTGGTGCTGGTGCTGTTCAGCCTGCGGTTGAAGCAGCTCGACGGCGGTCTCGCACGACCCGCACGACGAATGTGACCAGCACGGCGATCCCGACGAACACGTAGAGGTTGCCGACCAGCTGCTGCCACCAGGACCAGTCGCGTTCGACGTCGTTGTCGCGCGGGAACAGCCAGTGCGGTCCGATCGCGAACACCGCCACGATCGCCCACGAAGCCCAGTGACGGCGCAGCTCGGGCCGTGCGAGCAGCACGAGCGCGGGCGCGATCCACACCCAGTGGTGCCCCCACGACACGGGCGAGATCAGCAGACCGCCGATCGCCACCACGAAGAACGCCTCGATCTCCCCGACCCGCGACGCCAGCCACCACACCGTCGCCACGACCAGAAGCGCCAGCACGAGCCACACGCCGACCTGGGCGCCGTTCTCCAGGCCGAAGCGCGCCAGCGTGCCGCGGATGGCCTGGTTCGACGCGTAGGTGAGGCGCCCGACGCGGCCCGGGTCGAGCAGCGCGTGCGTCCAGTACTCCTTGGCGTCGCCGAACGAGATGAGGAATCCCACGACCACGAAGAAGAAGAACGAGCCGATGGACACGAACACGGGCTTCCACTGCCTGCGTGCCACGAAGAACAACGCGAAGAACGCCGGCGTCAGCTTGATCGCGGCCGCGAGCCCGATCAGCGCGCCACGCGGCCACCAGCGGGTGCGTTCGAGCAGGCAGTCGGCCATCACGAGCAGCCCGAGCAGCAGGTTGATCTGGCCGAACCACAGCGTCTCGCGCAGCGGGTCGAAGATCGTCGACACCGCCGCCGCGCCCAGCCCCCACCGCACGGCCCCGGGACCCCAGCCGAGCACGCGCTGCGCCGCGATCAGGCACAGCCCCGTGAGCATGGCGAGGTTCGCCGCCGCCACCACGAAGATCGCGACGCCGAGCGGGACGAGCGCCAGCAGGCTGAACAGCACCGCGGCGATCGGCGGGTAGGTGAAGGGCAGGTCGGGCCCGCCGAGCGGCTTCGCGAACCCCTCGACGTAGAGGGGGAGGTCCTTGAGGAACGCCGCACCGCCGTTGCGGTAGACGCGCAGGTCGAGCGACCACCCCTGAGGGCGGAGCATGACGAAGGCGAGCGAGGCCGCCATGACGGCGCCCCACACGACCACGACCCGCTTGGTGGTGCGGTCCAGCTGCATCCGGGAATGGTATCGATGTGCCACATGAGGCCCACGTCACCGGTCCCGACCGGGAATTCTCACGTAGCGTCGTCGCGTGGGCGCACAACGTCGAACGTTCGTGGTTGAGCCGTTCGTAGGGCGCACAAATGCGCACGCACGGGATATTCTGTGCGCATGAGTCCAGCCTTGGAGACGGTGCTGGCCAAGGCCGGCCTGCAGGTGAGTCCCGACGAGTTCCTGGCCCTCGTGACCGACGCGGCACGAAGGCTCGCCCCGCCGCACCCGGAACCGGCCACGTACTTCACGCCGGAGCAGCAGGCGGCCCTGACGGACGTGGGCCTCGACCTGTCGCCCGCGGGCCCGTCCGACGCCAAGCCCCGCACCCGCACGGTCGTGGCCCACGCGGTGCTGCGCGACTCGGCGCTGACGGTGAACGAGGCCGCGCGCCAGCTCCAGGTCGACACCAGCCGCATCCGCCACCGCCTCGGCGTCGGCAGGCTCGTGGGCTGGAAGGACAGGGGCAGCTGGCGCCTGCCCGCGTGGCAGTTCGCGGGCACCGGCGTACTACCGGGCCTCGAGACCGTCCTGGCGGAGATCCCGCAGGACCAACCGGCGCTCGTCGTGGCCGCGTTCATGACCACCCTCCAGGAGGACCTGCCCGTAGACGGCGAGCCCGCGACCCCGCGCGACTGGCTCCTCGCAGGAGGAGACCCGCGCCGGGTGGCGACCCTGGCCTCCACGCTCGGCACACCTGCCTGAGCGTTCCCGAACACCCGACAGGACCCGAATGTCACGGCTTCCGCAGCCGCCTGCCCCTGCCGTGCTCCAAGCGCACCTGCGCCGCACCGAGGACGTGGTGGCGGTGCACCGGGCGACCCGCCTGGTGCGCGTCTTCACCGCGAAGGGCTCGCATCCCCAGCGCTGGAACACGTTCCGCTACACGGGCCCGCTCCCCCACGCGCGCTTCGACGCGCAACAACCGGCCGACGACGGCTCACCGGCGCAGGACCACGAGAACGGCGTCCTGTACTTCGGCCTCTCGGTCCGCACGTCGATCGCCGAGGTCTTCCAGGCGACGTCGATCGTGGACCGCCGCACCCGCTCACCGTTCCTGGTGGTGCTGCGCCCTCGCCGCACCTTGCGGCTGCTGGACCTGGGCGGGCTGTGGCCCACGCGGGTCGGGGCTTCGCAGGAGATCTCCACGGGACCGAAGATCGTGACCCAGGCGTGGTCGCGGGCGATCCGGGCGGCCTATCCGGAGCTGGACGGGCTTTGGTACCGGTCGTCGATGGACTCCGGTGACCCGGCGATCTGCCTGTGGGACCCGCCCGGTGCGTCGGGGTTGCCGGCGGCGCCGGACGTGTTGCTGCCGCTGGACCATCCCGGGCTGGACCTGCCGTTGGCGCGGGTGTGCGAGGAGCTCAACTACACGCTGCTGGGGTGATCTGGTGGAACCTCGTGAACCCATGGGCACGCGAATGCCGGCCAGGGCTCGTCATGCGCATCGGCTGGAGGCGTGGACCGTCGCGGGCGATCTGCTCGGATCGTGGGAGGGACCAGACGCCTCCGACATCCTCGCCCTCGTCGCGAACTTTCCGACCGGTGAGCCGATGCGGTGTTACTCGCCTGAGTACGCGATCTGGGCGCACTCCACCGGCGGAGACGTGCTGTTCGACCTGGAGTTCTGCTACGAGTGCCACCGGGTGGGCGTGCGGGAGCAGGGTGATCGCCAACGCCTGGTGGCGTTCAACGCCGGCTCCTCACCAGCCCAGGAACTCCTAGCTCGCTTCAAGGCGTTCATCTCAAGCGAGCTCGGCTAGCTTCCGCCGCACGTCCGCCAGAGTCGCACGCTGCAACTCTTCGAGGATCACCAGCGCCTCCAGCCACGCGCTTCGCGCCTCGTCACGTAGGCCCCGCGCCAACTGGGCGTCGCCCATGCGTTCCAACGCCTCGGCTTCGCCCGGCCTGTTGCCGATGTGACGATGAATCGCCAACGCTTCCTGCGCGCTCTGCAACGCAAGCGCGTGCTCGCCCATCAGCGAGCGGATGTGGCTGATGGTGTTGAGAGCTTCGGCTTCACCGGTCTCGTCGCGAATCTCCAGGCCTCGATGGAGTTCGAGTGCCTCGGTCGAATGCTTCAGCGCCTCGGCAGGAGAGTTCATCGCCGCATAGCAGCGCCCGAGGATGTTGAGCGAGTAGCCTCGCCACGCCGCGTTGTCATCAGTCGGATGCAAATCCATAGCACTCGCCGCGTGCATCAGAGCGCGCGAGTGCATCTGCCGCTCTGAATACAACCACGACAACGCCTCGTGACACTGCGCTCGCTGCCTGCGGTCAGAAGTCTCGTCGGTGAAGCTGAGGGCCATCAGCAGCACGTCCTCGGCCTCCTCCCACCTCCCGAGCCGGCTGAGCGCCCTGCCCAGTCCTCTGTGGACTCGCGCCTGCACGAGCTGGTCCGCCAGCCGGTTCGCCGGAGCGATCGCCGCCCTGTACACGGACTCGTAACCGCCCCAGTGTCCCTGCGTGTCCAGGTAGCTGCGCATCGCCATGGCAAGCCGCCATGCGTGCTCGTCGAACCCCGCGTCAGCCGCATGGCTGACGAGCCCCGACAACACCGCGTGCTCCTCGGTGAACCACCGTGCGGCGTCTGCCGGACCGAGAAAGGTCAACGGGACGATCTGCGGGTCAGGTGCAGGCAGGTCGATGCTGATGCGCTGCGACACCAACGCGCGGTCTCCTGCCCACGCCGAGTGCAGGTAGAAGTCCAACACACGGCGCTGAGCTTCGTCGTCGCTGCCCGCCTGCTCTCGGGCGAACAACCGCAACAGATCGTGGAAGCGGAACCGACCCGACATGTACTCGTCCAGCAGGTTGGCGGCGACCAGTCGCCGCAACAGTCGTCGGCACTCCGCAGCCGAAATGCCGGCCAGCGCGGCAGCGGCCCGAACGTCGATGTCAGGACCGGGGTGCAGGCCAAGCAGCCGGAACACGCGCACGACGGGCTCGGGCAATGCGCGGACCGACCAGGAGAAGACCGACCTCGCGCTGAGCTCATGATCCCCGAGATCCAACGCCTCCAGCCGGTCGGCGCGCAGTTCAGCGGCCACCTCGGAGGCAGGGAGATGCGGTTCCTGCGCAATCCTGGCCGCCACGATGGCCAGTGCGAGTGGCAAGCCGGCGCACAGTCCGGCCACCTCGGCGAGCGCCGCGGAATCAGCTTCCCCGACTCGTGCCCTCAACAGCGCCGTGGATTCCTCAACTGTGAGACGGTCGAGCCGCAACGGCTTGGCATCGTGTTCCACCACCAGGCTGGACAACTGATTTCTACTGGTGACCAGCACGAAGCAACTCCGAGTGCCCGGCAGCAGAGGGCGCACCTGAGCGGCGTTGTTCACGTTGTCCAAGACCACGAGCACGCGCCGCTTGGCCACCATGCTGCGGAACAACGAAGCCTGCCCGTCCAGACTCATGGGCATGGCATCGCTCGAAACCCCGAACGCGTCGAGGAAGCAGCGAATCGCCTCATCGGGAGTCATCGGCTCCCGATCCGGCTCGAACCCGCGCATGTTCACGTACAACTGGCCGTCCGGGAACTGGTCGGCCACGCGGTGAGCCCAATGCAGTGCCAGAGCTGTCTTCCCGACACCGGCTGTACCGTTCAAGGCCGAGATGACCACTGCGCCCGAGTTGGCACGCGATTCCAGCTCAGCGATCTCGTCCCGGCGGCCGCTGAAGTTGCCGACAGCTGCGGGAAGCTGACGAGGAACGACGTTCTCGTGTGATGGGAGGCTCAGGTTCGAGCTCGCCCGCACAACCGCGCCGGACATCGGGTTCTCCTTCATCGGAACACCCTCGTGTCCGGCGCGGTCGCAGACCAGCGCCCGAACGGGTCAGGCCTTCAGGTAGCGGTCCCACCAGTCCAGCACGGCCTCGAACCGCTGCCGCCGATGCCGCGGCTGACCGGATCGGGTCAGCTCGTGCCCCTCGCCCGGGAAGATCAGCATCTCCGTCTCGACACCGCGCCGCTTCAACGCCACGAACATCCGCTGCGCCTGCTCCAGCGGGCACCGCCAGTCCTGCTCGGAGTGCACGACGGCGAACGGCAGGTTGATCTTCTCGGCGTAGGTCAGCGGCGACATCGCGCGCTGCGCCTCGGGATCGGTGCCGCAGTAGGCGTCGGCGAAGAAGTAGCCGATGTCGGACGAGCCGGAGAACGAGTCCCAGGCGTTGACGGCGCGCTCGGACCAGGCCGCGCGGAAGCGTTCGCCGTGGTGCGCGGACAGCCACGACGTCATGAAGCCGCCGTACGAGCCGCCCATCACGCCGACGCGTTCGGCGTCGGTGTCCTCGCGAGCCAGCGCGACGTCCAAAAGGGACAGCACGTCGTCCACGTCGACGGTGCCGAACTTGCCGATCACCGCCTGGCCGTGGGACTGGCCGTAACCCGCCGAACCGCGCGGGTTCGGCAGCACGACGGCGTAGCCCGCGGTGGCGTAGACCTGGGCCTCGTCGAAGAAACCCCAGCTGTGGTACATGAACGGGCCGCCGTGCACCGCCATGACGACCGGGTGCGGGCCGTCGCCGTCGGGCAGCACCAGCCAGCCGTGCACCGGGTAGCCGTCCGAGGCGGAGCCGTTCAGCTCGACGACGCGGCGGGCGGGCACCGACGAGAACGCCGTGCGCACACCGGTCCCGACGAACTCGACCTGGCCGACCTGGTCCGGAGTGGACACGACGGCGACCACGGTGGACCCGTCCGTGGCGAAAGAGCGGACAGCGGCCGAAGCACCCGCCAGCACCTCGCCGGGGCCGCCGTCGAACGGGATGCGGCGCAGCTCCAGGGCACCGCGGTTGCGCACGACAAGCAGCACGCCCGTCGCGTCGGCCACGGGCTGACCCGAAAGCCTTTCCACGTCAACGGTTTCGGTGTCGGTGAGACGGACGGGAGCGGAACCGTCCACAGGCGAGCGCCACAGGCCGAGGTTGCGCGCCACGGCGTCGATGCCGGTGAACTCGGTGCCCAGCCAGTAGAGCGAGTCGTTGGCCACGAACGGCATCGCGACCTCGCCGGCCCCGCGGACCAGCAGCGACACCGAGCCGCCGCCGGCCGGGACCGTGTAGAGGTCGGACTCCAGGGTCTCGGTGACGCCCAGGTCGCGCGGCGCGACGAAGACCAGCGTCGAGTCGTCGAGCCAGGCCGGGTCCGAGACGTCGTGGGTGCCGTCGGTGACCTCGGTGACCGCGCCGTCCAGGTCGACGACGTGCAGGCGCGGGCGGCGGTCGCCGAGGAAGCCGATGTCGTCGACGCGGTAGTCCAGGCGTGTGATGCGGCGCGGCGCCTCGGACTCGGGGCCGTCGTCCGTGGTGCCGTAGCGGCCGGCCTCGGGCACGCGGGCGACGAACACCAGGCGCGACGAGTCGGGCGACCACACCGGGGCACCGGCGCCCAGCGGCAGGTCGGTCAGCTTGCGGGGCTCGCCGCCGTCCACCGGAACGACGTACAGCTGCGGCTTCGACTTTCCACTGACGCGCAAGAACGCGACCAGCTTGCCGTCGGGAGAAATGCGCTGCGCATTGTCACGATCACCGTGCGTCCACGGTGTTGTCGTGCCGTCGGGGAACACCCGGTGCAGACCGCCCCGGTAGGTGTTCTTGTCGAGGTCGGGCGTGGTGATGCTGACCAGCACCAGGTCTCCGGACACGGCGACGGTGCCGGGCGTGGTGAGCAGCTGCAGGTCTTCAGGGCGCACGGCGTGGACGCTAACAGAACTTGTTAGCAAAGCTCAGAGTTATTTGTTGACCGATCACAAAAATTGACTCGCCGCATAGATTCCCGCGTATGACGCGCATCGTGTTCTCTGGGGGCAAGGTCTTCACCGGCCGGGCGAGCGAGCCCGGCGACGTGGTGGTCGAGGGCGACCGCATCGTCGACGTCGGCATCGGGCTCGACGGTGACACCGTGGTCGACGCGACCGGCCACACGATCCTGCCGGGACTGTTCGACTGCCACGTGCACTTCATGTTCAGCGGCGCCGACCTGGTGCGGTCGCTCAACACGCCGTTCTCGCTGCCGTTCTACGAGGCGATCGGGAACATGAAGGCGACGCTGCAGTGCGGCATCACGACGGTCCGCGACGCTCTCGGCGCCGACCTCGGTGTCGCGGAGGCGGTGCGGCGCGGTCTGGTCCAGGGCCCGCGCATGCAGATCGCGGTCAACATGGTCTCGCAGACCGGTGGCCACAACGACGACTGGATGCAGTGCGGCGCCCACGTCTCACCGCCGCTGCACCCCGGCCTGCCCGACACCGTCGCCGACGGTCCCGAAGAGCTGCGCAAGGTCATCCGCACGCTCGTCCGCCACGGCGCCGACATCATCAAGATCGCGTCGAGCGGCGGCGTGATGTCCCCGCGCAGCAACCCCCGTCACGCGCACTTCCGCGACGAGGAGATCGCGATGATCGTGCAGGAGGCCAACGCCGCCGGCATCGCCGTCATGTCACACGCGATGAGCGGCGACGGCATCCTCACGGCCGTGCGCAACGGAGTCCGGTCCATCGAGCACGGCGTGTTCCTCACCGACGAGGGCGTCGAGGCGATGCTCGAGAACGGCACGTGGCTCGTGCCCACGCTGATGGCGCCGCGCATGGTGCTCGACCAGGCCGCCGCCGGCATGGCGATCTCGGACGTCATCCTCGACAAGGCCAACGCCGTTGTCTCGCAACACTTCCAGTCGTTCCAGAAGGCCCACGAGGCCGGCGTGAAGATCGCGATGGGCACCGACTCCGGTGTCGGTCCGCACGGGGACAACCTGAACGAGCTGACGCTGATGGTCGAGTACGGCATGTCCCCGGCCGAGGCGCTCCAGGCGACCACCAGGTCGGCCGCCGAGCTCATGCGCCTGGAGAACGAACTCGGCGAGCTCGCCCCGGGCAAGCTCGCCGATCTCGTACTCGTGGAGGGTGACGCCGAACAGCACGTGAAGGCCGGAACGCTGAAGCGGGCCGTCCGCGCCGTCTACCAGAACGGCGTCTCCCAGCTGTAGCTAGTGGTTGGCGTCCGCCCCGATGTGCTTCGCGGCCTCGGGGTGGCGCTTCACCTTCCACAGGCTGGCGATCGTCGTGATCGCCAGTACGCCGATGATCACCGACAGCGAGACCTCGATGCCGATGGTCGGCACGTGGAAGGGCTCGCCGCCGTTGAGGAACGGCAGGTTGTTGGTGTGCAGGGCTTCCAGGATCAGCTTGACGCCGATGAAGCCGAGGATGACCGACAGGCCGATCGACAGGTAGACGAGCTTCGCGAGCAGGCCGCCGAGCAGGAAGTACAGCTGACGCAGGCCCATCAGAGCGAACGCGTTGGCCGTGAAGACCAGGAACGGTTCCTTGGTGAGGCCGAAGATCGCGGGGATCGAGTCGAGCGCGAAGAGCAGGTCGGTGGAGCCGATCGCGACCATCACGATGAACATCGGGGTCACGTAGCGCTTGCCGTCGATCTTGATGAACGAGTTCGAGCCGTGGAAGTCGTCGGTGACCGGGAAGACCTTGCGCACCATGCGGAGCATGAGGTTTTCCTTATACTCCTCTTCCTCGTCGTGGTTCTCCCGCGCCAGCTGCCAGCCGGTGTAGATGAGGAACGCGCCGAAGATGAAGAAGACCCAGCTGAACTGGCTGATGAGAGCCGCGCCGGCCGCGATGAAGATGCCGCGCATGACGAGCGCGAGCAGGATGCCGATCAGCAGCACCTTGTGCTGGTGGATCGCGGGCACCTTGAACGTCGTCATGATGATCAAGAAGATGAAGAGGTTGTCGACGCTCAGCGAGTACTCGGTGATGTACCCGGCGAAGAACTCCGTGGCGTACTGCCCGCCGGAGAAGTACCAGATCCCGAGACCGAAGAGGGCGGCCATCGCCACGTAGAAGATCACCCAGCGGGCGGCTTCACCGATCGTCACCTCATGGGGCTTGCGATCGACGATCACGAGGTCCACGGCTAGCAGAACGAGCAGACCACCGATCGTCGCGATCCACATCCATGCGGGGACGTTCACAACCCAACCTCCGGGATTCTCAGGGCATGCCAGATAAACCCGGAGGTCTCCTCCGCCGCCGAGATGATCTCTCGAACGACCGACGGCACCGGGACCTCGACACTGAGCTCCGTACTGACGACACCGCCGCTTAGGGAGTACTCCCCTCCATGCTGCGTGAATATTGTGCGCCATGGAGGTCGGTTAGCGCCACACAGGGTGAGCAGACGCACGCGACCAGGTGCAACGGGAATACGCGGGGTGTCGTTCGGAGTTGAGCGACCCACTACCTGAAGGCCTGCTGAAGATCCACTGATGCTGAGACCGCGACCGGATCCCGACAAGCCGTTCTCAGCAAAACTCGCATATCGTCATCGCTGTGTCCCGCCTCTCCCGCCTTCGCGGCAGGTGGACGATCCCCGCATTGATCGTGGTACTAGCCCTCGTCGCAGGTGGCGTGTACTTCACTCGATCCGGAGACGACCCCGTAGCCGTTTCCTTCAAAGAAGCGAACATCGACGCACCCGAGAGCCCTGACAGCGCTCAGACGGTGACGATCGAGACCCGCCTCTACCTCCCCCAGCAGACGCCCGCGCCCGCGATCATGCTCGCGCACGGTTTCGGCGGCAGCCTCCGCAGCGTGCACACGCAGGCCGAGGAGTTCGCACGACGCGGCTTCGTCGTGCTGACGTGGTCCGCGCGCGGCTTCGGCCGCAGCACGGGCCAGATCGCGCTGAACTCCGTCGACCGCGAGGTCCGCGACGCGCAGAAGCTCCTCGACTTCCTCGGCACACGTGACGAGGTGGAGAAGGACAGCGGCGGCGACCCCCGCGTGGGCGTGACAGGCGCGTCGTACGGCGGTGCGCTGTCACTCCTGCTCGCGGGCGTCGACAAGCGCGTCGACACGATCGTCCCTGTCATCACCTACAACGACCTCGCCCAGTCGCTGCTGCCGAACTCGGCGCTGGCGACACCGCGTGCGGACGCCACCCCGTCCGCGACCGCGTTCGGCGAGGACGGCGTCTTCAAGCGTTCGTGGGCGGGCATCTTCTTCTCGGCGGGCATGACGTCGATCGACCTCTCGTCGCCCACGGGTGACGCGCCCGAGCAGGGCCAGCGGGAGCCGAGCCAGAACTCCGTTCAGGCGCCGCAGCAGCAGCCCGGTGGCAACTCCGGGGGCCAGGGCCAGCAGCCGCCGACGCCGTCCCTCGGCGCGTGCGGCCGCTTCACCCCCGAGGTCTGCACCGCCTACACCGAGGTCGCCACGACGGGCAGTGCGTCACAGCAGACGCTCGACCTGCTGCGCAAGTCGTCCCCCGTCGCCGTGGCGGACCAGATCAAGCAGCCGACGATGCTGGTGCAGGGCGAGCAGGACACCCTGTTCGGCCTCGACCAGTCCGACGCCACCGCGCGGCAGATCGCCGCGGCCGGCGGCCAGGTCAAGATGGTCTGGTACGCGGGCGGCCACGACGGCGGCAACCCCGGCACCGCGCTGCGCGGCCAGATCGCCGACTGGATGGACTTCCACCTGCGCGGCAAGGGGACCGACCCCGGCACCGGCTTCGAGTACACGGTGCAGGGCGCGTTCCGCTCGTCCGGCCAGCCGTCGCTGCGCACGGTCATCGCGCCGTCGTACCCCGGTCTCGCCCAGGGCTCGTCCACCGAGCGCAAGACGCTGAAGCTCACGGGACGCGAGCAGGTCGTCGTGAACCCGGCGGGCGGCAACCCGGCGTCGATCAGCAACCTGCCGGGCCTCGGTTCGGCGCTGTCGCGGTCGTCGGCGATCTCGTCGCGGCTGTCGCTCGACATGCCCGGCCAGGCCGCCGTGTTCACCTCGGAGGAGCTGACCTCGCAGGTGCTGCTGACCGGGTCGTCGACGGTGAAGCTCAAGGTCGCCCGCGGTGACCAGAGCTCCGGCGAGGCGATCCTGTTCGCGAAGCTCTACGACGTCTCCGCGGACGGCACCCGCACGCTGCCGGGCTCGATCGTCGCGCCCTTCCGCGTGGCGCTGCCGCCGGACGGTTCCGCCGCCGAGGTGACGGTGACGCTGCCGGGCGCGGTGCGTCCGGTGGAGAGCGAGCACAAGCTGGCTCTCGTGGTGTCGACGACGGACCAGGCGTTCGCGAACGCCGAGCAGCCCGCCGCGTACCGCATCTCGCTCGCCTCCGACGAGATCTCGGTGCCCGTGGTGCCCGGTCGCAACGTCACCGAGGGCTTCCCGACGGGTGCTCTCTGGGGCATCGTGATCGCGCTGCTCGTGCTGATCGGCTCGGGCGTCATCGCGTTGTTCCGCCGCCGCATGGCGCAGGACTCGGACCCGGACCTCGCGGACGTCCCGCTGGTCATCTCCAACCTCACGAAGGCCTACCCCGGCGGCGTGAAGGCGGTGACGGACCTGTCGTTCCGCGTGGAGCACGGCATGGTCCTCGGTCTGCTCGGCCCCAACGGCGCCGGCAAGACCACGACGCTGCGCATGGTGATGGGCCTGATCCACCCGTCCGAGGGCCACATCCGGGTCTTCGGCCACAAGGTCACGCCGGGTGCTCCGGTGCTGTCGCGCATCGGTTCGTTCGTCGAGGGTTCCGGCTTCCTGCCGCACCTCTCGGGCGCCGCGAACCTGCGCCTGTACTGGGCGGCGACGGGCCGGCCGGTGGAGGAGGCACACGTCGAGGAGGCGCTGGAGATCGCGGGCCTCGGCAAGGCGGTGCACCGCCGCGTGCGCACGTACAGCCAGGGCATGCGCCAGCGGCTCGCGATCGCGCAGGCGATGCTCGGCCTCCCGGACCTGCTGATCCTGGACGAGCCGGCCAACGGTCTCGACCCGCCCCAGATCCACCAGATGCGCGAGGTCCTGCGCCGCTACGCCGCGGCGGGCCGCACGGTCGTCGTGTCGTCGCACCTGCTGGCCGAGGTGGAGCAGACCTGTTCGCACGTGGTCGTGATGCACAAGGGTCAGCTCGTCGCCGCCGGCGAGGTGGCCGACATCGCGGCGGGAGGCGGCGAGGCGACGTTCCGCGTCGACTCCCCCTCAAAGGCAGCCGATGTCCTGCGGAGCCTCGAAGGCGTGCACGACGTGCACGAGGACGAGGGCGCCGTGCACGCGTCGATGAACGGCGTCCCGCGCTCCGTCGCACTGACCGCTCTCGTGGCGGCCGGTGTGGCGGTGGACCAGGCGGGCCCGCGACGCAGGCTGGAAGACGCGTTCTTGGAGCTGGTCGGTGAATGACTTCCTGATGGCAGCGGCGTCCGCGACGGACGCCCAGGCCGAGGCAGAGGTCCCCTCGTCGAGCGAGCGCACGTTGCTCGCCGGCGAAGGGGGACCCCTTGACTCAATTATCCCAGTCGGCACCGACAGTTCCGGCGCCGAACAGCCGCCCGCGGCCGCGGTTTCGCCCGTGGTGAAAACAGTCCTCACGGCGAACCCGAACCGCACCAAGGCACCGATCCGGCAGGAGGTGGACCAGTGAACAACAACGGCGTCCACACCGACCCCGGCGCGCTCAACGACCTCACCGACGCGGCCGCCCAGCAGCACACCAAGGTGGCGCCGGACGGCTCGTCGGTCGGGTACAAGGCGCGCCGCACGCTCCGCATCCACGTGGAGCTGCAACGGCAGATCCGCCGCCGCAGGACCCAGCTCGTGCTGGGTTTCCTGGTGCTGCTGCCGTTCATCCTCGCGGCGAGCTTCGAGATCGGTCAGTCCGACCCGAACCGCCGCTCCGGCGGCTTCGTCGACCTCGCGACCGCCAGCGGCATCAACTTCGTGGTGCTCACGCTGTTCGTGAGCAGCAGCTTCCTGCTGCCGATGATCGTGGCGCTGTTCTTCGGCGACACGATCGCGTCCGAAGCGTCGTGGTCGAGCCTCAAGTACCTGCTCGCCGCACCGATCCCGAGGCACCGCCTGCTGCGCCAGAAGGCCATCAGCAGCGGCATCCTCAGCGTCTTCGCCCTCGCGCTGCTCCCCGCGGTCGCGCTGGCCGTCGGCGTCGTCTGGTACGGCACGGGCGAGGTGGTGAGCCCGACCGGCGAAGCCGCCCCGTTCGGCGACGGCGTGCTGGCCATGGCGTTCGCGGTCGTCTACATCTCGATCAACCTGTTCTGGGTCGCCGGCCTCGCGATGTTCCTGTCCGTGTCCACCGACGCGCCTCTCGGCGCGGTCGGCGGCACGGTGCTCGTCTCGATCGTGTCGCAGATCCTCGACCAGATCGAGCCGCTCGGAGACCTGCGCAACTACCTGCCGACGCACTACGCGATGGCGTGGGCCGACCTGCTCTCGACCGACATCGACTGGTCGGAGATGACCCGCGGCACGTTCTCCGCGCTCGTCTACGGCGGCGTCTTCACGCTGCTCGCGGCGCGCGTGTTCAAGACGAAGGACATCACGAGCTAGCTCACTGCACGCAGAACTCGTTGCCCTCGGGGTCGAGCATCACGACCCAGTGGCCCTTGTTGTCGTTGAACTCCTGGACCTTCGTGGCACCAAGGGAAACGAGCCGATCAACCGCCTCCAGCCCGGCGTTCACGTCGAGGTGGAGGCGGTTTTTCGCTGTTTTGCCCTCGGGCACGCGCTGGAAGAAGAACCGCGGGCCGGCGCCCTCGGGGTCGATGATCGCCGAGTAGTCGTTGACCGACTCGAACGGGATGCCGTTCTTGACCGCGAAGTCCTCCCACGAGTCGAACCCGGGAGGGGGCGGCTGCACCACGTAACCGAGCGCCTCCGCCCAGAAAGCAGCCAGCTTGCCGGGGTCCGCCGCGTCCATCGTGACCTGGATTCCGATTGCCATGCCGCCACCGTAGAGACCAATGCGGACAACCACTGTCCGGAGTAGCGTGCCGTGTCATGTCACGTCCTGTGCACTTCGAGATCCACGCCGCAGATCCCGAGCGGGCGCGGAACTTCTACTCGTCCGTCTTCGGCTGGAAGATCGAACAGTGGGGCGACATCCCCTACTGGACCATCGTCACCGGCGACGACGACCAGCCGGGCGTCAACGGCGGCCTGCTTCCCCGCCGCGGCCCCGACCCGGACCCGGACGCACCGGTCCACGGTTACGTCATGACGATCAGCGTGGTAGACATCGACGTCGCCATCGCGGCCATCGAGGTCAACGGCGGCACCGTCGCACTGCCCAAGGACAAGATGCCGGGCGTGGGCCTGCTCGCCTACTACAAGGACACCGAGAACAACATCTTCGGCATCATCCAGCCCGAAGAACGCTAGACAGCAGGCCGTTTCCCCTTGGGCAGCCGGGCGACGACGGCCTCGTACGAGCCGTCGACGAGCTCCAGCAGGTCGTCGTCCGGCACGGCTCCCTTGAGCGCGACGGTGTTCCACCCGTACCGGCCGATGTAGCCGCTCACCGTGACGTCACCGGGAAAGCGCTCTCGCCACACCGCGGCGGCCTCGGCATCGGTGCCGCACTTCAGGCCGACGGTGTGCACGTCGAGGCCGATGAAGGCGAACGCCTTCCCGCCGACCTTGCACACCAGCTCGGCCTCGCCCCACGGATACGTCTCCTCCGCACCGGGCTTGCCGGCGCAGTAGACGATCAACTCATCAAGTGTCACAACAAAAACTAGCGTGCGCCGAACACAGCGACAAAACGGGTGAGCAGCCGGGCGAACTCCACCCGCTCCTCCTCGTTCCAGTCCGCCATCGCTACGGCGCAAGCACTCTGCCGAGCCCTGTGCAGCTCAGCGGACGTCGCCCGCCCACGAGGCGTCCGCACGAGCAACACCCGGCGCCCGTCGGCCTTGTCGGCCACCCTGGCGACCAGCCCGGCGTCGACGGCGCTGGTGACGAGCTTGCTCGCCCGAGGCTGGTCGACGTGCAAAGCCAAGGCAACACTGGAAACCGTGGCCTGGGCCCCAGTCCGCTCAGCCGTCTCCACGACGTCGAGCACGTCGAAGGCCGGAACAGCCAACTCGGCCAGTGCCCTACGAGACTGACTGCGCCGCACAGCGATCAGAGCCTGCTCCACCGCGGCAAGGTGGGAGTCCACATCCACCCCAGAGATCATGGCGGCCCGCGGCCCTGACGAAAGCAGTCCGCGCACATCTCACCCCAGAGGGCGATTTACGGCGGGCGCGCAAATCGTTATACGGCCCCAGGACTACGCACCGCACACGTCGATCTAACTCACCGCGACGCGATCCGCCCCACATCCACAATGGACGAAGCCAACCGCGTGCTCCACGTCAGCCCGGAGACGTGAGCTCCTCGGGCGAGAGCACACCGAGCCGTTCCAACTCGGCCACGCACACCCGCACCGCGTCGGCGGCGTCGTACTCGACGTCAACACGGTCCGGGTAACGAACCTCGGTCACCGAGAATCGTCCACCGCCGAGCGCACGAACCCAGGGGCCGCCCATGCGATACGCCGTCGGGGCGACCTTGAACGACATCCACCAGTGCGACATGAACGGGTACAGCGGCCGCAGCCGAGGCTCCCGCATCACCGACGCGACGAACTCCCCCAGGCCGTTCATGTTGATCGCACGGCACTGCTGCCACCTGAGCTCGACCTCGTCGCCGCTCTCCAAGGCGTCGGCCACGGCGACGAAATCAGCGGACGGCCACGTGACGGCCAACTCCCGCGCGGTGGCCCCGCCGAGCCACATCGCCACCCAGCCCGTGAACTCGGCCAGGTCGGTCGTGGTCACGCGGCTCAACCACACCCCGCGCAGCCGGTGCTTCACGCTGAACTCGCGCTCGCGGCGCAGCAGACTCACGTCCACGGACCGGTCGCCTTGGGCCACGGTGGCGTTGTAGCAGCCTGGAAACACCTCCACCTCGACCACGCCACCGGGACACGCCCCTCGGAGCACGATCTCGAGACCACCCGCGTCGGCCACGTCCTGGTACGGCGATCTCCCCATGCCGTCCAAGCTACGTGTCTAAGCCAGCTGTCATTTGACCCCCGCCGCGTCCATGCCCCTGAGCTCCTTCTTCAGGTCCTGGATCTCGTCGCGCAGCCGAGCCGCCAGCTCGAACTGCAGATCGCGGGCCGCGTTCATCATCTGGTCCGTCAGCGACTGCACCAGGTCCGCCAGCTCCGACCGGGCCATCCCTGCCCGCTCGTGCGACGCGACCACACCCGAGGAGCGGCCACCTTCACCGGTGGCGCGCTTGCCCCGGGACTGGTTCCGGCCGGACCCGCCGACCGGGACCTCGTCCTCGATCTCGGAGTAGACCGCCTCGAGGATGTCCGTGATCTTCTTCCGCAGCGGCTGCGGGTCGATGCCGCGTTCGGTGTTGTAGGCGACCTGCTTCTCGCGGCGCCGGTTGGTCTCCTCGATCGCGTGCCGCATCGAGTCGGTGATCCGGTCCGCGTACATGTGGACCTCACCGGACACGTTGCGCGCGGCACGGCCGATCGTCTGCACCAGCGACGTACCCGAGCGCAGGAACCCTTCCTTGTCCGCGTCGAGGATCGCCACCAGTGACACCTCGGGGAGGTCGAGACCCTCGCGCAGCAGGTTGATGCCGATCAGCACGTCGAACTCGCCGAGCCGGAGCTGCCGCAGCAGCTCGACGCGGCGCAGGGTGTCGACCTCGGAGTGCAGGTACCGGACCCGGATCCCCAGCTCCAGCAGGTAGTCCGTCAGGTCCTCGGCCATCTTCTTGGTCAGCGTGGTCACGAGCACCCGCTCGTCGCGCTCGGCCCGCTCGCGGATCGAGTGCACCAGGTCGTCGATCTGGCCCTCCGTCGGCTTCACGACGACCTCGGGGTCGACGAGGCCGGTCGGGCGGATGACCTGCTCGACGAACTCACCGCCGGACTGGCCCATCTCGTACGGGCCCGGGGTCGCCGACAGGTACACGACCTGGCCGATCCGGTCGGCGAACTCCTCCCACGTCAGCGGGCGGTTGTCGAGCGCCGAGGGCAGGCGGAAGCCGTGCTCCACGAGGTTGCGCTTGCGGGAGGCGTCGCCCTCGTACATGCCGCCGATCTGCGGCACCGTCACGTGCGACTCGTCGATGACCATCAGGAAGTCGTCGGGGAAGTAGTCGAGCAGCGTCGCCGGGGCGGTGCCGGCACCACGCCCGTCGATGTGGCGCGAGTAGTTCTCGATGCCGTTGCAGAACCCGACCTGCTTCATCATCTCCAGGTCGTACTGCGTGCGCATGCGCAGGCGCTGGGCCTCGAGCAGCTTGCCCTGGCGCTCCATCTGGGCGAGCGTCGTCTCCAGCTCGGCCTCGATGTCGCGGATCGCGCGCTCCATGCGCTCCGGGCCCGCCACGTAGTGCGTCGCGGGGAAGATCCGCAGCTCGGAGACCTCCTTCACCACGTCACCGGTGAGGGGGTGCAGGTAGTAGAGCTTGTCGATCTCGTCGCCGAAGAACTCGACGCGGACCGCGAGCTCCTCGTAGGAAGGGATGATCTCGACCGTGTCGCCCCGCACGCGGAACGAGCCGCGGGTGAACGACATGTCGTTGCGGGTGTACTGGACGTCGACCAGCAGGCGCAGGAACGCGTCGCGGTCGACCTCCACGCCCGTCTCCAGAGGGATCGAGCGGTCGAGGTACGACTGGGGCGTGCCCAGGCCGTAGATGCACGACACCGACGCGACCACGATGACGTCGCGCCGGGTCAGCAGCGACATCGTGGCCGAGTGGCGCAGGCGCTCCACGTCCTCGTTGATCGAGGAGTCCTTCTCGATGTACGTGTCCGTCTGCGGGATGTACGCCTCGGGCTGGTAGTAGTCGTAGTAGCTGACGAAGTACTCCACCGCGTTGTGCGGGAAGAGCTCCTTCAGCTCGTTCGCCAGCTGCGCCGCCAGAGTCTTGTTCGGCGCCATCACCAGCGTGGGGCGCTGCAGCTTCTCGACCAGCCACGCCGTCGTCGCCGACTTGCCGGTACCCGTGGCACCCAGCAGCACCACGTCGCGCTCGCCACCGCGCACGCGGCGTTCGAGGTCGGCGATCGCAGCCGGCTGGTCACCCGCCGGCTGGTACTCGCTGACCACGCGGAACTGCCCGTCGGTGCGGACGATGTCGCCGACGGGACGGTGCTCGGAGTGCGCCTTGACGGTGCTTTCCTCTGGCGGGAGCTCGGTTGCGAAAGCCACGGGAAGCACGTTACGCCGGAGGTCTGACAATTTCCGATTGAGCCTGGTCAGAGGCCTAATCGCACGGACAGCAGTTGCAGTCGCAGTCGCAGTTCGGGCCGCAGTCGCCGCCGTCGCACCCGTCGCGCCGCTTGTCGCTCCACGGCCCCGGGAACGGGTCGCGGCAACAGAACTGGCACGTCCCGCACATGTAGAGGAACGCGCCACAGCCCTCGAAACACCCGCGCGGCTGCCGCTGCCAGTTCAGCCTCGGGTAGGCCCACAGGCCGCTGCCGGGGTCGGACCACCGGCGCTTGTCCGGCGGGTACTGGTGGCGCTGGCGCTTGCCGAATACCCGGATGATCGACTCCTCCAGCTCGTGCACCAGCAGCTTGTGCACGAGCCGCGCGTCGGTGAACTCCACCTCGGCGAGCGCCAGCCTGATCCCCGCCACGGCGTCCAGGCACAGCCGGTGCGCCTCCTGGACGGACGTTCCGGTGGCGGTCAGCGGGTTCCACGCCCCCGACGCCGTGTCCTCCTCCAGGTCCTCGGCGGCGTCGATCAGGTGCGCCACCCGCCCGAACAGCCGCCCCACCTCGCGCAACGGCTCCACGTTGCCTGGCCTGCCGGCGATGATCGCGGTCTGCCCGACGGCGAACGCGGTCGCGGTCTCCGTCGGCTCGGTGACCACGAGCACGGAACTGCCCAGCCCGGCGCCCGCCTCCACCTCGGGCTGCCGCCGCACCGCGTCCACCATCACCGACGCGTCGAAGCCGAGGTCCGAGGCCGTTCCGAGGCCCTTGGCGGCCCACCGCTGCGCCACCGCTCGCCCAGCCCACCCCATCCGGCCGGCGAGCCCGTCGCCGTCGTCCACGTGGTCCTGGATCTTCAACGACGCCAGCACCAGCGACACCGACGCCGCGAGCCGCGCCCCGTCCCCGATGGCCACGTCCGCGGACTTCATTCCGCGCAACGCGCACGGCCCGGCGGTCCGCCGCGACACGGAGGACTGCGCCTCCACGGCGGCCGAGATCATCAGCCCGTCGTAGTTCGTGACGAGGCGTGAGAGATGACCGTGCTCGTCGCGCAACGACAGGCACATTCCACAGAGGTGTGAGAGCCACGCGGACCGCAGCTCAGCGCCCATTCTGTTGCGACAGGGGCGGATGATCCCGAACATGCGCGGCATCCTAAGTGGCCGCGGCGTCCAACGATGGCAGTATCGCGGACGTGGCACACATCCATCCGCCGAAGATCGAGTACTTCGACCTGGACGCCAAGAGCAACACCGATCCCAAGGGGCAGCTGAGGAGCGTCGACGAGTTCCGGCTCACGCCGACCGGCCTCTACATGTTCCGGCCGCTCGCCGGGCATCCGAAGATCAGCCACTTCGAGAGCTGGTTCCTGCCCAAGCTCAACATCCGCGTGACGCGCCAGTCCTGGCACCCCGGCCACCAGCTCGACTTCGACTTCTACGTGGACGTCGTCGAGATCAACGCGATCGGCAGCGTCTGGAAAACAACCGATCTGTACCTCGACCTGATAGTCCGAACGGGCCACAGCGTGACTGTTTTGGACACGGACGAGTTGATCTCCGCAGTTCAGCACGAGCTGCTCTCTCCGGAACGCGCACAATGGGCACTGGAAACCACCTACTCGGCGGTGTCCGGCATTTCAGCGCACGGTCACGATGTGGTCAGGTGGCTCACCTATTCGGGTTGCCCCACGGCCTGGCGTTGATACACAGAGCGTGTTCGTCACCTGACCGTGACGTAACAAATCGACCCGGCGTGTAACTGCGAGCACATATTTGACTACGCTCGGCGGCGTGGGAGCGGTCACTACACCTCAGTTGGTCGATGTCGTCGACACCATTTCGGGCGTGCGCTCGTATTCATCGGGTGGCTCTCGGACCCTCAGTTCGTGTTATGTCGAACGGTGGGGTCTGCGAATCGAGCATCCCACTCCGGAAGACCCGTTCTCGGACTCCGAGGTCACCTGGCTGATGCCCGAACTGGGCCTGCGGCTGACCACCTACCGCCCGCGTTCCCGGCACGCGCGCAGCAGCCCGAGCGTGCTGTCCGCGGTGCGGGTCGAGCGCGACCACCGCCACTGGCAGACCACGGACCTGCTGCTCGGTCTGGCCGTCCCCGGCGGCACCACGGCCCGCATCGTGCGCAGCGAGGACTTCGCCGCCGCAGTGGCGGGCCGCGTGCTGCGACCGGGTGACGCCGACCAGGCGCTGCGCACGGTCCACCGCACCCTCGAAGAGCTCAGCAACGTCAACCACAACCTGACGTCGTGGCTGACGTGGCACGGCATCTACGACTCCTGGCCGCCCCTGTAGGCCTCGACGCGACGCACGGCCGCCTCCATCCAGGGATCCTTCGCCTCACCGTAGGCGAACCCGGTGGTATCGGCCGCGAAACGTCGGGACAGTTCCCACTTCAGGTTGGTGTACTCCTCACGAGCCACGGCGTCGTGCCGCAGCCAGTCGCGGAAGTCGATCGCCCACCGCCAGTTCGCCGTGCCTTCGACGCGCAGGTGCAGGTTCACGCGCCGTCCGGGGTCAGCGCCGGCGTGCAGCCGCTTGCTCCAGTCGCCCTCGCCGCGCGGCGTGTCCTCGTACGACCCGAGGTACGGGAACCCGGCCTGCCCCAACGCTTCTCTCAGGCCGTCCGCGGTGTCCATGTCCTCGACGGCGAGCTGGAAGTCGAGCACGTCCTTGGCCGCGAGCCCAGGCACCGCCGTGGACCCGATGTGCTCGACGTGCCGCCCACCGGCCGCCACACTGATCCGCCGGGCAACCCGCAGAGCCTGCGCGGGCCACCGCTCGTCGTAGGGCACCACGACCGGCGACCCGGACGCGTACGACTGCGTCCGCACGTTCTTCTCGAACCCCACCAACCGATCCCACAACGCCGTGACGTCCGGAACCTCACCGGTGTTGTCGAGCCACACGTCCGCAACGGCCCGCCGCTGCTCATCAGTCGCCTGAGCGGCAATGCGCTTCTCAGCGTCCTGCCGATCCATCCCCCGGCTGGTGACGAGCCGCTCCAGCCGAGTGCCGGAGTCCGCGTAGACAACGATCACCAGGTGGTACATCGCCGCCATGTCCCGCTCCACCAACAACGGGATGTCGTGCACGACGATGGCGTCCTCGGGAGCCTCGGCCATCCGCTGCCCGGTGAGCGCGCCGATACGGGGATGCGTGATCCCGTTGAGCGTCTGCCGAGCCTCCTCGCCGGCGAACGCCTTGGCGGCCAACGCGGCCCGGTCCAACGTCCCGTCAGCCTGCAACACGTCCTCACCGAAGGCCTTGACGACCTCCGCGAGCCCTTCACTCCCGGGCTCGAGAACCTCACGCGCGAGCTTGTCCGCATCGATGACGACGGCGCCGCGCTCCACGAGCAACCGCGCGATCGTCGACTTCCCGGACCCGATTCCCCCGGTCAACCCCACCCTGAGCATGCCGGACAGGTTAGACCGGCGGCGTCATCGACTGCACGGCCAGCACCGGCAGGATCGCGATGAGCTTCTCCTTGGGGATGAAGTTGTTCCGGTTGCGCACCACGAACGTCGACTTGCCCAAGGACCCGATCAACAACTGCTCGTCCTTGCCCTCGACCAACGTCCCCTTCTGCTTCCCGACGTCGACCTCGGTGACCTTGGCCCCTTCACCCCGCTCGGCCTCGACACTCTCGTTGACCCGAGTACGAGCCGTCAGATCGTCCGTGTAGGTCGACAACCCGATGACGATCTTGGCGTCCGGAAGCCCCTTCTTCTCGGGAATCCCGTAGTAGCAGTCAATCTTGCCGGTCCGCCCGATCCCGGGCTCCTTGATGCCGACGATGATCCGGGGCTCCCCGGGCAACTCCTGCCCGATCGCCGCGTTCATGACCTCCACGGGCACCACGAGCTCACAGTCGTCCGGCAACGCCCGATCCACCATCACGGGCACCCGCGAGGGAGTGGTGGGAGGCGTGATCTTCGGAATCTGCGGCGGCGGCGCCTGAGTCTGAGGCACGGCAGTCGAGCAGGCAGTGCAGACCGCCAGCACACCCGCGCCCAGTGCGACGAAGAACCAGTTCCCACGCATAGGTTTGTCAACCTACACAACGAGGTTCGGCCTCCACCACAGAGTGAACGGGTGGACCCGGCACACGAAAGAAGCACCGACCAAATGAAGCCAAGGCGAGCCACACACCTTGGTTTGCGCGAAGCCGAAGGCGAGCCGTCTTTCCACAAGGGCTGGGTGGTGGGGTCCCATCACGAGTCGCGCCACAGCTCTTGCTGCATGTCTGAGGGGGTGTCAACTCGACACGCTTTTCGTCGAGTTGACACCCCCTCAGACATGTGGCCCGCTCTTGGCTCGGCTTGTGATGGGACCCCACCGCCACCGCAACTCTCAAAGCAACAGGCAGCCGCTCTAAGCAACAGGCGTGCCATCTACCCACCGGCAGCGCTGGCCCCCTGATCAGATTGCCGGGGTCTGGGGCAGAGCCCCAGGGAAAGCACGCAACGCAACCTGGCCGCCCTCAAGGCGACCACCGTCTTAGCTCGCCCCACACACAGCTCGCCCCACACAGGTCGCCCCACGCAAAGACGACCGCCCGACAAGGTCCGCCCACACAACGGCCAGCCCACCCAAACCAACCGCCAACAACAAAGACCCCCACACCCGAGAACCGGGTGCAGGGGCCTTCGAAGGGTCTAGCCAGCGACTCACATACCGCCGGACAGCTTCTCCCGCAGAGCAGCGAGCTGCTCGTCGGAAGCCAGCGTGCCACCGGACTGAGCCGGCGCGCCGACGGACGCGGAAGGAGCGTCGCCACCGGAGGTGTAGTTGCCCGCACCCTCGGCCGAAGCCTCTTCCTCGGCCTCGGCGGCCTTGCGGATCTGCTTCATGTGGGCCTCGTAACGAGTGTGCGCCTCGGCGTACTGGCGCTCCCACTCCTCACGCTGCTTGTCGAAGCCCTCGCCCCACTCCTGCGACTCCGGGTCGAAGCCTTCGGGGTAGATGTAGTTGCCCTGGTCGTCGTACTCGGCGGCCATGCCGTACTGGGTCGGGTCGAACTCGGTGTCGACCGTGAAGCCCTCGTTGGCCTGCTTGAGCGACAGCGAGATGCGGCGACGGTCGAGGTCGATGTCGATGACCTTGACCATGACGTCGTCGCCGACCTGCACGACCTGCTCCGGGATCTCGACGTGGCGCTCGGCCAGCTCGGAGATGTGCACCAGGCCCTCGATGCCCTCGTCCACGCGGACGAACGCACCGAACGGAACCAGCTTCGTGACCTTGCCCGGCACGATCTGACCGATCGCGTGGGTGCGGGCGAACTGGCGCCACGGGTCTTCCTGCGTGGCCTTCAGCGACAGGGAGACGCGCTCGCGCTCCATGTCGACGTCGAGGACCTCGACGGTGACTTCCTGGCCGACCTCGACAACCTCGGACGGGTGGTCGATGTGCTTCCAGGACAGCTCCGAGACGTGGACGAGACCGTCGACGCCACCCAGGTCCACGAAGGCACCGAAGTTGACGATCGAGGACACGACGCCCTTGCGGACCTGGCCCTTCTGCAGCTGGTTGAGGAACTCGCTGCGGACCTCGGACTGGGTCTGCTCGAGCCACGCGCGGCGGGACAGGACCACGTTGTTGCGGTTCTTGTCCAGCTCGATGATCTTCGCCTCGAGCTCACGGCCGACGTACGGCTGGAGGTCGCGGACGCGACGCATCTCGACGAGCGAGGCGGGGAGGAAGCCGCGGAGGCCGATGTCGAGGATGAGACCACCCTTGACGACCTCGATGACCGTGCCCTTGACGGGCTCGTCCTTCTCCTTGAGGGCCTCGATGGTGCCCCACGCGCGCTCGTACTGGGCGCGCTTCTTGGAGAGGATCAGACGGCCTTCCTTGTCCTCCTTCTGGAGAACAAGCGCCTCGACCTCGTCACCGACCTTGACGACCTCGTTGGGGTCGACGTCGTGCTTGATCGACAGTTCACGCGAGGGGATGACGCCCTCGGTCTTGTAGCCGATGTCGAGCAGGACCTCGTCCCGGTCGACCTTGACGATGGTGCCCTCAACGATGTCGCCGTCGTTGAAGTACTTGATCGTCTTGTCGATAGCTGCGAGGAAGTCCTCCTCCGTCCCGATGTCGTTGATCGCGACCTGCTTGGGAGCAGCGGCAACGGGGGCGGTGGTGGTGTCGGTGGACATTAGGTAGGTGGCTCCGGTACGGATTGGCATCGATGGCTTGGTAGTGGTGCGCGCGCAGCGTCGCAGCGACCTGGAATCCGCGGTTCTGGATCATGGGCAGCACTAACCCACTACGCACGCGATATCGTACGCGGCCGCAAGACGCGCAAGCAAACCAGCCCCCATGTGAAGGAGCAGTGTGTCCAACCAGCACGCGAGCGCGGAACAAGCGCTCGGCACCGCCGGCATCGTCAAGCGGGGTGCGGACGCCGCCGAGTCGAGGGTGGCGAACCGGATCTGGTGGGACGCGGACGCCGACGACTACCACCAGACGCACGGCGACTTCCTGGGCGCGGCGGACTTCGTGTGGTGCCCGGAGGGGCTGCGCGAGGAGGAAGCCCGGTTCCTGGGGGAAATCGCTGGTCAGCGCGTCCTCGAGGTGGGCTGCGGCAGCGCCATGTGCGCCCGCTGGCTCAAGGAGAACAAGGCCGACGTCACGGCCTTCGACATCTCCGAGGGCATGCTCCGGCACGCCCGCCGCACCAACGCCGAGACGGGCATCGACGTGCCGCTCGTGCAGGCCAGCGCCGACCAGCTGCCGTTCCGGGACGACTCGTTCGACGCCGCCTGCTCCGCCTTCGGCGCCGTGCCGTTCGTGGCGGACGTCCAGGAGGTCTTCGGCGAGCTCGCCCGCGTGCTCCGGCCCGGCGCGCCCTGGGTGTTCGCGGTCAACCACCCGATGCGGTGGATCTTCCCCGACGACCCGGGCCCGCTCGGTCTCACCGTCACGCAGTCGTACTTCGACCGCACGCCCTACGTGGAGGTCGACGAGGAGGGCAAGGCGACCTACGTCGAGCACCACCGCACGCTCGGCGACTACGTCCGCGCCCTCACGAACACCGGTTTCGTGGTCGAGGACCTGGTCGAGCCCGAGTGGCCGAAGGGCCACACCCGCAACTGGGGCCAGTGGAGCCCCCTGCGCGGCAAGCTCTTCCCCGGCACCGCGATCTTCCGGACCCGCCTGACGTCGTAATCTCAACGGCCATGACCTCGGCACGCGGACTAGTGGCGGCCCAGTCAGCCCGTTTCGCCTCACTGGACCCGCTGCTCCCGCCCGCCACCGAACCGCCGGCCGACGGCCACGTCCTCACGGCGGCGCTGGCGGACGGCACGCGCGTGGCCGGGGTCGTCAGCCACCAGAGCTTCGAGCCGCACACGACCACGCGGCTGTGGTCGGCGGCGGAGGTGTGGGAGATGCTGCCGCTGGTCGGCGGCTCGCAGGGCATGGACGCGCTGCTCACCCGCTTCCGCCGGCACCTCGACGCGCAGGAGGTCCACGAGGACACGGCGTGCGTCGTGCACTGGCCGAGCCGCGACACGAAGGCCGCACGGGCGTTCCTCGACCACGGGCTCGTGCCGTTGTCCGTGCTCGCCGTGCGCCTGCGCACACCAACGCAGCACGTCTCCCGCACGCTCACGATCCGCCGTGCGACCCCGCACGACCTGGAGACCGTGCTGGAGCTGTCGCTCTCGGAGCTGGAGTACTCCTCCTACGTCGGCTCCACGATCGTGCGCCCGAACGCCGCCGTGGTGAAGCGACGCGCGCTCACAGAACGTCTCAAGAACGCCAGTCCGATCTGGCTCGCCGAACGCGACGGCATCGCGGTGGCGCTCGCCGAGTGCGCGATCGTGTCGTCCGAGCCCGGCACGATGGCGGCCGCACGGCTCCCCCGCGGCCGCTGGGGCTATGTGAACTGCGTCTCCGTGCTCCCCGGCGCCCGCGGCACGGGCATCGGCCAGCAGCTCCTCGCCCACGCCCACCAGGAGCTCCACCGGATGGGCGCGGTCGGCACGTACCTCTACTACAACCCGCCGAACCCGTTGAGCAGCGTGTTCTGGCCGCGTCAGGGCTACCGGCCGCTGTGGACCGTCTGGGAAGTACGCCCCGCCTCCGCCCTTAGGTGACCTATGTCCGAGTTGCCAGCGGCAGAGGTCTGCGGGAGAATTTGTACTGACCGGTCAGTTTAAACGGAGGGTAAAGCCGTGGAGATCCACGCAAGTCGCGCAGGCGTCAACGGGGGCCATGGTCCCCTGGTCCGGCCGACTTCGCTGACCGTGAAGCCCGGCGAGCTGACCCTGGTCGCGGGTGAGCCCGGAGCCGGCCACACGGCTCTCGCCCTCCTCCTCTCCGGTCGTATGAAGCCCTCGACGGGCACGGTGTCCCCGGACGCCAAGACGCTGCGCAAGCGTGTCGTGCTCGTGGACGCTCCCGAGGTGAACGAGCCGGAAGAGGCGCTGACTCTGTCCGCCGTGGTCGGCGAGGAGCTCGCGATGAACGGCATGCCCTCCGGCAAGAAGGCAGTGCACGACTGGTTGGTGGAGCACGCCGCCGATGAGCACGCGGACAAGCGCTTCGAGCACGTTCCGGCGCAGACGCGGTGCGCGGTGATGCTCGACCTGGCCGCCGCACGCCCCGGCGTCACGGTGCTGATCCTCGACTGCCCCGACCGCTACCACCCGAACCCGCGCGAGTGGCTCGCACTGGCCCACGACCACGTGACCCCCGAACGGTCCGTCGTCGTCCTGTGCTCGAACTCCTCCGCCCACATCCTCGACATCCCGCACGCGCGCCTTGGTGAGGACAACGACACCAAGATGGAGATCACCGCATGAGCGCCCTTCGCATGGCCTTCAACGAGATCCGCCGGATCACCTCCGGCAAGCTCCCCAAGCTCGCCGTCCTGGCGCTGGCGCTCGTGCCCCTGCTGTACGCGTCGCTCTACCTGTACGCCAACAAGGACCCGTACGCGAACCTCAACAACGTGCCCGCAGCGCTGGTCGTGAAGGACAAGGGCGCCAAGGACCTCAACGCCGGCAAGGACGTCGCGGACGAGCTGCTCAACGGCAAGAAGTTCAACTGGAAGGTCGTCGACGACGCCGACGAGGGTGTCCGCAAGGGCGACTACATCTTCGCGCTGACGCTGCCGGAGGACTTCTCGGAGGCGCTCACGTCCGCCGAGCAGAACAAGCCGCGCCAGGGCGTACTGACCCTGACGACCAACGACGCCAACAACTACCTCGGCTCCACGATCGCGAACCAGGTCGTGAACGAGGTCCGCAGGGCCGTCACGGCGAAGGTCTCGACCGAGGCTGCGGACAAGCTGCTGCTCGGCTTCTCCACGATCCGCCAGGAGACCACCAAGGCCGCCGACGGCGCGAAGCAGCTCGCGGACGGCAGCGCGACGCTGCGCGACAAGATCGGCGAGCTCGACAGCGGCGTCCAGCAGCTCTCCACGGGCGCGGTGACGGCGGCCGACGGCGCCGCGCAGCTCCGCGACGGCACGCACGAGCTCCGTTCGCAGACCGCACCGCTGCCCGAAGGCGCGAAGAAGATCGCGGACGGCGCGCGCCAGGTCGCCACCGGCAACGAGACGGCCGCGACCCAGGCCGAGGAGTACGCGAAGAAGGCCCAGGCTCTCGTCGGCGTGCTCGACCAGGCCAACGGAGACATCGCGACCCGCTTGCGCGCCTTGGGTTTCACCGAGGAGCAGGTGCAGAACGTGCTGACCACGCTCGGTCAGGTCCGCAAGCCGGTCGACGACGCCAACGGCAAGGTCCAGGGCGCCGCGGGTGATCTCCGCAAGCTCGCGACCGGCGCGGACCAGGTGGCCGACGGCGCCGAGCAGCTCTCGTCGAAGATGCCCGGCCTCGTCTCCGGCATCGTGAGGCTCGACGACGGCGCCACGAAGCTCGCCGACGGCAACGCCCAGCTCCGCGACGGCCTGCAGAAGGCCGCGACGGGCACCCCGCAGCTCAAGGAAGGCGCCACGAAGGTCGCGAGCGGTGCGTCCGAGCTGAGCGCCGGCCTGTCCGGCGGCATCGACAAGATCCCGAACCAGGACGACCCCACACGTGCCGCCATCGCGCAGGCGATCGGTGACCCGGTGGCGGTGCGGGGTCTGTCCCAGACGAAGGCCGCCACGTACGGCGCGGGCCTCGCCCCGTTCTTCCTGGGCCTGGCGACCTGGATCGGCGCGTTCGTGCTCTTCCTGCTGCTGCGTCCGCTCTCACGCCGTGCGCTCGCCGCCGGTCAGTCGGCTCTACGCGTCGCGTTGGGCGGTTGGCTCCCTGGTGCACTGCTCGGCGTCGTGCAGGTGCTCGTGATGTTCACGGTCGTACGGTTCGTGGTCGACATCGAGCCGTCGAACCCCATCGGCACGTTCGGGTTCCTCGTACTGATGTCACTGACGTTCGTGGCGATCCTGCACGCGCTGAACGCCGCGTTCGGCGCAGTCGGCAAGTTCCTCGGGCTGATCCTGCTGATCCTGCAGCTGGTCAGCGCGGGTGGCACGTTCCCGTGGCAGACGATCCCCGTGCCGCTGTACCCGCTGCACTACGGCCTGCCGATGGGCTACGCGGTCGACGGTCTGCGCCACCTCATGTACGGCGGTGACCTGGGCAGCGTCGGAAAGGACGCTTTGATCCTTCTCGCCTGGCTGGTCGGAGCCCTAGCCTTGACGTCCGTGGCGGCCTACAAGCAGCGCGTGTGGACAGCGTCCAAGCTCAAGCCGGAGCTCGTGCTGTGAGCGCCCGGACGACGGCGACCCGGCAGAAGCTCTTCGACGCGGCGTTGAAGCTGGTCGGCGAACGGGGTGCGGCCTCGGTGACGGTCGACGAGATCGCCTCGGAGGCGGGCGTCGCCAAGGGCACGATCTACTACAACTTCGCCTCGAAGGACGCCCTGGTCGAAGCGCTGCTGCACCACGGCGTGGAGATCCTCGCGGGCCGGCTGCGGTCCGCAGAGGGGTCCGAGGACTCGCTGGAGGCGCTGGTCGACGAGATGCTCGGCTTCTGGGCCGAGTACCCGGCGTTCGGCCAGCTCCTCGTCTCGGAGCTGTGGCGCACGCCCGGCCAGTGGCACGGCACGCTCAAGCTGCTGCGCGACGACATCGTGTCGATCGTGCGCGGTCAGATGAAGCGCCTGTCCGACGCGGGCCGCCTGCCCGAGGGGGTCGAGGTCGGCACCGCGTCGGCGGCGTTGTTCGGCACGCTGCTCGTGATCGCGCTGGACTGGCAGGTGTTCCAGCCGGAGCGGTCACGGGCCGAGGTGCGCGAGTCGGTCATGCTGCTGGTGCGCGGAATGCGCTCGACCCGTCAGAGCTGATCGAGCCTCACCGCCCGATCGAGCGACGCGTTTGACCGAGCGGGGCCAAATGCCCGCCGGTACGAACGAAGACATGCCGAAACTGCTGAACATCGCCACCGCCCTGCTCGCGACTCTCGCACTCACGGCGTCCCCCGCGCTGGCCGAGCCGGAACCCGTGCCCGCGAAGGCCACCGCCGACTTCCGGGAGGCGGTGTTCACGCCGGTCGACGGAGTCCTCGACCTGCTGGAGACACCCGACGGCATCAAGGTCACCGGCAAGTTCCAGAAGGGCTTCGCCTCCGACCTGCCGTCGGACTACCAGCTGGTGGTCCTCGACGACGCGGAGGTGGTCCTCGACTTCAGCAAGGACTTCCAGAAGGTCGCCGAGATCGAGGCGGCGGAGGTCGCGGAGTTCGAGTTCGTCACGAAGACCAAGCAGAAGATCGCTGACATCCGCAACGAGGACGTGGTCGTCCGTCAGCTCGTGAACGTGGCCGCCGGCATCAAGGTGCAGGCGGAGATCGGCCGGGCGAAGATCGAGAAGACCGAGGCCAGGTAGGGCCGAGACGTCAGCGGGCGTCCTCGTGATGCAGCGAGGGCGCCCGTCCTTCCAGTCCCCGCTCCACGGCTTCCAGCACCGCACGGCTCGTGCGCTGCATCGCGTCGTGGGCGAAGTGAGCGAGCAACACCTGCTGTGTCGGGTGCGGGAGCACAGGGTCCGGCACCGGTGCGGACGTGTGCACCTCCACCACCGGCGCGCCTTCTGCGAGAAGGTGCCGCACGGCGTTGAGCACGCTCACGCGGTAGTTGGCGTGCACCCACGCGACCAGCAGGTTCACCCGATGGCCGTCGAGCTCGTACTCGACCTCCGTCGCCAGCTTCGCGGGATCGGCCCAGTCGGCCCTGACCCACGTCGGCCGGTGCCCGTGCGAGATCGACGCCCGCGCCGCGCGTCCGGGACCGTCGTCGGCCATCAGCGGCTGCGTGCGCGAGGGCAGCACCACCCGCCACCCGCGGGCCACGAGCTGTCCCGCGCAGCCGGCCAGCATGCCTCTTCCGCCGAGCACCAGTGCGGTTCTCACCGAGCGCGCTCCTCCCCGACCGAGGCGAGCGGACCCGAGAGCCACCGCTCCACCTGCGCCTGCCCACGCAACCGCACGACCACCACGTCGTCGACCAGGGCGAGCACCCTGGCCCGGTTGCGCCGGTAGCTCTTCCAGCCCCATCGCAGGATGTGGCCGGAGTCGGTGAACGCCGACCACAGCGACGGCTCCTGGTTACCGTTCCACAACTCCACCCCTGCCGCGCGACGTCTGATCGTGCGACTCACCAGCCGTCCCATCACGACCGCGAAGCGGTGGTCGAGCCACACCACCGTGTCCGCCCTCGCGAGCAACGCGGGCCGCGCCGCCTTGTACTGGTACTCGGTGACCCAGTGGTCCTCGCGCACGAACGCGGCGACCTCGGTGCGGAACTCCGGGCGCGGGGTCCACCGCGGACCCCAGTAGAGGCTGTCCAGCTCGACCCGGCGCAGGTCGTGCTGCTCGGCTATGCGCAGGCAGAGCGTCGACTTGCCGGATCCGGCGTTGCCTGCGACGAGGACGCGCCGGGGCACGTGCGGCAGCGGGTCGGCTGGTCCGAGCAACGGCATCCGGCCAGGCTAGGGGGCGCGCACACGTCCCGAGAAGGCCGAAGGGCCCCCGGAGAGACTCCGGGGGCCCAACGGATGAAACAACGTCAGAGAGCGGTGACGTTCGTCGCCTGCGGGCCCTTCTGGCCCTGCGTGATGTCGAACGAGACCTTCTGGTTCTCCTCGAGGCTGCGGTAGCCGCCGCCGTTGAGGGCCGAGTAGTGGACGAAGACGTCAGCGCCGCCGTCCTCGGGGGCGATGAAGCCGAAGCCCTTTTCAGCGTTGAACCACTTGACGGTGCCGTTTGCCATGTACTGCTTCTCCTTGATTACTGAAGAGCGAGCCGCACTGTGCGGCCACTCCGTGGTTGGTCATGAGCCTTGCCCCAACCGTGAAGAAGGAGAAGCGCTCGCAACTGAAGTTTGGCGAGCGTGAAAGACACGAACACAAAACTGCAACCAACGAAGGAGTCTACCTCAGATCAGCCGCGTTTGCGCTGAGGTACCGCGAACCGCTGCTGCATGAGCGAGATTCGCAGCACGAGGAAGCACGCGAGACCGGCCGCGCCGATCGCGAGGAGCGTGGAGAGAGTGGAGAACACCACGTAAAGGGGTGTGTCGAGGAGCATCGACTCGAACACGTCACACAGCACCATGGCGAGGAACGCGTACTGCCAGGGCTTGATCAACGGGCTCGCGACGCGCTGCTCGAACGGCTTCTCCCGCTGCGCCGGGTCGCTCGCCTTCCACACCTGCGAGACCGTCCGCACGCCGTGCAGCGCGATCGCCTCGGCGTTGTGCGTGACCCCGCGGAACCACAGGAAGGACGCGACGCCCGCGGGAAGGATCAGCACGATCGCCAGGAAGCTCCACGACGACGAGCCGCCCTGCCAGTCGTTGATCGTGCCCCAGATCGACTCGGCGGCGACCAGCGCGATCAGGCCCATGGTGACGTAACCGGTGACCCGGACGTCCTTCAGGTCGATGTAGGTGTCCAACGCAACTCTCCCCGAACGCGGCGAACTGCGCGGCAGACTACCGCCCGAATCCGCAGCCCAGTTCGGTGAAGGTCGCGATCTTCTCGGCGGCCCTCACGACGACCTCGTCGATGCCGTCGAGCACCACCCGGTCACCGACGCGGCGGGCGGGCAGCAGCGGCACGTCGGCCTTGCCGCACTGCTCGGCGACGGACGTGAACGCCCGCGCGCCGGCCAGCGGCGAGACCAGGGGCTCGCCGGTCCGCCGGTGCCGGATGAGGTTCTCCAGAAGATCTACGGACGGCGCCACGGCCATGCGGTGGTCGTTGACCGTCAGCCTGTCGTCGTCGTACCACCAGACGGCCTGGCCGAGCGTTCCGTGCACCAACACGACCGGTGGCAACGATGTCGTGGCGCAGAGCGTGGTGGCGACCACGACCGGTGGCGCGCCATCGGCTGTGACGCGGACACACGCCGTGTCGTCCGCGGTGATCGTGTCGCGGCACCGGTACAGCTCTAACTCGACAGCGATGTCGGCCCGTTCCTCGACATCGGCGAGCAGCAACGCGTTCTGCAGGGCGTGGGCGAACGGGTTCACGAGCGTCCCGTCCTCGCCCTGGCGCCCGGCCCACTCGGCGCGGTCGTAGTACGAGTCCGTGCGCACCCAACGGCCGGCGGCGCCGATGCCCGTGATGTCGCCCAACGCACCGGAGCCGAGCAACGAGCAGAGCCGCCGATACGAGCCTTTGCCCTGCGTCTGGAACCCGGCCTGGCACACCAGCCCGCGTTTCGCGGCCTCCGCGGAGATCTCGTCGAAGTCGGTCACCGACAGCACGGCCGGTTTCTCGACCAGCACGTCGCAGCCCAGTTCGAACGCCGCGAGCACGAGGTCGCGGTGCGTCGCGGGCGGCGAGGAGATCACGACGACCTCCGGGTGGAGCTCGGCGGCCAGCGACGGCAGGTCCGGGTAGGACGGCACCGGCACGTCGACGTCCGCCACGTCGACCACCCCGACGAAGGTGGCGAGGCCGTCGTGACCCAGCCGCACCAGGTTCTCCACGTGCCGCGCCCCGTGCCCACGAGCGCCGACCAGCGCAACACGCATCGCTCTCACCCTTCTCGGGCGGACTCCACCGCGCCCACCAGCATCAGCCGACGTGCGTCGAATTTCAATGCACCGCGCCAACCAAGACTCGTTTGCGACATCATCCGGGCGACCACGGTCAACGTGGCCACCCGAACGGGCAATGGCGCGGAGAGTGCGGCGACCGCTAAGGGGTCCTCATCGGAGGTCGAGGACGTCGGCGACGCGGACGGCCTCACCCGTCTCGAAGCTGCGGTTGGCGGCGAACCCGGTCAGCAGCGAAAGCACGCCGTCGTAGTGCGTCGCCCTGCGTCCCAGCGGGTCCTCCTGCCCGGCCGGCCCGTACAGCGCGTCGACCATGCGCTGGTCCGCGCCGCCGTGCCCGTCCCGGTCGTACTCCAGCGGGACGTCCTCGCGTTCGGCGAACAGCCGTTGCACGGAGAGCTTCGCCCACCCCTGCTCGGGGTTCGCCGTGGCGCCGTGCACGGACGGGTCCTGACCCGACACCCAGGAGTTCTCGACGACCTCGAGCTCGAGACGGCCCTTGCTGCCGTTGACCATCAAACGGTAGCCCTCCCACGGCGAGTAGGCCGTGAGGTGGTACGTCAGGTTCGCGCCGCTGGCGTAGCGGACGAGCACGGACATGTCGTCCTCAATGGACACACCGGGTTCGAACGGGTTCTGGTCGCGGCGATAGCCGTCCTCGTGCCGTGCGTCGACGTAGAGCTTCTTGAGCCACGCGTTCTGCTCCAGCTTGATGTCGAACCGGTCATCGCGCGCGTAGCCGTGCCGTTCGCCGTTCTCCTCGCCGTAGAAGAACAAACGGCCGTGCGCGTACACGGTTTCCGGCACCGAGCCGACCCACCAGTTGAGCAGGTCGAAGTGATGGGTCGCCTTGTGCACCATGAGACCACCGGAGTTGGCCTTGTCGCGGTGCCAGCGGCGGAAGTAGTCGGCGCCGTGCCGGGTGTCGAGCAGCCACTCGAAGTGCACGGACCCGATCTCACCGACGGCGCCGTCCGCCAGCAGCGCGCGCACCTTCTCGTGGATCGGGTTGTAGCGGTAGTTGAACGTGACCGTGACGGTGCCTTCGTTGCGGTGCACCGCGTCCAGGATCTTGCCGGCCGAGGGGACGTCCGTCGTCATCGGCTTCTCCGTCACGACGTCACATCCGGCGTCCAGCGCCTCGACGATGTACGTGTCGTGGAAACGGTCCACGGTGGTCACCACCACCACGTCGACCCGTTGCTCTTCCAGCATCTTCAGGAAGTCTTCGGCGTCGTACGTCGGCACCGGCTCGACTCCCTGCTCCACGAGCCGTTCGTTGTGGACGTTCATCCTCGTGCGGTTCACGTCGGCGAACGCCACGAGCTCGCAGGTGTCCGCGTGTTCGACCGCGATGGCGTGGACGTGCCGTTCCGCCCGCGACCCCGTGCCGACCACCGCGTATCGCCTGCGTGCCACGATCCGACCTCCCGTGAAAACGTTTTCGGTCGTGTCACGATACGCGAGCGGCAGGATGGGGACATGCCGACTCCTGTGGTGCTCGACTGCGACCCCGGCCACGACGACGCGATCGCGATCCTGCTGGCGGCCGGGTCCCCCGAGATCGACCTGCGCGCGATCACCACCGTGGCCGCGAACCAGACGCTGGACAAGGTCACCGCGAACGCGCAACGGATCTGCTCGGCCGCCGGGATCTCCGTGCCGATCGCCCGCGGGTGCGCACAACCGTTGGTACGGCCGCTGTACGTGGCGGAGGACATCCACGGCGAGTCCGGAATGGACGGTCCGTCGTTCGGTCCGCTGACGGTCGGCGTCGTGCCGGAGCACGCGATCGACGTGATGCACGCCCACATGCCGGCGACGCTGGTGGCGACCGGTGCGCTGACGAACGTGGCGATGTACCTGCGGCGGTACGGACCGTCGGCGGTGCGCGAGATCGTGCTCATGGGTGGGTCCACCGAACGCGGCAACACCACGCCGTACGCGGAGTTCAACATCTACGTCGACCCGGAGGCGGCCGCGATCGTCTTCGGCAGCGGCGTGCCGATCACGATGATCGGGTTGAACGTGACTCACCAGGCGTTGGTGACGCCGGAAGTCGTGGCTCAGTTGAACGCGCTGGGACCGCTCGGGCGGACGTGCGGGGAGCTGATGACGTTCTTCGCGGCGACCTACCGCGAGGTGTTCGGGTTCGCGGCACCGCCGTTGCACGACCCGGTCGCGGTGGCGCGGGTGATCGATCCGACGCTCGTGACCTGCGTCGAGGCGTTCGTGGGGATCGAGACGACAGGCACGTTCACCCGCGGTGCGACGGTCGTGGACCTGCACGGGCGGCTCGGCCGGGAGCCGAACGCGCGGGTGGCCGTCGGGCTCGACGTGGACCGGTTCTTCGACCTGGTCGTCGGAGCCGTGGCCCGGCTCTCGCAGAACGGGGCGGCGACTCGGTGAGTCGCCGCCCCGTTCCCACAGGTCTGGTCTAGGCGCCTAGCCGATCGTCTTGCCGCTCAGGACGGCCCACTGGCTCCAGCCGGCCTTCTCCTTGTAGAAGCGGCGGATCAGCTTGCCGTCCTCGGTGCGGGCGAAGACCTCGACGGTCTTCGTCTGCGCGTGGTACATCGCGGTCGGCGCCTCGGAGGCCTTGGTGGTGCCGAGCTTGGCCCACGCGGTCCAGCCGTTGTCGGTCGCGCGGGAGTGCTCGACGAGGCCGCCCTCACCGAGCTGCACGACGTCGATGGAGCCGGTCGTCGAGTTGAAGACCGCCGACGGCGCGCCGGTCCCCTTGCCGCCCATGGACTTCCAGACGCCCGCCGCGTACTGCTCGACACTGCCGGACTCGGTGCGCACGAAGACCTGGTCGACGGCGACGCTCGGGTCGCTGACGATCTTCTTGTCGCCCTGGTCCGCCCAGGTCGTGCCGTCCCACTTGACGAGCTTGCCGTCGGCGGAACGCGCGTAGACGTCCTTGTCGGCGACGGCCGGGTTGCCCTCGATCTTGCGGTCGCCGACCGGCGCCCACTGGTCCGTGAAGCGGAGCAGCAGACCGTCCGCGCCGCGGGCGAGGACCTCGACGGCCTTGGTCTTGTCGTTCCAGAACAGCGTCGGGTCGCCCGCGACGGCCGTGTCGCCGAGCGCTACCCACTTGCCGTCGACGCGGCGGTAGACCTTGTCGTCCGTGCCGCGCGCGAACACCTCGACGATCTTCGTCTGCGGGTTCATCAGCGCGACCGGGTCGCCGGCGAAGAGCTCGGGGCCGAGCTGCTGCCAGCCGCTCCAGCGACTCGTCTTGTGGAAGTTCGTGATGATCGTGTCGTCCGCGGCGCGCGCGAAGACCTCGAGCTGGCCCATGCCGGTGTTCGAGATCTGCGGGCCGGCGTTGACGACGAGCTTGTCCGTCACCGGCGTCTCGCTGCCGGTGCTGCCGCTGCTGCCGGCCTCGAGGATGTTGTTGTAGCGCAGGGGCACGTACCTGCGGGCGTTGCTGGCGCTCCACACGCGCTGCACGGGCCTGCTGCCGTCCGGCCCGGCCTGCTCGCGCACGATGGGCCGCGTCTTGGCCGCGTCCGCCCAGCCGATGAACAGCGCGACGTGGTTCTCGCGGTCGTTGAGCGCGTCGCCGGGACGGAGGTCCTCCCAGTCGATGCGGTGCGCGACCTGCTCGAGGATGTGCGTGGTGTAGGAGATGCGCAGGCCCCAGGCCATGGAGACGAAGCCGGAGCAGTCGGTGCGGTAGGCGCCGTACTTGTTGCCGAAGCAGTCGCTCTGGCTGTAGGGCACGCGGGCGCTGATCCAGGTCCGCGAGCGCGCCAGGACCTCGCTGCGCGTGATCTTGGAGTTGGCCTCGTACGTCCCGCAGACCACCCCGCCCTCGGCAGCGGCGACCGCGACGTCAGGCATGGCCAGCGTCGAGCCGAACGTGATGGCCGCCGCGGCGACCGCCAACATCCCCCACGATCTCATGCCGGTCACCGTAGCAAGGCGATGTGAAGTTTTGGTCCGGTCGAACGTCCTGTGTTCCCGCCTTCGCCGACTTGTCCGCGCCGTTCAGACCGTCAACGGTGAACGCACGGCCGGGCGCACGGGCAGTGAAGTCGACCCTTGTGGACGATCGTCACCGCAGGCTTTCCACGAGGTCGGCGTCGCTGATCTCGGCGAGGACCCACGCGAGCGGGTAGCTCAGCTGGACCGTGTCGACCTCCCTGGTCAACCGGACGCCGGGCAGCACCTTGCGCACGAGGGCCAGCATCGCGTGGTTGTCGGGCAGCACGTCGCCGTGCAGTTCCGCGACGCCCATCCGGGCCGCGACCGCCGTGAGCTCCTCCAACAGGAGGCGGCCGACGCCTCGGCGTTGCCACAGGTCGACCACGGCGACCGCGATCTCGGCGCCGCATTCCCCCGTCTTGATCACCCTGGCGATGCCGACCGGCTCGCCGCCGACCCTGGCGCACACGGCCGCGTGCCGACGGCCGTCCACGTCGGTCAGCACCCGGCGGGCGGACGCGGTCAGACGGGGCGTCGGCGAGTGGAAGCGCAGGTAGCGGCTTCGCGCGGACAGTCCTTCGAACACCGCGTCGACAGCTTCCGGCGCGGTGTCGCGGTTGAGCTCGGTGACGCGCATGAGGATCTACCCCTCTGAGTTCGGAATCCGAACTGTAGCTGAGTTCGAAAATCGAACGCAAGGGATATCCTGGGCTCATGCCGTACTCGAACTTCGCGAGCATGCCCTGCACGCTGAGCCGCCCCGCGGCGTTGCTGGGCGAGCGCTGGACGCTGCTGCTGCTCCGCCAGATCTTCCTGGGCACCCGCCGCTTCGAGGACTTCCAGGCGACGATGGACATCTCGCGCAGCGTCCTGACGGACCGGCTGAACGTGCTACTGCAGGAGAACGTGCTCAAGCGCGTGCCGTACCACGAGGACGGCCGCACACGGCACGAATACCGCCTCACGGAGAAAGGACGCGACCTCTACCCCGTGCTGATGGCGCTGCGCACGTGGGGCGAGAAGTGGATGGCCCCCGACGAGGAGGAGACGTTCCAGCTGCACCACCGCGACTGCGGCGGCGGCGTGCGGGCGAAGGTCGAGTGCACCGAGTGCGCCGCCGAACTGACCGCGCGCGACGTGAACGTGACGGCCAGGCAGTGAACTTGTACTGACAACTGCCGAAGCCCAGGTGAACTTAAGATCCACCTTATTGCTGAAGACGTTTGCGGGCCGCGAGTCTGCCTGTCATGACAAGAGCTGCTCTTGCGATCCTGCTGCCTCTCCTGCTGGTGACCCCGGCCGCGGTCGCGGCACCGGCGAAGACACCCAAGGTGCTCGTGATCGGGCTCGACGGCGCCCGCTACGACAAGCTCCTCTCCGCCGACACCCCCAACGTCAAGGCGCTGCTGGGCCGCGGGTACGGCGCCCGCAGCGCGTTGTACGGCTCGGGCATGGCCCAGACCTCCAGCGGCCCCGGCTGGTCGACGATCCTCACGGGCGTCTGGCCGGACAAGCACAAGGTGAAGGACAACTCCTTCTCCGGCAACGCCCTCACCTCGTACCCGAGCTGGCTGGAGCGCGCGAACACGGCGAAACCGGCGCTGTCGACGTACGCGGCGGTGGACTGGAAGCCGATCAGCGACCGGGTCCTGCGCACCGGCCAGGACCGCAAGTACGTGCTCGACGGTGACACGGCGGGCTACACCGGTTCCGACGAGAAGATCACCGTCGACGCCGAGCAGCACCTGAGGACCGACGCCGCCGACGCGTCGTTCGTCTACCTCGGCCAGATCGACATCGCGGGCCACGACCACGGCGCCGACTCCTCCCAGTACGCCGCGGCCATGCGCACGAACGACGCCCAGATCGGCCGTCTCGTGCGGGCCGTCGAGTCACGGCCGTCGTACGCGTCCGAGGACTGGCTGATCATGATCACCACCGACCACGGCCACACGGCGTCGGGCGGCCACGGCGGTGACTCGCCCGAAGAGCGGATGACGTTCGTGATCTCCACGGGCTCGGCTCGCCCCGCCGTCGCGCCGAAGCTGGTGGACGTGGCGGCGTCCGCGCTGAAGCACCTCGACGTCCCGGCGTCGCTCGACGGCTACGCGCTCGGCAGCGCGCCGGTGGACCCGTTCGACTCGGTGACGCCGAAGCCGCGCCAGGACGAGACCGGTGTGCCCGCCTCGGTGCTGGGCTGGACGCGCCAGGGTCCGGCGGGCTGGACCGTCACCACGGCCTCGTCGATGCCGCAGGGCGTCGCGGAGTGGCAGGGCTGGTCGTTCACGACCGACGACTTCTGGACCCGTGCCGCTCCTTCTCAGTCGCGCGAGGCGAACGTGCGCGCACGTGGAGTCTTCGCCGTCGCGGACCCGGACGAGTGGGACGACAAGGGTTCGCCGGCCGCGCGCGGCAAGTTCGACTCGACACTGGCCTCCCCCGCCTACGACGTGACGGGGAAGTCGAGCGTGAAGCTCGACTACTTCTCCCACTACCTGCAGGAGGGCACGCAGCGCGGCACGGTCAGCGTGTCGTTCGACGGAGGCCCGGAGCAGGTCGTCCGCACCCACGACGCGAACGGCCTCGCGCAGCAGGTCTCGCTGACCGTCGCGGTCCCGTCCGGTGCCCGCACGGCACGGGTCTCGTGGCGGCTCTTCGACGCCGGCAACAACTGGTACTGGGCCGTCGACGCACCGCGCCTGTCTTAGAGCGAGTCGAGGTGCCTGCGCAGCAACGACACCGTGAGCTCCGGGGTCATCCGGTCCGGGTGCAGCACGCCGTCGACGGTGAGGCCGTTGAGCAACGACGCCAGCCGCTCGGTCTCCAGAGCGATGTCGTGCGTGGCCGCGATGGTGCCCGCCTCGGTCATCACCGTCAGCGCGCGGTGACAGAGCTCGCGCAGGCCGTCGTAGAGCCGTTCGGCGTGCGGCACGAGCGACGGCCGGGTGCGCGCGGCGGTGACGAAAGCCAGCCACAGCACGGCTTCGTCCCGCCGACGCTCGTCGAGCGGGAGCACCTCGGAGAGCACGCGTTCGCCCGGCCTGCGGGGATCACTGCGGCCCCGGAGCGCCTGCACGTGGGCCATCACGCGCTGGTTGATGGAGTGGATGAGGGCCTCGACGGCGAAAATGATCATGTCGTCGTGGCTGTCGAAGTAGTGGCGGATCGAGCCGATCGCGAGGCCCGCCTCCACGGCCACGTTGCGCAACGAGGCCTGTTCGACGCCGTCGCGCACGACCACGCGGAACACCGCCTCGGCGACGGCTTGGCGGCGGGCGACGGGATCCACGACTCTCGGTGACACCTCCCTTTTGTAGCATGACCCTGCTAGTTTAAGTAGCAGGGTCATGCTAACCAGGGGGATGCAGTGACATATCTGCTGATAGCGGCCGGTGTGCTGTACGTGCTCGTGCGCCGGTTCAGGGGGGAACCGCTCAACGCCAGAGACCTGCTGGCGCCGCCGGCGTTCCTGCTGTTCTTCGGCGTCCGCGCGGTGGACGAGTTCCACCTGGCCTACCTGCTCCCGCTCGCGGCCGGGTTCGCGTTCGGCGCGGTCCGGGGCCTGACGATCAGGTTGTTCGAGCGCGACGGCCACCTGTGGCAGCGGTACACGCCGTGGACCTTGCTCGTGTGGATGACGTCGATCGGCGCGAGTCTCGGGTTCGCGCTGCTGTTCGACCATCACGCACCGACGCAGCTGTCCATCGGGGTGAGCATGCTCGGCGAGCTGTGCGCCGTGGGGGCGAAGGCGTTGAACACGGGGCTGCCGTTCGCACCGGAGAAGCTGTCCAATGGAAGGTATGGAACGTCGTGACTTCCTCGTGGGGGCAGGACTGCTCGCCGTCGCTCCGACCGCTTCGTCCGCCGGGCAGGGAGTGGACTGGGGCGCCGTGCGCCGCGAGTTCCGGCTGGATCCGGCACTGACCAACCTCGGGCTCTTCTACCTCGCCTCGAACCCGCGCGAGGTGCGGGACGCGGTCGACGGGTTCCGGCGCAGGCTGGACGCGAACTCGCACGACCTGATGCCCGCGCAGGCGCAGGAGGTCGCCGTCGCGCTGGGCCGGTACATCGGCGGCGCGGCGGACGACATCGCGTTCGTGCCCAACACGACCATGGGGCTCTCGATCGTCTACGGCGGCCTGAAACTGCGCGCCGGTCAGGAGTTGCTGCTCAACGACCAGGACCACGCGTGGCACCAGCAGGCCGCCAGGCTCGCGGCCGGACGAGCGGGCGCGAACGTCAGGATCGGCACGCTCTTCGAGAACCCGGCGAAGGCCACCGAGGACGAGATCGCGACACGGCTGCGGAACTCCATCACGCCGCAGACCCGTGCCGTCGGCATCACGTGGGTGCAGTCGAGCACGGGCCTACGCATGCCGGTGCGAGCGTGCGCTGCGGTTGTCGCCGAAGCGAACCGAGGGCGAAAACAGGAAGACCGCTGCCTCCTCGTCGTAGACGGCGTGCACGGACTTGCGGCCGTACACGACGATCCGGCACGCATGGGCGCGGACGTGTTCGTCGCCGGCACGCACAAGTGGCTGTTCGGGCCGCGCGGCACCGGCATGGTGTGGGTGAACCCCGAGGTGAGCGACGAGATCGTGCCGATGCTGCCGAGCCTGAGCAACCGCAGCGAGACGGCGTTGCTCGGGCCCGGCGGCTTCCACGCGTTCGAGCACTACTTCGGCGTGCAGGCGGCGGTGCGGTTCCACCAGCGCCTCGGCCGCGACCGCGTGGCGTCCCGGATCGCCGAGCTCTCGGGGAGGCTCTCCGACGGCCTGGCCGAGATCCCCGGCGTCGTCGTGCACACGCCGCGCGACCCGGCGACGTCCGCGGGCCTGGTGTGCTTCGACGTTCCCGGGCACACCGGCCCCGAGGTCGTGGACCTGCTGGCGCAGAAGCAGATCCAGATCACCACGGCGTCCTACCGCATCCCGTACGCGCGCGCCGGCACGTCGATCCTCAACACCCCGGAGGAGATCGACCGCACCGTGCGGGAGATCAGCGCCCTGGCCCGATGATGGTCGGAAGCTCCGCCACTCCCGGCGGTTCGAGCTGCACGCTCGTGTTCTCCATCCTCACCTGCGGCGGGTTCATCGCGTCGTGCGCGAACCACCCACCTCCGAGTACGAGCACGAGCAGCCCGGCCGCGATGAACGGCGTCGTCGGAATCCGCTTCCTCGGCTCCTCCTGGCGCGGCACCGGCACCTCGACCGTGGCCTGCTCGGCGGGCTCGGGCTCCAGCTGAGCGGCTTCGAGGTACGCACCCGTCGCGGCCGCCCCGTCCGGTGCCCGCATCACCGGGATGCCCAGTCGTGCCGTGATCTCCTTGGCCACCAAAGGAATCCGTGCCGACCCGCCCACGAGCAGGATGACGTCGGGCAGGCACAGCCCCGCACTGCCCACGACGCGTTCCAGCGCGTCGACGGCCAGCTCGACCGACGGCCGGATGATCGCCTCGAACTCCAGTCTGCTCAACCGGACCTCGCGCACCTCACCGTTCGTGGCGACGTAGGGAATCCGCACCTCCGGATAGCTGCCGAGCAGCTCCTTCGCCTCGGCGCAGCTCCGCACGAGCTCACGGCTGTGCGTGCCGATCTTCGCGATCACGTGCTCGGCCACCAGTCCGTCGAGGTCGAACCCACCGACGTCGACCCGTTCCGGCTGCCCGGCCAGCAACAGCACACCTTGCTTGCGCAGCAACGTGATGTCGCATCCGGTGGCACCGAAGTCGAAGACCGCCACGGTGCTGTGCTCGGGCATCAGCGCGTCAGCGTCGAACGCGATGGCAGCAGCATGAGGCGCGGGCACGAACAACACGTCCGCGCGCCCCTCGTTGATGAGATCGAGGCGCAGCTGCTCCAGATGTTCGTGCGGCCAGCACAAGGGATGCGTCATGGCGACACGGCTCGGCGGCTCCCCGTACCGGTGCGCGAGGCCGTCGAGGACGGTGGCGATCTCCCTGGCGGCCGACTGCTGACGCCGGCCGTTGGTCGTGACGCCACCGCGGGTGGCGACGGTGGTGCCTGCGGATCCGAGATCGAGCCCAACCTGGTACGACATGCGGGTCACCCCTCGCTGCGGACACCCACCACACGTACGTCTCACGTGGCTCGGTTCAGATTTTCTCGCCGCCTTCGCGAAGTCGCGGCAACAGCGCGTCCAGTTCGTCGCTCACCTCGGCCAGGAGATCGGCTCCCCACACGCACAGCGAGTTCTCGTGGTGCTGCCCGAAGCTGCCGAACCTCAGGTCGAAGGGCGCGTTGACGGCGAGGTCGCCGTCGCCGACCACGGGCTCGTCCCACTCCGGCTGCCCCGGACCGCCCACGCGGCGCAGGTCGGCGGCGTTCCCGGGATGGTAGGGGTCCGCCCAGAAGATCAGCTCGCCCGGCTTCGTGCAGGCGGTGAGCCCGCGCCGGACCACCTGGGTGACGGCCGCTTCCGCGCTGAACGCGTCGCCCCAGGTGACCGAGTCCGCCGGCTCGGTCTCGAACTTGCGCTGGAAGCGGTCCAGGAGGTCGCGGTAGTCGGCGGTGCCGATCGGCTGGATCGCCCGTGCCGTGTGCGGCTGCCCCTGCGGCGCCCAGCGGAAGGTCCGGATCGTGGTCAGCTCGCTGAACCCGTTCCGCGCCAGCAGGTCACGCACGTCGCTGGTCGCTTGGACGAGCAGGTGCAGCCGGGCGCGCATCCGGTTCGGCGCCATGACCTGCGGCAACGGGCCGAACTCGCGATGGGCGCCGCTCATGCCGAACTCGATGAACCTGTCGCCGACCGTCTCGTGCCACCAGAAGACGCCCTCCGGTTCCCGGACGCACCAGGTGACTCCCCCGGCCTCGTCCTCCCAGAACCGGTGCAGCGCGGGCGTCGCCAGCCGGATCTCATCGGCCTCCTCGGTTCCGGGCCAGCGCATGCCTTCCGGCAGTGCGAACGTCGACAGCGCGCGGTCCCGTTCGGCGATCATGACGTGGGTGGGCTCGTCCTCGGTGAACCCCGCCTCGGCCAGGTGCTCGGCCAGGCCGTGTGCGGTCAGGTGCTGGTGGATCCTCCACTCGACGGGCTCGATCCGTTGCGTCGCAATGTTCTTCTGGCGTTCGACCAACGCCTTCAGGTCACTCGTGATGGCGTCCGTGTGCTCGATCGTCACGTGCGTGCCGTGATGCAGGCGGACTAGTGCCCCGTCCTGCTCTCTCGTGGCGCCGCACGGCGTTCTGCTCAGCCTGCGCTCGTCATAAGCCTCGATCACCGGCCGACCAGCTGCCTCGCGAGCTGGTCGGCTTCGTCCCTGGTGAACTTGCCCGAGATCTGCGTGGAGCCGCCGGTGATCGGCGACTGGATGGTGGGCGCGCTGAGCACGCGTCCGTTGATCAGGATCGCCACCTGGTTGCCCACGTTGGCGGTCGTGAAGTCGCTCCAGGTCCAGGCACCCTCGGCGTCGAACTCGATCGTCACGACGTGGCCGCCGTACTCGCTGGGGCTCGCCGTGGCCTTGACGACCCGGTCGCCGTCCAGGGCTACCGGGCCCAGGTCGTACTTGAACTCGCCGCCGTCGCAGGTCACCAGCGGGGTGGCCGGGTCGTCGTTGCCGACGAGCGGGTCCGGGGCGCCGCAGTCGAGGGTGCCCAGTGCCTGCTCTCGGACAGCGGCGTCTGTGCTCTGCCTGGTCGTCCTCGCGGTCTGGACGGCCGGGTCGGCGGCCTCGTTCTGCCGTGCGGGGTAGCCCGAGGACGGCTTGGTGGTGGGGGCCAGGTTCTCCACCTTGCGGAAGGTCAGCTTGCCCTGGAGCCACGCCGCTTTGGCCGGGGTGCCCGGCTCGGTGGCCGTGCAGGCGGCGACGGCGAGGAGCAGCACCACGGCAAGGATCTTCATACCGTTGGCTTACCACGCGGCCACGGTCCGCCGGGGGTGAATCAGAGCGCCGTCAACCGTTCTGCCGCGTTTGTCGCACCGTCCGTGCGCACCTGGGCGGAGAGCTTCTCGGCCTGGTAGGCGAGCGTTTCGGGCGTCACGGCGCGGCCGTGGTGCACGATCGCGGCGCGGCGGAACAGCGCCTGCTCCTCGCATGCTGCCTGCGCAGGTCGTCCGGGGTGATCCTGATCGGCCGGGCCCCCGCGCAGGCTCGGGCCGAACGGCGTGAAGGTGATGCCGTGGCCGGTGACCAGTTGCTCGAAGTCCGGCGGCGAGACGACCTCGACGTCGTCGCCCAACTCCTTCAGCCGCAAGGCCAGCGCGGTGACCGGCTGCACCTCTCCCCGCGACCCGATGGTGGACAGCAGGAATCGCATGGCGAAACCCCTCGATCCCTGGTCAGGTCAAGAAGTGTGAGGACGGCCCCAGGGCTTGCGGCAAGTCCACCGCGCGCTGCAAGTTCCAATGGGGGAGACGATGTCCGGCCTTCGAACAGCACACAGCCCGCCCGAGCACAGCGGCTCGGACGGGCTGATTCGCGTTCTGAGCCCTAGTGGGCGGCGTCGTCCCAGGAACGACCCACGCCGACCGAGACCTCCAGCGGCACCTGCAGCTGGTAGGCGTTCCCCATCTGGTCGCGCACGAGCGCCTCGACGGCCTCGCGCTCGCCCTCGGCGATCTCCAGCACCAGTTCGTCGTGGACCTGCAGCAGCATCCGCGACCGCAGATCGGACGACTCCAGCGCGCGGTAGACGCCCAGCATGGCCACCTTGATGATGTCCGCGGCGCTGCCCTGGATCGGCGCGTTGAGGGCCATGCGCTCGGCCATCTCACGACGCTGCCGGTTGTCCGACGTGAGGTCGGGCAGGTAGCGGCGGCGGCCGAGCACGGTCTCGGTGTAGCCGTCCTTGCCGGCCTTCTTCACGATCTCGTTGAGGTAGTCGCGCACGCCGCCGAAGCGGGCGAAGTACGCCTCCATCTGCTCGCGGGCCTCTTCGGTCGGGATGCGCAGCTGCTGCGACAGACCGAACACCGACAGGCCGTACGCGAGGCCGTACGACATCGCCTTGATGCGGCGGCGCATCTCCCCCGTCACCTCGGAGGTGGGGATCGAGAACGCCTGCGACGCCACGTAGGTGTGCAGGTCCTCGCCGGAGTTGAACGCCGCGATCAGGCTCTCGTCGCCGGACAGCGTCGCCATGATCCGCATCTCGATCTGGCTGTAGTCCGCGGTCATCAGCTCCGCGTAGCCCTCGCCGACGACGAACGCCTGGCGGATGCGCCGGCCCTCGTCCGTGCGGATCGGGATGTTCTGCAGGTTCGGGTCCGTCGAGGACAGCCGGCCCGTCGCCGCGATCGTCTGGTGGAACGTCGTGTGGATGCGGCCGTCGTCCGCCACCGACTTCAGCAGGCCGTCCACAGTGGACTTGAGGCGCGTGACGTCGCGGTGCGCCAGCAGGTGCTGCAGGAACGGGTGCTCGGTCTGCTCGAACAGGTTCTGCAGCGCGTCCGCGTCCGTCGTGTAGCCGGTCTTGGTCTTCTTCGTCTTCGGCATGTTCAGCTCGTCGAAGAGGACCGTCTGCAGCTGCTTCGGGCTGCCGAGGTTGATCTCCTTGCCGATGACCGCGTACGCCTCCTGCGCGGCGTTCTTCACGCCGGCCGCGAAGTGCGCCTCCAGCTCGGTGAGGTGGTCGACGTCGATCGCGATGCCGACGGCCTCGACCTCGTCGAGCACGTTCATCAGCGGCAGCTCGAGGTTCGCGAGCAGGTCGGTGCCACCGATCGTGACCAGTTCCTCGTCGAGACGGTCGGCGAGCTCGGCGACGGCACGCGCGCGCAGGATCGTGCTGGTGGCGACCTTCTGGGCCTCCTCGGCCTCGTCCGAGAGCAGCGACAGCTGACCGTCGCCCGACTCCTCGGCCCGCAGCTCGCGCTTGAGGTAGCGCAGCGCCAGGTCGTCGAGCGCGAACGAGCGCTGGCCGGGACGCACCAGGTAGGCGGCCAGGGCCGTGTCCGAGGACAGGCCGCGCAGCTTCCACCCGCGGGCGCGCACGCGGCGCAGCGGCAGCTTCAGGTCGTGGCCCGCCTTGGACACCTTCTCGTCGGCGAGCCACGCGGCGAGCGCCTGCTCGTCGGCCTCGTTCAGCTCGGTGACGTCGACGTACCCGCCCTCACCGGTGGCCGTGCAGAGCGCGACGCCCTCCAGGTCGGTCGTGATGCGCAGCGCGACGCCGACCCGCGTCTTGCTGGCGTTGTCCGCGAGCCACTTCTTCAGCGTGCCCGCGGGAATCGCGCCGCCGGAGACCTCGAAGCCCTCCTCGGCCTCGGGCTCGGCGGTCGTCAGAGTCTGGAAGAGACGGTCGCGCAGGACGCGGAACTCCAGCTCGTCGAACAGGCGGTGCACCGCGTCGCGGTCCCAGACCTGGACCTCGAGACCGTCGATCGTGTACGGCAGCTCGACGTCCTTGATCAGCTCGGTGAGCTGGCGGTTCATGATGATGTTCGCCAGGTTGCCGCGCAGGGCCTCGCCGACCTTGCCCGGCACCTCGTCGATGCGGTCGACCAGCTCGTTGAGCCCGCCGAACTGGTTGAGCAGCTTGATGATCGTCTTGGGGCCGACACCGGGGGTGTTCGGCAGGTTGTCCGACGAGTCGCCGCGCACCGCCGCGTAGTCCGCGTACTGGTCGGGGCGCACGCCGTGCTTCTCCTCGACGTACGCCGGGGTGAAGCGGCCCATCTCCGAGACGCCCTTGACCGGGTAGAGCACCGTGACCTTGTCGTTGACCAGCTGGAACGCGTCCCGGTCGCCGGTGACGATCTCCACCTCGACACCCTGCGCCACGGCCTGCGTGGTCAGCGTGGCGATGATGTCGTCCGCCTCGTAGTTCTCCTTCTCCATGGTCGGGATGGCCAGCGTGGCCAGCACGTCCTTGATCAGGGAGACCTGGCTGCGGAACTCGTCCGGCGTCTTGGTGCGACCGGCCTTGTACTCGGGGTACTGCTCGGAGCGGAACGTCTTGCGCGAGACGTCGAACGCCACCGCGACGTGCGTCGGCTGCTCGTCGCGCAGGATGTTGATCAACATGGACGTGAACCCGTACACGGCGTTCGTGACCTGGCCCGTCTTCGTCACGAAGTTCTCGGCGGGCAGGGCGTAGAACGCTCGGTAGGCCATCGAGTGACCGTCGATGAGCAGGAGCCGCTTCACGTCTGAGGTAGTCACGGGCCCGAGTCTAGGGTGGGGGTCTGACAGTTTTGCTTGAGCCCTTGGAGCCCGCGTGACCCCCGACCTGCCAATCGAGTTCGCCGACGAGCAGCTGCACGTCCGCATGGGCATCGAAATCACCCGATGGGATGTCCAGGAGATGACCGGGACGATGCCGGTCAAGGGCAACCGCCAGCCGTTCGGCCTGCTCCACGGCGGCGCGAACGCGGTGCTCGCCGAACAGCTGGGTTCGATCGCGTCCGCGATGCACGCGTCCCAGTTCAACCTCATCGCCGTCGGGCTCGAGCTGTCCTGCACCCATCATCGAGCGGCGCGCGAGGGCACCGTCACCGGCGTCGCCCGCCCGATCCACCTCGGCCGCAGCACGACGACGTACGAGATCGTCGTGACCGACGAGGACGGCAACCGCACCTGCACCGCCCGCCTCACGTGCCTCCTGCGCCCCAAGCCGCCCGGCGCCTGACACTGGGGTAAACCACACCTCGGTTGTGTGGTTCACCCCAGTGCGCGGTCAAGATCACCTCGAGATCGTGGACCGCATGACCTTCACGACTCGACTGACAGCAGCGGTCCTGTGCGGCGCGCTGGCCGTGGCCACCACGGTCCCGGCCACCGCGTCCGCCCGCCCGGCTCGCGGCAGCCTCCTCGACGTCGTCCCGGTGTCCACCCTGGACACCAGCCAGCTGGTCGACTACCTGGGGGACCACGCCTTGGACGCGTCACGCGTCCGCTTCGCCGTGGAGGCGAAGCGCATCACCTACCGCACCATCGACGCCTTCGGGAAACCGACGACGGCGAGCGCCCTGATCGCCTTACCGCGCAACAGGGACCGCACCCCGCGCCAGGCCACGTGGCTGCACGGCACGACGGGCTACCGGGGCTCGGTAGCCTCGGTGGCCGACGGCAACGACCGAGCCGCCACCTACCTGTTCGCCTCGGCGGGCTACCTCACCACGGCCCCGGACTACCTGGGCCTGGGCACGGGCCCGGGCTTCCACCCGTACGTGGACGCACCGTCCACCGTCACGGCCTCGATCGACGCCTTACGAGCAGCCCGCGAGTACGCCACGACACGAGGCTTACGCCCAGACCGCCGCGTCATGATCACCGGCCACTCCCAGGGCGGCCACGCGGCCATGGCCCTGGGCCAGGCCTTGGAAAGGGGCGCCGACCGCCACCTGACGGTAGGCGCACTCGCCCCGATCGGCGGCCCGTTCAAGCCGAGCCTGCTGGTGGACAAGGCGCTGAACGACGAGATCGCCAACGGCGTCGCGTACATGGCGTACTGGACGGTGGCCTGGAACCGCCTCTTCGACCTCTACGACACCCCGGCCGACGTCTTCCGCGACCCGTCGATCGAAGCACTGTTCGACGGCGAGCACCGCAACGAGGAGATCTTCCAGCACCTCCCCGCCACGATGCGCGAACTCCTGACCGACTCCTACTACCAACGCATGCAGCACCCCACGGGCACCCTGCGCGAGAAGCTCCGCGAGGCCGACAGCACCTGCGACTGGCGCCCCTCGGTCCCGGTGACGATCTACTCGTCGGCGGGCGACAAGGACACCCTGCTGGAGACCTCCGCCTACTGCGACCAACGCCTCAAGCAACACCGGGCCCACAGCACGCTCGTCGACCTGGGCGCGGACGTGAACCACGGCAGGGCAGCGAAGCTGGCACTGCCCCGCATCCTGGCCGACTTCGACCGCACCTGACCACAACAACAGTCAGCCGCCAACAGTCAGCCGCCTCAAGCGACGCCGAAGGCGAGCCGTCCTTAGATCAAGCGATGCCGAAGGCGAGCAGTCTTTCCATAAGAGCTGGGCGGTGGGGTCCCATCACGAGTCGCACCACAGCTCTTGCTGCAGTCAGGAAGGGGTGTCAACTCGACACGCTTTTCGTCGAGTTGTTACCCCAAACAGCGGTGTGGTATAAAAAAAAAACAGACCACCAGA
>NZ_JBSGUQ010000023.1:0-148096 GCF_053608005.1 Lentzea sp. NPDC055074
GGGGGTGTCAAGCGGACGAAAAGCGTGTCCGCTTGACACCCCCTCAGGCATGCAGCAAGAGCTATGGCGCGACTCGTGATGGGACCCCACCGCCCCTAGCTTTTGCTAAAGACGGCTCGCCTTCGGCATCGCGGTTGTCAGGCGTTGTTTTCGCATGTCAGGAGGCTCGGAACAGCTCAGTTTGGCAGCGTCCGCTGACACTTCGCTGACATCCACACCGCGCGATCTTCACCCGAACGGCTGACATAGCCTGGCGCCTCGAATTCATCCGAAACTCGCCAGGGGAGAGAGATGGGCGCGGGGTTCCACGCTGAACCAGAGGGCTTGAAGCACACGGCGACGCACGACATGGGCAAGCTCATCGACCACACGCACACCGCCAGGACCAAGCTGGCCCAGACCGAGAACCTCGACGGCCGGGCGTTCGCGGGGGACGCGGAGGTCTACGAGGCGCACCGCGAGTGGTCCGGCGCCCGCGCGATGCTGCTGGGCGTGTTCGCCAAGAACGAGGAGAACCTGCACCTGGCCCAGGAGGCCCTGGTCGAGGTCGCCGAGCGCTACATCGCGGTGGACTCCGACCAGCAGCGGATGTTCGGAGGGTTCCTCTCGTGAGCTGGGCCGGTGACATGCGCAAGCACGCCGACTACTTCTGCAAGAAGTTCGACGAGCAGGACGACTGGTTCCTCCCCGACCACCTGGAGGAGAACGCGAGCTACCCCACGGCGAAGGAGGACGTCCAGGCGCTCTTCGCCAAGCTCGGCAGCTTCATCGACGTCGAGGTGGCGCTCGCGGGCGTGCACGAGGAGATCTCGCTGCTGTCCCAGGCCGCGGACGACATCGACCAGGACTTCTGCGAGGGCGTCCTCAACGACATGGACCTCTACCTCGAGAACTGGGAGGGCGACGCCGCCGACGGCTTCCGGTCGTACCTGCGCGGCCAGCCGAGCATCGAGGGGGCGCTCGCCCGCAAGCGGGACGTCGTGCGGGCCTCGAAGTACGCGATGCAGGCCTACGAGAAGGCGATCACGAGCTTCCGCGACGACGTGCTCTCCCTGGTCGAGACCGCGCAGAAGGGTGTCGAGGCCGGCGAGGTCAGGGAAGCCAAGATCATGATCACCCTGGCGTCCGCGGCGGCGTCGATCGGTGTCGCGGCCGTGACCGCCGGGACCGGCGCGGCGTTCGTCGCCACCCTCGCGGTCGGTGACGCGCTGCAGACCGGTGCGGCCGGCGTCAACGCGACCGTGCTCGAGGCGGGCAGCGTGGAGGAGGTCATCGGCAAGTTGCCGGGGAAGGGCGAGGACATCCTCGAGACCGGTCGCCGGCAGATGGAGAAGGTCACCATGGGCTTCCGGGCGGTGGCCGCGACCATGGCGGGCGCCGGGATGCCCGAGGTCAACCCGCCCCGGCCGAGCCTGGTCACCGACGACAGCTTCAACCCCGACGACTTCCACCAGGACGGCCGCAAGCCCTCGGGCGCGATCAGCCACGACGACCTGGTGAAGGAGCCGAAGGAACCGGAGAGCGGACCTTCCAGGCCCGGGCTGTGACGGAGGACGCGGAGGCGCGCGCGGCCCGGCTGCGCGCCCAGTCCGAGGAGGGGGCCACGGCGGTCGATCGCCGTGGCCAGGCGAAGGAGTGGGCCGAGAAGCAGGTCGCCGCGGTCCGGGGCACCGCGCGGAGCCAGCACGGTGACGTGGCCGCCACCGTCGACCACTCCGGGCTGCTGCTGCGGCTCGACCTGTCGCCCCTCACGAGGCAGGCCAAGCACGAGGACCTGGCGCACGCGATCACCGCTGTCGTGCGCCAGGCCACCGCCGACGCGCGCAACCAGGTGCGCGAGGTCTACGTGCGGCTGCAGAACGAAGGCGTGATCCGGTCACTGCCGCCGTTCCTGTTGCCCGCGCCCGAGGTCGGGGCGGTGACGCTGGCGCTGCCCGTGCGCGGCGGCGCACCCGTGAAGCGGGCCCGGGACAGCGCCGAGGAAGGCCCTCCGGACAGCTGGCTCAAGGACGATCCCTGGTGACCGTGCGGTCAGCCGGCGCGGCGTCGTTCCAAAAGGACGGTGTCGCGCCACTCGCCGTGGTGCCGCGCGATGCGCTCGCGCAGGCCCACCGTGCGGAAGCCCGCCTTGTGGTGCAACGCGATGCTGGCCCGGTTCTCCGGGAAGATCACGGCCTGCAGGGTCCACAGGTCGTCGGCGTCCGCGGCCGAGACCTGGTGGTGCAGCAGGGTTTTGCCCACGCCCCTGCCCTGGGAGGCGTCGGCCACGTAGATCGAGGTCTCGACCACGCCGGCGTAGCACTCGCGGGCCGAGACCGGTGCGGCCGCCGCCCAGCCCGCGATCGCGCCGTCCACCTGCGCGATCCAGCGGTGGTCCGGTAGCCACTTGGACTCGAGGGTCCTGCGGGCCGGGACCTCCGTCTCGAACGTGGCGTTGCCCGAGGCGATGCCCTCGCCGTAGATGCGGCGGACCTCCGGCCAGTCGGCCGCCGTCATCGGGCGGATCGTCACGCCGGGGACCGGGTTCACGGTGCCGCTCGAGAGGGCGCCCATCACCGCGTCCGCCGCGTGCGGGAGGCCCGTGCAGCAGGCAGGGTTGACCGTGACGAGGGTCGTGGTGCCCTCGCGCTGGACGTGGAGGAAGCCGACCTCCGCCAGTTTGCGGACGTGGTGGGAGCAGGTCGACTGGCTCACCCCCAGCAGGGTCGTCAGTTCTCCGACGGTGACGGGACCCGAAGCCGACGCCACGTGGTGCAGCAGGCGGACTCGGGTCGGGTCGGACAGCGTCGAGAACCACGAGGCGTAGGTCGCGGCTTCATCGGTGAGCACGGGTTGAGTATCGACGTGGGTCGATGGAGGAATCAAACCGAGTACTTCTTGACGCAGAACGAGAGGCCGCGGAAGAAGCCGTCGCCGAACGCCTCCACGCGGGCGAAGCCCGAGGGGACCGCCTTGCCGTTGACGTCCGCCGCGATGAGGCTGTCGTCCACCAGCAGCTCCGCCACCGCCTCGTCCAGGTCTCCGGGGGACAGGCGCAGGCCCGCCGCCGCGTTGGGGCGGTTCGTCAGGCCCGCCCAGGCCCCGGTCAGGCACGCGGTGCGCTGGCCCGCCGCGTCGTCGTCCAGCTTGAAGCCCGTCGCGTGCTGGATGGAGAGGGAGAAGCGGGACGCGATCACGGCGAACGCCGCGAAGTCGCCGATGCCGCCCTTGCTGCCCTTCTTCGGGGGCGTGCCGATCTTCACCAGCGACGGGAGGTCCAGGTGGATCTGGTTCAGGGCGGGGCAGTAGGAGGCCGGTGACGTCGCCTGGGCGTCGGTGCAGGGCTTGATGCCCGACCTGTCGAAGGCGGGGAACGCGGCGCCGCTCGACTTGTAGGCGTCGCGCAGGGACTCCTCGAGGGCCCGCTGGTACTTGTCCTCGTCGATCTTGGCGTTGCCGCGGCCCTGGCCCTCGTCGACGTCGTCGAGGGCGAAGGGGCGTTCGGTGATCCGCTTGGCGATCTCGGCCTCGTTGATCTCGGCGCAGCGGGCCGCGCCTCGGGTGAAGCCGAACTGGAAGGCCGAGACGCGGTCGAACGCGCTGCCGTGGGCGCCCTGCTTCTCGAACGAGGTGCCGGCGCTGTCGCGGATGAAGAACATCGTCTGCAGCACCTGGTTCAGGCCCTCGCCGGTGGAGAGCTCGAAGTGCTTCGACTTGTTCTCGGCGACCCAGCGCATGAAGACGCCGGTGTAGCAGTCGGCCTGCTGCTCCTTGACGATCGACGGGGTGTTCGCGCCGATGTTCGAGGCCGGGCCGAGCTTGTACTGGACCGCGTGGCCCATCTCGTGCGCCAGGACGGTGACGACGGCCATCGGGCCGAAGGAGTCCTTGAGCATCGGGAGGAGCTCGCCCCGGTCCCACGTGATGCTGTCGTCGAGGGCGCAGTAGAACGCGTTCGCGATGCCGGTGGTGTTGAGCTTGCAGACCTCGACGCCCTTGCCGTTGGAGTCGTAGGAGATGAAGCGCTTCACCGGCTCGAACGTCTTGCCCTTGAACGAGGTGGGGAACTCGGCCTTCCAGAACTCCTGCACGTCGGCGAGGGTGTTGATGGCCAGTCGGTCCATCTCGCCGCCGTCGCCGTTCTCGACGCCCAGGTCCGCGTCGGGCACGCCCTTCTTGGGGCCGGACGGGCCGTTGGAGATCTCCAGGCCCGCGACCTTGGTGGGGTCGGGGCGCTCGCCCTTCGGCTCTCCCTCGACCACGGTGGCGCACGCGGTCAACGCAGCGGTCACGGCCAGCGCGACGGCGATTCGTCCGAATCCCATGAGGTCAGACCCTACTAAGCGCGGTTCTGGGCCGTTCGGCACGTACCTTCGGCCAAACGTGAAAACCTCTCACCCTCAGGGGTGATTTCAAGACTGACCGGTCTCCTTTCCGTTGTCCCGTCTGGGTTTCTGAGGCCAGAGTCCGATTCGCAAGCCTTCAGTGTGGAAGGAGTTCGGCGGTATGGGTAGAACGCGCTGGGCACGGTTCGTCGGGGTGCTCGGGATCGGTGCCGTGGGTGCCGGTGTGCTTCTCACGGGCATGTCCCAGGGAGCGCTGGCCGCCTCGTTCGCGGTGTCCGGCACCGACTTCAAGGTGTCCGCCGACAAACTGACGGGTCAGGGATTCGTCCAGTTCGGCGGCGTGGAGGGTGGTGCGGGCAAGCAGCACGTCGTCGCGCTCAGCGCCTTCAGGACGGCGAGCCTCGACAAGTTCTGCCAGTCGGTGTTCGTCGCCAAGATGCCGGTCGTCGGTGACGTGACGTTGCGCATCACCGCGGACGGCGTGGAGGGCATGAAGGCCAAGGACCTGGTCGTCAGCCTCACCGACCTCAACGGTGACCTGGAACTGATCACCCCCGAGATCGGGATCGACGCGAACAAGGTCAGCAAGGGACCGGAGAACTTCCGGGGTCTGCCGGGCTCGTTCGGGTTGCAGGCCGACAACGCGAACATCACCAACCTCAAGCAGACGGCCTGGGCAACCACGGCCCACACCATCTGGTTCAAGGGCATGAACCTGACCATCCGCCAGGGGAAGAACGAGTGCTTCTGAAGTTCTGGCGCGGCTTCACCGCGTGGCGACGTGGCCGGCCCTTCTGGGCCGGTCTCTTCGTTGCCCTTGGCGCACTCGTCATCATCTTCCCGCCGTTCGCCACCCTGAAGTTCGGCGACATGATGGTCTCCATCCAGACGCTCGGCGGCGTGTCCGCGCTGCTGATCGGCGTGCTGCTGGGGATCAGCGCGGTCACGTTGTGGCTGCAACCCAGGTTCCGGCTGGCGGCGGGCATCGTCACGGTGCTGCTGTCGCTGGTCGCGATCGTCGTGACCAACCTCGGCGGATTCCTGATCGGCACCATCCTGAGCCTGCTCGGCGGCGCGCTCGCCGTGGCGTGGACGACCGAGCCGAAGAAGCCGAAGGAGGCGAAGGGGTCGAAGAAGGCACGGGAGGAGAACGCGGAACCAGAGCCGGAGACGACCCAGAGGGTTCAACCCACATGATGCGAACACAGCCGCTGACCGCCGTGGCGATGGTCGCGGTGCTGGCGCTGCAACCGCCGTCGAGCACCGAACCGGAGCCGTCGTCCGGTCCCGGCAGCAGCTCACCGGCTCCGACCAGCACCACGTCGGAGCCGCCACCCGTGTCGAGCACCAGTGCCACCCCACCGCCGGTGTCGTCGTCCTCCGTGCCGGCCGAACCGACCGGCTCGCAGCCGTCCTCGACGCCGGCGCCCCCGCCACCGGCCCCTGCCCCGGTGGCGTCGGGAGGCAGGGAGTGGACCCTGACGGCGTCCCGCCTCGACCTGGGCGGCCTCAACTTCGTCGGGATCGTCGACTCGCTGGTGAACGGGCAGGTCATCAAGGTCCTGAAGTTCACCGCGAACGACATGAAGATCAAGGACCTGGTGCAGTCGGGCGAGATCTCGCCGGGCGTCAGGCTGGTCACCGCGGCGCGGCCGGGCAGCACGTCGACGGTGTCACCGGGGCGCATCGAGCTGTTCACGGTCCAGCTCAAGGGCAACCTGGACATCCTCGGGATCAAGATCCCGGTGGACTACACGGCGGCGCACCCACCGCCGCTGAACGTGCCGTTCGCGACCTTCACCGAGGTCACGGTGCGCAACACGGACCTGATCGGCGGAACGCTGAGGATCCCGGGCGCACGGATCTCCGTGGTGTCCGACCAGGCGCCGGTCGAAAGACGCTGAAGCCCGCACCAGGCCTCGAGCCGGTGCGGGCTTCCGCTCGTTCCGCTACGACGTCAGACGCCGCACTTCTTCGCGCCCTCGAACACGCCCTCGCGGAACTTGGCCACTCGCTCGAACCCGGGATCCACCGGGTTCTTCCCCTTCGAGTCCCGCGCCGCGTAGTCGTACTTCAGCAACACCGTCACGGCCTCGTCGAAGTCGCCCGGCGACAGCCCGAACCCGTCCTGCCGCTGGAACACCGCGCCCGTGTACGCCCCGGCCAGGCACAACGCCGCCGCGGAGGCGCCCTCGCCCTCGATCGGCTTGCCCAGCACGGCGAGCTCGGCCATCGCGTACCTGGTGGCGATCAGCGTGCCCGTCGCGTAGTCGCCCTCGTCCTTGTGCAGGGCGGGAAGCTCGTCCTTCGTGTCGATCTTGATCGTCTTGTCCGCCGGGCAGTACGCGACCGGGCCCTGGTCACCGGAGCAGTCCGGCTCGGTCTGGGACGCCTCGGCGCGCGGCGACGGCCAGGTCTTGCCCGCGGTCGTCGCGAGGTTCTTGAAGAAGCCGTCGAGGTCGGGCGTGACGGCCTCGAGCATGTCGTCGAACGGCAGGTTGCCGCCGTTCGCGCGGTCCTTGACGCTGGTGAACGCGCGCTGCGTGAACTGGCGGTTCTGCACCGACATCTGCGCGCAGAACTTCGTGCCCTGCTCGTAGCCGTCCTGGAACGCCGCCACGCGGTCGAACGCGCTGCCGTGCGCCTGCTCGTCCTCCGGCGAGGTGCCGACCGGGTCGCGGAACGTGATCAGCGCGCCCAGGGCCTTGTCCAGGGCGTCCGCGTTGATGTCGAGGCGCTCCGACTTGCCGTCCGCCACGTTGCGGATGAACGCGCCCGCGAAGCAGTCGGCCTGGGCCTCGGTGAGGATCGTCGGGTACTTCTCCGGCTCGCGGCGCTCGGCCTCGGGCGTGATGCCCATGCGGTTCTGCACGGCGTGGCCGACCTCGTGCGCGAGGACGACGACCACGGCCGCCTCGCCGAAGCGGTCCTGCAGCACCGGCAGCAGCGACGCCCGGTCCCACGCGATGGCGTCGGCGGCCGGGCAGTAGAACGCGTTGCCCTCCACGTCGGAGGCCTTCTGGGTGCACGGCGGCGGCTTCGCGCCCGCGTCGGCCGTGTCGACCGAGAAGTAACCGCCGCTCAGCGGCTTCCAGGCCTTGCCGAAGGTCTGCTGGGACGAGTCCTTCCAGAACTCGTCGATGTCCGTCAGCGCGGTGGCGGCGAGCTTGTCGATCGGCCCGTTGTCCGTCCCGCGCACCTGGATGGTGGTGGTCGACGCCTCTTTCTTCACCACCTTGGCGGCACGGGGACGCCCCGGGATCTGGGCTGTGCACCCTGCGGCAAGCAGGGCGGTGACGACGATCAGCGCGATGCTCTTGTGCCGCATGGAACCATTGTGCCTGCCGGCCGGCTCTGGGGGCGTCCTTGTCGTCCAAGTCAGGCGCATACAAGGGGCAACGTGCGGCGGCCTGATCAGGTTCACCGGGCTGGAGTCGCCCGATCGACTTACATTTCCCTTCGTGCGCGATGTGTTCTGCGCCCTGTTGCTGCTTCTGGGCCCTCCGACGGGGGCCGATCCGACCATGCCCGGTTGCACCGGGGGCATCGCCCCGGAGCCGCGCGTGGGCATGATCACCGGGCCTGGCACCGCGCACTCGACGCTGGACGCGGTCCCGGGCGGTGTCTACGACCTGTCCGTGTGGGCGGGGAGCCGCCGGCCGGGACCCGGGACGGCCACCGGGCTGCGGTTCCTCGACCGAGCCGGCGTCCAGACCGGACGGACCTACGCGCTCCGGCCGACTACCAGGGAACCGAGGCGCCAGAACAGTTACGGCGTGGTCGCACCGCGTGACGCCGCCACTGTGCAGTTCTTCGCCACCACGACCACGGAGATCCGCTGGGACTGCGTGTTCCTCCGGGTGTCCGCCTACGGGATGGAGCTCGAAGCCGGCCCGGAGACGTGGAAGGTCACCGTCACCAACACCGGCAGCGAACCGCTCACCGGCCTGAAGGTCACCGGCTGCGGCGATCCGGCGCCGTTCGACCTGGACGACGAAGCGGTGGTGCGGACGTGTGCCCGCACCACCCCCGTCACCGTGACGGTGTCCGGCGCGCTCTACTGGAACGGAGCGCTGCCGGACAGGTCAGAGCGTCTCGATCTCGGTCGCCGGATCCGGCACCAGCCACAGCACACCGGAGGGCGGCAGCTGCAGGAGCGCTGAGTACGGCCGCCCGTGCCACGGCCTGGCCTCGGCCTCGACACCACCGAGGTTGCCCACGCCCGACCCGCCGTAGTGCGCGGCGTCGGTGTTCACGAGCTCCTTCCACCGCCCGGCGGACGGCAGGCCCACGCGGTAGTCGTGGTGCGGCGAGCCCGAGAAGTTCGCCACGCAGGCGAGCGTCGAGCCGTCCTCACCGACCCGCAGGAACGACAGCACGTTGCCCGCGGAGTCGTTCGCGTCGATCCACTGGAACCCCTCCGGCGTGACGTCGTGGCTGAACAGCGCCGCCGCCGTCTTGTACACCGAGTTCAGGTCCCGCATCAGCGACTGGATGCCCTGGTGCAGCGGCTCCTGCTCGACGAGGTGCCAGTCGAGCGACCGCGACTCCGACCACTCCTGCCGCTGCCCGAACTCGCCGCCCATGAACAGCAGCTGCTTGCCCGGATGCGCCCACATGAACGCCAGCAGCGACCGCACACCCGCGGCCTTGTTCCAGTCGTCGCCCGGCATCCGCTGCCACAGCGAGCCCTTGCCGTGCACCACCTCGTCGTGCGAGAGCGGCAGCACGAAGTTCTCACTCCACGCGTACACCAGCGAGAACGTCATCTCGTTGTGGTGGAACGAGCGGTGGATCGGCTCGCGCGACAGGTAGTGCAGCGAGTCGTGCATCCAGCCCATGTTCCACTTGAAGCCGAACCCGAGGCCGCCCAGGTGCGTCGGCCGCGTGACACCCGGCCACGCCGTCGACTCCTCGGCGATCATGACCACGCCGGGGTGCCGCTTGTAGACCGTCGCGTTCAGCTCCTGCAGGAACCGCACCGCGTCGAGGTTCTCCCGGCCACCGAACTCGTTGGGCAGCCACTGCCCCTCGGGCCGCGAGTAGTCGAGGTAGAGCATCGACGCGACGGCGTCCACGCGCAGACCGTCGAGGTGGAACTCCTCGATCCAGTACAGCGCGTTCGCCACCAGGAAGTTCCGGACCTCGTTGCGCCCGAAGTCGAAGACGTACGTGCCCCAGTCGAGCTGCTCACCGCGGCGCGGGTCGGCGTGCTCGTACAGAGGCGTGCCGTCGAACTTCGCGAGCGCCCAGGCGTCCTTCGGGAAGTGCGCGGGCACCCAGTCGACCAGCACGCCGATGCCGCGCTGGTGCAGCGTGTCGACGAAGTACCGGAAGTCGTCCGGCGACCCGAACCGCGAGGTCGGCGCGTAGTACGACGTCACCTGGTAGCCCCACGAGCCACCGAACGGGTGCTCGGCCACCGGCAGCATCTCGATGTGCGTGAAGCCCATGTCCTCGCAGTAGTCCGCGAGCTCGGTCGCCAGCTCGCGGTACCCGAGCCCCGGCTTCCACGAGCCGAGGTGCACCTCGTAGGTCGACATCGGCGCGTTCGCCCAGTTCGTGGCCTCGCGCCGGGCCTCCCACTCCGCGTCCTGCCACTGGTACTCGGACCGCGTGACGACCGAGGCCGTCTGCGGCGGCACCTCCGTGGCGAACGCCATCGGGTCGGCCTTCTCGTGCCAGATCCCGTCCTGGCCGAGGATGCGGAACTTGTACCGCGACCCCGCCACGACGTTCGGCAGGAAGACCTCCCACACACCGCTGGAACCCATGGAGCGCAACGGGTTCGCGCGCCCGTCCCAGCCGTCGAAGTCACCCGTCACGCGCACACCGCGGGCGTTCGGCGCCCACACCGCGAACGAGACACCGGTGACGTCACCGGACGCCGTCTCGTACGAGCGGACGTGCGCCCCGAGGACGTCCCAGAGCCGTTCGTGCCGGCCCTCGCCGATCAGGTGCAGGTCCAGCTCGCCCACGGTCGGCAGCCACCGGTACGGGTCGTCGACCTCGACCGCCGGCCCGCCGTTGTACGTGACCAGCAGCCGGTAGTCGCCGGGCGCCTCGGGCAGCTCGCCCTCGAACAGCGCGTCGGCGATGCGGGGCAGCTCGACCTGCTTGTCACCCCACGCCACCGCGACCGACGTCGCGCCGGGGCGCAGGGCCCGCGCGATCACCTGGTCGCCGACGGAGTGCACACCCAGCACCGAGTGCGGGTCGTGGTGCGCACCTGACAGGAGTCGGTCCAGGTCGGCCTTCACGGCTTTACTCTCCTCCAGAAGTCATCCGGGCGATCGACGACAGCGGAACCGTCAACCACTCCGGCCTGTTGGCGTGTTCGTAAGCGACCTCGTAGACCGCCTTGTCCAGCTCGAAAGCGCGCAGCAGGTGCGCGTGGTCGCGCGGGTCGCCCGCCACCTCGGCGTACCCGTCGCAGAACGCGGCCCGGTTGCGCTTGGTCCACTCCATCGCGCGGTAGGCGAGCTGGTCGTCGTCGGGCTGACCGACGAGCAGCTGCCGTGCCGCGTAGTCGAACGACCTCAGCATCCCCGCCACGTCGCGCAACGGCGACCGCAGCGCGAGACGGTCCTCGACCTTCGCCGCCGGCTCGCCCTCGAAGTCGATCAGCAGCCAGCCGTGCACGGTCCGCAGCACCTGACCGAGGTGCAGGTCGCCGTGGATGTGCTGGATCGGGATCGCTCCGATGTGCTCGCGCGCCTCCTCGAACGCGGCGCGCAACGGCTCCTCGTGGCGGCCCAGCTCCGGCACCGACTCCAGCACGACGCCGAGGCGCCGTTGCATGCCCTCGATGGCGCGGGAGATCGCGTCGTCGTCGGCGATGCGGGTGCCCAGTGCCTCGGCCAGGTCGGCGTGCACCTTCGCGACCGCGTGGCCCAGGCGTTGCGCCTCGCCGGCGAAGTCGCCGCCCACCTCGAACGCGTGCAGGTCGGCCTCGGCCATCAGGTCGCGCACCGAGGTCTTGGCCATGTCCCAGCCCTCGACCGCGTCCGGCAGGAACTCCTGCAGCATCGCGAGGGTGACCTGCTGGTCGTCGAGCACCGTGGAGATCGAGCCCAGCGGCAGCGCGATGTGCTCGCAGCCGACCGAGCGCAACGCGCGGTGCATCGTCAGGTCGCGGTTCTCGCCGTTCGCGAGCTTGCGGAAGATCTTGAGGATGTACTGCTGGCCGTAGATCAGGGACGTGTTGGACTGCTCGACGCCGATCGGCCGTCCGCGCAGGCCCGACCGCAGCTCCGTGCCGGGTTCGTGCGCGAACGTGATGCCGTCGACCTCGTGCCCGGACGCGATCCGGTCGAGCAGGACCCCGTTGTGCTCGGGGTCGAGCAGCACGTCCCACTCACCGGTGCTCAGGCTCAGCGCGCCCTGGTAGTTCTCGGTGCGGCCGGGCTGTTCCACCTCGAACACCACGTGCACCAGGTCACCGTCCACCACCGTCGTCCTCAGGGGACGGACGGCCGTGATCGGCTTGTCCTTGCCCCCGAACCACCGTGCGGCCGGGAGCAGATCGGGCAGTGAGGCGACAAGCTTGTCGACGAGCTCGTGGGGATCGGTCACGCCGCGATTCACCTCATCTCGCTGTCGTCGCCCGCCTCTACCAGCTGGAACCAGTAGAAACCGTGACCCGGGAGGGTCAGCAGGTACGGGAGTTCCCCGATCGCGGGGAATTTGACACCTCCGGTGAGCTCCGTCGGCGTGTAGTCGCGGTGCTCGGAGAGGTCCAGCTCGACGGGTTGCGGGAAGCGGGACAGGTTGTTGATGCACAGCACGATGTCCTCGCGCCCGTCCGGCCGCTTCCACTGCCGCTTGAAGGCGAGCACGCTCGGGTTCGAGCCACCGAGCTCGGTGAAGTCGCCCTCGGCGAACGCGTGGTGCTGCTTGCGCACCTCGATCATGTGCCGCGTCCAGTTGAGCAACGACGTCGAGCTGTTCAGCTGCGCCTCGACGTTGAGGCCCTGGTAGCCGTAGACCGGGTCCATGATCACCGGCAGGTAGATCCGGCCGGGGTCGCAGCTCGAGAAGCCCGCGTTGCGGTCCGGGGTCCACTGCATCGGCGTTCGGACGGCGTCGCGGTCCTGCAGCCAGATGTTGTCGCCCATGCCGATCTCGTCGCCGTAGTAGAGGACCGGCGATCCGGGCAGCGAGAGCAACAGCGCGGTGAACAGTTCGTGCTGGTTGCGGTCGTTCTCCAGCAGCGGGGCGAGCCGTCGGCGGATGCCGATGTTCGCCTTCATCCGCGGGTCCTTGGCGTACTCGGAGTACATGTAGTCGCGCTCTTCGTCGCTGACCATCTCGAGCGTGAGCTCGTCGTGGTTGCGCAGGAAGATGCCCCACTGGGCGTTCTCCGGGATCGACGGCGTCTGCGCCAGGATCTCCGAGATCGGGAACCGCGACTCGCGCCGCACCGCCATGAAGATCCGCGGCATCAGCGGGAAGTGGAACGCCATGTGGCACTCGTCGCCGCCGACGGCCTGGTCACCGAAGTACTCGACGACGTCGGACGGCCACTGGTTCGCCTCGGCGAGCAGGACCCGGCCGGGGAACTCGTCGTCGACGACCTTGCGGCACCGCTTGAGGAACTCGTGCGTGCGCGGCAGGTTCTCGCAGATCGTGCCCTCTTCCTCGAAGAGGTACGGCACGGCGTCGAGGCGGAAGCCGTCGATGCCGAGGTCGAGCCAGAACCGCAGCGTGTCGAGCATCGCCTCCTGCACGTCCGGGTTCTCGTAGTTGAGGTCCGGCTGGTGGCTGAAGAAGCGGTGCCAGAAGAACTGCCCGCGCACCGGGTCGTACGTCCAGTTCGACGTCTCCGTGTCGACGAAGATGATCCGCGCGTCGCTGTAGCGCGAGTCGTCGTCGCTCCACACGTAGTAGTCGCCGTACGGGCCGTCCGGGTTCTGCCGCGACTCCTGGAACCACGGGTGCGCGTCGCTGGTGTGGTTGAGCACCAGGTCCGTGATCACCCGGATGCCGCGCCGGTGCGCTTCCTCCAGCAGGTACACGAAGTCCTCGACGGTGCCGAACTCCGGCAGCACCGCGCGGAAGTCGCTGATGTCGTACCCGCCGTCGCGCAACGGCGAGGCGTAGAACGGCGGCAGCCAGAGGCAGTCGACGCCCAGCCACTCCAGGTAGTCGAGGCGCGAGGCGAGGCCTCTGAGGTCGCCCGTGCCGTCACCGTTGGAGTCGCTGAAGGCCCGGACCAGGACCTCGTAGAAGACCGCGCCCTTGTACCAGTCCGGGTTCGGTTTGGCCTGCCTCGCGGACCTGTAGTCCTCGGCCTGCGGCTCGACCAGCATGCCGTCTTCGTCGATGGCTTCGCCGGTGTGCGGAACACCGTCCAGCCCGAGCGCAGCGTCGGGACGGGAGTCGTCCATGGTTCCCACCTCGTCGGGGGTTGTGCGGTTGAGCAGGCTGAAGCGTGCCCTAGGAAAAACGTCGTTGCAGGCTGACGACGTGCGCGGTGGCACGCCACGGTTCGAGGCGGACGTAGTTCGCCTGACCCCAGTCCCACGTCTCGCCGGTGACCTCGTCGTGCGCGATCACGCGCTCGTGCCAGTCGAACCCGAGCTCGGGCAGGTCGAGGTACAGCGTCCCCTCCTGCGCGTTGTGCGGGTCGAGGCTGACGACGACCACGACCGTGTCGCCGGACTCCGGGTCGCGCTTGGAGAAGGCGACCAACGCGTCGTTCTCGATGTTCTGGAACTTCAGCGTGCGCATCTGCTGCAGCGCCGGATGCGCCTTGCGGATGTGGTTCAGCTTGCGCAGCCACGGTTCGAGGCTGCGTCCGTCCGCCAGTGCACGGGCGTAGTCGCGCGGCCGCAGCTGGTACTTCTCGGAGTTGAGGTACTCCTCGCTGCCGGGCTTGACGGCCTCGTGCTCGAACAGCTCGTAGCCGCTGTACACGCCCCAGGTGGGGGAGAGCGTGGCCGCGAGGGCCGCGCGGAGCCCGAACATGCCGGGACCGCCGTGCTGCAGCGACTCGTGCAGGATGTCCGGCGTGTTCACGAAGAGGTTCGGCCGCGCCTCGTCCCAGTGGTCGCGGACGTCCTCACCGAACTCGATCAGCTCCTGCTTGCCCGTCCGCCACGTGAAGTACGTGTAGGACTGGGTGAAGCCGAGCTTGGCGAGGCCGTAGAGCCGGGCCGGCCGGGTGAAGGCCTCCGCCAGGAACAGCGTGTCCGGGTAGACCTCCTTCACCTTCCAGATCAGCCACTGCCAGAAGTCCGGCGGCTTGGTGTGCGGGTTGTCGACCCGGAAGATGCGCACCCCGTGCTCGGCCCAGAAGAGGACCACGCGCAGCACCTCGTGGTAGAGGCCCTGCGGGTCGAGGTCGAAGTTGATCGGGTAGATGTCCTGGTACTTCTTGGGCGGGTTCTCGGCGTACGCGATCGTGCCGTCGGGCAGCTGCGTGAACCACTCCGGGTGCTTGAGCACCCACGGGTGGTCGGGCGCGCACTGCAGCGCGAAGTCGAGAGCGACCTCCAGGCCGAGGTCTTTGGCGCGTTCGACGAGCGCGTCGAAGTCCTCGATCGTGCCGAGCTGCGGGTGGATCGCGTCGTGCCCGCCCTCGTCCGCGCCGATGGCCCACGGTGATCCCGTGTCCTCGGGTGTCGCGACGAGCGTGTTGTTGGGGCCCTTGCGGTTGACCCGGCCGATGGGGTGGATCGGCGGGAAGTAGACGACGTCGAAGCCCATCGCCGCGACCCGGTCGAGCTCCTTGGTCGCCGTGGCGAACGTGCCGTGCACGGCCTGGCCGGTCTCGTCGATCCCGCCGGTGCTGCGCGGGAAGAACTCGTACCAGGACCCGAAGGCGGCCTTCTTGCGGTCGCACCAGATCTTGTGGGTCTTGCCCTTGGTGATCAGCTCGCGCACGGGGTGCTCGAACATCACCTTCTGCACGTCGGCGGCGAGGGCGGGGGCGACGCGCTCGGTCAGCGGCCGGTCCGTGTCGCGCAGGGCCTCGGCGGCAGACGTGAGAAGTGCTCGCTCTTGTCGCCTATCGGGTCGCCTTGCCACTCGATCGAGTAGCGAGGCCCCGATTTCAAGGTCATTTGCGAGATCACCGGCCCCCTGGCCCGCCGCGATCTTCACCTCAACGGCGTGGTTCCAGGTGGCCCAGGGGTCACTCCACGCATCGATTCTGAAGGTCCAGGCGCCTTCGAGGTCCGGAACCACCGTCGCGCCCCACCGGTCGAGGCCGATCCCGACCTCGTGCATGCGCGTCTGACGGGCGACTCGGTCGTTCGGCCCGCGCCAGCTCACCGTCGCCGCGAGTTTGTCGTGCCCCTCGCGCCACACCGTCGCTTGGACCGGAATGTGTTCTCCCACAACGGCTTTGGCTGGATACCTGCCAGCCGACACCACCGGGGTCACGTCGTCGATACCGAGCCGTCCGCTCATCGGCAGCGCCCTTCCGCCGTATCGCTTCTCTTTGATGCGTCAAATCCTGCCTTGCTCGATCAAGCCGTCCTACAGCGGGTTACCCCATCTAGATCCGTACCCCGACACCGTCGATCGCACACCTCGAGCGCGGATCGTGTCCAGGGGCTTCTGTCCACGTTCCCGGCATTCGGTGTCTTCTTCATTGGACTCTTCGCGTACAACTCACCGTGTTACGCACGCGCTACGGGTACCGTGCGCGCGTGAACAAGCTTGGCGGTCGCTACGTCCTGCTCGATCAGCTCGGCGCCGGTGCCATGGGTGTCGTGTGGCGGGCACGCGACGAGTTCCTGCACCGTGATGTTGCGGTCAAGCAGCTGCTTCTCAACGATGTCGAGTCGAACGAGTTCCACGAGGCCGTGCAGCGCGCCATGCGTGAAGGCCGCATCGCCGCACGTCTGCAGCACCCGAACGCGATCGCCGTCTACGACGTCGTGGTCGAGGACGACGGCAAGCCCTGTCTCGTCATGGAGTATTTGCCGTCCCGCAACCTCTCGTCGATCCTGTCGGACCGCGGCACCATGGCGCCGATGGAGGCCGCGCGGATCGGCTCGCTGGCCGCCGCCGCGCTGGCCGCCGCCCACAGCGCCGGCATCGTGCACCGCGACATCAAGCCCGGCAACGTCCTCATTGGACGCGACGGCACGGTGAAGATCACCGACTTCGGCATTTCGCGAGCTTTGGGCGATGTGGCCGTGACGAAGACCGGCATGCTCGCCGGCACGCCCGCGTACCTGGCGCCGGAGCTGGCCCGCGGTGCCGAGCCCGCGCCGCCCTCGGACGTGTTCTCGCTCGGCGCGACGATCTACGCGATGACCGAGGGCGAGCCGCCGTTCGGCAAGAGCACGAACGACCTGGGCCTGCTCTACAAGGTCGCGCGCGGCGAGACCCGCCCGCCGATGCGCTCGGGCCCGCTCACGGGCCTGCTGACGAGGCTGCTGGCGAACGAGCCGTCGCAGCGCCCGACCGCCGCCCAGGCCGCCGAGGAGCTGAAGGCGATCGCGTCCGGCGCCCCGGTCCCGGTCACCCGCGTGATCCCGCCGCGCCCGATGACGCCGCCCGCCGGCACCGCCGTGATGGGGGCGGCGGGTCCGGGCACGCAGACCCCGCGCCCGATGCCGACCCAGCAGGCACCCCGCACCCGTCCGCCCGCGCCGTTGCCCGCGACCTACGACGACGACTACGACGACTACGCGCCCGAACCGGAGCAGAAGAAGAACCGGGGTCTCGTGATCGCGGCCGCGATCCTCGGCGTGCTCCTGGTCGGCGGCGTCATCTACGCGATCGCCAACATGGGCGGCGACAAGGACAAGACGGGGAGCCCCGGCCCGTCGTCGCAGAAGACCACCTCGCAGACCCAAGAGCAGACCTACGAGCAGCCGACGACCAACGCCCCGACGCAGACGACCGAGAAGCAGACGCCGTCGTCGAAGCCGACCCCGACGACGACCTCGAAGCCGCCGGCCACCAAGTTCACCCCGGCCCAGGTCACCCAGTTCGTGAAGCAGCACTACGGCAAGCTCCCGGGCAACGTCGCCGGAGCCCGTGCCGACTGGGACCAGAAGCAGGCGCCCAGCGAGGCCGGCGAGAAGGCGTTCTGGGGCAGGTACTCCAAGGTCGTGATCAAGGAGGGCCCGCTCACCCAGGCCGACGACGACGGCACGTTCACCGTCACGACGGCGCTGGAGCTGACCGACAAGGAGTCGAACGAGGCGAAGGTCGCGGAACACGTCCTCACGGTCTCGGGCAAGGGCGAGAAGCTGCTGATCACCGGCGAGGAGAGGAACTGACGGGGCGCCGCGCGGCTTTCGAAAACCGCGGAACCGCCCTGCGGTGCCCTCGCCGCCAGTAGCCTGCGCAGCCGTGCAGACAGTCGCCGATCGGTACGCACTGCTCGAACGCGTCGGCAGCGGCGCGATGGGGGTCGTGTGGCGGGCCCGCGACGGGCTGCTGGAGCGCGAGGTCGTCATCAAACAGCTCCTGCTGCCCGACGTGCCGCCGAGACAGGTCGAGGAGGCCTGCCTGCGGGCGATGCGCGAGGGCAGGATCGCCGCCCGGCTGCACCACCCGAACGCCATCGGGGTGTTCGACGTCGTGATCGAGGCCGGCCGGCCGTGCCTGGTCATGGAGTACCTGCCGTCCCGCAGCCTGTCGGCGGTGCTCAAGGAGCAGGGCGCGCTGCCACCCGAGGAGGCCGTGCGGGTCGGCACGCAGGTCGTGGCCGCGCTCGCCGCCGCCCACGAGGCGGGGATCGTTCACCGGGACGTCAAGCCCGGCAACGTCCTGATCGGGCACAACGGCACCGTCAAGATCACGGACTTCGGGATCTCCCGGTCGGCGGGCGACGTGTCGGTCACCCGGACGGGTGCCTTGTCGGGCACGCTCGCCTACCTCGCGCCCGAGCTGGCCCGCGGCGCGGAACCCGATCCCGCGGCGGACATGTTCTCGCTCGGGGCGACGCTCTACGCGATGACCGAGGGGCAGCCGCCGTTCGGGCGGACCGAGAACGACTACGGCCTGCTCTACAAGATCTCGACCGGTCAGGTCGTGCCGCCCACCCGGTCCGGGCCCCTGACGCCGCTGCTGACCAGGCTGCTCGCGATCGAGCCGGCGGACCGGCCGACCGCCGCCGAGGCCGCCGGGGAGCTGGCCGCCCTCACCGGCACCGGGGGCCGCCGGACCGGGGGCCTGGTCGCCGCGGCCGCCGCGGTGGTGTTCGCCGCGGCCGTCGTGACCACCTCGCTCGTGCTGAACCGCGACCGGGCCGCCACCGACACCGGCGCCGGCCCGACGCCGCAGAGCACGACGCAACAGGTCGCGGAGCTCACCGCCACCGACGTGGACGCCTTCGTCAAGCAGCACTTCGCCAAGCTGCCGCACGACGCGGCCGGTGCCAGGGAGGACTGGGCGGCCGAGTTCCGGCCGGCCTCGGGCGACGACGACCGGTTCTGGAAGCGGTACGAGGTCGTCGCGATCTACGGCGAACCCGTGGTCAGCAGCACCGTGCAGGACCGGCGCCACGCCGTCGAGATCGACCTGACGCTGCGCGAGCAGGGGGCGGCCGAGCACGACGTGTCGATCGTGCGCCACCGGCTCGACCTGATGGTCCGCGACGGCAGGCTGCTCATCACGAGCTCGCGTGAAGTGAGCGGTTGAGGCTGCTCAGAGCCTTCGAGCGTCTTGACCGGTTCTGCAAGTCGTTGCAGGTCTGACCGGGAACGTTGTCAGGCACTCAGGGGTGGCAGGTAAGTTCGCTCGTCATGCGAGCACTTCGCCGGTTCACCGTCCGAGCCAGCCTGCCGGAGCCCTTGTCCGCGCTGAGCACGCTCGCCACCAACCTGCGCTGGACGTGGCACCCGCCCACGCAGGACCTCTTCGCCTCGATCGACCCGCGCGTCTGGTCCGAGGTGGGTGGCGATCCGTTGCGCCTGCTCTCCGTCGTCGACGCGGGGATTCTGGAACACCTCGCGAGAGACGAGCAGTTCCTGCTCAAGCTCCACGCGCTCGCGAGTGATCTGGAGCGGTACGTCCAGGGTCCGCGCTGGTACCAGCGCCGCCAGGACGAGATCACCCAGCGTCGTGAGCACGGGGCGCCCGACACACCGCTGCCCACGAGCGTCGCCTACTTCTCGATGGAGTTCGGCGTGCACGAGGCGCTGCCGAACTACTCGGGAGGTCTCGGCATCCTCGCCGGAGACCACCTCAAGGCGGCCTCCGACCTGGGCGTTCCGCTGATCGCGGTCGGCCTGCTCTACCGCTCCGGGTACTTCCGGCAGTCGCTGTCGCTCGACGGCTGGCAGGTCGAGCACTACCCGACGCTCGACCCGCGCGGCCTGCCGCTCGAGCTGCTGACCGAGCCGTCCGGGCTGCCGCTGCTCGTGCACGTGGCCATGCCGGGGGACCGGATGCTGCGCGCGAAGATCTGGAAGGCGCAGGTCGGGCGCGTCCCGCTGTTGCTGCTCGACTCCGACGTGGAGCAGAACGACGAGGACCTGCGCGGCGTCACCGACCGGCTCTACGGCGGCGACCAGAACCACCGCATCCGCCAGGAGATCCTCGCGGGCATCGGCGGCGTGCGCGCCGTGCGGACGTTCTGCGAGCTCACCGGCCACGCGCAGCCCGAGGTCTTCCACACCAACGAGGGCCACGCCGGGTTCCTCGGCCTCGAGCGGATCCGCGAGTACATCACCAACGACGGCCTCGACTTCGACCAGGCGCTCACGGCCTCCCGCGCCGGTGCGGTCTTCACGACGCACACGCCGGTGCCCGCCGGCATCGACCGCTTCCCGGTCGACCTGGTCCAGCACTACTTCGGCGCCGAGAACCTGGTTCCGGGCGTGAACACCCAGCGCATCCTCGCGCTCGGGGCCGAGGACAACCCCGGCATGTTCAACATGGCCCACATGGGGCTGCGGCTCGCCCAGCGCGCGAACGGTGTGTCCAAACTGCACGGTGAGGTCAGCCGGGACATGTTCCGCGGCCTCTGGCCGGGCTTCGACGCCACCGAGGTGCCGATCGGCTCGGTCACCAACGGCGTGCACGGGCCGACGTGGGCCGCGACCGAGATGAGCAAGCTGCTCGGCGCGTCCGAGGCGGACAGCCACACCGGCAACGGCCTCGGCATCGGCGCGTTCGAGCCGGTCACCGACGCCGGGCTGTGGGAGCTGCGGTCGACGTTGCGCGGCCGCCTGGTCGACGAGGTGCGCCGCCGGGTGCGCGAGTCGTGGCTGCAGCGCGGTGCCTCGGCACTGGAACTGGGCTGGACCGACAGCGTGTTCGACCCGAACGTGCTGACCGTGGGCTTCGCACGGCGCGTGCCGACGTACAAGCGCCTCACGTTGATGCTGCGCGACCCGGAGCGGCTGCGTTCGCTGCTGCTGCACCCCGAACGGCCCGTGCAGCTCGTCGTGGCGGGCAAGTCGCACCCGGCCGACGACGGAGGCAAGGCGCTGATCCAGCAGATCGTGCGCTACGCCGACGAGGCGGGCGTGCGGCACCGGATCGTGTTCCTGCCGGACTACGACATGTCCATGGCCCGGTACCTGTACTGGGGCTGCGACGTGTGGTTGAACAACCCGATGCGCCCCCTCGAAGCGTGCGGCACGTCCGGCATGAAGGCGGCGCTCAACGGCGGCCTCAACCTGTCCATTCGCGACGGTTGGTGGGACGAGCTGTACGACGGCTCCAACGGCTGGGCCATCCCGACCGCGGACGGCGTCAACGACCCGGTCCGCCGGGACGACCTGGAGGCCAACGCGCTGTACGAGCTGCTCGGCCAGCAGGTCGCGCCGCTGTTCTACGACCGCGGCGAGGACGGCGTGCCGACCCGCTGGATGTCGATGGTCCGGCACACCCTGGCCTCGCTCGGCCCGGTCGTGCAGGCCTCGCGCATGGTCCGCGAGTACGTCGAGACGTACTACGCGCCGGCCGCCGCGTCCGCGCAGAACGTCATCGGCGAGGGCTACCGGGGCGCCAAGGAGCTCTCCTCGTACCGGCACCGGCTGCGCGCGTCGTGGACGCGGGTGCGAGTGCTTGACAGCGACCTGGTGATCAGCGGTTCCTCGGTGCCGGTGCTCGGAGCGCCGGTCATCGTGCGGGCGCGCGTCGAGCTGGCCGGGCTGGAGCCGTCCGAAGTGGACGTCCAGGTCGTGCTGGGCAAGGTGTCGCACGACTCCGACGAGCTCAAGGACATCGTGTCCGCGCCCATGAACTACGCGGGTAACGGCAACTACGAGGCCGAGGTGCCGCTACCGCACGCCGGAGCGCTCGGCTACACGGTGCGCGTGCTGCCGCGGCACGGCCTGCTGGCGACCTCCGCGGAACTCGGCAGGGTCGTTCTGGCTAGTTGATCGCTTTACGAGATGGACTCAGGGCATCCGGTTCGCCTTCGAAGGGCGGGCTGGATGCCCTGATGTGTTCGTCTTCCTTGTTGCCTGTTCACTGCTCGTAGTGAGCGCCAGGCGTGTACCCCTTCAGTCCCTTCCCTCAAACGAATGACCACTTTTTCGAGCGGGTGAATTCGTGATCTCCGCTGGTAGGGGTACGTGTGCGGGCATACGCTCCATGGCATGGAATGAACCGCTCCGGAATTCGCTGATGCTTTTCTCGGGGTGGCTCCAAGTGAATTGCGCATTGAGGAAGAAGGTAGCCGTGAAGAAAACGATTACCGCACTCTCGCTCGTTGCAGCTCTGTTCACCGCCTCGACCATCCCGGCTGCCAGTGCGTCGCCCGCCGCGCCAGAACTCCCAGCCGCGTGCACAGGTCTCGTCACGGACCTCGCCGGAAAACTCACGAAAACCGTCAGCAGTCTCCTGCCCCTGCCCAACGTGGGTGCCGTGACACCGTTGATCGGTGACATGCTCGGCCTCGTGACAGCGATGCAGAGCTCCGGCTGTCTGCCGACACCCCCGGTGAGCGTGCCGGGCGTACCGATCCCGGTGAAGGCCGTGGAGTACACCGGCCCGGTCGACCAGTGCCTGCCGGTGGTGATGAACCTGATCTCGACCGTCGCCGGGCTGGGCGGCACGGTCCTGGGGGCCGCCGGTGGTGCCCTTCCTGACGTCGGCAAACTCACCGGTTTGCTGACGACGTTGCTCAAGACCGTCACCGACCTGTTGAGCAAGTGCGGCCTCCCGGCACCTCCCGGTGGCCTGCCCGCGCTGCCCGGCCTGCCGTTGCCGGTCCAGCAGAGCTGATCCGTTCGCGGGGTGGGAAAGGGCCCGTCACCGGTCTCGGTGACGGGCCCTTTGCCGTGCGCGCTCCGTAGTATTCCGTTCGGTGCGGAATAGCGGGATGAGCTGCACAGTCACCCGTTCGTCGTAGTCCTAGCGTTTTTCGGAATTGCACACAATGGTGCGACCGATTCGTTATCGGGCCGGATATGTGGTTAACCTGCAATTGCTCGATCCGCTGCTCGAAGAACGGAAAACTGCAGATGATCAAGAAAGCAATCGTCCTCGGTGCCGCTATCGCGGGCATGGGACTGTTCGCGTCCACCGCGCACGCCGCTCCCACCCAGAGCCGGGACGTGCTGGACACGCAGCTGGTGGGTCCGATCTCCATCACCGCGCTGTCGCACAACCCGTGGACGCCCGGCAACGGGAACGTCACCGGATCGGGCAACATCGGAGGCAACGGCAACAACGTCGGGAACAACAACAACGGCGGTAACGGCAACAGCAACGGCGGTAGCGGTAACAACGTCGGCGCGGGCAACTCGGGCGGGAACGGAAACGATTCGCCCGGTTTCCCCGGCTGATCCGCAGCGGAGGATTCGTCTGGCTCGGCCGATCTCCGACCGCTGAACGACCGCGGTCACCTTCCCCAGGTCAGCTGATCTCCAGACGGGCGCGGGTCGCCGCCACCCGCGGACTCCAGCCCGCGAGCTCGTGCGCTTCGGCCACGAGCTCGCGGGCCTTCGCGTTGTCACCGTCCGCCATCCAGGCCCGCGCGATCGTGACCAGGTCGTCCGCCCGGCCGTGCGCGTCCTCGCTCGACGCGGCCGAGTGGCCCGCGAGCCTGCGGGCTTCGGCGGTGTCGCCCTCGAGCAACGCCATGATCGCGAGCGACCCGTTCGCGCGAGTCTTCGGGTACCCGGCCTCGTAGGCGTTGTCGAACATGCTGCGCGCGGTCTCCAGCCCGACCTCCGCCGGGAACTGGCCCGCCTCGACCGCCAGCACGGCGACCCCGGCGGTGGTGGCCATGACGAACGCCAGTTCGCGGGTGGTCAGGTCCTCGCGGTTCGTCAGCCCGATCGCCGTCCGCAGCGCGTCGAGGTGCTGCTCGCGGGCACACGACGTGGCCACCTTCAGCCCGGCCACGACGAGCAGGTCGGGGTGGTCGAGTGCCAGCCCGGCGTGGATGCGCTCGGCCTCGTCCAGGTCACCGCGCTGGTAGGCGTCCATGCCGGCGATCACGCGTGGCCGTGCCTCCAGTTCGCTGAGCGGCCTGCCGGTCAGCTTCGGCAGCTTGAAGAGGTACCAGCCGAGGCTCGTGTGGCCGGCCTTCTCGACCGGCAGGAGCTGCAGCAGGAAGCAGCCGGTGGCGGCGAGCACCATGCCCTTGCCGAACGACGACCCGGCGGTGAGCCAGATCAGGGCTGCGACCGCCGCGCAGAAGGCGATCGCGAACACTCCGGTGAGGACGGTCCGCCGCCGCACACCCGGCTTCCGCCCGGTGATCCCGATCGTGGCGAGCACCGGGATGGTCCGGAGCACGATCCGCCGGTGCGGCCGCGTCCACGACTTGAGCTCACCGCCGATGCCGATGATCAGGTGGGTGATCCGGAGTCCGAAGAGGACGGCGCCGAGCGCGAGGCCCGCCTGGACCGAGGTCAGTTCCACGAGCAGGCCGGCCAGCGCGCCCGCCAGGCCGAGGTGGACCTCCGGGAACGTCCAGGCGATCGCGCCGGCCACCACGAGTGCCGTCACGACACGGCGCACAACAGTCACGGTCAACAGACGCTACCGGCGTGTCACCGGTTCCTCAGACGACGGGCTGTGAGCCGCCCTCGCGGATCGGCAGCCCGGCGGCGCGCCAGCCCCGGTACCCGCCGACGAGGTCCGTCGCGTGGGGGAGCCCGACGCGTTGCAGGTCCCTGGCCGCGAGCGACGACGAGTAGCCCTCGTTGCACACCACGACGACGGTCGTGTCGGCGGTGAAGCCCGGCAGCCGCCAGTCGCCGGCCGGGTCGAGCCGCCACTCCAGCACGATCCGCTCGACCACGACGGAGTTCTCGATCTCGCCCTCGGCCAGCCGGTTGTGGGCCGGCCGGATGTCCACGACGAGGACGTCCTCCAACGCGAGCACCTCGTGCGGTTCCAACCGCTTCAGGTGCGACCGCGCGTCTTCGAGGATGGTGTCGAGCTTGCTCACGGGCCCTCCAGGTCGGCCAGCTGACGCAGTTGCGCGAGCGGCAGGCGTTGCGCGGGCAGTGGCGGGATCGAGTCGGGGATGTCGTTCAGCGACGCGTACTCACGGGTCGGCACGAGCGGCGGCGAGTAGGCGTGCACGGTCGCGGCCGGCGCCTCGAACGGGTTCAGCACCTGGTGCGCGCGCCCGGACCCGAAGCCCAGCGCGTCACCGGTGTCGCGCACCGCGGACCGGATCGGCCCGGCGGGGTAGCGGTAGTCCTCCTGCAGCTTGCCGGTCAGCACGGTGAACGAGCCGGCCGAACCGCCGTGGTCGTGCGGCTCGGTGCCCTGGCCGGGCAGCCACGACAGCAGCCACAGCTCGACGCCCTCGGTCAGCCCCAGCCGCGCCCACCAGCGGTGTTCGGTCGAGTAGTCGAGGATCTGGAGCAGCCCCGTGGTCAGCTCGCTCGCCACGAACGAGGTGAGGTCGCGCAGCTCTCGCGGGGTCCACAGGTCGCGCGACGGGTGGATCACGTCACGCAGCAGCTGGCTGTCCAGCGCCGGGTGGAGGTCGAATTGATCTTGCTGTGCATACGTCGAAGTCACGCACTCGCTCCAAGGGCCGCGTCGGTACGGGGGTAGCGATCAAGACGCGACGCAGGGCGCTTGTGTCAGCGCGTGCGTCGCGTCGAGCTACACCCGCACGACGCCACGAGCACGAGGTCGATCGTGCGGTCCGTCCAGCAGTAGACGACCACGAGCGTGATGGTGCCAGACGCACTCTGAGTGTGGCTAGAGCGTCCATTTGGCGGAAGAACGTCTGACACAGAGCCAAATGGCAGCAAGAGTTCTCAGCGCGGGATGCGGAGCAGCAACAACGAGCGAGCCGCCACGACGAGCGCCCCGCGCGGTGGGAGAGAGCCGGGATTCGCGGGGGAGCCGTCGGCCGTCGTCGTGTCGAGGTACGGCTCGTACGACGGCCCGTAGCGCTCGTGCGGCAGCGTGACGCTGATGGCCTCCGCACCCGCGTGCATCAGCATCAGCCACGAGTCGTCGGACACGAGCTCACCCTCGCGTGTGCGCGAGAGGCAGTTCGAACCGTCGATGAACATGCCGAGCGTGCGGCGGCCCTCGTCGAACCAGTCCGTCTCGGCCATCTCCAGCCCGTCCGGCCGGAACCACACCAGGTCCGGGTTGCCGCTGCGCGTCGTGCGGCCCTCGAAGAACTCGGGCTGCCGCAACGCGGGCGACGACGCGCGCAGGTCGATCAGCCGCTGCGTGAACCCCAGCAGCGCCTCGCTCGCGTCGCTCGTCTTCCAGTCGACCCACGACACCTCGTTGTCGAGGCAGTACGCGTTGTTGTTGCCGCCCTGCGTGCGCCACATCTCGTCGCCCGCCGTCATCATCGGCGTGCCGGTCGACAGCAGCAGCGTCGCGAGCAGGTTCCGCGCCTGCTTCGCCCGCAGCGCGAGGATCTCCGGGTCGGACGTCTCACCCTCGGCGCCGCAGTTCCACGACCGGTTGTCGTTCGTGCCGTCGCGGTTGTCCTCGCCGTTCTCCTCGTTGTGCTTGTCGTTGTACGACACCATGTCCCGCAGCGTGAAGCCGTCGTGCGCGGTGATGAAGTTGATCGACTGCCACGGCCGGCGCAGGTCGTCCGCGTACAGGTCGCTCGACCCGGACAGCCGGTACGCGAGGTCGCGCACGGACGTGTGGCCGCGCCAGAAGTCCCGGACCGTGTCGCGGTAGCGGCCGTTCCACTCGGCCCACTGCATGCCGAAGTCGCCGACCCGGTAGCCGTCGCCCGTCGCGTCCCACGGCTCGGCGATCAGCTTGGCGCGGCACAGCACCGGGTCCGTCGTGATGGCGGTGAGCAGCGCGCTGTCCCGGTCGAAGAACCCGCCGCCCGGCCTGCCCATGGTCGAGGCGAGGTCGAACCGGAACCCGTCGACGCCCATCTCGTCCGCCCAGTACCGCAGCGAGTCCGTGACCAGGCGCACGACCTGCGGCGACCCGGCGTCGAGCGTGTTGCCGCAGCCCGTGATGTCGACGGTGCTGCCGCCGCCCGCGTGCAGGTAGTAGCCCGGCGCGTCGTAGCCGCGGAAGCAGAGCGTCGGCCCGCCCGGCCCGCCCTCGCAGGTGTGGTTGTAGACGACGTCGATCAGCACCTCGATGTTCGCCGCGTGCAGCGCCGCGACCATCGTGCGGAACTCCTGGATCTCGTTGCCCGGTTCGCTCGCGTACGCGGCGTGCGGCGCGCAGTAGCCCAGCGGCGAGTAGCCCCAGTAGTTGCCCGAACCCCGGCTCAGCAGCGAGGGCTCGTCCTGGAACGCCTGCACCGGGAGCAGTTCGACGCTGGTGACACCGAGCCTCGTCAGGTGCTCGATCGCCGCCGGGTGCGCGAGGCCCAGGTACGTGCCGCGCAGCTTCTCCGGGATCTCCGGGTGGTTCTTCGTGAAGCCCTTGACGTGCATCTCGTAGATGACGGCCTCCTCGAACGGCACGTCCGGCTTCACGCCCGTGTCCACGCCGCCCGGTGAGGCCACGACGCTCAAGGGCACGCTGCCGAGCGAGTCGATCGCGGACGGCGGCCCGTGCATCGGGTCGCCGACGTACCCGAGGGAGGCCTCCAGGTTCGTGATGCCGCCCTCGATCTGCCGCGCGTACGGGTCGACCAGCAGCTTCGCCGGGTTGCAGCGCAGGCCGCGGCCCGCGTCGTACGGGCCGTGCACCCGGAACCCGTAGCGCTGGCCGAGCGTGACGCCGGGCACGAGGCCGTGCCAGACGCCGAACGTCCGTTCGGTCAGCTCGACCCGTTTCTCGGTGCCGTCGTCGCCGACGAGGCAGACCTCGACCGCGTCGGCGACGTGGGACGTCACCGCGAAGCGGACACCGCCTGCCTCGGCGTGTGCCCCCAGTGGGAACGGTCGGCCTGCCAGCACCTCGGACTCGGGTCGAGTAGCCATGTCCCCGATCTTGGCATCTGACACCGACATAAAACTTGAGAGTTCACACAGGCGGCGCAGCGGCGTCACCCGGCGCGAGGGACACCCCGATGAGTGGTAGGTGGGGGGCCGTTCGGAAGAATGGAGCCGTGGCGGACGTCGACGTGACAGATCTGGTCGTGCACATGGCGGGCGTGTCGGTCCGCCGCGGCAAGAACACGCTGGTCGGAAACATCGACTGGAGCGTGGAACTGGATGAGCGCTGGGTGGTGCTGGGCCCGAACGGTGCCGGCAAGACCACCCTGCTACGGCTCTCCAGCGCCGACCTGCACCCGACCAAGGGCAAGGTCCACCTCCTGGGTGAACGTCTGGGCAAGACGGACGTCCAGGAGCTCAAGCCCCGGATCGGCCTCTGCTCGGCGGCCCTCGGCGGCCGCATCCCGCCCGACGAGACCGTCGTCGACCTGGTCGTCTCCGCCGGGTACGCGGTGCTCGGCCGGTGGCGCGAGGAGTACGGCGAGCAGGACACCGACCGTGCGCGCGAGCTGCTGGGCACCCTCGGCATGGAGCACCTCGCCGACCGCCTCTACGGCACCCTGAGCGAGGGTGAGCGCAAGCGCACGCTGATCGCCCGCGCGTTGATGACCGACCCCGAGATGCTGCTGCTCGACGAGCCCGCCGCGGGCCTCGACCTCGGCGGCCGCGAGGACCTGGTCGCGAAGCTCTCGGAGCTGGCCCTCGACCCGGACGCGCCCGCGATGGTGCTGGTCACGCACCACGTCGAGGAGATCCCGCCCGGTTTCACGCACGCGCTGCTGCTGCGCGAGGGCTCGATCGTGGCGCAGGGCCTGCTGGAGGACACCCTCACCGAGGAGAACCTCTCGAAGACCTTCGGCCAGGACCTGGAGCTGCAGAAGTCGGGAGACCGCTTCTTCGCCCGCAGGAAGATCTGAGTCTTTGGCCGCTGCTCCGCAGACGGCGGCGAGTTCGCCGGGAAGCCGGTCGTCCGGCCAATCGCCGGCACCGAATTGGGCTCCGCCGAGTCCGGCACCGGCGGTTGACCGGACGACCGGCGCGAACTCGCGGCTACTGCCGGGTAACGTGACACCGTCGTCGCGACAACTGATGGAGGCGTTGTAGTGGCTGAGTTCGTGAGGCTTGAAGTCTCGGACGGGATCGGGACGATCCGCCTGGAGCGGCCGCCGATGAACGCCCTGAACCGGCAGGTGCAGACCGAGCTCCAGGCCGCCGCGAAGGAGGCCTCGGAGCGTTCGGACGTCTACGCGGTCATCGTCTACGGCGGCGAGAAGGTCTTCGCGGCCGGCGCGGACGTCAAGGAGTTCGCGCAGATCTCCCACGCCGAGATGACGCTGCGGGCCAAGGGCCTGTCGGACGCTCTCGGCGCGCTGGCCTCGGTGCCCAAGCCGACCGTTGCCGCGATCACCGGGTACGCGCTCGGTGGCGGGTTCGAGGTCGCGCTCGGCTGCGACCGCCGCATCGCCGGCGACAACGCGAAGGTCGGCCAGCCCGAGATCCTGCTCGGCCTGATCCCCGGCGGTGGCGGCACGCAGCGCCTCGCCCGGTTGATCGGACCGTCGAAGACCAAGGACCTGCTCTACACCGGCCGGTTCGTCGGCGCCCAGGAGGCGCTCGAGATCGGCATGGTCGACGAGGTCGTCGCGCCCGACGACGTGTACGCCGCTGCCGTGCGGTGGGCCAAGCAGTTCGTCAACGGGCCCGTGCTCGCGCTGGCCGCGACGAAGGCCGCCGTCGACGGTGGCCTCGACACCGACCTGGAGTCGGGCCTGAAGCTCGAAAGCCACCTCTTCGCGGCCCTGTTCGCGACGGAGGACAAGAAGAACGGCGTGGAGTCGTTCATCGCGAACGGTCCCGGAAAGGCGAAGTTCAGTGGCAACTGATCCGGCACCGAACCCGCACGCGACGGCCGAAGAGGTCGAGGCCGCGTACAAGGACACCAAGCTCGCCCAGGTGCTCTACCACGACTGGGAAGCGGGCACGTACGACGAGAAGTGGTCGATCTCCTACGACGACCGCTGCATCACCTACGCGACGGACCGCTTCCGCGCCGCCGCGGGGGACGTCGGCCCGTACGAGCACGCGCTGGAACTGGGTTGCGGCACCGGTTTCTTCCTGCTGAACCTCATGCAGGGCGAGGTGATCAAGAAGGGCTCGGTCACCGACCTGTCGCCCGGCATGGTCGAGGTCGCGCTGCGCAACGCCGAGCACCTCGGCCTGGACGTCGACGGCCGCGTCGCCGACGCCGAGCGGATCCCGTACGACGACAACACGTTCGACCTGGTCGTCGGTCACGCGGTGCTGCACCACATCCCCGATGTGGAGGCGGCGATGCGCGAGGTGCTGCGGGTGCTCAAGCCCGGCGGCAAGTTCGTGTTCGCGGGCGACCCGACGAACATCGGCAACTTCTACGCCCGCAAGCTCGGCCAGGCGACGTGGTGGCTCACCACCAACATCACCAAGGCCGTGCCGGTGCTCGGCGACTGGCGCCGTCCGCAGGAGGAGCTCGACGAGTCCTCCCGCGCGGCCGCTCTCGAAGCCGTCGTCGACCTGCACACGTTCGACCCGGACCAGCTGGAGGCGACGGCTCGCCGCGCCGGTGCCGTCGGCGTCCACGCGGTGACCGACGAGCTGTCCGCGGCCCTGTTCGGCTGGCCGGTGCGCACGTTCGAGGCCGCCGTGCCGCGCGAGAAGCTGGGCTTCGGGTGGGCGATGTTCGCCTACCGCACCTGGCAGAACCTCTCGTGGGTCGACCAGAACGTGCTGTCGAAGGTGCTGCCGCGCGAGGTGTTCTACAACGTGTCGATCACCGGTAGGAAGTCTTCGTAAGTGGGGTACGCGTTCACCACGGCCGACGTGGCGTTCCTGCGCTCCGCCGCCGGAACCGCCGCGCTGGCCTCGGTGGACGCGTTGCCTTTTTCGGACGCCTCACGGCTGCGTGACGTCGAGACGGCCCGCAGGTCCCTCGGCCCGTCGTTCGCCCCGGTCGTGGAGACCGTGCTGCTGCGGCGTCGTGCCGTGTCCAAACTGGACTCCGCTTCGTCCTGGCTCTTCACCGACGACGCGCTGCAGCAGGCCACGGCGTCCGCGGTGGCCCGGCATCGCGCGCTGCGGTTCGCCGGCCGCTCGGTCCACGACGTCACGTGTTCGGTCGGTGCGGACCTCTTCGCGCTGAGCGAGGTGGCCTCGGTCTGCCTCGGCTCGGACCTCGACCCGGTGCGCCTCGCCATGGCGCGCAACAACGTTCCGGGCGGGCAGGTCGTCCAGGCCGATGCCCTGCGTCCGGTGTCGCGCGCTTCGGCCGTGACCGCGGACCCGGCTCGTCGTGACTCGTCGGGCCGTCGCAAGTGGAACCCCTCGGACTTCGTGCCGCCGCTGGACGAGCTGTCCGAGGTGTACGCGGGCGTGGACCTCGCGGTGAAGTGCGCTCCCGGCATCGACTTCGCCGTCGCGCCGTGGGCCGACGAGATCGAGGTCGTGTCGCTGGACGGTGCCGTCCGCGAAGCCTGTCTGTGGACGCGAGGCCTCGCCACGCCCGGGGTGTCGCGCCGGGCCTCGGTGCTGCACGGGTCGTCGTCGTGGACCCTGACGGACGCCGAACCCGACGACTGTCCCGTCGCCGCGCCCGGTGAGTGGCTCATCGACCCGGACGGCGCGGTCGTGCGGGCCGGCCTGGTGCGTCATTACGCGGCGCGCCACGGGTTGTGGCAGCTCGACGAGCGCATCGCGTACCTGAGCGGCTCCGAACCTCCTCCCGGCATCCGGGCGTTCCGCGTGCTCGAACACGGGCACTACACGGAGAAGTCGCTGAAGTCGTTGCTGAGGACGCGCTCGATCGGGCGGCTGGAGATCCTGGTGCGCGGCCTGGACGTCGACCCGAACACGATGCGCAAACGCCTCAAGCTCTCCGGGCCCGGTTCGGCCACGGTCGTGCTGACGCGGATCGGCTCAAAGCCGGTCTTCGTCCTGTGTGAGGCTGAGCGCACCTAGCAACAGGTCGAGACGCGTCTCGGCGAGGTCCGGCCGCAGCCTTCCGCCCTGCACGAGCGTCGCGATGCCGTGCAGCGAGCTCCAGAACACCTCTGTCAGCGCGTCCAGGTCTCGTTCGCCGTGGACGGGTTCGACCGCGGCGACCAGTTCGCCGAACGCGTCGAGCAGCTCCTGCGGTACCTCGCTCGTGCCCCACGGCAGGTCGACCTGCTGCACGAACATAGCGTCGTAGAGCGCGGGCCTCTCCCTCGCGAACTTCAGGTACGCCTCCGCTGTCGCCCGCAGCCGTGACTCCCCACGCGAGGGGCGGGCTTTGCGCAGCAGCCTGGCCAGTTCGCCGCTGCCCTGGACCGCGACCGCGCGCACGATCGCGTCCTTGCCCTTGAAGTGGCTGTACAGCACCGGCTGGCTGTACTCGACCTTCTCGGCGAGCCTGCGCGTGGTGACCGCGTCCCAGCCCTCCGCCTCGGCCAGGTCGCGGGCGGTGTCGATGATCAGCTGATGGCGTTCGGCCCGTTCCCGCTCACGCCGGTTCTGGATGGTCACGCCAGTGAATCTAGCACTGCTAGACATCCGAGCGCCTCTAGTGTTAGCGTCGCTCTTGTCGCTAGCACTGCTAGATTTCACTGGAGGACGTAATGCGGTTGGCCACGATCATGGGTTGGCTCGTCGTCGCGGCAGGCTTCTACTTCGGCCTGGGCTACCTGCTCAACGGGGACGGTGCCGCGGCCGGGTTCGGCATCGTCGACCCGGCCGGCTACTACGTCGTGAAGGGCGTCCGGGATCTCGCGTACGCCTTAACAGCGCTGATCCTGCTTCTCATGAAGCAGCGCCGGGCCCTCGGCTGGGTGGTCCTGGCGGACTCGATCATCCCGATCGGCGACTGCCTCGCCGTGATCACGCACGGCGGCACGGTGGGCTACGCGCTCATGGTGCACGGCTCGGCTGCCGTGCTCGTGCTGTTCACGGCGTTCCTGCTGCTCCGTGAGACAGCGCCCGAACGGCCTCACGCAGTTCCGGCTCGGTGATCTCCCCGAGCAGCAGCGCGGTCAGCGCCTGGAACGCCCGCCGCAGCTCGTCGGGGTGCGTGGACAACACCAGCGTCCCGGCGAACGCGCCGGCCCCGGGCAGGTCGTCGAGCCCTCGTCCCTGCACCGCGTTCACGCCCTCGCGCAGGCACCACAACGACATCACGTGGTCGCGCATCCCGTTGATCATGTAGACGGCCTGCCACACCCGCCCGCGCGCGATCGACGATCGCGCGTGCAGCGCGTGCAGCCAGGCGAGCCCGACGAGCTGGTCGCGGTCGGGCTGCTGCGACTGCGGCAGCTCGTTGGTCTCTCCGAACAGCAACTTGAACGTCGGCCCGGTGGCCCCGAACTCGTCCGAGTGCCAGAACGCGATGTCCACCTGCAACGTGGACCGCATCAGGAACACCCGGAACAGGGTCTTCCCCTGCCGCACGTCGAGATGACCGACCGCCCCGCAGGCGTACATCAACGCGGTCCAGTCGACTACCACCGCGTCGACGTCCCGCTCGACCGACAGCGCGAAGTCGATGTCGGACCAGCGATCCTCCCTGCCGACCGAGGCGGACCCGGTCAGGGCGGCCCCGACCACGCGGGGGTCGACGTCGGCGGCGTTGACGAGGTCGCGGCGCAACTGGTCGCGTTCGGAGACCGTGAACACCTCACAACCCTATGGGTCGCGACTTCAGCCCGGCTTGCGCACCAGGTTCGTGTACCCGGCCAGCGCCAGCGTCGCCAGCCCCCACACCGCGAGCTGCACGAGCCAGATCGCCGCCGTGAACGCCTGCCCCTTGCGCGAAGCGGTGTCGAGGTCGCAGCGGGCCCGCATCCCGGTCATCGCCAGCGGCAGCCCGCGATCCAGCCCGAGCCCGACCAGTTCCACCGTGGAGCAGGGAGTCCCGGCCCCGACCGCGGCGGTGGTGACCCTCTCCGCGACCAGGTGCCCGGGCCGCGTGGACACCTGCCCGGCACACCAGCCGATCGCTCCGGCGACGACGAGCACCAGCAGGAGCGCGGCGGCGGTGCGGCGAGCGCGGTAGCCGTACCCGGCCAGCACTCCCCACAACCAGTGGAACCACCGGGTCAGCGGACCGCCCAGTGACTGCGGGCTGCGCCGGCGCAGATCTGTCTGCTGGGCCATGAGGATCCGGCGCACGGTGCCGTCGTGCCCGGCGGCCCGTTCGACCGCAGCCAGCCGTTGATAGGCCGACGCGTGGTAGGCGGGGGTGTGGCAACGGATGACGTGCAGCCACTGCTCCCAGTCCCACACCGTCGCGAGGTGCCCGTACGTGAAGTTGTCCAGGCGTACGAGTCCTTTGTGCTCACACGTGGCGCCACGGCCGCGGTCCGGGCACATCGCCGGCAACCTCACGGCCACCGCGACCGTCATGTCGCGCAGGTCCAGCAGAGGGGCCGTTTCCGCCGCCACCTTCAGGTCGACCGCGTCCGCGCAGCCGAACCTGCCTGCGACGTGGGCACCGGACAGGGTGAGCGGGGCGCTGTCCCCACCCGCGGTGAGCACGGTGTGCCCGAGCACCGCGAAGGCGTCGATGCGGGAGCGGCTCGCGTTGAGCGCGGAACCGGAGGTGTTCGTGATGTCCGCGTCGGTGAGCTCGAGGACGTTGCCGATCTGCGCGTTGGCCAGTTCGACCGCGCCGTGTTCGGTGTCCCCGGTGATGGAGAGAGCGTTGCGCAGCAGCAGGTTTCCGCCGACCTGGAGCCCGCGCGCGTCGACCGCGATGCCGGCGGGGTTGGTGATCCGCGTGCCCGTCAGCTCGGCGTGACCGGAGATCCTGGTGCTGGAGAGGCAGAGCGTGCCCCTGCGGCCGTGCCCGGACAGGCGGTTGCCGCCCGCCAGCGAGACGTCACCGTCGACCACCGCGTTGTCCATGATCATCGCTGGGCCGGAGTCGTTGCTGATCTCGGTGTCCGACACGTCGAAGTTCCACGCCACGTGGGCTCCCACGAGGCCGAGCGCGCCGTCGGCACCGCGACCGGAGATCCGGACGCCGTCGCGCAGCAGGAGCTGACCGCCGACCTCGATGCCGGCCGCGTTCAGCGCGTCGGCGGCCGTGTTCGTGATCTGCGCGCCCTCGAGGTCGAGGTCACCCGTGACGTGGGCCCCGAGCAGCCGGACCGTGCCGCGTGGGTGGTCCCCGGAGATCTGGACGCCCCGGCGCAGGAACAGGTTTCCGCTGATCTGGAGGCCGTCCGCCGAGATCCCGGTGCAGCGACCTCCGTGGAAGGCCAGGTGGGGCAGGCTCGCCGAACGCGCCTCGATCGGCTCGTCGAACACGCAGTCGCTGAAGGCCAGACCCGCGGAGGACTTCACGCGGACGAGGTTCAGACCGCCTCGGACACGCGCACCGTCGAGCCGCACCCCGAGGGGGTCCAGCTCGCCGTGGCGGCCGAGCAGCAACTCCCTGATCAGCCCGGCGCGCACCACGTTGTCGGGCTCTTCGCACATCAGCCACTCGCCGTCGCGGGCCGCCTCGACGAGTCGCTGCTCGATGTCGGTCACTCCGGGATCATCCCCGCGCGGGGGCGGCTCCGTTGGTGAAACGGAGCCGCTCCCGGCGAGAACTACCCGAGTGCCACAGCGAAGACGTGCATGTTGACGTCGTCCGGCAGCACGACGCTCGCCAGCGTCTTGCCCTCCGGAGCCACGTACGTCTTCGTCGCGAAGATGTGCGTGGCGACCTTCTCGTTGCCGCCGCCCAGCTGGTTGCGGTACGGCGTGTTCGCGACGATCACGTTGCCGAAGCTCGGTGCCGCCCCGCCGCCGCCCAGCGTCCAGTCGCTGAACCCGATGTCCACCAACGCCGTCGTGCCGTCCGTGAACGTCACCGTCGCCTGCTTCGTCCGGGCACCGTTGGCCGCGGAGCCGATGAAGGAGAGCTTGGTCCCGGACAGGGCCAGCGTCTGCTTCGCGGCGGTCGCGTTGTCGGGCCGGCTGGGAGGCGACGACGGCCAGGTGAACGTGAGGCCGTCGACGGTGCTCGTGCCACCCGGCGGGAGACCGGCCGTGGCCAGCGCTTCCCGCGAGTAGCTGTAGCCGCCGCCGTCGAAGTCGCCCTCGCCGGTGGCGTCGGCCGACGCGCCGACGTTGTTCACGGCGGCGAGCAGGCTGCCCGCCGGCGCGACCTTCACGATCTGCGGCAGCACGACCGGCTTGCTCGCCCCCTCGACGTTCACCGTCACGGTGATGTCGTAGAAGCCTTGCGGTGTATCGGGTTTGGCCGTGACCGTGAACTCCGAGGGCACGGCACCGGTCGTCGGTGTGAACGTGAGCGCGTCAGGTCCGGTGATCGTGTAGGTCGCCTTCGGGTCGCCGTCGTAGAGCTTGACGGAGTTGACCTTCGCCGTGACCGTCTTGCCCGGCTCCACCACGAGCTGGCGCGGTTCGACCGTCAAGAAGTACGGCTGGTCGTGCTTGATCGGCTTCTCGCCGTCGCGGAACGACGGCGGGGCGTCGTTCGCGCCCGTGCCCCACGTGGACGCCGTCTTGCCCAGCACGAAGTCCAGCTTGCCGCCGCGTTCCACGAACGACTCCGGCAGCCAGGTCTTGGTGGCGGACCTGCCGTTCACCTTCAGCGACTGCACGTACTTCGTGGCCGTGTTGGCCTGCGGGGCGTTGATCGTGATGTCCTTGCCGCCACCGCGGTTGATCTTCACCGAGGTGAACAGCGGGCTGCTCAGCACCAGCTCGGCGCGCGAGGGCACCTGCGGGTAGATGCCCATCGAGGTGAACACGAACCACGACGACATGGCGCCGAGGTCGTCGTTGCCGGGAATGCCGCCGGGAGCGTTCTTCCACAGCGTGTTGATGGTCTCCCGCAACGTCTCCTGCGCCTTGGCGGGCTGGCCGGTGTAGTTGTACAGCCACGGCACGTTCACCGACGGCTCGTTGTCCAGTTCGGACTTCGCGCCACCGCGTCCCGTCAACGCCCAGCTGCCGTCGGCGTTGTGGAAGAAGTCGTCCAGCCGCTTGGTGGCGCGCTCACGGCCACCCAGCGAGTCGACGAGCCCGGCGACGTTGTGCGTGACCATCCACGTGTACTGGGCGCTGCTGCCCTCGACGAACCCGTTGCCGGTGTCGGGCGTGAAGTCCTTGACCCACGTGCCGTCGGCGTTGCGGTTGCGGATGTAGCCGCCGGTGGAGTCCGCGACGGGGTCGAAGTTGTTCTGCCACCACTGCGCGCGTTCGGCGAACGTCTTCGCGGTCTTCTTCTCGCCCGCGCGTTCGGCGAGCTGGCTGATCGCGAAGTCGGCCGCCGAGATCTCCAGGGTCTCCGCGGCGCCACCCCAGGCGTTCGAGACAGCGGGCATGTACTTGTTCTGCAGGTACTTGTCGAGCGACGGCCGCTGCCCGACCGACATGACGGCCCAGCCGTCCTTGCTCAGGTCCAGCGCCGTGGGCACGGTCGCGGCCTTCACCAAGGACTTCAGGGACGACTTGAGGTCGTACTTGTCGCCGCCGAACGCCGAGATGGCCGCGAGCGCGATCGGCGCCGGGTCACCGTTCATGACGTGCGTGCCACCGCCGTTGTGCGTCCAGCGGTCCCACACGCCGTTGTTCTGTTCGGCCTGGTTGAGCAGCGACTGCGCGATGTCCGAGCCGATCTGCGGTTCGAGCATGGTGAGCAGCTGCAGTTGCGAGCGGTAGATGTCCCAGCCGGAGAACGTGCCGTACTGGGCCTTCTGCCGCCTCTTGTCGATCTTGTGGGTCTTGCCGTCGAACCCGGCGTACTCGCCGTTGACGTCGCTGAACAGGTTGGGGTGCAACAGCGAGTGGTACAGCGCGGTGTAGAACTTCGTCCGCTCGTCATCGGAGCCGCCGCCGACTTCGATGCGCTTGAGCTGCTTCTGCCACGCGATGTACGCGTTGTCCCTCATGTCCTCGATGGACTGACCCTTGTTCTCGGCCTCGAGGTTTGCCTTCGCGTTGTCGAGGCTCACGTACGAGATGCCGACCTTGACGCCGACCTGGCTGCCGGGCGCGAACCCGAGGTAGGCGCCGGAACCCTTGCCGAGCACCGGCCAGCCGTTCGTCCCGTACGTCGTGCCGCCCTGGGAGGACGTGCTTCCGGGTGTGACAACGTTGTCCTGGTACGTGCCGACGTCGGTGAAGTCCTGGTCGAACTCCGCCACGAAGTGCAGCGTGTAGTAGCTGCGGCGGCCGACCTGGTTGATGTACCCGCAGAAGTTGCCGCTGGTCACCGAGCCGGTGATGGTCCGCTTGGCCTTGTCGACCACGGTCTGGGCGTCGCTGCTGCCGACCTGCGACTTGGAGGTGTTGATCAGCACCGTCGCCGGCTTGTCGGCGGGGAAGCTGAACCGCGCCGCACCGGTGCGTTCGGTGGCGGACAGCTCGGCCTTAGCACCGGACTTGAGCGTCACGTCGTAGCGGCCGGGCTTGGCCACCTCGTCGGTGTGCGCGAAGTCGCTGGCGTAGATCGCGTCGGTCGCGTCCGTCGTCGGCGACGTGGTGACGGTCCCAACGTGCGGGAAGATCGGGATGTCACCGCTGCCGCCCGCGCAGCCCGTGCCCGACATGTGGGTGAGGCTGAAGCCGCGGATCTTCGTGGCGTCGTACCGGTAACCGCCCGGAGCCGCGGCGCGCAGGGTGTTGCCGCGACTGGCCTCCGGGCTGAAGGAGAACATGCCGAACGGCACGACCGCGCCGGGAAAGGTGTTCCCGAGGTTGGTCGTGCCGATGAACGGGTTCACGTGTGCCGCCGGATCCGGCACCACCTGAACCTGGGGCTGAGCGGAGGCAGGGACCACTACTCCGAACGTCATGGCCACCGCCACCGCAGCTGTCGTGAGGACTCTTCGCTGCATGGTCGCGGACCCTACTTACCGTGCCCGCACAACCCCAGAGAGCGACGCGAACCTGTCGTCAAACGGACAAGCGCTGCTCCATGAAGGCCCTCAGCGCGGGCCAATCGCAGTCTTCCGCGACCTCTACCTGGTGCTTTCCCTCGACGAGCGCACCCTCGTCGTCGACGTCGAGTCCGTACGCGCGTGTCTTGAGCGTGCCGGGCACGATCGCCTCGGCCACCGCGACCGCGTCGTGCACCAGGATGCCCTCGGGCCGGTCCGAGTGGTTCTGGTCCGGGTTCGCCTTGAGGTACTCGCGGTAGGTGCCGGTGAGGTTGCTGAGCACCGGGTCGATGTTCGTGAGGAACTCGACGTCCGCGATGCACCGCTGCGTCAGGTTGAGCGGCACGATCAGCGGGTTGCCTCGTCTGATCACCGTCTGCGCGGCCTCGGCGTCGGCCCAGAAGTTGAACTCGGCGCGCGCGGTCATGTTGCCGAGCCCCAGCCCACCGCCCATGACGATCAGCTTCGGGATCTGGATTCCGCAGTCCAGCGCCTCGGCGATGTTGGTGAGCGGCCCGATCGCCACGACGACCGAGTCGGGCATGAGCTCGTCGGAGAAGAACCGGATGATGTCGTCGCCGTAGAGCCCCTTCTCGTTCTCCGGCAACGTGTGCGCCTGCCCGCCGAGCCCGTCGGCCCCGTGCACGTCAGCAGCGCCGCCGGGCCCCTCGTTGCCCTTGACCACCGGCACGTCGGTGCGCCCGAGGTGCGCGAGCAACCGCAGTGCGTTGGTCGTGGTGTGCTCCAGTCCGACGTTGCCGAAGACCGTGGTCAGGCCTTCGAGCTTCACCTCGGGGCTGCGGGCCGCGAGCGCGATCGCGAACGCGTCGTCGACACCGGGGTCGGTGTCGATGAAGAGAGAAGTCGCCATGCCCCTAGGGTGCCTCAGCGCCGACCTCGGCCACGTCCCACACCACACAACGCACGCCGGGCGGCTCCGTCGCGCCCTGGTCGAGCATGTCCTGGTGGTAGCGCCGCGCGTCCGCCTCGTTGTCGTAGACCTGGATCATGTGCCCGTCGAGCGTCCACGTGCCGTGCACGAACCCAGGCCGCCCGACCTTGCTCGACGCCATCAGCGGCACCTGCGCCCGCAGCGCGTCGAGCGCTTCGGGACTGATGTCCCAGACGCCGATGACCGCCCACATGGGGCCACTGTAGAACCGTTTCGGCTGGGCCGGCCGCCTGAAGTTAAGGTGCCGTCCATGACTTCGATGTGGGGAGCACCCGTCTGGACGCGCTGGCGCAGGTCACGCCGTGACCCGATGCAGGCGCGGTTCCTCACGATGGCCTCCCTGCGCTGGATGCTCCGCCACCGCGCCTACACCCCGTGGTACCTCGTGCGGTACTGGCGGCTGCTGAAGTTCCGCCTGCTCAACCCGCACGTCGTGCTGCGCGGCATGGTCTTCTTCGGCAAGCGCGTCGAGGTGATGGCCCGCCCCGGCTTCGGCCGCCTCGAGATCGGCCGCTGGGTCCACATCGGCGACGGCAACGCCATCCGCTGCCACGAGGGGTCGCTGCGCATCGGCGACAAGGTCGTGTTCGGCAAGGACAACACGGTCAACTGCTACCTCGACATCGAGCTCGGCGCGTCGTCGCTGGTCGCGGACTGGGTGTACATCTGCGACTTCGACCACAAGGTCGAGGACATCACGCTGCCGATCAAGGACCAGGGCATCGTGAAGTCGCCGGTGCGCATCGGGCCGGACTGCTGGCTCGGCGCCAAGGTGACGGTGCTGCGCGGGACCCGCGTCGGACGGGGGTGCGTGCTCGGTGCGCACGCGATCGTGCGCGGGGACATCCCGGACTTCAAGATCGCGGTCGGGATGCCGGCCCGGGTCGTGCGGGACCGGCGGGCCGACTACGAGGCGGACGCGCAGCGGCGGGCGGACATCGCGGACATGGCCCGCAAGGCCAAGGAGGCCTTGACCAAACGGGCGGAAGACGCATCCGCCTGAGTCAGCGAGATGCGTGCTGCGGCCAGGTCAGCGGCGCGAGCTGCGGGCGCTTAGGCACGAACCCGTCACCCGGCTGCCGCCCGATCAGCTTGTTGCGCGTCCGCGTGTAGGCGACCGGCAACACCTGGTCCCGCAACCACCGCCAATGGTCCAGCATCGAGGCGGAGGCGGCCGCACCCTCCAGCGGCATCAGCCACGCCGGATCGGACGGGATGCCCAGCGTCGACAGCACGTGCCCGGCCAACCGCCTGTGCCCCAACGAGGACAGGTGCAGGCGGTCCGGCCCGAAGTAGCGCGAGTCGTGCACGCACTCGTCGGCCTCCACGTCGACCAGTACCGCGCCATAACGAGCAGCAGCACCACGAACGGCCGTGTTCAGGGCATCGATGCGAGGGCGCATGCGCCAGCCGAACGGCATGCGGTGCGAGATGTCGCTCAACGTGAAGACGGCGACGGTCGGCGCGAACGACGTCACGGCGCGCACCATCGCGTCTGCTCGTGAAGCGATCTGTTCCAGGGTGGCGTTGGACATCACGTCGTTGCCACCGCCGAAGAGCACGACGAGGTCCGGTTCCAGCGCACGGGCGGACGGGACCTGCTCCACGAGCATCTGGTCGAGGCGGCGGCCGCGCACGCCGAGGTTGGCGTAGCGGAAGCCCGGCGCGTCCAGTGCGGACGCGACGCGGTCCGCCCAGCCCCGGTACCGGCCGTCGGGGAGCAGGTCGTCCAGGCCCTCGGTGCAGCTGTCCCCGAGAGCCACGAAGCGTTGGTAAGTCATTCAGTCCTCGGTCACCTGTTGTTAACGGGACCGGGACTGTAGCGGACCTAGGTGAACAGATTTCCCGTCGCGATCTTGGGGCGGCCCAGGACCCGTGGCTCGCGCACCGAAGCCCGGGCGTAGACCGAAGCCGTGTCGGCGGCGATCGTGGCCCAGTTGAAGTCGGAGACCAGACGGGCCTTGGCGGCGCGCGCACGGGTGGCGGCCGACGTCGGGTCCGACAGCACGTCCCGCACCGCGCGGGTGAGGCCGTCCACGTCACCGGGGGCGAACGACAGTCCGGTGACGCCGTCCAGCACGACCTCGCCGAGTCCGCCCGCGGTCGACGCGACCAGGGGCGTTCCGGCGGCGGCGGCTTCCAGGGCCACGATGCCGAAAGGCTCGTAGCGGGACGGGAGCACGACGGCGTCGGCCGCGGTGAGCAACGCCGCCAGAGAACGGTCGGAGAGGTGGCCGACGAACTCCACGGCCCGCAGCACGCGGTGTTTGCGCGCCTGGTCCTGCAGCCACTCGGTCTGCGAACCGCCACCGGCCACGACGACGCGCGTGCCGCGGTGGAAGCGGCGGATCCGGGGGAGCGCGGCGATCAGGTCCTGGATGCCCTTCTCCCACTCGATCCGGCCGAAGAACAGCAGCAGCGGGTCACCGTGCGGCGAGTAGGTGCGCCGGGCCGCGCCGACGTCCTTGGCGCGCACCTTCCAGCCGCCGGGCTCGATGCCGTTGTGCAGCACGGAGACGTCGGCGGTGTCCACTTCGAACAGATGCCCGACCTCGCCGCGCATCGCCGACGAGCAGGTGATCAGCGAGTCGGCGCGGTTCGCCAGCCACCACTCGACCGAGTGCACCTGCTGGTTCAGCGGGTGCGACAGCCAGCCGGAGTGCCGACCGGCCTCGGTCGCGTGGATCGTGGCGACCAGCGGCACGCCGAACGCTTCGGCGAGCGCCACGGCCGGATGCGTGACGAGCCAGTCGTGCGCGTGCACGACGTCCGGACGCCACGGGCCCAACGCCAGCCCGGCACGCGTCATCGCGTGGCCCATCGCGAGCGTCCAGGCCAGGAGGTCCTTCTCGAACACGAAGTGCGCGGGGTCCTCGGCCACGCGGACCAGCCGCACGCCCTCGCTCACCAGATCGGTGGTCGGGTGCGTGATCGCGTCGGTGCCGGAGGGCTGCCGGCACAGCACGACGACCTCGTGCCCCTGCGCGGCCAGCTGTGTCGCGAGCGCGTGGACGTGCCTGCCCAGCCCGCCGACGACCACCGGCGGGTACTCCCACGACAACATCAGCACGCGCATCCCGTTACCCCATTCCTCGCGCGTCCAGATGCCCGAACGGGCCGTCCGCCGCGCGGAGCTCCGCCGCCCTCGCCTGTCCACGACCGTTCCGTGCCAACGCCGCGAGCTCGCTGAAGCGGTCGCTGTGAATCTTCGCGCGGTAGCGGGCGTAGTCGGCGGCCGAGTCCTTCGTGACCATGAAGGCCCAGTCGCTCGACAACGCCAGCAGCGCCTCGCGCACCGCCTGGTCCAGCACCGGGTTCCGCGTCTCGGCGGAGAAGTCCAGTCCCAGCAGCTCTTTCTGCACCGACTCGTTCAACGAGACGATGTCCGACACCTGCGCGCCGTCCCACACGCGCCAGTCCTTGCCGCTGCCCCACGACGACGCCGGCAGCTCGACCGGCGCACCCACGTGCCCCGCCTCGACGGCGCCGCGCAACGTCGTCACGCGCACGCCCGCCTCCGGCAACGCGCGCAGCACCGCCTCCAGCCACAACGGACCCTCGTGCCACCAATGCCCGTACAGCTCGGTGTCGTAGGCCGCCACGACGAGCCCGCCGTCGATCGCGCGCAACCGCCGCACGACCGTCTCCACGAAATCGGCCACGTGCCGGTCGAGAGCCTCGCGCGCCAGCAACGGGTCGTACGGCCGCTTGTCCTCCGGCGCCACGTTCTTGCCCGTCACACGCGACGGTTTGAGGCCCGTCGGGTGGTCGTAGGTGTGAAAATCCCGGTACGCGGCATCGCCCGGATAGCCGACCTTCGGCGACCACACGCGGTACGAGACCTCGAGATCACGCCCGAACGCCAGCACGTCCGACGATCCGACTGGGTGCGCGGACGACGTGTCGCCGTGCAGCGCGGGCCCGTCGACCATGAACCGTCGCACGCCCGCCGCCGCGTACCCCGCCTCCATGCCGGGGGAGTAGCCGCACTCCGGCGCCCAGATCCCCTCCGGCGCACGGCCGAGGCGCAACGCGGTGTCGTCCAGTCCGGCCCGCAGCGAGAAGGCCCGCACCTTCGGGTCCAGCAACGGCTGGAACGGGTGCGTGGCCGGACCGCCGAGCAGTTCGATCGTCGAGGAGTCCACAAGGGACCTCAGGACCGGCGAGAACCCGTGCCGCCACTGGCTTTCGAACCTGTCGAGAGCCCAGGAGGACGCGCGGTGCTCGTAGGTGGACAGCTCGGGCAGCCGTTCCCCGGCGAAGTGCGAGCGCAGGTGCCAGTTGCCGAGCCAGTCGTGCATGCCCCGCAGGCAGTACGGGTCGTCCAGCTGTGCGGCCAGGACCGGGGTGACGCCGAGCGTCAGGACGTCCTCACGGCCCTCGTCGGCGAACCGGCGCAGCATGTCCACGAGGGGCAGGTACGAGTGCGCCCACGCCTGGTAGAGCCACTCCTCGCCGACCGGCCACGCGCCGTGGTGCGCGAGCCAGGGCAGATGGCTGTGCAGGACCAGGCAGAACGTGCCCTCGGACGCCTTCGGCGACTTGCTCCGGGTCACGGGCGCACCGCCACGGCCACGAGGTCGAGGCAGGCGTCCATGTCGTCAGGGGTGATGTCGAAGTCCTCCACCATCACCGACTCCACAGCCTCCTTGAGCTCGGCCGGCCACGGCGCACCGGACAGGGCGACTTCGACCTGTGCGTTGATGATCTGTCCGTTCAGGATCGTGTCAAGTCTCCGTCCGTGACGCAGTCCCGTCAGTTCGTCAACGCGGAAACCAGCGCCGCGCAGCATCTCGTCCAGTTCGGACGGTGCGAGTTCCCTGGTGTGGAACGGGTTCAGCGGGGTGTCCTGGCCGGGCGAGAACGTGATCCGGTTGGGCGTCGTCACGATGAGCTTCCCACCGGGACGCAGCACCCGCAGGCACTCCGCGAGGAACCCCTCCTGGTCCCACAGGTGCTCGATGACCTGCAGGTTCGCCACCACGTCGACACTGGCGTCGCGCAACGGCAGGGTGGCCAGGTTCCCGCGCAGCACGTCGAGCTGCGGGTACGCGCGCGCCACGTGCCGCGAGGTCAGCTCGTCGTAGTCGAGGGCGATCACCCGGCGCGCCACCGTGCGGATCAGCTGCGCGCCGTAGCCCTCGCCGCAGCCCGCCTCCAGCACGACGGCGTCCGCGCAGTGGCCGATGAGGTGCAGATACGCCGCCTCGTGCCGCCGGAACCAGTAGTTCTCTTCCGCGATACCGGGCACCGTGCGTTCGCCGGTCAGGGGGAGGGTCACGCCCGCCAGGTTACTTGTGAGTAGTCCGCCTGCGAACTACCTGGTGCGCGATGGCGGTGGCGACCCCGGCCGCGGCGAGGACCGCGGTCGTCGTCGAGTCCATGTACTTGGACAGGCTCGGCGCCTCGCTCGGCCCGGCCAGCCACATCGTCAACGGCGTCGCGTAGGCCAGCGTCAGCGCTCCCGACCACCAGCGCAACGCCCTGGACCTGCCCTTGCGCAGACTCGCGACGAGCACGACGGCGATCGGGATCCCGGACAGCAGGCCGAACTTGCCGATCACCATGACGGGCACGGCCCAGGCCGCGGCCAGGACGGGCTTCGACGGGTGCGCGGTGTTCTTCGTGGTGGTCGTGGACATGGTCTTCTCCTCTTGGTTTCTGCTCGGACGTGGGTTCTCTTGGCAGTGCCGAAGATCAGTGCCGAAGATCAGCGCTGAAGATCAGTGCTGAAAGTCAGTTCTTGGCCGGGCGGGCCTCGGCGGCGGCCTTGAGGTCGGCCAGCCAGAAGTCGAGGCCGGGGGCGAGGACCTTGATCGCGGTGGCGGGGTCGGCCTCCAGCTGGCCGCCGGTCCAGCTCTCCTCGGTGCGGACCAGGACACCGCCGTCGACCTCGGTGAAGGTCCAGACGTGGACGCCCTCGTCGATGCCCAGGCCCTGACCGACGGCGGGCCCGCTCCAGCGCACGCACTCGCCCGTCTTCACGCCGAGGACGGTCGAGGTGATGGTCAACGTGGTGGCGGGCGTGGCCGCGGTCGCGGGCGCGGGGGTGGTCCACTCGAACCGCGAACCGGCCCGCAGCTCGCCCTGGTCCAGCTTCTTCACGCCGGTGACGGCCTTCTGCCAGGCGGGCCAGCCCTCCACGTCGGTCTGCACCTCCCAGACCGTGCTCAGCGGCGCGTTGATCCGCGTCTCGGTCCGGTGGTGCAGCTGGGCCGCGGGGTTGATGCCCTGGCCCTCGCAGGTCACCGAGTCCGGCGCGGCGGTGCCGCTGCTCGGGGCGGGAGCGCCGGACGGCGTGCTCTGGCACGCGGAGACGGCGAGCAGGCCGGCGCCGAGCGAGAGGGCGGCGAGGGCGGTGCGCGTGCGGGTCATGGGACTTCCCCTTCGGTTTGTTAGTGGCAGTAGCTTTGGTTAGAGGCTATAACTTCGGTGACATGCAGAAGCTAAGCCGAAGCAGGCGTGACTGTCAATAACGAATGTGAGAGGGTCTAACCATGACGACGACGGACGCGGATCCGGTGCGGAACCCTCGTGAGCGCTACCGCGCCCAGGTGCGTGACGAGGTCAAGAAGCACGCGTGGCAGCAGATCGCGGCCAACGGCGTGACAGCGTTGTCGCTCAACGCCATCGCCAAGGAGATGGGCATGAGCGGGCCCGCGCTCTACCGGTACTTCGCCGGGCGCGACGAGCTGATCACCGCTCTCATCCGGGACGCCTACCGCAGCCTCGCCGACACCGTCCGCGCCGCCCACGAGGCCGGCACCACCGTCGTGGCGCTCGCCGCGGTGATCAGGGAGTGGGCGCTCAGCGACCCGCACCGGTACCTGTTGATCTACGGCACGCCCGTGCCCGGCTACCACGCGCCCGACGACATCACCGCGATCTCGGACGAGATCCTGACGGTGCTGCTGGAGGTCTGCGGCGGCTCGCCGGACGACCAGCCGCAGACCCCGTTCGAGGTCTTCCTGGGCATGGACCGCGGGTGGGCGGGTTCGATCCCGGCGTCGTCGCCGACGATCCACCGCGCGCTCTCGTTCTGGACGCGCCTGCAGGGCGTGCTCTCGCTCGAGCTCGCCGGGCACCTCACGCCCATGGGGTTCGATCCCGGGCTGCTCCTCGCCGAGGAGGTCGCTGACCTCTGAGGCCGCGACCTCCCGCCGGAACGGTTACTGGAACGGCGAGATCGTGACGGCCAGCGCGCCCGGTCCCACGTTCGCGCCGATCGCCGCGCTGACCTGCGTCAGGACGACGTCGCGGGCGTGCGGGATCCGCTTCTGCAGCATCTGGAGCAGCTCGTGGCCGTCCTTCTCGGCCGCGAAGTGCTCGACCGCGAGGTCCACGTTGCGGCCGTAGGCGAGCGCCACGGCCTTGTCCGCGAGCTTCGCCAGTGCCCGGTCGCGGCCGACGACCTTGTCGAACGGCTCCACCTCGCCGTTCACGACCGTGAGCAGCGGCTTCACCGAGAGCGCGTCGCCGAAGAGCTTCGCCGCCGCGCTGACCCGTCCGGCCTGGCGCAGGTAGTGCAGGGTGTCGACGTAGATGAGCACGTTCGCGTCCCGGCCGCGCTGCTCGGCGACACCGCGCGCGTTCTGGACGTTGCCGCCGCTCTGCACGATCCGCGCCGCCGCGAGCGCCGCGAAGCCGAGCGTCATGCCCGACGAGTGCGAGTCCACGATGAACACCGGCACGCGCGATTTCGCCGCGGCCACCTTGGCCGCGTCCGTCGCGGGGGAGAGCTTCGGCGTCACGTGCACCGAGATGATCGTCTCGGCGCCCTTGGCCCACGCGTCCTGGTAGGCCCAGAAGAACGCGTCCGGCGCCGGCGGCTGCGTCGTGATGGGGATCTGCGCCTCCATCGCCTGCAGCAGCCTGTCGGTCGGCACGTACGCCTCGTCGATCAGCTCCGACCCGATCTTGAGCTGCATCGGGACCGTGATGATGTTGAACCGGTCCGCCAGACGGGCCGGGAGTGACGCGGTCGAGTCGGTGACGACGGCTACTCGTGAGGACACGAACGAGAAGGTTAACGAAGGGTGATCGAAGTAGCCACGACCGATGGAAGGCAATTCGTGTGATCTAGGCCCGGGTGGTTGCTTTCCGTGCACGGCGAACGCACGGAGTGAACACCCCGGAATGGCACCCCAGTTGACACAATCGGGTGACTGGACGTTGTTTGGTGTTGATCTAGGGACGGCCTGTTTGTGCAGCAAGGAGGCATTATTCCATCCGTTCCATCATGGCCGTCCGTCCACTTTCGACGCTGGTTGCCCCCACCTGCCGTGGGTAAGCTCGCACAATCTTCAGCCCGGTTGAGTGAGTAGGTGACCATGGGTGCAAAAGAGCAGGAACTAGTTCCGCTGCACGCCGGTTTCGACGTTGTGTACCGAGGTTTTCATCGACGTCAGGTCATCGAGCACATCGAGAATCTCGAGGAGCAGCTGCGCTTCACGAGTCTCGACCGGGCCGAGGCACTGGCGCAGGCGGCCGATTTGCGCAAGCTGCTGGAAATGACGCGCCAGGACCTGGAGGAGGCGCGAGCCAGGATCGAGCGCCTCGAGACGACGTCCGGTTCGCACGCCAGCGCCACCGAACGGATGCACCGCATGCTCCGCCTCGCCGAGGACGAGACGGCGGAGATGCGCCTGCAGACCGAACGCGAGTGCACTGATCTGCGCGAGCGCACCGAGGTCGAGATGGCCGCGCTGCGCGCCGGTGCCGAACGCGAGTCCGCCGCCATGCGCGCGGAGGCCGAGTCCGAGCTGTACGCGTCCCGTCAGGACTGCGCCACCCGCGCCGCCGCGATGGAACGGCGCGAGCTGGAGATGGAACGCCGCTGCACGGACCTCGAGGCGCAGCACCGCCAGCGCGCCGACGAGGTGGAGCGCGAGTGCGCCGAGGCCGTCGAGCAGGCCCAGACCGACGCGGACATGCTGCTGCGCGAGACCGCTCTCCAGTGCAACTCGCTGGAGGCGGACTCCGAACGCAAGCGCGAGAAGGCCCAGCAGTTCTTCGAGCTCACGATGACCCGCCGCCGCAACGAGGCCGCCCAACACCTGCAGGAGCAGGAGGCGCTTGCCAGGGCGCGGTCGGAGTTCGTCGTGAAGATGGCCTGCCGCGAGGCGCAACGCCGTCTGGCCGAGGTGGCCGACCGCACCGACGAACTGCACGAGCTCAAGCGCGTCGTCCACTCGCAACTGTCCGCCGCCCGCGCCGCGCTGTCCGCGGCCGCCGACCGCGTCGCGCCGCTGCACATCCCGGAACAGGTGGCCGCCTCGTGAAGCGCTGGGTCCCTCTTCTCGTAGGCGCGTTGATGGTCCCTGCCTCGGTGACCGCCTTCGGTTTCTCCGTCTACGGCGACGAACTGGAGACGGCGTTGTCGTCGTCCCCGGCGGTACCGGCCGTGCTCGCGGGCCCGGTCCCGGTCTCCGACTTCGTGGCACCGCTGCGCATGGAACCGCCCGCCCCGGTCCTGTTGCCGGCGACCGTCGCCCAGCAGGCGGTGCGGGAGCTGTTCACCTCGCACGCCGTCAAGGGCATCACCTTCGCGCCCGGCACCGCCTCCCTGGTGGGCCGCGGCGAGGAGGTGCGCCGGTCGCTCGCCAGCGTGCTGCGCAACGCCACCGGCTCGGTGACGCTGATCGCGCACGCGTGGAACGGCGAGACGGCGTCGCACCGCTGCGACGTCCTCGCGATGGAACGAGCGGGCCTGCTGCGCCAGTACCTCGCCGAGCAGGGCGTGGACAAGGTCGTCGCCACCCGCGTGATCGTGGACCCCACCTGGGGCCCGCCCTCGGACTTCGGACCCCAGATCGACGTCCTCGTCAACTAGGAGCCTTCGCCATGGCAGGGGCAGTCGGGATCGTCTTCGGGCTGTGCATGCTGTCCTTCACGTTGGGGGCGGCCCTGATGTACGTGCTGGTGCGGCGCAAGGAGGAGGCCGCGTCGGGCGACGCTTCCGCGCCCGAGGTACCGGCTCTGTCGGACACGCGGACGTGGGTGTCCAAGCCTCTGGCGGTCGAGCCGGTGGACGACGACTACGACACGAGGCCGATCCACCGCAACCCGGTGATGGGACTGCGGCAGCTGGAGCCGGCGCTGGCGGTGCTGGCGCAGCCTGCGGTCGCGAAGCCAAGGGCGAAGCCTGAGCTGGTCGCGAAGCCGGAGCCGGTTTCGAAGCCTGAACCGGTCGCGAAGGCCGAGCCGGTCGCGAAGTCAAAGGCGATGCCTGAGCCGGTCGCGATGCCCGAGCCGGTCGCGAAGCCTGAGCCGGTTGCCGAGCCGACGGCACTCGCCGAGCCCGAGCCCGTCGTCGAACCCGAAGCCGCTTCGGAACCTGGCACTGTCGGTGCTGCGGGATACGATTGGGATGGGGACCTCGATCCCCCCTTGGGGGAACCCGAAGCCCCCGAACCAACCGTAGCGGCGAGCACTGACACTCCCGTCCTGCCGCCGCCCGCCTCCCCCCAGCCCGTCGAGCACACGACGTGGGTGGAACGCGAGGACTTCCGGCAGCGCTACCTGCGCACTTTCGAAGAGGTGCGCCGCAAGGCGGGCAGCAACTGACGAGCGGTTGAGGGGCGATGTCGGAAAGTCATCGGTTCCTGTCCGAAATCCGCCGGAAAACTGTCGGCACCTGCTGATATCAATCGATCATGACTTACGCCGCGGACCGCACCGAGCTCTTCCACGCCCTCCACCGCCCCGGCCCGCTGGCCCTCCCCAACGCCTGGGACGTCGCGTCCGCCCTCGTCGTCGAGGCCGCCGGCGCGAAAGCCGTGGCCACCACCAGCGCGGGGGTGGCGTGGAGCCTCGGCGCCGCCGACGGTGACCACATCGCGCGGGACCGTGCCGTCGACCTGGTCGCCAGGATCGTTGTGGCCGTGGGCATCCCGGTGAGCGCGGACATCGAGACCGGGTTCGGCGCCACGGCCGGAGAAGTGGCCGAGACGGTGCGTGCCGTCGCGGAGGTGGGGGCGTCCGGCGTCAACATCGAGGACGGGCTGGGAGCCGGGCAGCGCGACGTCGCCGAGCAGGCCGAGCGGTACGCGGCGGCTCATGAGGCTGCGCCGGAGCTGTACATCAACGCGCGCATCGACACGTTCCTGCGGGGCGTTGGTGATCCGGAGACTCGGCTCGAGCGCACTGTGGCGCGGGCCGCGAAGTTCGTCGAAGCCGGTGCCAGCGGCATCTTCGTGCCGGGCGTGACCGACATCGGCACGGTCGCGGAGCTGGCGAAGAACATCGCCGCGCCGCTGAACGTTCTGGTGGGGCCCGGCGCGCCCGCCGTCGCCGAGTTCGCGAAGGCGGGCGTGGCACGGGTCAGCCTCGGTTCTGCGGTCGCCGAGGCCGCCTATGCCGTCGCCAGGCGGGCAGCGGAGGAGATGCTGACCAAGGGGACGTACGACAGCGTCGAGGGCGGCATCGCTTACGGCGACCTCAACGCGTTGTTCAGCAAGGACTAGTGCTTCTTGCCGCGGAACTTGCGCAGGAGCTGCTCAGCCTGCGCGCGCTTGCGCGGGTCCTGCGCCATCTGCCTTGCCTTCATCTGCAGCTTGTGGCCCTGCGGGCTGCGCAGGAACCTGGTGATCTTGTCCATGAAACCGGGCATCGGTCCTCCAGGTGTCCGTTACGTCCAGTTCAACGGACGAAACCGTTCCCAGAGTTCCCGGACATCAGACCGGCGAAACGGTGATGCCCAGCGCACCTGGTCCGACGTGGGCCCCGATGGCCGAGCTCACCTGCGTCAACATGAACTGGCGGACGTTCGGGACCTTGCGCCGCAACGTGCGCAGGAGCCGTGAGGCCTTCTCCTCGGCGTCGAAGTGCTCGACGGCGACGTCCACGGTGTCGGTGCCCGCGCGCCTGATCGCGATGTCGATCATCCGGTTGAGCGCGCGGTCGGCGCCGATCACCTTGTCCAGCGGCGTGATCTGGCCGTCGGCCATGGTCAGCAGCGGCTTCATCGACAGCACACCGCCGACCAGTGCGGCGGCGGCACCGATGCGGCCGCCGCGGCGCAGGTACTCGAGGGTGTCGACGTAGATCAGCTCGGTGGACCTGTCGAAACGACGCTGCGCGGTCGCGAGCACCTTCTCCACGCTGCCGCCCGCCTCGGCCACCTTGGCGGCGGCCTGGACGGCGTAGCCGATGCTCATCCCGCAGGTGTGCGTGTCGACGACGTGCACCGGAACCCGGACCTTCGCGGCGGCCTCGCGGGCCGCCTCCACGGTCGCGGACTGGCGGCTCGACACGTGCACGGACACGATCGAGCGGACGCCCTGCGCGGCCAGCTCGTTGTACGTCCAGAAGAACGCGCCGGGATCGGGTGGGATCGTCGCCACGGGCACGTTGGAACGCATGGCCGAGACCAGCTCGGGAACCGGGATGCGGGACTCGTCGTCGGTGTGGTCGCCGATCCGGACCTGGATCTGCACCACTTCGATACCGAGTTGATCAGTCAGCTGAGCCGGGAGACAAGCGGTGGAGTCTGTCACGATCGCTACTCGCCGGTACATGTCAGCGCAGCCTAGTACCTCGAATGGGGTAGGTCTCAAATGGTGGCGTTAACGGGTGATAACTGTCACGCTAGCGGGGTGCTTGCTCCTGTTTGCAGGGGTGCTACTGGCGGGTAACATCCGGGTGATGGCAGGGTCGTGAACACCCGGCGGCGCAGTTCTACAGTCCTCTGCGTAAGCGTCGCCGCCCGTCCGCAGGAGGTCGAAGAGGACCTATGAACATTGTTGTCCTGGTCAAGCAGGTGCCTGACACCTGGTCCGAGCGCAAGCTCACCGACGCCGACCACACCCTTGACCGCGAGTCCGCGGATGCCGTGCTCGACGAGATCAACGAGCGCGCCGTCGAAGAGGCCCTGCAGCTGCAGGAAGCCCACGGTGGCGAGGTCACCGTGATCGCGATGGGTCCCGACCGCGCCACCGACGCCATTCGCAAGGCGCTGTCGATGGGTGCGGACAAGGCGATCCACGTCAACGACGAGGCGCTGCACGGTTCGGACTCGCTGGCGACGGCGAAGGTCCTCGCGAAGGCGATCGGCACGGTCGAGAACGTCGACCTGGTCATCGCGGGCAACGAGGCCACCGACGGCCGCGCGGGCGCTGTTCCGGCCATCCTCGCCGAGCTGCTCGGCCTTCCGCAGGTCACTCAGCTGCGCAAGGTCACGGTCGAGGGCACGACGATCAAGGGTGAGCGCGAGACCGACGAGGGCGTCGCGTTCCTCGAGGCGTCGCTGCCGGCCGTGGTCTCCGTGACCGAGAAGATCAACGAGCCGCGTTACCCGTCCTTCAAGGGCATCATGGCCGCGAAGAAGAAGCCCGTTTCCACGCTCACCGTGGCGGACCTGGGCATCGACGCGTCCGAGGTCGGCCTGTCCGGTGCGTGGACCCAGGTGCTGGAGGCTTCCCCGAAGCCGCCGCGCAGCGCGGGTCAGCGCGTCGAGGACGGTGGCGACGGCGGGTCCAAGATCGCCGAGTTCCTCGTCGGCCAGAAGCTCATCTGAGGGAGGGGAAATCATGTCTGAAGTACTGGTACTGGTCGACCACGTCGACGGCGAGGTCAAGAAGGTCAGCTACGAGCTGCTGACGGCCGCGCGCCGTCTGGGCACCCCGGCCGCAGTGGTCGTGGGCGCACCCGGCACCGCGTCGAAGATCCGCGAGTCGCTCGGCAAGTACGGCGCCGCGAAGGTCTACGCGGTCGAGTCCGACGACGCCGCCGGCTTCCTCACGACCCCGAAGGTCGACGCGCTGGCCGCGCTCGTCCCGAACGCGTCCGCGGTGCTCGTCTCCGCGACGATCGAGGGCAAGGAGGTCGCGGGTCGTCTCGCCGTGCGCATCGACTCCGGCTGGCTCGTCGACGTCGTGGACGTCGAAGCCGACGGCACCGGCGTGCAGTCCATCTTCGGTGGCGCGTTCGTCGTCAAGGCGAAGGTCAGCAAGGGCACCCCGGTCATCACCGTCCGCCCCGGCGGCGTCGAGGCCGAGGAGTCCGCCGCGGACGCCACCCTGGACGAGTCGGTCTCCATCTCCGTGGACACCGCCAAGTCCGCCCGCATCACCTCGCGTGAGGCCGTCGTCGGCGGCGACCGCCCGGAGCTGACCGAGGCCTCGGTCGTCGTCTCCGGTGGCCGCGGCGTCGGCTCGGCCGAGAAGTTCTCCGTCGTCGAGGAGCTCGCCGACTCGCTCGGTGCCGCCGTCGGTGCCTCGCGCGCCGCCGTCGACTCCGGCTACTACCCGCACCAGTTCCAGGTGGGCCAGACCGGCAAGACGGTCTCGCCGCAGCTGTACGTGGCGCTGGGCATCTCCGGTGCCATCCAGCACCGGGCGGGAATGCAGACCTCGAAGACGATCGTCGCGGTCAACAAGGACCCCGAGGCGCCGATCTTCGAGATCGCCGACTTCGGTGTGGTGGGCGACCTGTTCAACGTCGCGCCGCAGCTGACCGAGGACGTCAAGAAGCGCAAGGGCTGAGCGTTCAGTTCTGACAGTGGGGCCGTCTCGTTCGCGAGGCGGCCCCACTGCCGTTCGTCTGGGGGAAGCATGACCAGCTGGCTCGACCACGTGTGGCACCGGCGGATCGTCGACGAGGTGTACTCGGCTCCGCCGACGCTCGACGACATCGACCTCTTCGACGTCCGCCTGGACCGCGAGGGACCGCGGATCCATCTGAGGTTCAACTTCGCCACCTACGCGGACCGCCCGAAACCCGAGTGGTCGCAGAACTGCAACCGGGTGCAGGTCGAACTCGCCTTCGTTGGTGTGCGCGAACTGGTGGTGCACGACTTCGGCTGGACCAACGTCGCGAACCTGCGGATGACGCCCGTCGCCGAGGACGCACTCGAAGTCCAGGTGCACGGCGACACCACGAGCATCTCGTTCCGTTGCGGGCGGCCGGTGACCCTGAAGCGGCTCTCCGCCTACATCCACAACCCGAACGCGCCCCTGTAGCCGTGGAGTCGTTGCCATGACCGAAGAACGTTTCTGGCTTCAGCACCAGTGAAGGAAAGTCCAGCGGCTGCACACCTCGCCTGACGGCGGCGAGCAGAGCGGCTGCCCCGGAGAGATCCGCGACTTCCTCCGCCGGTTCTACCCTCCCGGCTCCAGCCGCTACGAGCGGACCTTCCTGCTCAGGTGGTGCCCGGACTGCCGGACCTACTCCACCGACACGGTGCACGTGGAGCGTGACAGGGTCCTCGACGACCCGTTGGCCGTCCTCGACGCAGATGTCCGCGAACGGTTGGTGCGCAAGGAACTCCACCTGGTGCGGCACCTTGATCGCATGGCGCGGCGCGGTGAGTTGCAGGTGTTCGTCCGGTGAAGTCGCTTTGTCCTTTTCGCGATGCTAAGTGTCGTCAGTGATTTGTCAGGGCTTTGGCGAAGTCTGTCCTCATTCGACCTAGTGAGGAGTTCGCATGCGACAGATCAAGCGAGTGGCGTCCGTGGTGCTCGGCCTGACGATGGCCGCCGGTTTCATGACCCTCGCCGCCGCGCCGGCCAGTGCCGACCGCCCGTGCACCGGACGGCAGCAGAAGCTCTACTTCATGGGCGAGAAGGACGCGAACTTCGGCGGCAGCGGCATCGTCACGCTGCTGAACTGCCACGCGACCAAGCGCAAGGCGAGCATCGACGTCTCGCGCGGCTTCGACCCGGACTGCAAGAGCATCCCGTTCGGCGAGACGCGGTCCTTCGAGTACAACCGGCTCAAGGGCATCGCGGAGTACAACCAGCCGAAGTGGTGCTGAGTCCCACGACCCGCGAAGCCCCTCCGCGAGGAGGGGCTTTTCGCGTCTCCGGGGGTTCACCCACCTGCCACTGAGGCGTCATCGTTCCGACCTGCTGCGATTCGCCGACCCGGCTTCACCCTGGTTCGCATGACGCAGCCGGAACTGCTTGTCAGCACCCCCGCCCAGCAGGACGGGAACGCACCCCGCTACTCCCTCCTCGTCGCCCGTGACAGCGCGGAGGTCGTCGCCGCTCAGAGACTGCGGTACGAGGTGTTCGCCGGTGAGATGGGGGCGACGCTGCACACCGGCGTGCCCGGCCACGACGTCGACGAGTTCGACCAGTACTGCGACCACCTCGTGGTGCGCGACGACCGGACCGGCGAGATCGTCGGCGGCTACCGGATGCTGCCGCCGGAGCGGGCCAGGGAAGCCGGAAGGCTTTACGGCGACGGCGAGTTCGACCTCTCCAACCTCGACGAGATCCGGAGCTCGACGGTCGAGACCGGGCGCTCGTGCGTGCACCCCGACCACCGCAACGGTGCCGTCGTCAGCCTCGTGTGGGCCGGTATCGCGCGGTACATGTTGCTGAGCGGCCACAAGTGGCTCGTCGGGTGCGCCTCGATCCCGTTGCAGGACGGCGGGAGCCTCGCGGCCGGTGTGTGGGACACCGTGCACGCCAAGCACTACGCACCCGAGCGGTACCGCGTCACGCCGCACAACCCGTGGGACGTCGATGCCGTCGCGCGGCCGGACAAGACCGTGCTGCCGCCGCTGCTCAAGGGATATCTGCGGCTCGGCGCCAAGATCTGCGGCCGGCCGGCGCTCGACGCGGACTTCGGCGTCGCGGACCTCTTCATCCTGCTCGGCATGGACCACATGGACCAGCGGTACCTGAAGTTCTTCCTGGGGGAGACACCATGAGTCACGCCTGGATGCCCGCCTCGCCCTGCGGTGACGGGTGCGTCGGCAGCACACCGCAGCAGGTGAGCGGGTTCCGGCAGGCCTGGCGGGCCTTCACGGCCGTCACGGCGATCCTGTGCGGCGCGTGGATCGCGCTCGCGCTGCTGCTGCCGGGCAAGCAGCGCGAAAGCGTTGTGCGCCTGTGGTTCCACGCCGTTCTGCGGGCGTTCGGGGTGAAGCTGGAGGTCCACGGCGCAAGGAGGTTTCAGGAGATCCCGAAGCGCGGGGTGCTCGTCGCGAGCAACCACGTGTCGTGGCTCGACGAGCTCGCGATCGACTCGGTGCAGCCGATCAAGCTCGTCGCCAAGAAGGACATCAAGAGCTGGCCGGTGCTCGGCCCGATCATCACCGCGGCGGGCACCGTCTACCTCGACCGCGAGAACCTCCGCGCGCTGCCGCGGACGGTGAACGAGCTCGCCACGACGTTGCGCAACGGCAGCGCGGTCGGCATCCACGCCGAGGGCACGACGTGGTGCGGGCTCGCGTCCGGGCACTACAAGCCGGCGCTGTTCCAGGCCGCGCTCGACGCCGGTGTGCCGGTGCGGCCGATCGTGCTGCGCTACCGGATCGGCGACCACCTGACGACGCAGCCCGCGTTCATCGGCAGCGACACCCTGATCGACTCGATCCGCCGGGTGCTCAAGGTCCGCGATCTGGTCGTCGAGGTCCACGTGCTGGACGAGATCGCTCCCGGACGCGCCGGAACACGACGCGAACTGGCGAAACTTGCCGAAGAGCAATCAAACCGCTTGACCTCGACCGAACTGGAGATTGCACCATCTACAGGTGACACTCACCGAGCCCGCACCATCACGCCTCTGGTCGCCTGAACGCCGCTGGCCCACGACGGGCATCCTCCTGCTGGTCACGCTCTTCGCCTTCGAGGCGATGGGCGTCGGCACGGCGATGCCCACCATGGTCCGCGAGCTGAAGGGCGAGGCGTTGTACGCGTGGCCGTTCCTCGCGAACCTCGCGGCGAGCGTCATGGCCACGGTCTTCTCCGGACGGCTTTCGGACCGCAGAGGCCCCAAGCCCGCGATCCTGATCGGCGTGGTGCTGTTCCTCGCCGGGCTCGTGGTCGCGGGCATCGCCGAGAACATGGCGGTCTTGCTCGCCGGCCGGGTGCTGCAGGGCTTCGGCGTGGGCTTCCTGATCGTCGCCGTGTACGTGCTGATCGCGGTCGCCTACCCCGAGGACAGCAGGCCCGCCGTGTTCGGCGCGCTGTCCGCGGCCTGGGTGATCCCGTCGCTGGTGGGGCCGGCGGTCGCGGGCTGGGCGACCGAGCACCTGAGCTGGCGGTGGGTGTTCCTCGGGATCATCCCGCTGGTGCTGCTCGGCATCGTGCTGCTCGTGCCGGTGCTCAGGAAGGTCCCCCCGCACGCCGAGACCCCGCCGGTGAGGAAGTACCTGCCGCTCGCCGCGGTGGCCGTGGGACTGGGCGTGGTGGGCCTGAGCTGGGGCCTGCAGCACCGCACGTGGTGGCTGATCGCGCTGGCGGTGCTGCTGCTGGCGCCCGCTCTGCGGATCCTGCTGCCCCAGGGCACGCTCCTCGCCCGTCGCGGCCTTCCCGTCACGATCCTGGCGCGTGGCCTGCTCGCGGGCACGTTCTTCGCCGTCGAGGGCTTCATCCCGCTGACGTTGAGCGTCGTGCACGGCTACTCACCGCTCGAGGCCGGCATCCCGCTCACGCTGAGTGCGCTCGGCTGGGCCAGTGCGTCGATGTGGGCGTCGCGGCACCCCGAGATCGAGAGGTACACCCTCGTCCGCACCGGCTTCCTGTTCGTCGCGGCCGGTGTCGCGGCCGTGACGCTCATCGCACCCACGTGGGGCCCGGCCTTCCTCACGCCGGTGCTCTGGGCCGTGGCGGGCGCGGGCATGGGCATGGCGACGTCCAGCGTCGGCGTGCTGATGATGGCCGCATCACCCGAGGCCGACCGGGGTTTCAACTCCGCCGCGCTGCAGATCTCGGACATGCTCTTCTCCGCGACCATGATCGGACTCGGCGGTGTGCTCGTCGTGGCGACGGCGCCGACCGCGGGCGTGGTGGTGCTCAACCTGTCGATGGCGGCGTTGGCGGTGGTGGGAGCGATTCTGACCGGGCCCCGCATGCGGGCTACCCTGAAGACCTGATGGCTTATCTCGACCACGCGGCCACGACCCCCATGCACCCCCAGGCGGTCGCGGCCATGACCGAGGCGTTGTCCACCACGGGCAACGCCTCGTCGCTGCACACCTCCGGCAGGCGGGCGCGGCGGGCGGTCGAGGAGGCCCGCGAGAACATCGCCGACGCCCTGGGCGCCCGGCCGTCCGAGGTGCTCTTCACCGGCGGCGGCACGGAGAGCGACAACCTCGCGGTCAAGGGCGTCTACTGGGCGAGCGGCAAGCGCCGGGTGCTGGCCTCGGCCGTCGAGCACCACGCCGTGCTGGACGCCGTCGAGTGGCTGGAGCAGCAGGGCGCCGAGGTCACCTGGCTGCCCACCGACCACCACGGGCGCGTGTCGCCGGAGTCGGTCGCCGAAGCGCTGGACGACGACGTCGCGCTCGTCACCACGATGTGGGCGAACAACGAGGTCGGCACCATCAACCCCGTGCACGAGATCGCCGCCGTGTGCGCCGCACGCGGTGTGCCGTTCCACACGGACGCGGTGCAGGCCGTGGGCGCGGTCCCGGTCGACTTCGCCGCGTCCGGCGCCTCCGCGCTGACCATGACCGGCCACAAGGTCGGCGGCCCGTACGGCGTGGGCGTGCTGCTGCTGGCGCGTGACGTGAAGTGCACGCCGCTGATGCACGGCGGCGGTCAGGAACGCGACGTGCGGTCCGGCACGCTGGACGTGCCGTCGATCGTCGGCCTGGCCCGCGCGGTGCGGATCTCGGTGGAGGAACAGGCTTCCCGGGCCGTGGAGATCGCGGCGCTGCGGGACGAGCTGGTCGCCTCGGTGCGCGCGGTGGTGCCGGACGTGGTCGTGAACGGCGACCCGGTCGACCGCCTGCCCGGCAACGCGCACCTGACGTTCCCCGGCTGCGAGGGCGACAGCCTGCTGATGCTGCTGGACGCGCGCGGTGTCGAGTGCTCGACGGGCTCCGCGTGCACGGCCGGTGTCGCGCAACCGTCGCACGTGCTGCTCGCGATGGGCGTCGAACCCGCGTTGGCGCGCGGCTCACTGAGGTTCTCCCTCGGGCACACGTCGACGCACGCGGACGTCGAGAAGCTGGTGTCGGTCATCGGACCGGTGGTGGAGAGGGCCCGTACGGCGGGCCTGGCAGGCATGAGGCGGTCCCGGAAGGTGGTTCAGCGGTGAAGGTCCTCGCGGCGATGAGTGGCGGTGTCGATTCCGCGGTGGCGGCGGCACGAGCCGTCGAAGCGGGGCACGACGTGACGGGCGTGCACCTGGCGTTGTCGGCGAAGCCCGGCACCCTGCGCACGGGCGCACGCGGCTGCTGCACGATCGAGGACGCGCACGACGCCCGACGCGCGGCCGACCTGATGGGCATCCCGTTCTACGTCTGGGACTTCGCCGAGCGCTTCACCGAAGAGGTCGTCGAGGACTTCGTCGCGGAGTACGCGGCGGGCCGCACGCCGAACCCGTGCCTGCGCTGCAACGAGCGCATCAAGTTCGAGGCGTTGCTGGACAAGGCGATCGCGCTCGGCTTCGACGCCGTCTGCACCGGTCACTACGCGCGGCTGGAGCTGGTCGACGGCCGTCCCGAGCTGCGCCGCTCCGCCGACATGGGCAAGGACCAGTCGTACGTGCTGGCGTCGCTGACCGCGGAGCAGCTCTCGCACGCGATGTTCCCGCTGGGCGACACGACGAAGGACGACGTGCGCGTCGAGGCGGCGTCGCGGGGCCTGTCGGTCGCGAAGAAGCCGGACAGCCACGACATCTGCTTCATCCCGGACGGCGACACGCAGAAGTTCCTCGCGGGTCGCATGGAGACCAAGCCGGGCCTGCTGATCGACGACGCGACCGGCGCGGTGCTGGGCCGGCACGCGGGCGTCCACGAGTTCACCGTGGGCCAGCGCAAGGGGCTCGGCATCGACGGTCCCGCCGCCGACGGCCGTCCGCGCTACGTGCTGGCGCTGGAGCCGGTGTCCGGCACCGTGCGGGTCGGCGCGGTCGAGAAGCTCGCGGTGACGGGGATTTCGGCGTCGTCGCCGGTCGCGCACGTCGAGCTCGACGGGCCCGTGGAGTGTGTCGCCCAGGTGCGTGCGCACGGTGGCACGGCGCCCGCTGTCGCCGAACTGGTCGACGGCGTGCTTCGGGTGCAGCTGCGGGAGCCGTTGAAGGGCGTGGCGCCCGGCCAGGCCGTGGCGATCTACCGCGAGGACGCGGCGGGCGACATCGTCCTGGCCAGCGCGACCATCGACGCGACCAGCTAAATCGGTTGTAGCGCAGGGAAAGCGGATCTAGCGTTCGCGCCGTGACGTTCATTGACACGGAGTTCGACCTCGCCTCGCGGGCTCGCACCGCGTTCCGGTGCTTCGTCAGCCCCGCGGACCGGCGGAAGCTGAACGGTCAGGCCCGTCGCGACGACATGCCGGTCTGGGTGGTGTCGCCGTTGCGCAGGCTCGGTGCGCGCCGGTTCCGCCGGACTAGCTGGGACGCCACTCCGAGTTCGCTCCGCACAGGATCACGCAGGGCAGCTCAGTCGACACGTCGCCCCTGAGGAACGACGCGAACGCCGCCGCGCCCGCGGGTTCGACCGCGAGCCGGAACTCCTCCCACAACCGGTCCCGGGCCGAGAGGATCTCCTCGTCGGTCACCAGGGCCGAGGAAACGTTGTGCTGCTCAAGAATCTCCAGCGACAGCTCGCCCGCGCGGGTGGCGCCGAGCGCGTCCGCCGCGATGGAGTCCACGACCGAGTCGACGGGCTCGCCTGCCTCCAGCGCGTTGTGCATCGCACAGCAGTTCTCGGGTTCCACAGCGACGACGTGGCGCCCGCCGGACGCCAGCGCGGTGCCCGCGACGAGCCCGCCGCCGCCGACCGCGACGAAGATCGTGTCGACCTCCGGCACGTCCTCGACGATCTCCTGGGTGACCGTGGACTGGCCCTCGATGACCGTGGCGTCGTTGTACGCCTCGATGTAGGGCAGGCCCAGCTCGCGGGCGGCCGTCGCGGCCTCGGCGTAGGTGGCTCCGTGGCGGATCAGCTTGGCGCCCAACGCTTCGATGCGCCTGGTCTTGGTCTCGGGCGCGGTCACCGGGACGAACACGGTGGCGTGCGCGCCGAGCAGTTGCGCGGCCTGGGCGACGGCGATGCCGTGGTTGCCGCCGGACGCGGTGACGACCTCGGACACGTTCAGCGACAGCAGCGTGTTGACCGCGCCGCGCAGCTTGAACGAGCCGGTGAGCTGCAGGTGCTCCAGCTTGAACACGAGCGGGCGCCCGTCCACCGTGACGTGCATGACCGGGGTGCGGCGGACGTACTGGGACAGCGTTCTCATGAGACCAGCTTCCACAAGAACTGCACGAGAGTCACGATGCCCAGGATGAAACACGCCAGGACGAACGTGACGCCGGCCATGACGATCAGGCAGGCGCCCCAGGACGTCTCCTCGTTCGGCGTGGCGTCCAGGTCGCGCTGCAGCTCGCCGCGCGCCTCCTGGTAGAGCGACGCGAGGCGCGAGCGGGCGGTCTCGGTCGGGGCCTCGTCGACCCGGCCCTGCCAGGAGAGCGCGACCAGGCGGGCGTCCGCGCGGCGGTAGGCGCGTTCGAAGGCCTCGAGCTCGTCCGGGTCGCGTTCCTCGGAGAGGTAGGTCCAGCGGCCCGCCTGGGCCGGCTGGCCGAGCACGCGGTAGACCTCGGCGAGACGTTCGCGCAGGTCGAGCCGGTCCGGGAAGGTGCCCACGAGGCCGGCGACGCGCTGACGTGCGCGAAGCACGCTGGCGAGGTCGCCTCGCTGCAACTCCTCGGCCGCTTTGTGGAGCGTCAGCTCTACCGGCATGAAGATTAGTTTTGCAGGTAGGGCTAGCTTTGACCCGTGTTCGGCCTATCGCTGCTGGTCTCCGGCCTCGCCTGGTGGCTGGGTCTGTACCTGCTCGCCCGCGACCCCCGCAAGCCGCTGCTGTGGTGGGCGGGCGCCGGGATGATCGGCTATTCGGTGGCCGTCGTGATGCCACATCCCGTGGTCATCGGGGTACCGGCGCTCGCCTGGACGGGGGCGGTGCTGCTGCTCGCGCGCCCCGAGTTGGTCAGGTGGTGGCTGTTCGCGGTGCTGCCGTTCTTCGCCGTGTCGTTCTTCGTACCGTGGGTCGTATTGCTTCCGCTGTCTGCCGCCACGGCTCTAGCCATAAGGAATCGTGCTTACTTTTCACTCGTTGGGGTGATGTTCGGGCTCTCGTCAGGTGCGTTCCTGCTCGATCTGCTGCCCGCCGCGGTCACGTTGCCGTTGATCGGGCTCGACGTGGTGGCGTTCGGCGTCCTCGTCGCCATCACCGACGCCGTCGAGGAGGGTGAGGCGATCCGCGCGGACATGGTGCGGTCGCTCGTCATCGCGTCGTTCACCGCGGTGCTGTTCGGCTCGCAGGTGATCTTCTTCGGTGGACCGGACCTGTTGGTGTGCACGACGGTCGCCGCCGCGATCGCGGTCCAGGTGCTCGCGAACCCGCTGGCGTCCATGGTCGACCGTCTCGCCGTACCCGCCGTCGCGGCCGAACGCGCCGAACTGCGTGACGCCGCCGAGGCGTTGCCCAAGCGCCGGCCGCTGGTGACCGAGGACGAGGCGGAGTTCGCGAAGCTCACTCGCAAGGCCCTGAGTCATTACGGCGATCTCGGGAAGCTCGTCGCGAGTCCGTTGATCGCTCTGACCGACGAAGGTCCGCCGTTGGATCGCGCCGCGCAGTTGAAGAGCATGCTGCTCGCCAGCATTCAACGACTCAAGCCCGTCGACGGCGACTTCGGCACGAGCGACGAATGGCGTTATTACAACGCCGTCTACTTCTACTACGTCAAGGGAATCCGCCCGTATTCGGTGCGGACCAAACGCGAGGACCTCGACGCGGAAGACCGGCGCGCGCTGCAGTGGTTCGTGACGCAGGTGCCGGAGCGGACGCTGCACAACTGGCAGAACGCCGCCGCGCGCCTGGTCGCGGCCGACCTGATGGCAGGAGTTGGCAGCGCTTGACGTGGTTTTGGCAGCGTTGAGCGGGCCACCGTCGGCCCATGCTGAAATTCGCTCTGAAACTCGACGGTGTCGCTTCGTTCGCTCTCGGCCTGCTGACCCTCCTGATTCGCCCGGAGGTCGGAATGCCGACGGGCTGGCAGATCGGGCTCGGCTCTTTCTGCGTCGTCTACGGCCTGGGTGTGTTCTTCCTGGGGACTCGCGCCATTCCGGACCGCCGAATCGTGCTGCTCGTCATCATCGGCAACACGGTCTGGGCGCTCGACAGCGTTCTCACCGCGGCACTGAAGTGGTTCCCGCTGACCGATCTGGGCGTCGCTCTGGTGCTCGCTCAGGGGCTCGCGGTGCTCGGCTTCGCGGTGCTGCAGCTCGTCGGCCTCAGGCGCGTGTCTACGCCTTCAACGTCCGGGACCGTCCCCGGAACTCGGCCACGACCTCGGTCCCACGCCTGACCGTGACGTCGTAGATCCCGCTGCGGCCGAACCGGGTCCGTTCCACCGCCTCCGCCACCAGCTCGTCACCCTCGTGCACGGGTCTGATGAAGTCGATCTCGGCCGACGCGGCGACGGTGACGGACCCGGTCCTGTTGCAGGCGTAGGCGAACGAGGAGTCCGCCAGCAGGAAGACGAAGCCGCCGTGCGCGATGCCGTGGCCGTTGATCATGTTCTCCGTGACCGTCATCCGCAGCAACGCGTAACCGTCGCGCAGCTCGATCAGCGCTATACCGAGGCCGGTCGAGGCCTTGTCGGCGGCCAACATCTCAGCAGGACCATTCATTCGTGGCAGCGTAATCACCCTGGCGGTGGTGTCACGCAGCGTTCGAGGCGCCTTACTGTCCGAATGCATGATCGTTCAACATCGGAGGTCATCATGGCTGGTTGTTCTTGCTGCGGCGGGTGTACGGGTCCGGGCTGCGGATGCTGCAGCTCCTGCTGAACGCTCTGATGAAGTGAAAGAAGGCCGTTGCGGGGGCTTCCCGCAACGGCCTTCGTTCCAGCAGGGGTGAATCAGCCCGTGTAGGTCTTGAACAGGTTGGTGAACTCCCAGTTGGCCTGCGAGATTCCACTGCACGTGGGCGAGACTCCGCCGCCGGGGCAGCCCTTGTCCCGACCGGCCGACCAGAACGCGACGCGCCCGACGTGGTTGGCCTTGGCGTAGTCGAGGACCTTCCGTGCGTCGTCCTGCGTCGTCGTCGGGCCCGTGTCGTTGCGGCCGATCATCGGCGTGAGGCCGAGCAACGCCTTCAACTGCGCGTCGGACTTCGACGGCCAGATGGCGCGCATCTGCCCGAGGGTGGCGTTCGCGGCGTTGACCATCGCCTCGCCCCAGTTGCCCGTGTAGCCGAAGTTCATCAGCATCGGGTTCACGAGGACGGTGACGCCCTTCGCCGCCGCGTCCTTCAGCACGTCGACCGAGTACGGGTCCATGCCGTAGTCCTGGCCCTGGATGCGCATCGTGTAGCTGACGGTGGTGCCGCGGGTGTCCTGCAGGCGCTTCAGCGCGGTGTTGACGACGGCCTGCGGGATCGTGGCTTCCACGTCCACGTCGATGCTGTTCGAGCCGACGGCGTCGAGCACCTTCACGTAGGCGTTGTACAGGGCGTCGGCCGTCGAGCAGACGTGCTCCAGGTACGGGCCCATGGCGCCGCCGGTGGCGACGATGACGCTGCCACCTGCGGCCTTCAAGGCCTTCGTGTCGTTCACGATGCGGCTGTCGTTCAACGGGACCGTGCCACCCCACGCGGGGTCGCAGCCCGCCGACGAACCCAGCGCGAACGCGAGCGTGAAGTGCTTCTGCCCGGTCGCGTTGGCCACGTCCATGAGTGACGGCGTCGGCATCGTGATGTCGACGTACGGGGCGACGCGCGCGCTAGCGGGCGTGGGCGGCACATCGGACCCCGTGGTGGTGGTCGGGCCGCCGGTCGTGGTCGTCGTCGTGGTGGTGGTCGTGGTGCCACCGCCGCCGCCACACGGAACGCCGTTGAGCTTGCAGTTCGTCGGCAACGCCGAGCCGCTCACCAGGAAGCCGAAGCTGGTCGACGCGCCCGCGCCGACGTTGCCGTTGTACTCGCGGTTGGTGAACGTGTGGTGGTTGCCGCTGCTGGTCGCCGTGGCGTCCCAGTACGAGCCGAGCGACGCGCCGGCCAGGTCGAACTCCAGCTTCCAGCCGGTCAGGGCGGTGGAGCCCGCGCTGATCGTGAACTTGCCCTGGTAACCGGAGCCCCAGGACGAGTCCTGGCTGAACGCGGCGGACTCGCCTGCGGCCGAGGCGGTGGGAGCGATCGCGACGAGTCCGGCCACCAGTGCGGCGGCGGCCCCGGCGGCGAATACGGCGAAGCGGGACATCGGAGACGGTCCTTCCGGCAGGGGAGGAAGGGAGTGGTGCAGGACCACGGGGCGCGTCGCGGTCCTGCACCACGTGCAGGGAGGCGCCCGTACGTTCAGCGCCTGCTCAATCACGGTAAGTGGCCTAGACCATAGCGTCAATGGGTCTAGACCTCTTCTGTCCGTCGGACAGTGGAACAATTCGGCTGGTGCGTGGAGCAACTGGAATCGGATCGCTGCCCGGAACCGACATCGACGAGGCGGCGAGGATCGTCGTCGGCGAGCTGCCGGACCTGCCGCACGTGCCGGAGCTGCCTGGCCGGGGAGTCGGCGCGGACATGATCGGCCGCACCGCCGGCCTGCTCGTCGACCTCGCGATCGAGGTCATCACCTCCGGCTACCGCGTGAACCCGCGCCCCGGCCGTGACCACCGTCGCGCCATCGACCTGCTGCGTGGTGACCTGGACGCGTTCGACGAGGCGTTGGAACGTGCGGGTGCGCAGCCCGAGACGGTCAAGGTGCAGGCCGTCGGGCCGTGGACGCTCATGTCGAACATCGAGCTGATGCGCGGCCATCGGGTACTCACGGACCGGGGTGCTGTGAAGGAGTTCTCCGAGTCTCTTGCCGAAGGGCTCCGTCTGCACGCCGCCGAGGTCGCCAAGCGCACCAAGGCGAAGGTCGTCGTGCAACTCGACGAACCGGGCCTGCCCGCCGTTCTGCAGGGCCTGCTGCCGACGCCGTCCAAGCTCGGCACCGTGCCCGCCGTTCCGGGTCCGGACGCCCGTGCGGTCCTTGCGACCGTCATCGAGGCGTTGAAGGACCACGAGGTGATGGTGCACTGCTGTGCGCCGCACCCGCCGCTGACGTTGCTGCGGGAAGCGGGCGCGACGGCGATCGCGTTCGACGCGACGTTGATCAAGGGTGCAGAGGCGCTCGACGAGATCGGCGAGACCTGGGAGGCGGGCACGACGCTCGCGCTCGGGCTGGTGCCGAGCCTCGACCCCGGCGTGCCGGTGCCGCTGAAGGAGCTCGGGCAGCGGGCGTTCACCCTGGTCGACCGTCTCGGGTTCCCCCGGTCGATCCTCGCCGAGAAGGCGCTGCCCACTCCGACGTGCGGGCTGGCGGGTGCGACGTCCGCCTGGGTCACACGCGCGCTGTCGCTGACCCGTGACCTGTCCTCGGCTTTTTCGGAACCGCCCGAGGGCTGGTGATGTCCGGTTTGTGCGGCTAGTCTGCTGCGAACTATTAGGAAACTTTCTTAACCGAAGGCCGAACGTCGAGGCCTGGACCGGGAGTTCCCCTCATGCGCATCAGACTCGTGGCCCTCGTGGCCGCCGTGCTCACAGGTGTGGTCGTGGCGCCAGCACAGGCCGCCCCCACCGGCCAGATCCGGCTGGACCAGGTCGGGTTCGGCACCTCCGAGCAGAAGCACGCCTACGTGCTCGGAGGCGCAGCCGGCGCCAAGTTCTCCGTCGTGGACAGCCGCGGCCGGACCGTGCTGACCGGGAGGACGGGTGCCTCGACGGGCACGTGGAGCGACACGTTCCCCGCAGTGCATCCGATCGACTTCTCCGCGCTGAAGAAGTCGGGGACCTACCGGATCAAGGTCGGCTCGACGACCTCTCCGGTGTTCGAGGTCGACTCGCTGAAGAAGCTCTTCTCGCCGGTCGCGCACAACACCGTCGAGTTCTTCCAGGCGCAGCGCGACGGCGCCGACGTCATCCCGGGCAGGCTGAACCGCAAGCCCGCGCACCTCACCGACCGCGAGGCGCTCGTCTACGAGGCGCCGGTGTTCGCGGGCGAGGGCGGCGACCAGATCGCCGCACCGTTGAAGCCCACGGGCGCGAAGGTCGACCTCGAAGGTGGTTGGTTCGACGCCGGTGACTTCGTGAAGTTCACGCACGCCTCGTCGTACTCGACCGCGTCGATGCTGCTGGCATTGCGCAACAAGCACAACGACGCCCTGTACGACGAGGCCAAGTTCGGCCTCAAGTGGCTCGACAAGGCGTTCGACGAGCAGACCGGCACGCTCTACGCGCAGGTCGGCATCGGCACCGGCTCCGAGGAGTTCGGCTTCGTCGGCGACCACGACGTGTGGCGCCTGCCCGAGGCCGACGACAAGCTCGACGTCAAGCCGGGCGACAGCGAGTACTTCATCAAGCACCGCCCCGTCTTCCGCGCGAACGTCGCCGGCGAGAAGATCAGCCCGAACCTGGTCGGCCGCGTGGCCGGCTCGTTCGCGCTGGCCGCCCAGATCGAGGCGCACCGCAACCCGCGCGTCGCCCGCTCGTACCTGGACAAGGCCGCGCAGCTCTTCGCGCTGGCCAAGACCGAGAACGTCGGCGAGCTCGTGACGGCGTTCCCGCACGCGTACTACCCGGAAGAGTCCTGGACCGACGACATGGAGTTCGGCGCGACGCAGCTCGCGCTGGCCGCCAAGGCGTTGCACGACAAGCGTTACGGCCAGTTCGCCCGCGCGGCGACGCACTGGGCCAAGGAGTTCCTGGCGACGCAGGACCCCGACACCCTGAACGTCTACAACATCTCCGCCCTGGGTCACGCCGACCTCGCCCCGCTGCTGAAGAAGGGCGTCCCCGGCGCCGAGGTGACCGAGAAGCAGGTCGTCGGCGACATCCAGCGCCAGCTGCAGAAGGGCGCGGACGCCGCCAAGACCTCGCCGTTCCGCACCGCGGCCAACGTCGAGACCTGGGACGTCGGCTCGCGCACGTTCGGGTACATCACCACCGCGGCGCTCTACCAGAAGCTCACCGGCTCGAAGGAATACCAGACCTTCGGCACGCAGCAGCGCGGCTTCGCCCTCGGCACCAACGCGTGGGGCACGTCGCTGATCGTCGGTGTCGGCACGAAGTTCCCCGAGTGCCCGCACCACCAGGCCGCGAACCTCTCCGGTTCCGTCAACGGCGGCTCGAAGGTGCTGGTCGGCGCCGTGATCAACGGCCCGAACGACGCCTCCCTGTTCGGCGACCTCGGCGACATGCCGGCGGGGTCCGTCGACTGCACCAAGCCCTACACGGTCGAGTTCAACTCGGCGAAGTCCGTGTTCGCCGACGACCTGCGCTCGTGGCCGAGCTCGGAGCCGGCCATCGACTTCACGGCGACGGGCGTGCTCGGCTTCTCGCTGATCGCGAACTCCTGAGTGGCGCCGGCGCGGGCCCGGGTGTCCAATTCGGACTTGTGCTCAGGCTCGCGCTGGTCTTCGTTCTGCTCATGTCCGGCACGGCACATGCCCTGCCGCTGAACGTGAGGTGCCGAGTTCCCGGCGTGCACGATGCGGACGTCATCCGCGCCGTGCACGCCGTTGGTCTTTCTCTGCGCGTGAGCGACAAAGTGATGCTCGCCGGCTTCGAGGCCGGCTGGGTCGAGTCGCACATGAACAACCTGTCGTGCGGCGACCGAGACTCGCTGGGCGTGTTCCAGCAACGACCGTCGATGGGGTGGGGGACGCCCGAGCAGATCATGGACGTGTCCTACGCGGCGCGCCGGTTCTTCGAGTACGCGGTGAGGGTGGACCGGCCGGAGCTGACCGCCGGGCTGCTCGCCGACGCGGTGCAGCGGTCGTGCTGCCCGGAGCGGTACGACCAGTCCGAGAGCCGGGCCGGGGCGATGCTGCGGCAGGCCTGGCAGGGCGGGCCCGAGATGGTCGGCGGGGTCGTGCACGTGGTGCTGGACGGGGACGTCTGGGCCGACGGGACGCGGCTGAGCACGTCCGGGGACTTCGTGGGACGGCCCTCGGTGGCCGGGCGTTTTGTGTACGCGCGGACGGCTCGGGGCGAGGTCAGGGTGCTCGCGGACGGCGTGTGGCGGCCGGTCGCAGGCGGTGTCGCGGGAGACCCCGAGGCCGTGGTGCGTCCTGACGGGACGGTGGAGCTGTACGCGATCTTGACGGACGGCAGCGTCGCGACACTGTCAGACCCGCTTGGGATGATTGGGATGGGGACCGCAGCCCCCCAGGGGGCCCGCCAGTCGGGATCGATTCCGCTCAGCCCCGCCGGCTTCGCCACGGGCAAGCCGTCCGCGATCACCTACCCGGACGGCTCCACAGCGGTCTACGTCCGCTCCGGCACCAAGCTCATGGCCGGCGCCGCCGGCACCTGGCGCGAGATCGCCGACGGCCTCGAAGCCTCCCCGGAAGCGGTTCTCCGTCCAGACGGGACGGTCGGCCTCCACACGATCATCAACGGCCGCGCGCACCGCCTCACCACCACCTGGGAACCGCTCACCGAGGCCCGTTTCATCGACACCGTGTCCGCCCAACCCGACGGCACGGTCTACGCGCGCACGGCCGAAGGCAAGGTGCTCAAAGCCGGTTGAACGGCTCCGCGTACCGGAACGCCCCCGCGGGCACGTCCCCGAACAGCCGGGCCTGGAAGTGCGGTGCCCACGCGGGGTCCGGCGGCGTGATCCCGAACTCCGACGCCAGCCGGAAACCGAAGCGCGAGTAGTAGCCGGGGTCACCCAGCAGGATGACCGCGCGCTCGCCCCGGGCCTCCGCGGCGCCAAGCACCGCGTGCACCAGCGCCGACCCGATCCCGGCCCGCTGGTGCGCGGGGTGCACGGCGATCGGCCCGAGTCCGAGGGCCGGCACGTCGCCGACGTACCCGCGCGTGCAGACGACGTGACCGAGAACGTCGTCCTCCACCAGCGACAACTCCGGGATCCAGCCCTCGTCGGCACGCAGCTGGTCGATCAGCGGTGCTTCCGGGCCGTCCTTGAAGGCCAGGTTGGTCACGTCGCGGATGGCGTCGATGTCTGCGGGTGTCTCCCGCCGGATCAGCATGACCCCGCACTGTGGCCAAACGCGCCGCCGCGCGCCACTCAGTTTCTGCCGCCATACTCCGCGGCGTGGTCGTGAGACAGACCGTGATGGTTGTCGTACTTGCCGTGGTCGCCTATCTCGCCGTGTGGTGGGGGTTCAGCGATGAAGACGAACCCGCAACGGCGGTGCCGGTGTTCCTCACCGACTACTCCAAGGCGGAGAAGGGCAGTTGTGTCAGGTTCGACGGGCCCGGTGAGAACGACCTGGGGCTGACCGTCGTCGACTGCAGGGGTGCGAAGGCCGCGTTGAAGGTCGGCACCGTCCTGGACGACACGAGTGGCACGTGCCCGCGCGGGGACTACAAGGTCTTGCGCGACACCAGGCACAACGCGGCGCTGTGCCTGCTCCCCAACGCCGCCCGAGGCGACTGCTTCGAGCTGGACACCGACGATCTGCAACGGTCCGTCGTGTCCAAGTTCGACTGTGCGGCACCGCGGGCGAACGTGCGGGTCGTGGAAATAGCGAGGGAAAGTTGCCCCGAAGAGGCCGAACTCGGTGTTCCCTATGAGGAGATGACGCTTTGCCTGAGGAGGGTGCGTTGATCGTCTTCGAGGGGCCCGCGCAGTTCGACGCGTGGCTGCACGAGCACGGCGCGAGCGAGACCGAGCTGTGGCTCAAGTACTCCAAGAAGGGCTCCGGGATCAAAACGATCACCTACGCCGAGGCGCTGGACGTCGCGTTGTGCCACGGGTGGATCGACGGGCTCACACGGTCCGTGGACGAGACCTACTACTCGCAGCGCTGGACGCCGCGAAGGCCACGCAGCAAGTGGTCCAAGCGCAACTGCGGCAAGGTCGAGGAACTGATCGCGGCGGGCAAGATGCTGCCGGCGGGCCTCAAGGAGATCGAGAAGGCCAAAGCCGACGGGCGTTGGGACGCGGCGTACGCGGGTCCGGCGACCATCGAGGTGCCGGACGACCTCACCGAGGCGTTGGCGGCCAACCCCAAGGCCGCTGAGTTCTTCAAGACGCTGAACAGTCAGAACAGGTACGCCGTGCTGCTGCGCATCCACGACGCGAAGAGGCCGGAGACGAGGCAGAAGCGCATCGCCCAGTTCGTTGAAATGCTGGCCGAGGGGCGCAAGCTCTACCCTTGAGAATCATGAAGTGGTTCCGCCGCAGCAAAGCCGAAGACGTCCCCCCGACCCACCTGCCGAGCGCGGAGGAGGCAGCGCGGCGGTTCTGGGAACGGTGGTTCGAGCTGGTGCCGGCGGTCAGCGCGGCGCTCGGCGACGGCGAACCGCACCGGGTCGAGGACGAGCTGCAGGACCTCGTGAGCGGGCTGCACCCGGACCTGAGGTTCTCGCTCGAACAGGGCCACATGGCCATGTACGCGCTGGTGGTCACGGGTCAGGAGGACCCGAGGATGCGCCCGTACACCGACGCGTGGATCGAGGCGGCGCCGCCGTCGGACATGGTGTGGGAGTTCCACGACTCGGTGCCGCCGGTGCCGGACCCGACCGAGGTGGTCGTCAACCTCGGCCAGGTGAAGGTGCGGCTCGGCGACTACCGCGTGGTGGCCCAGGTGGACGGCGACGTCGTGGACGTCGCGGTCTACCACCCGGCGCTCGCCGATCTGAGCGACCAGCACCGGCAGACGATGACGTTCCTGCCCCTCGACGTCACTCTCGGCGAGCGTCTGGCGGGGGAGCGGTTGCGGCGGGTGGAGACCGCGGAGCTCGAGCCGCAGGGCACGATCAGCCTGCTGGAGCTGCGTTCCCTCGTGCGCGAACTCGCCGGGCGAGCCGAGGTCTGAGAACTGTCGGACCTGCTCACTAAGCTGGGGACGTGACCAGCGAGAGCCTTGAAGACGTCCCCGCAGAGGTGCGCGAGCGGCATGCCGTGCTCGCGGAAGAGGTGCGCTCGCACCAGTTCCGGTACTACGTGCTGGACGACCCGATCGTCACCGATGGTGAGTTCGACGCGCTGCTGAAGCAGTTGGAGGCTCTCGAGGCCGAGCATCCCGGCCTCGCGACGCCGGAGTCGCCGACGCAGCTCGTCGGCGGCACGTTCTCGACCGAGTTCAAGGCGGTCGACCACCTGGAGCGCATGCTCAGCCTGGACAACGTCTTCGCCCAGGACGAGCTGACGGGCTGGTTCGAGCGCGTCCAGAAGGAGATCGGCTCCGGCACGCACTTCCTGTGCGAGCTGAAGATCGACGGCCTCGCGATCAACCTGCTCTACGAGAAGGGCCGGCTCACGCGGGCGCTGACGCGGGGCGACGGCCGCACGGGCGAGGACGTGACGCTGAACGTGCGCACGATCGCGGACGTCCCGGTGGTGCTGAAGGGGTCCGCCGAGTACCCGGTGCCCGAGCTGGTCGAGGTGCGCGGCGAGGTCTTCTTCGCCGTGGAGGACTTCCTGGCCCTGAACGCCTCGCTGGTCGAGCAGGGCAAGCCGCCGTTCGCGAACCCGCGCAACACCGCCGCGGGGTCGTTGCGGCAGAAGGACCCGAAGGTCACTGCCTCGCGCAAGCTGCGGATGATCTGCCACGGCATCGGCAGGTCCCAGGGCTTCGACGCCGCCAGCCAGTCGCTCGCGTACGAGGCGTTGAAGGCGTGGGGGCTGCCGACCTCGCCGCACACCGAGGTGCTCACCGACCCGGCGGACGTGCGCAAGAAGGTCGAGTACTGGGGCGAGCACCGGCACGACGCGGTCCACGAGATCGACGGCCTGGTGGTCAAGGTCGACGAGGTGTCGCTGCAGCGGCGCCTGGGCACGACGTCGCGGGCGCCGAGGTGGGCCATCGCGTACAAGTACCCGCCGGAGGAGGCCACCACCACGCTGCTCGACATCCAGGTGCAGGTGGGCCGCACGGGCCGGGTGACGCCGTTCGCGCTGATGGAGCCGGTGAAGGTGGCGGGCTCGACGGTCGCGCGGGCCACGCTGCACAACGGCTCGGAGGTCAAGCGCAAGGGCGTGCTGATCGGCGACCGCATCGTCATCCGCAAGGCGGGCGACGTGATCCCCGAGGTGCTCGGCCCGGTGCTGGCCGCGCGCCCGGCCGACGCGCGCGAGTTCGAGATGCCGACGAGGTGTCCCGAGTGCAACTCGGTGCTGCGCCCGATGAAGGAGGGCGACGTCGACATCCGCTGCCCCAACGCGGAGACCTGCCCCGGTCAGCTGCGCGAACGCCTGGCGTACCTGGCTTCCCGCGCCGCGCTCGACATCGAGGTCCTCGGGTACGAAGCGGCGGCCGCGATCACCGAGTCCACGATCTACACGAACGAGGCCGACCTGTTCGACCTCGACGCGGACGCGTTGCGGCAGGTCGAGCGCTTCACGACGATGAAGGGCGAGCTGTCGGCGAACGCGCTGAAGCTGATCGACAACCTGGCGGCGGCGAAGGAGCGTCCTCTGTGGAGGGTGCTGGTCGCGCTGTCGATCCGCCACGTCGGCCCGACGGCCGCCCGTGCGCTGGCGCAGCAGTTCGGTTCGATGGACGCGATCCTCGAGGCTCCCGAGGAGGCCCTCGCCGGTGCCGAGGGAGTCGGCCAGACCATCGCGACGGCCGTGGTCGAGTGGCGTGAGACCGAGTGGCGCCAGGGAGTCGTGGAGCGCTGGCGGGCCGCGGGAGTGCGGATGGAGGACGAGCGCGACGAGTCCATCGTGCGCAACCTCGAAGGTCTGTCCATCGTGGTCACCGGCTCGCTGACGGAGTACTCGCGCGACTCGGCGAAGGAGTCGATCCTCGCCCGCGGCGGCAAGGCGGCGGGCTCGGTGTCCAAGAAAACCGCTTTCGTGGTGGTCGGCGACTCGCCAGGATCCAAGTACGACAAGGCCGTCTCGCTGAAGGTCCCCGTGCTCGACGAGGCGGGGTTCCGCGTCCTGCTGGAACAGGGCCCGGACGCGGCGCGGGAGGTGGCCCTCCCGGTCGACGACGGCGCGGCCGGCACAGTGGAAGAAGGCGCAGATGGCTGACCTGATCATCCGCCCGGCGACGGAGGCCGACCTGCCCGCGGTCGGCTCCCTGACGGTCGAGGCGTACCGCGCGGACGGCGTCGTGGGCGAGCACGACGACTACGCGACGCTGCTCGCGGACGCCGCGTCCCGCTTCCGCGACGCCGAGCTGCTCGTCGCGCAGGACGAGTCGGGCACCGTCCTGGGCTCGGTGACGGTGGTGCGCCCCGGCACGCCCTACGCGGAGATCTCGAAGCCGGGAGAGCTGGAGTTCCGCATGCTGGCGGTGTCGTCGGCGGCACGGGGCCGGGGCGTCGGCGAGTCCCTGGTGCGCGCGGTGATCGACAAGGCGCGCGCCGGCGGCTCGACCGACATCGTGCTGTCGTCGTCGGAGAAGATGCTGGCGGCACACCGGTTGTACGAGCGGCTGGGGTTCACCCGGCTGCCGGACCGCGACTGGTCGCCGTTACCGGGGGTCAACCTGGTCGCGTACGCGTACGGGCTGCCGCTGTAGGCAACCGCGCGGGCCACCGGACGTCCATCGGGTAGCCGTCGGCGAATGGGGGTTCGCACGTGAGAGCAACCGCTGTCCTGCTCGTGGCCGCGGCGCTGCTGGGCGCCTCGGCCACTCCGGTGGCCCTGGCCACCGCCGACCAGGGCGAGATCCTCGGCCTCGCGCAGCGCTACCTGGCCGCCAGGGCGCAGAAGGTCACCACCGGCCCGCAGACGCCGGGCTTCGGCGTGCCGGTGACGGAGGCGCTGGCCGGGAAGCTGGCCGCGCACGAGGCGAAGCTCGCCGAGGCCACGGCGTCGGCCCGCACCCGGTACCGGGCGGCGGTGGTCGAGGCCCGAGCCGTGCGGTTCCACGCCGACCAGACGGGCCGGACCGTCGTGGCCCGCGTGGACGAGCACACCGAGCTGTACTTCGCCGAGCCGGGCCCGGTCCCGTTCACCGCGTACGGCCTGTCCCACCTGCTCACCTTCAGCCGCACGGCCGAGGGCTGGGTGCTCGCCGACGTCGCGCTGGGCCACTACAAGCACTGCGCGCTGCTGCCGGAGACGCAGCGCCCGTCAGAGTGCTGAGACGATCCGCGCCCGCAGCTTCGAGTCCCCCGCGGCCTGCTCGTACAGCAGGTCCCGCAGCACCTCGGCGGGCAAGGCTCTCAACATGTCCTTGAGCTCGACGTCCTCGGCGTCCGGCGGCGGCACCGTCTCGCCCCGGTCGAGCAGCACCAGCCCGACGGCCACGCAGTGCTTGCAGAAGAACCCCTCGGACCCGTGCGGACAGCTGCACGCCCCCACCAGATGCGTCCCCGACCACGACAGTTCCACCACGTAGGCGTCCTCGTCACCGCCCCGCACCCGCGCCGCCACGTGCCTGCTGTGCACCCGAAGGGACAGCACGGCCTCGCGGTAGGTCAGACCGCGCCAGTACGACTTGGTACCCGCGCGGTGCAACAGCAGCTCGGTGGTGAGGGTCGTCGACACGGGGGTCATCCAACCGGGTGACCACAGAAAGGATCAACATGATCGCGATCGGCCCGCTCCGGCCCGCCGACCGAACCAGGTGGCAGGAGCTCTTCGAGGGCTACAACACCTTCTACGAACGCACGCTGCCAGCGGAAACCTACGACGAGAAGTGGGAGGCGTTCCAAGAGGGCAAAAGCATCCACGCCCTATGCGCCCGCACGGACGGCGACATCGCCGGCATCGTGCACTTCTTCAAGCACCCCAGCACGTCCGGCCCGGACGTCTGCTACCTGCAGGACCTCTTCACCGCCCCCGAGGCGCGCGGCCGAGGCGTGGGCCGCGCGCTCATCGAGGCGGTGGCGGAATGGGCGAGGCACCAGGCCTGCTGCCGCGTCTACTGGCACACCAGCGAGGGGAACGAGACAGCTCGCCGGCTCTACGACCAGGTCGCGGAGAAGACGCAGTTCGTCCACTACCGCATGGTGCTCTAACGGGCCGTCGCCTCCAGGTCCAGCAACGTCACGGCCGCGCGGAAGTACTTGTTGGTGCCCAGGTCCCGCACGGTCTTGATGTTGAACGCGGCCTTCAGCTTCTCCGCGTCGCCGGGGCTGACGCCCTGCAGCGCGTCGACGGGGGCGTCCAGGATCTCGGTGAGCGGCTTGTCCTCGTACGCCTTGTCGAGGAGCGAGTCGAGGTTCACGGTGATGGCCATGATCTTCATACCTCCGGGAAGTGGGGCGATCACGGAGGAGTCTGGGGTCAGTTCGCGGATCCCGCAGGGCGAGTCAGCGCTTCCGCTTGACCGCCACCACGATCACCGCCGCCACCGCGATCACCCCGGCCGCCCCCAGAGCCAGGTCACCCATCGCCACACCGTCCGCCTGAGCCAGCACCAGAGCCAGTCGCATGACCCCAAGCTAGTGGCACGACTCGGAAAGTCGGCCAGTTGATTCGCCCGGTGACGTCCCGAGTCATGCCACTGCCCTGGAGCAACGCCGGACCGGGGATTGTGTGGGACCGTATGAGGTGTGCTGCAAGCCTGTCTGAACGGCTCCCGCACAGCCGAGGAGCACCCGGCCCTGCCGTTGTCCCCCGAACGCCTGGCGGAGGACGCGGCGGACGTCGCCGCGCTCGGCGTCACGTCGGTGCACATCCACCCGAGAGACGTCATCGGCGCGCTCACGCTCGTCGGGCCCGAGGTGGCCACGACGATCGCGACGGTCCGCGCGGCGGTGCCGGGCATCGAGATCAGCGTGTCCACCGACGTGCCCGGCAACCGCGGCACGCTGATCGGCAGCTGGGCACCGCTGGCGGCGGGCCGGCCGGACATCGCCAGCGTGCGCGTGGACCAGCCAGGCTGGCGCGACCTCGCGCAGGCCTTGCACCGGGTCAACATCAGCGTCGAGCTGGTCGTGTCGGCCCCGGCCGCACTCGACGACCTGCCGAAAGGCGTCAGCCGGATCACGGTGACGGCGACGCGCGACACGGCGGAAACCCTGCTCGCCCAAGTGGAACCACTGGGCCTGCCGGTCCTGCTGCACGGCCGCGACGCCGACGCCTGGACCGTCCTCGACTACGCCGCGGTCCTCGAACACCACGTGCGCATGGGTCTCGAGGACACGCTCCAGATGCCGGACGGCCGCCAGGCCAGGAACAACGCGGAACTGATAGCGCTGGCCCGGAAACGGCAGCGAACGCGCGCCCCGAGCTAGAGGTGCGTCACGCAACGTTCGCGGCGTGATCCGCGCTCGACAGGACGCCTCGCGGCAGTCCGACCGCGAACTCCACCGGCAACGTTGCGAGCCACACCACTAGTCGGGGAGCACCACCGCGACGATGCCGGCCAGGTGCGCCAGGCGGGCGACCTCGGCCGCGCGGAACATCGGGCCGCCCGGACGGCCCACGACGAGGACGCGGTCCGGCTTGCCCAGCGGCGTGGCGGCGAGTTCCGTGCCCAGCTCGCGCCAGGTCTCCGGCACCCACTCCTCCTCGCCGTCGAGCACGGTCGCGCGCTCCAGCGGGAACCACGGCACGTCCGCCATCCGGGTCTCCGGGGCGGCCGACGACGCGGTCAGGCGGGTGATGCCGGTGCCGTTCGGGCCGACCACGATGGCCCAGCCGGCGCGGATGATCTTCGGGACGCCCTCGGTGAAGATCTCGAGGCCCTTCTTGGGCTCCTCGGCGATCTCCTCGACCAGCTCCAGCTCGCGGTGCGTGTCGAGGATGCCCGCGTACGGGCGGACCGCGTCGACCTCGACGCCCTCGATCGACTCGGCGGCGGTGATCAGCGTGTCCGGCAGGCGGCCGGAGGGGAGCTCGACCACGAGGTCGTCGATGGCGAGGCCGGAACCGCGCTCCACCACGTCCACGGAGAGTATGTCGGCCCCGATCTCGCCCAATGCCGAAGCGACCGCGCCGAGGGTGCCGGGACGGTCCGGGAGCTGGACCCGGATCAGGAACGACAAGGTGAACGCCTCCATAGCTCGTGCGAGAGACCCCGCGTCTCGCGCCGTTGCCGGTCGGTGATTCTCGCAGACGCATCGTCAACGCATGACCTGCTGTCCGCGTTGCGAACCGGTTAAGTTGACGTGCCGGTCAACCATAGAGGCGGTAACCCGTTCGAAGGCGCGCCTGACCAGCCCATAGACTCACGGGGTTCCCGATTCGTAATCCCGACCCTACGGGGGTTGACAGGAGTGCCCAGCATCTCCCGCGACGAGGTCGCGCACCTGGCGAAGCTCGCCAGGCTGGCTGTTACCGAGGACGAGCTCGACTTGTTCGCCGGCCAGCTCGACGTGATCCTCCAGTCGGTGGCCTCGGTTGGCGACATCGCCACGGCCGACATCCCGCCGACGTCGCACGCCGTTCCGCTGACCAACGTCTTCCGCGAGGACGTGGTCCGTCCGAGCCTCGGTCAGCAGCAGGCGCTCTCCGGCGCTCCTGAGGCCGAGGACGGCCGGTTCCGCGTGCCCCGCATCCTGGGTGAGGAAGCATGACCAACGACCTGATCCACGCCACCGCGGCGGAGCTCGCCGCGAAGATCCACAGCGGTGAGGTCTCGTCCGTCGAGGTCACGCAGGCCCACCTGGACCGCATCGCCGAGACCGACGGGAAGGTCCACGCCTTCCTGCACGTCGACACCGAGGGCGCGCTCGCGCAGGCCCGCCGCGTCGACGAGGCCGTCAAGGCAGGTGAGCAGGTCTCGCCGCTCGCCGGTGTGCCGTTGGCGCTCAAGGACGTCATGACGACCGAGGGCGTGCCGACCACGGTCGGTTCCAAGATCCTCGAAGGCTGGATCCCGCCGTACGACGCCACGGTGACGCGCAAGCTCAAGGAAGCCGGCGTCGTCATCCTCGGCAAGACGAACATGGACGAGTTCGCCATGGGCTCGTCGACCGAGAACTCGGCGTACGGCCCCACGCACAACCCGTGGGACCTCGACCGCATCCCCGGCGGCTCCGGCGGTGGCTCGTCGGCGTCGCTCGCGGCGTTCCAGGCCCCGCTCGCGATCGGCACCGACACCGGTGGCTCGATCCGCCAGCCCGGCGCGGTCACCGGCACCGTCGGCGTGAAGCCGACCTACGGCGGTGTGTCGCGTTACGGCCTCGTGGCGTTCTCGTCGTCGCTGGACCAGGCCGGTCCGTGCGCGCGCACGGTGCTCGACGCCGCGTTGCTGCACGAGGTCATCGCGGGCTACGACCACATGGACTCCACGTCCATCAACGCGCCCGTGCCGCCGGTCGTCGCCGCTGCCCGCGAGGGTCTGTCGGGCGACCTGTCCGGCCTGCGCATCGGTGTCGTCACGCAGTTCAGCGGTGAGGGCTACCAGCAGGGCGTGGCGCGCAGCTTCGAGGCCGCCGTGTCGCAGCTCAAGGAGCTCGGCGCGGAGATCGCGGACGTGTCGTGCCCGAGCTTCGACTACGCGCTCCCGGCGTACTACCTCATCGCGCCGAGCGAGTGCTCGTCGAACCTCGCCCGGTTCGACGCCATGCGCTACGGCCTGCGCGTCGGCGACGACGGCACGCGCAGCACCGAGGAGGTCATGTCGCTGACCCGCGAGGCCGGTTTCGGCCCGGAGGTCAAGCGCCGCATCATGATCGGCACGTACGCGCTGTCGTCCGGTTACTACGACGCGTACTACGGCTCGGCCCAGAAGGTCCGCACGCTCATCACGCAGGACTTCGCGAAGGCGTTCGAGAACTTCGACGTGCTCATCTCCCCGACCACGCCGACCACGGCGTTCAAGATCGGCGAGCGCGCGAACGACCCGATGGCCATGTACAAGGCCGACCTCTGCACCATCCCCGCGAACCTCGCGGGCACCCCCGCCATGAGCGTTCCGAGCGGTCTGTCCGATGAGGACGGAATGCCGGTCGGCCTGCAGATCATGGCTCCGGCGCTGCAGGACCACCGCATGTACCGGGTGGCCGCAGCCTACGAGGCCGCGCGCGGCGCGTTCGGAGGTCCGTCGCTGTGAACATCAAGAAGGCAAGGGGCCTGCTGGGCCTGGCCGGCGCCGTCGCGGGTGCGGTGGGAGCGTTCTCCGGCTTCCGCAACGCCCGTGCGAAGAACGACAAGCTGATGCTGGCGAACGCGATCGCCAGCATCGCGGTCGCGGTCACCGGTGCTGCGCTGGCCGCTCGCGCCCTGCGGAAGGACGAGTTGGCATGACCGCTCTGGTGGAGCTGATGGACTACGACGAGGTCATCGAGAAGTACGACCCGGTCCTGGGCCTGGAAGTGCACGTCGAGCTGCACACCAACACGAAGATGTTCTGCGGCTGCGCCAACGTCTTCGGCGGCGAGCCGAACACCAACACCTGCCCGATCTGCCTGGGTCTGCCGGGCTCGCTGCCGGTGGTGAACGGCAAGGCCGTCGAGTCGGCGATGCGCATCGGCCTCGCGCTGAACTGCGAGATCGCCGAGTGGTGCCGGTTCGCGCGGAAGAACTACTTCTACCCGGACATGCCGAAGAACTTCCAGACGTCGCAGTACGACGAGCCGATCGCCTTCAACGGCTGGCTCGACGTGACGCTGGACGACGGCGAGGTCATCCGCGTCGAGATCGAGCGCGCGCACATGGAGGAGGACACCGGCAAGTCGCTGCACGTCGGTGGCGCCACCGGTCGCATCCACGGTGCCGAGCACTCGCTGCTCGACTACAACCGCGCCGGCGTGCCGCTGATCGAGATCGTCACGAAGATGATCCCGGGCACCGGCCGTCGCGCCCCCGAGGTCGCCCGTGCGTACGTCACGGCGCTGAGGGACCTCCTCAAGGCGCTCGACGTGTCCGACGTCCGCATGGACCAGGGCTCGCTGCGCTGCGACGCGAACGTGTCGCTCAGCCCGAAGACCACCGGCGCCCTGGGCACCCGCACCGAGACCAAGAACGTCAACTCGCTGCGCAGCGTCGAACGCGCTGTCCGCTTCGAGATGACGCGTCAGGCCGCGGTGCTCGAGTCGGGCGGCGAGGTGACCCAGGAGACCCGTCACTTCGACGAGTCGTCGGGCAGCACGTCGCCGGGCCGCAAGAAGGAGACGGCGGAGGACTACCGCTACTTCCCGGAGCCCGACCTGGTCCCGATCGCGCCGTCGCGCGAGTGGGTCGAGGAGCTCCGCGGCACCCTGCCGGAGCTCCCCTGGGAGCGCCGCGCGCGCATCCAGAAGGACTGGAACCTCACCGACGAGGTCCTGCGCGACCTGGTCAACGCGGGCGCCCTGGACGTCATCATCGCGACCGTCGAGGCGGGCGCGAAGCCGGACGAGGCCCGCTCCTGGTGGGTGTCGTACCTCGCGCAGCAGGCCAACTCGAAGGGCATCGAGCTCACCGACCTCGCCATCACCCCGGCCCAGGTCGCGAAGGTGATCGAGCTGGTGAACGCGGGCACGCTGACGAACAAGCTCGCCCGCGAGGTCGTCAACGGCGTCCTGGAGGGCGAAGGCTCCCCGGAGGACGTCATCGAGAAGCGCGGCCTCAAGGTCGTCTCGGACGACTCGGCGCTGGAGAAGGCCGTCGACGAGGCCCTCGCGGCCCAGCCCGACGTCGCGCAGAAGATCCGCGACGGCAAGGTCCAGGCGGCCGGTGCCATCGTCGGCGCGGTCATGAAGGCCACCAAGGGCCAGGCCGACGCCGCACGGGTGCGCGAGATCGTGATCGCCCGCTGCAGCTGACGGCCGCCGTGCACGAACGCCGCTAGCAGATACACATTCGCCATAAAAATCACAAAGGGTCACCTGTTCGTGCAGGTGGCCCTTTGTGATCTTAGGCCGACTGAGTGGCTGTTAGCTAAATGAGACGTATGTGTGTAGCCGTGTGTGCGAGTCTCTCGTTGCAACTCATCTGGGGGGATGAGAAGTAATAGTCCAAACGAGGGGGGAAACCTCATGAGCGGCCAGCAAGAAGGTTTGTTCACAAACATCGCCGACAAGTTCAAGGACCTGTTGGACGGGGACGACCGCAAGGACAAGACCCCGGAGCCGGAGGACCCGCCGCTCGAGACGCAGTGCTGCGGCAAGCCTCCCGGCCAGCCGCTGCTCGGCTCGTTCGAGCACGAGGCCGGCTGCCCGAACCACCCGGACAGCCTCGCCACCACGGAAAAGGTCGGCTAGGTCACCCTCCGCGTTGTCCGTCGAGCAGGCTGCGCCTGGTTGGCGGACAGCGCCGTCCGGGGGCGTGTGGTGTGATGATCACATGCCCGCTCGTGCCCTGGACAGAGCGCGCGAGTTGTACCTGAGCGGATTCGCTGAGCAGGAGAACTACCGCGTCCCCGCAGCCATCCGATTGTTCAACCGTGCTCTCGTGCACGCCGACCGCGCCCCCGACAGTCCTGAACGGACAGAGCTGCGGGTGCGGGTTCTGTACAACCTGGCACGCAGTCTCGGCGAGACCAGCGGTATGGCGGTCGCCCTCGAGACGTTCGGCGCGGCACGCCGTGAAACCGATCTCCTGACAGAACCCAAGCTGCGATTGTTGCTGAACGGGTGCATCGACCACAGTCAGGGAATGATCGTCATGCGGCTCGGGCAACCCGAGCAGGCGGTCCAGTGGTTCGGTCCCATGATCTCTTTCGTCGAGGCCGAGATGGCGGAGGCGCCGGACCAGGTCGACGCGGACCTCGTGTGGCGGCTCGCTTCCTCGTTGATCGCTCGCGGGTTCGCCAACGCGGCGGTCCGCAAGCGCGAGCCGGCCATCGCGGATCTGGAACGGGCGCGCGCTCTCTCGCGTGAGTACGGCCTGGACGCGCTCTACCCGTACGCCCTCGCCGCTCTCGGCAACGCCCACAAGCAGAGCGGCGACGTGGCCGAGGCGTTGCGGCACTACGAAGAGGCCGCCCGCATCTACCGTGCGAACGAGCAGCTGTCGGTGCTCACCGGAGTGCAGCTCGACCAGGCCGAAGCGATGCTGATGGTCGGACTGTCCGATGAGGCCGGTAGGCAGCTGGACGAGGCGCTGCCGATCATGCGCAAGGAGAAGCTCCAGCAGGACGTCGCCGAGGTCGAGATGTTCCGCGCGTCCGCCGCGTTGCTCGACGAGCAGTTCGACCTGGCGCGCCGCATGGCGAAGCGCTCGCAGCGCAAGCTCGAGAAGCGCGGCAGCAACTGGTGGATGATGGCCGCGTTGATCGAGCTGTGGGCCCACGCGCTCCAGGTGAAGCGGGTGACCAACGCTCTCGTCGTCAAAGCTTTGGCGCTCTCGGACCAGTTGGCCGCCAACCACCTCGTCGACGAGGCAAGGCTGGCGAAGCTCCTCGCGGCCCGGCTGGAGGTGCGCAGGCGCCGTCTGGCCGAGGGCGAGGAACTGCTGCGTCAGCTTCCTGGTCCCCGTGCCGTGACCCCGATCGACCACCGCATGCAACGCAGGCTGGTGCTCGCGGAACTGGCTCTGGCCAACGGGAACCGCCGGTCCGCGCTCCTGCACGCCCGCAAGGGCCTGGAGGAGCTGGGGCAGGTTCGCGACCAGCTCGGCGGCCTCGAACTGGTGTCGGCGACGGCTGTCCACGGCCGTGAACTGGGTGAGCTCGCGATCCGGCTGGTGCAGGAGAGCAATGACGCGCGGCAGTTGTTCGTCTGGCTGGAACGAACGCGCGCGCAGACCTACCGCTACGAACCGCTCGAACACGTCGAGAACCCCGAGCTGGCTGAACGGATCGTGGAGGTCCGAGGGCTCGGGCGCGACCTGATGCGGGCCGGTCTCGACGGGCGGCCGACCGGAGAGTTGCGCAGCAAGCTGGCCAGGGCGCAGCGCGAGGCCAACAGGCTCGGCTGGCACGCGCAGCGGTGGGGCAGGCCGCGCCCCATGGCCGGGCTCGGCGAGGTCATCGCGGAACTGGGCGACCGCGCCATGGTGAGCTTCGTCGTGTCGGGCGGGGGGATGGTCGCCGTCGTCATCGCGGGCGGCCAGGTCCGGATGGTGCGGCTGGGTGCCGCCAAGGAGGCGTTGGAGAGCGCGCAGAAGCTGCACTTCGACCTCAACGCGCTGGCGCCGGACTACCTGCCGCAGCCGCTGGCGCAGGTGATCGGGGCCTCCGCGCGCAGGCAGGCCGACGTGCTCGACGCCATGCTGATCAAGCCGTTGGTCCACCTCATCGGCGAGCGCGAGCTGGTCGTGGTGCCGACGGGCACGCTGTACGCGGTGCCGTGGGGTGTGATCCCGAGTCTGCACGGCAGGCCCGTCGTCACGGCGCCGAGTGCCACGGCCTGGTTGGCGGCGGCGCAGTCCGAGAGGCCCCGGACCGACAAGGTCGTGCTGGTGCGGGGGCCCAGCCTGCAGTTCGGGAACGGGGAGCTGGACCGGCTGGTGGCGCACCACGAGAAGGCGACGGTGCTGTCGGGGGACGACGCGACGGCGGCGGAGGTGCTCGCGCATCTCGACGGCGCGGATCTCGTGCACGTCGCGGCTCATGGTGAGCACGAGAACGAGAACGCGCTGTTCTCGCGGCTCGAACTGGTCGACGGGCCGTTGTTCGCGCACGAGCTCGGCAGGCTGCGGACGCCGCCGGCGCACGTGGTGCTGGCGGTCTGCTCGCTGGCGTTGAACCGGATCAGGCCTGGTGACGAGGCGTTGGGGTTCGCCGGGGCGATGCTGGCCGGAGGGACGCGGACGGTGGTCGCCGCGGCCAGCAAGGTCGGGGACGAGGTCAGCGCGGCGGCGATGGCGGACTACCACCGGGCGTTGGTGGCCGGGGCCGCGCCCGCGGTGGCGCTGGCCGAGGCGATGGCCAAGGACCCGTTCCGCCGGCCGTTCCTCTGTCTGGGGTCGGGCTAGGCCGTTCGAGTGGTTGTACGTCGTTCAGTGAAATGAACGCGCTGGTCAGCGGTGATTTGTGCCCCATTTAAGACGTGCGGTTGGTGAACTTTTCTCGCCGATCATCGACGGTCTGTGCCACCCTCGACGGCACGAGGTCTTGACCGAGGGGATGCAACGGCCCGCCTATCGGCTCTAGTCGATGGCGGGCCGTTGTGCGAGAAAAGTCCGTATGCGCAGAACTCTGCTCGCTGTTCTCCTTGCGGCCGCCGCGGTGGTAGCGGCGCCGGCCAACGGAACGGCGCAACCGTCGAGTCCAGACCGAGAGCCTGGCAACGGGCCCGAGCGCAACGAAGTCGCCACCCTGGACACCGCTTTCCAGGCGCTGTCCGTCGTGGCTCAGGGGGAGAACCAGGCCGACAGACACCAGGGTTATCCGCGCCGGACGACGCTGCGGACCTACCCGGAGAACACGGCCGACAAGTCCATCAAGCTCGGCCTCGCGCCGTACCACTCGCTCGCGCCGAAGCTGAACGCGTTGCAGCAGAAGAGCAACAGGATCTCCGTCGAGGTCGTCGGCCAGTCGGGACTCGGCCGCGACCTGTACCTCGTGACGCTGACCGCGCCCGAGAGCGCGGCGGAGACCAGGATCCAGGAACGGTTCCGCGCTACCGTCGAAGAGGGACGCACCGTCCCGGCGGGGCTCTACAAGGCACCGATCTGGATCAACAACAACATCCACGGCGACGAGTGGGAGGGAACCGACGGCGCGTTGCGCGTCATCGAGCACCTCGCCACGAGCAACGACGCCGAGACCCGGAAACTGTTGCAGCGCAGCAGGGTCTACTTCAACCTCACGGCGAACCCGGACGGCCGCGTGGCCGGCACGCGGGCGAACAGCGCGGGCTTCGACCTCAACCGCGACTTCGTCACGAGCTCCCAGCCCGAGAACCGGGCCATGCAGGACATCGTCGAGCGCACCCAGCCGTTGATGATGCTGGACGAGCACGGTTACGTGACGAACACGCTGATCGAGCCGACCACGCCTCCGCACGGCCAGAACTACGACTTCGACCTGTACATCAAGCACGGCTACGCGCACGGCCTGCAGATGGAGAAGGCCGTGCAGGCTCTCGGCCATCCCGAGACGGCGAAGCCGGAGATCCCGTTCCGCGACTACCCCGTCGGCGAGTGGGACGGCTGGGCGCCGATCTACACCGCGCAGTACTCGATGTACCACGGTGCCGTCTCGTACACGATCGAGATCCCGATGCGGGTCAACCGGTCCGACTACGACGCCCTGCCGGCGACGGAGCTGCAGCGGCGCTCGAAGATCAACACGGACGTCGTCGAGGCCACCATCAAGTCCACGCTCGACTACGTGGACGACAACAGGCGCGACCTGATCGCGAACCAGACGGAGATGTTCCGCCGGGGCGCGGCGGGCGAGAAGCAGAGGCAGATCCCGGACGGCTTCGTGCCGGGCTTCGGCCCGGAGGACCGCTTCAGCACGGAGTTCCCGCGCGCCTACGTGCTCACGAACGAACGGTCCGCGCCCGCCACCGCGCGACTGGTCGACCAGCTCGTCCGGCACGACGTCCGGGTCGAACGCGCCGAGAAGCCGTTCACGCTGGGCGGCAAGCGTTATCCGGCCGGGTCGTACGTCGTGGACATGCACCAGCCCAAGCGCGGCCTCGCGAACGTGATGCTGGAGCAGGGCAGCGACATCTCCGACAAGGCGCCGGTCATGTACGACATCTCCGGCTGGAGCCACCGCCTGCTCTGGGGCGCGTCGGTCGACATCCACAAGAGCGGCCAGTTCCGCTTCGACGGCAAGCCCGTCGTGGCCGCCGCGCCGACCGGTGACGTCGACGCCGCACCCGGCGCCGACCTCGCGCTCGCGCTGACCGACCAGAAGGACGTCAGCGCGGTCAACGACCTGCTCGGCCGCGGCCTCGACCTGCGCCGTCAGGACGACGGCACGATCGTCGTCCCCGCGAGGGAGAGGGCTGCCGCGAAGGAGGTCGCCGACCGCTACGGCGTGCGCTTCACCTTCGCGAAACCAGGTGGCCAGGCGTTGCAGCGCAAGACGATCGCGGCCGCGGTCTCAGCGGACGAGCTGCAGGTGCTGCGCGAGTCCGGGTTCGACGTCCGCACGATCTCCACGGCCGTGCTGAACGCGGGCTTCGACTGGTCGCGGATCGACGCGCTGTACGTGGGCGCGGGCCTGAGCTACACCCAGCTCAACGCCACCGCGAAGGCCGTGCTGGACAAGTTCCTCGAACGCGGCGGTGTGGTCACGCGCGGTGCGACCGGCAGCAGGTTCAACACCGACGCCAAGCTCCTGCCGGCCACCCCGGTCGCCGGCTGGGAGGACGCCAACGGCGTGGTGAACGTCGTCAACGGCACCGGCCCGGTCGGCACGGGCGCGCTGACCCACTCGTTCGTCTACGCCCCGCAGTGGTTCACGAACCTCGGCGCCGGCGTGACGGTCGAACAGCGCTACGGCAGCACGGTCATCGCCGCGGGCCACTGGCACGCACGCGACAACGGCACGGGCGGTCAGGACGCGGCAGCGGGCCAGGCGGCGGTCGTGTCGGGCACGGCGGCGAACGGCGCGAAGGTGGTGTTGTTCGGCACCGAGCCGATGTTCCGCAACCACCCGAAGGGCCTGTACGCGCAGGTCGCGCGCGCTCTCTTCTGGAGCGGCACGCGGTAGACATGGCTAGGGGCGGGGAGGCCCCGACAGCCTCCCCGCCCCTCTTGCACGTACCCCGCACTCAGGTTGCCCAGGACCCCGACATCTGAAACCTCAGACCTCACCGGCCCCCGGCGGCAGGAAGCCGTGCGCCGACAGATCGAACCAGTTGCCCTCGGGATCGATGGCCCGGTACTCGGCGAACGGCCGATCCCCGCCCCTGAGCGCGGGCCTCGGTTCCAACGTTTCCAGAAAGGGCGCGACGTCCTCGACCTGGAATCCGAAGTGGTTGAACCCCGCGGGCACGTCCCCGTCCAGCCGCTGCTGGATCAACGCCAGGTTCACGTACCCGTCGGTGACGAAGTGGCTGCCGTCGGGATCGGTGTGGAACAACGACATCCCGAACCGCGACGTGTAGAAGTCGGCCATCTCCTTCGCGTCCCGCACGACGAACGCGATGTGCCGCAACCTGGGCCTGCTCATGACTTTCCCTTCGGGATCATGTTGTGGAACGCGGCGATCTCCCAGCCCTCGGAACGCCGCACGACGACGGCCTGCGCGTGGGTGGTGATGCCCGCCGGGGCGATGGACGAGGTGACGTGCACGACCGACACGTCGTCGGTCAGCGGCCTGATCAGGCTGATCTCGGCGGTGAGCTTGGTGTCGCTGTACGGCCCGGCGAAGAGCTGCCCGTGGCCCAGTGCCACCGCCCGACGCCCGAACAGCTCCTCACCGCGCACGGTCACGAAGTCGACGTCCTCGGCGAAGACGGAGGCGAACGCGGTGCCGTCCCCGACAGCCCAGCCCTGCTCCATGCGTTGCCACAGCGCGTAGATCTGTTCGGTCATGAGTGGTTCATCCTCAACGGCAGGCGCAGGCACTCGGCGTCCCATGCGGCAAGCGAGTAGTAGAGGCCGCCATGGCGGCGTTCGAGGTAGCAGACGACGTTCACAGGCCATCCGCTGTTGCGGAACATGTGCTCGTCCATCGGCGTCGGGCTGTCGCTCAACGGCCGGTTCCGCTCGCACTCGGGGCCCAGCCGGTGCCAGTCCGGGTGCAGGTGGATCGAGCCGAGCACGTCGAGGTCCCGCGAGTCCGCCGCCCGCGTGATCGTCAGCAGGTCGGCGGGATCGAGCCACCACGCCCGCACCGGGTTCTCGTACGCCGTGCCGAACCAGGGCACGATCGTCGCCGCGAACTCCTCCCGCGCCGACGGGTCCGTCAGCCGCGCGTTGCGGCCGAACGCCACCTCGGACACCACGGCCTCGGTGCCGGCGGACCGGCCGAGCAGCACCGCGAAACACGGTCTCGGCTCGTCCTCGGTGATGAACGAGTATTCGGCGGACGCGGCCTCCAGAAACGTCTTCACGGCGCGATCCGAAAACAGCACCGCGTCAGTGCGCGCCGGGCGCTCGGCCAATTCCATCACGCGAGCGAACGTATCGACACGATCCGGTCTCGCGCGAGATAGCGAAGGGTGTTGGCCCTATTACATTGAGCGATAACATCGGGCTCATGCGTCTGGAAGTGCGGCATCTCGAACTGGTCGTGGCGATCGCCGACTGCGGCAGCCTGCGCAAGGCCGCCGCCCGGCTGCACCTGACCCAGCCCGCGGTGACGACGCAGCTCAAGCGCATCGAGGACCATCTGGGCGGCACGTTGTTCCTGCGCGCGGCCGACGGTGTGAAGCTCACGCCGACCGGTCAGGACTTCGTGCAGGAAGCCCGGTCGATGCTCACTCAGCTCGTCAATCTGGAACGCGTAACGCGCCGTAACGCGCAATGCGCCAGCGCTCCCACCAGGCTCGCGGGAATCCCCGCATATCACTTCGGACTACTCGCCGCCGCGTTAAAGGACAACGTCACGAGTCGCACCGTCAAGGAGACGGGCACGCTCACCGCGTTGCTCACGACGGGCGAACTCGACATCGCGGTGCTCCGGCAATTCCCCGGTACTCCGCTGACCCTTCCGCCGAACGTCGGCCATCGCCTGCTGACCCGCGAACCGCTGTTCGTCGGCGTGCCCCAGCACCACCCGCACGCACGGCGGCCGGAGATCGCGCTGGACGCCCTGGCGGACGACAAGTGGGTCATGCCCGAGCCCGACGACAGCGGCATGAACGCCCACTTCGCCCGCGAGTGCGCGGCGAGCGGCTTCGAGCAGCGGATCGCGCACTTCAGCAGCGAGGCGCACGTCGCGCTGACGCTGATCAGGGAGTCCGGCGCGGTCTGCCCGCTCTACCCGGTCGGCAGCACCCCGTCCGGCGTCGCGCGCCTGCCGATCACGGGGAACCCGCTGGTGCGCGAGGTCGTGCTGGCCTGGCGCACGGACGCGCCGGTCGCCGGGGAGATCGACGACCTGTGCGAGCAGGTCGCGACCGGGTACCTGAAGCTGGTCGAGGAGAGCGAGGTCTACGCGCGGTGGTGGCGCGACGGAGGAGAGCGGTTCGCCCTCAGTCCTTAGATCCGCCCGCGGGGTCCGGACGCACGATGATGACGACCCGGTCGTCCGACGACACGGGCTGGCCACCGGCCTTGTTGACCGTGCCGACCAGCGACGCCGACTCGTTCAGCATCTCCACCGGCCCGAGCAGGCCGAAGCCGTCCTGCTGCATCATGAGCTCGGGTTTGCCGGTGAAGGCGCCCGCCGCGTTCATCGACAACGACTGCAGGCCGGGCGTCTTGGACGTCGCCAGCGTCAGCTGGTCCGAGTACGACGCGCAGCCCATCACGCCGGGCTTGTCGGGCCAGCTCCACGCGGCCTCGCCGAGCTTGCCCGGCTGGACGCGGTAGACGACGTCGGCGTTCGCGGCCCAGTCCGTCACCCAGACCTTCGAGGTGTCCGCGGAGACGCACAGACCGCCGGGCAGCCGCAGCCCGGACGAGACGACCGCGCTGCCGGCCGTCGGGTTGCCCTGGGCGGGCTGGCCGGAGCCGTCGATGCGCAGCACCTTGCCCGCGAGCGAGTTCGGGTCGGCGGCCAGCGCGGGGTTCCCGGCGTCCCCGGTCGCGACGAGGATCGCGCCCTTGCGGTCGCTCGCCAGCACACCCCGGTTGCCCGACGGGCCCTTCGGGATGCCGGTGAGGATCGGCTTGGGCGTGTCACCGGGGGCGATGCGCAGCACCCGGTTGTCCGTCGCCGTCGTCACGTAGACGTACGCGAGCTGGTCCTCGGCGAACGTCGCCGAGAGCGTCAGGCCCGTCAGGCCGCCGTCGGTCGACGCGTCGGCCTCGATCTGGGCGACCACGACCGGGTCGACGTCCTTGGTGACCTTGAGCAGACGGCCGGTGCGTTCGGTCGCGTACGCCGCGACGCCGCCCTTGGCGTCCGCGCCGATCGGGGCGACGCCCGTGACGGGGTTGAGGCACGTGGCCACGACGGCCGGGTGGTAGTCCTTGCAGCCCTGCGGCGGCGGCACGCTCTGCGGTGCCGGGTTGCGGCCCGGGTCGCCCGGCGTCGGGCGGTACTCGCCCGGCAGCTCGGGCTTCGGGCCTGCCTGCGGGGTCAGCTGTGGTTGCACGCTCCACTGCGTCGGCGCCGGCTCGTCGGGAAAGCTCGCGCAGCCCCCTGCCAGCAGGCAGGCGGCGGTCAGCAACGCAACGGAACGAACCACGACCCCAGGTTAGGCGCGCGACCGTGAACCCGAAGTCAACTTCTCCCGGACGTGGCGAAGTCGACCGCGCGCACCCGGTCGAGCAGCAGGTCGAGCTCGGCGCTGACCACCTCGGGCGCCTCGAGCGGCAGGTAGTGGCTGCACGGCAGCACCCGCAGCCGTGCCTGCGGCAGCGCGCCGACGGGCCCGGACATGCTCTCCGTCGTCGCCAGCACGTCGTCCCGCCCGGCCAGGAGTGTGACCGGGCACACGATCGGGCTCAGGTCCTGACGCGGCGTCGCGCCCAGGGCGAGCGCCAGCGTGAAGTACCAGCGCCAGTCGTGCTGCAGGAACCGGCTCACCGCCTGCGTGACGGCCTTCGGGTCGCTCGACGACTTGATCACGCCGCTGTGCCGCAACAGGAACGTCGTCGCGTCCGTCACCGGGAGGCGGTGCAGCACCTCGTCCAGCACCGGACCGGCCTGCTGCAACAGCTTCGCGCCCGTCAGCCCGACGAACCGGCGCACGTTCCTGGGAACGAGCGGCAGCATGGCGTCGAACGAGTCGCCCGGCGCACCGGCGACGAGCAGCAGACCCGCCACCCGTTCCGGATGACGCAACGCCAGCTCCGTCGCGATCGTCACGCCCATCGACCAGCCCATGACGACGCACCGCTCGATGCCCGCTTCGTCCAGCGCCGAGATCGCGTCCGACACGTGGTCGTCCAGCGAGATGTTGCGCTCGTCGACCGGCCGGTCCGAGCCCATCGTGCCGCGCATGTACCAGCTCAGCAGGCCGCCGCGATCGGTCAGCGACGGCCACGACTCGGGTCCGGAACCCACGCCGGGGCACAGCAGCACCGGTGTTCCCTCACCTGGTGCCTGCCACGTCCGGATCTTCGTGCCGTCCCACGCGATGACGTCGTGCTCCCGCATGACGGACATTCTGACGTACTTTGCTGGGGTGACGCTCACCGTGCTCGTGCCAGATGATTTCGGAGTTCAAGCGCTGTCTCAGGTGGACGGTGTCCGGGCTGTTCGTTACGAGCCGGGAGAGGCACTTCCGGCCGACGGGCTCCACGCCGAGGTCCTGATCCCGCGGTTCCTCTCGGGCACCGACCCGCGCGAGGTCTTCGGGCAGCTGTCGAACCTGAAGCTCGTGCAGCTGCTCAGTGCCGGAGCCGAGAACTTCGTCGGCAAGGTGCCCGACGGTGTGCTGCTCTCCACCTGCCGGGGCGCCCACGGCGGCAGCACCGCGGAGTGGGCCATCGGCGCGTTGATCGCGATCTACCGGGACTTCTTCGTCTTCGAGAAGGCACGCGTCGACGGCCGCTGGGACTACCACTCCACGGACACCTTGCAGGACAAGAAGGTCTTGATCGTCGGAGCCGGTGACCTCGGCGAGCAGCTGCGCAAGCGCCTCGAACCGTTCAACGCCACCGCCACGCTCGTGGGCCGCACCGCCCGCGAAGGCGTGCACGGCCAGGACGAACTGCCGTCGTTGCTGCCCGAGTTCGACGCGGTGGTGATCTTCACGCCCATGACGGAGGAGACCCGGCACCTCGTCGACGCCAAGTTCCTGGCCGCGATGAAGGACAACGCGATCCTGGTCAACGGTGCACGCGGCCCGGTCGTGGACACCGGCGCGCTGGTCGCCGAGCTGACGTCGGGGCGGCTGCGCGCGGCCCTCGACGTGACCGACCCCGAACCGCTGCCCGCCGATCATCCACTGTGGACCGTGCCGGGCCTGTTCCTGACCCCGCACGTGGCCGGGTCGTGCACGGGCAGCGGGCGTCGTGCGTACGCCATCGCGATCGCGGAGATCGCGCGGTTCGCGGCGGGGGAGGAACCTCGCAATCTGGTCCACGGGACTTATTAGTCCAACTGGGTGAAACTGGGCTGCCGTTCGGCTCTCGCGCGCCCGCGCGAGGCCCCCTAGCGTGCGGGCGTGGCTACTCACGACAAAGGCTCGGCGAGTTCGAGCGCTTTCTCCGACGACTCGTTCTACTCGAGCAGCGGAGGGGGAGTGCACCACTTCGACGACGGCACCACCAGAGCCGGGTCGGACGTCCTGTCGCCGTACGACTCGACCACGAAGTCGTTCGACACGACGGCCTACACGCCGCTGGACACGTCCACTGTGGACCCCCGCGACGAGGACCCGTTCGAGGACGAGCGGAAGAAGTTCGGCTGGACCGCCGGCCCGGACATCGGCCTGCTCGGGCTGCGGGCGGTGCTCGGCGGCATCTTCGTGCTGCACGGGCTGCAGAAGGTCTTCGGGCTCTTCGGCGGTCCCGGCATCAACGGCTTCGCGCAGTCGCTCGAGAAGATGGGCTACCGCGAGTCCGTCGTGCTCGCCTGGGTCACCGGCATCACCGAGCTGGCCGGCGGCGGTCTGCTCGTGCTGGGCCTCTTCACCCCGCTCGCGGCGGCGGGCCTGCTCGCCGTGATGGCCAACGTCATCGCGCTGCAGTACAAGGGCGGCTTCTTCGGCCCCAACGGCGTGGAGCTGGAGCTGGCGCTCGCGGGCATGGCCTTCGCGGCGTTGTTCGCCGGGCCCGGCCGGGCCGCCCTGGACTACAACCGCAGCTGGTTCCGCCACCCGCTGGCGGCCGGGTTCATCGCGCTGGTGATCGGCATCGGCGGCGCCGCGGTGACCTACTTCGTCTTCCGGTAAGAACTCCCGCATGCGGAAGAACGTGACGGGAGCGGTGCTCCAGCTCGCCCTGCTGGTGGTCGGGATCCCGGTCGTCTACCTCGTGGCGTTCCCGTTCGGCCTCACCGCGAAGTCGCTGCTGCCGCCGCTCGGCCTGCTCGCGGGCCTGATCGTCGGCGGCGTCATGGTCAAGAGAACGAACCAGCCCGTCAGCGGACCGCTGACGGGCTGGCTGGTCTTCGGTGTCTGTCTCGCGCTGGCGTTCGTTTAGAGATCCGGGTTGCGCACAGCGCCCGTGGACGCGTCCGTCGCCATCCGCGCGTACGCCCGCAGCGCCGCCGTCACCGGACGGATCCGGTCCACCGGCTGCCACGGCCGCTCCGACGCCTCCATCTTCGCGCGGCGCTCGGCCAGCACGTCGGCGTCCACCAGCAGCTCGAGACGGCGCTCGTGCACGTCGATCAGGATCCGGTCGCCGTTCTGGACCAGGCCGATCGTGCCGCCGCCCGCCGCCTCCGGCGAGATGTGGCCGATCGAGAGGCCCGACGAACCGCCGGAGAACCGGCCGTCCGTGATCAGCGCGCACTTCTTGCCGAGACCCGAACCCTTGAGGAACGCGGTCGGGTGCAGCATCTCCTGCATACCGGGACCGCCGGACGGGCCCTCGTAGCGCACGACCAGGACCTCGCCCGCCTGGATCTCCTTGTTCAGGATCGCCGAGACGGCCTGCTCCTGGGACTCGACGACGCGCGCCGGGCCCTCGAAGTGCCACAGCTCCTCGTCGATGCCCGCGGACTTGATGATCGCGCCGCGCTCGGCCAGGTTGCCGCGCAGCACGTTCAGGCCGCCGTCGCGCGTGTAGGCGTGCTCGTCGTCGCGGATGCAGCCGCCGGCCGCGTCGGTGTCCAAAGAGGACCAGCGGTTCGACGTCGAGAACGCCTCGGTCGTGCGCACGCCACCGGGAGCGGCGTGGAACAGCTCGATCGCCTCCGGAGACGGGTTCTCCGCGCGGATGTCCCACTTGCCGAGCCACTCGGCCAGCGTCGGCGTGTGCACCGACGTGACGTCGTCGTTGAGCAGCCCGGCGCGGTAGAGCTCGCCCAGCAGGGCGGGGATTCCGCCGGCCCGGTGCACGTCCTCCATGTGGTAGTCGCTGTTCGGCGACACCTTCGACAGGCACGGCACGCGACGCGACAGGTCGTCGATGTCCTGCAGCGTGAAGTCGATCTCGCCCTCCTGCGCGGCGGCGAGGATGTGCAGCACGGTGTTCGTCGAGCCGCCCATGGCCATGTCGAGCGCCATCGCGTTCTCGAAGGCCTTGCGGTTCGCGATCGACCGCGGCAGCGCCGACTCGTCGTCCTCGCCGTACCAGCGCCTGCACAGCTCGACGACGACACGGCCGGCCTCGGAGAACAGCTCGCGGCGCGCGGCGTGCGTGGCCAGCGTCGAGCCGTTGCCCGGCAGCGACAGGCCGAGGGCCTCGGTGAGGCAGTTCATGGAGTTCGCGGTGAACATGCCGGAGCACGAACCGCACGTCGGGCACGCGGAGCGCTCGACCTCGGACAGCCCGTCCTCGCTCACGGCGGGGGAGGCCGACGCGGAGATCGCGGTGATCAGGTCCGTCGGCGCGACGGCGACACCCTCGACGACGACGGCCTTGCCGGCCTCCATCGGGCCGCCGGACACGAACACGACGGGGATGTTGAGGCGCATGGCCGCGTTGAGCATGCCGGGCGTGATCTTGTCGCAGTTCGAGATGCAGACGATCGCGTCGGCCTGGTGCGCGTTGACCATGTACTCGACGGAGTCGGCGATGATCTCGCGGCTGGGCAGCGAGTAGAGCATCCCGCTGTGGCCCATGGCGATGCCGTCGTCGACGGCGATGGTGTGGAACTCGCGTGCGACACCGCCCGCCTCGCGCACCGCCTCGGCCACGATGTCCCCGAGATCACGCAGGTGCACGTGACCCGGCACGAACTGCGTGTAGGAGTTGGCGATCGCGATGATCGGCTTGCCGAAGTCGCTGTCGGTCATGCCGGTCGCGCGCCAGAGGGCGCGGGCTCCGGCGGCGTTGCGACCGTGCGTGGTGGTGCGAGAGCGGAGCTGAGGCACTGCTCCTCCAGATTCAGTTCAAGAAAAAGGCGCGCGGGACGCGGGGGTGAGGCGTCCACCAGTCTGGGAGCGGTGCCTCAAAGGTTACTTGTGCGCAGGCTTGCCGAGACCAGCAGATACGCCAGTGCGAGCGTGATCACGTGCACGACGGTGCACCACAGGCAGATCTTGCCGATGATGAGGAGCTCGGCCGCGACCAGGTAGACGACCATCAGCACGCCGACGCCGACCGCCGCTAGACGCACCCACTTCAGCGCCTCGACCCGCCACGCGAACGGGAGGCAGATCACCGTCAGGAACGCGAAGAAGGCCAGCCCGAGGAACGCGACGGGGATGCCCAGCAACGCCGACTGCTCGCTCGTGGTCACGGTCTCACAGTCGACGACGGTGTCCGCCGAGCACAGCAGCGCGTTCGCGTCGAAGTGCGTGTACGTCAGATAAGCCGAGGTCAGCAGGCCTGCGATGGACAGCAGCAGGCTCAGCAGCGGAACCCGTTTGATCACTTCTCCGACTGTACTGACTTCTCCGGCTCCACCTTCGCAGCCTCGTCGGCCACGTCTTCGGTGGATTCCTCGACGGGTTCCGCGACAGGTTCCCCGGCGGGCTCCTCGGCCTCTTCCCGGATCGTCGGGTCGGGCACGCGCCCACCGCTGACCAGCGACAGCGCCGGCAGGTGCATGAACCGCACCGCGGGCAGCGTCACCTCGGAGGCGTCCTCCCTGACCGCGCGCAGCCAGCCCTTCTCGACGAGGCGGATGGACTTCACCTCGGTCCACTTCAGCCTCGTCGTGCCGAACAGGCCGCGCGCGACGATCTCCTCCTCGGTGACCGTCGTGCGGTTGCGGATCACCCAGTACGCGTAGCCGAGCGGAAAGACGTAGAGCACCTGCAGCCCGGGGATGACCCACGCCACAGGGGTGACGCAGATGGTGATCAGACCCGCCGCGAGCAGGGCCGTTGCCGGGATGCGAAAGACCAGCTTCTTCACTCGGACGATTGTTCCACGTCCACGATCCGGGAATTCCATCCCGCAGAGTTGACGCACTCTTGCGCGAGGCGATAACGTCCGCTTCATGCAGCGCACGCTCGTTCTCGTACTTCTCAGGCGCGTCGACGCCTGAGCCGAACAGCCTGCGTCGACGCGCGACCCTCGCACGACCCATCTTCGGGTTGTCGAGGGTTTTTTCGTGTCCGGACCCCGATACCCACGAGGCAATGAGATGACCAGCGCACCATCGCGACAGGCTCCCGAGCCCACGTCGCCACGTCCAGGTCCGCGGCCCAAACCGGCCCCGCCCACGGGCGCACCGATCCGTGTGACCGGTGCTCAGTCGCTTGTGCGGTCGCTCGAGGCGGTCGGCTGCGAAGTTGTCTTCGGCATTCCCGGCGGGACGATCCTTCCCGCGTACGACCCGCTGCTGGACTCCACGAAGGTCCGGCACATCCTCGTCCGCCACGAGCAGGGCGCGGGACACGCGGCGACCGGGTACGCGCAGGCCACCGGCAAGGTCGGGGTCTGCATGGCGACCTCGGGGCCGGGTGCGACGAACCTCGTCACCCCGATCGCGGACGCGAACATGGACTCCGTGCCGATCGTCGCGATCACCGGCCAGCAGTCGCGGCCGCTGATCGGCACGGACGCCTTCCAGGAGGCGGACATCTGCGGCATCACGATGCCGATCACCAAGCACAACGTCCTCGTGACCGACCCGGCGGACATCCCGCGGGCGATCGCGGAGGCGTTCCACATCGCGGCGACCGGCCGACCCGGCCCGGTCCTCGTCGACATCCCGAAGGACGTGCTGCAGGAGCAGACCAGCTTCTCGTGGCCGCCCGAGATGCGCCTGCCCGGTTACCGGCCGACGACCCGGCCGCACGGCAAGCAGGTGCGCGAAGCCGCCAAGCTGATCGTCAACGCCCGCAAGCCCGTTCTCTACGTGGGTGGCGGCGTCATCAAGGCGGACGCGAACGCCGAGCTGCTGCGCCTGGCGGAGGACACCGGCATCCCGGTCGTCACGACGCTGATGGCGCGGGGCGCGTTCCCCGACTCGCACGACCAGCACCTGGGCATGCCCGGCATGCACGGCACCGTCGCGGCCGTCGCGGCGATGCAGAAGTCGGACCTGCTGATCGCGCTGGGCGCCCGGTTCGACGACCGAGTCACCGGCCAGCTCGGCTCGTTCGCCCCCGACGCGCAGATCATCCACGCCGACATCGACCCGGCCGAGATCTCCAAGAACCGCCGCGCGGACGTCCCGATCGTGGGCGACTGCAAGGAGATCATCACCGAGCTGATCGACGCCGTCCGCACCGAGCGCGAGACGGCCAAGGCCGTCGACCTCGAGCCGTGGTGGACGACGCTGCGCTCACTGCGCGAGACGTTCCCGCTGGGCTACGACTGGCCCGAGGACGGCACGCTGTCCCCGCAGTACGTCATCGAACGCATCGGCGCGCTCTCGCCGGCCGACACGATCTACACCGCGGGCGTCGGCCAGCACCAGATGTGGGCCGCGCAGTTCGTGAAGTACGAGCACCCCCGCACGTGGATCAACTCCGGCGGCCTCGGCACCATGGGCTTCGCCGTTCCCGCCGCGATGGGCATCAAGGCCGGCGTGCCGGGCACCACGGTGTGGGCCATCGACGGCGACGGCTGCTTCCAGATGACCAACCAGGAGCTCGCCACCTGCGCCATCGAGGGCCTGCCGGTGAAGATCGCCGTGATCAACAACGGCAACCTGGGCATGGTCCGCCAGTGGCAGACGCTGTTCTACGGCGAGCGGTACTCCAACACGGATCTGGGGACGCACAAGCACCGCATCCCAGACTTCAAGCTCCTGGCGGAAGCTCTCGGTTGCGCGGGTCTGCGCGCGGAGTCGCGTGAGGAGGTCGACGAGGTGATCGCGAAGGCGCTGGAGATCAACGACCGCCCGGTCGTCGTCGACTTCGTCGTCGGCAAGGACGCCCAGGTGTGGCCCATGGTCGCGGCGGGCACCGGCAACTCCGAGATCATGGCCGCCCGCGGCATCCGCCCCCTGTTCGATGAGGACCTGTGATGACCAGGCACACGCTGAGCGTTTTGGTCGAGGACAAGCCCGGTGTGCTCGCACGCGTCGCCGGCCTGTTCTCCCGCCGCGGCTTCAACATCGAGTCGCTCGCGGTCGGCCGCACCGAGTACCCCGACATCTCGCGCATGACCATCGTGGTGTCGGTCGACGAGCTGCCGCTGGAGCAGGTGACCAAGCAGCTCAACAAGCTCATCAACGTCATCAAGATCGTGGAGCTGGAGCCGTCGGCCTCCGTTCAGCGGCAGCTGGTGTTGATTAAGGTTCGTGCGGACGCGACGGTGCGGTCGCAGGTCCTCGAGACCGTTCAGCTCTTCCGCGCGAAGGTCGTCGACGTGTCCCCGGAAGCGGTCACGATCGAGGCCACCGGCACGTCTGAAAAACTCGACGCGTTGCTGCGCATGCTGGAGCCCTACGGGCTTCGCGAAATCGTCCAGTCCGGCATGGTCGCCATCGGCCGTGGCGCTCGTTCCATCACCGCCACCGCGGTTCGTTAGAACTAGAAAGTAGGGAATTACTGTGAGCGTCGAGATCTTCTACGACGACGATGCCGACCTGAGCATCATCCAGGGCCGCAAGGTGGCCGTGATCGGCTACGGCAGCCAGGGCCACGCCCACGCGCTGTCCCTGCGCGACTCCGGCGTCGAGGTCCGCATCGGCCTGAAGGAGGGCTCGAAGTCCCGCGACAAGGCCGAGGAAGCCGGCCTCGAGGTCGGTACGCCGTCCGAGGTCTCCGCGTGGGCCGACGTGATCATGATCCTCGCGCCGGACACCGCGCAGCGCCACATCTACGCCGACGAGATCGCCGCGAACCTCAACGAGGGCGACGCGATCTTCTTCGGCCACGGCTTCAACATCCGCTACGGCCTCATCACGGCTCCGTCCGGTGTGGACGTCGCCATGGTCGCGCCGAAGGGCCCGGGCCACCTGGTCCGCCGCCAGTTCGTCGACGGCAAGGGCGTTCCGGCGCTCATCGCGGTCGAGCAGGACGCGTCGGGCAACGCCCAGGCGCTCGCCCTCTCCTACGCGAAGGGCATCGGCGGTACGCGCGCCGGCGTCATCAAGACGACGTTCAAGGAAGAGACCGAGACCGACCTCTTCGGCGAGCAGGCCGTCCTCTGCGGTGGCGCCTCCGCGCTGGTGCAGGCGGGCTTCGAGGTGCTGACCGAGGCCGGTTACGCCCCCGAGGTCGCGTACTTCGAGTGCCTGCACGAGCTCAAGCTGATCGTCGACCTCATGTACGAGGGCGGCATCGCCCGCATGCGCTACTCGATCTCCGACACGGCCGAGTTCGGTGACCTGACCCGCGGCCCGCGCGTCGTCACCGCCTCGGTCAAGGAGGAGATGAAGAAGATCCTCACCGAGATCCAGGACGGCACCTTCGCCAACGAGTGGGTGGCCGAGGACGACAACGGCCGCGCGAACTACAAGAAGCTGCAGCAGGAGGGTGAGAACCACCCGATCGAGGTCACCGGCAAGAAGCTCCGCGACATGATGTCGTGGGTCGACCGCCCGATCACCGAGACCGCCTGAGGCTTTTCCCAGGGGAGGCCCGTGGAGCGCGTGTGACGCTCCGCGGGCCTTTCCGCTTTTCGTTCGCATCCATCCGCTAGCTTCTTCCGCATGACGGATAGCGCGCCGATCTACGACGACAAGGCCCACGTGCGCGGCAAGCTCGACCTGCGCAACGCGCAGTGGAAGCGCCCGCCGGAGCCCGAGCCCGAGGACGGCCACGTCGAGATCGCGTTCATCGAGCACACCGACGGCGCCACCTACGTCGCGATGCGCAACTCCAAGCAGCTCGAGCCCGTGCTCACGTTCACGATGGCGGAGTGGGACGCGTTCGTGCTGGGCGCGAAGGACGGGGAGTTCGACGAGCCCTGGTAAGGGCCTACGGCTGGGCCGACCAGATCGCGTGGCCGCGGTCCTCGACGACGGGGAACTCCCGCTCCGTCGCCTCGATCCAGGCGTCGATCCGGTCGTGGGAGGTTCTGACGGCCTCGACCAGAGCTTCGACGGCGGCGAGCTTCTCCGTTCCGACGTGAGTCCGCAGCTCCTCGACGCAGACCTCGCGGTACGACATGCGCAGTTGCCACATGAACCTCATGAGGTACCGGCATTCCTCCTGCTCGCGGTCGTCGGCGAGCCGGTCGCTGACGACCTTCTGCGCACGTGAGCGCTGCTCGTCGTCGCGGAAGCCGCCGTGCAGGTCTGTCAGACACCCCATCGGCGCAAGCTAACAAGGGGTGCCGGACCGGAGCCGGTCATTTCCCAGCACGTGGGCGGCGTGGAGGCTGGTCAGCCCGTGTCCAGCGGGATTCGTCCCATACAGCAAGACGGGATTCGTGAGCTGGGCCACCCGCTCGAAGGCTCTTCCGGTCCCCCTGTCTATGCTCGTTAACAGTCCGGACACATTGCGGTGCTCCGGTCGGCGCGGGCCAGCCGCCCCCGACCACGCCCGCGCCCCACGATCCGACCCTTCCTGGGAGCGATGTCCGTGAGCAACACGAGCCGACCTGTTGTCCTCATCGCCGAGAAGCTCGCGCCGTCCGTCCTGGACGCTCTCGGCGACGGCGTCGAAGTGCGCCACGTGGACGGCACCGACCGCGAAGCCCTCCTCGCCGCCGTCGCCGACGCGGACGCCCTGCTGGTCCGTTCCGCCACCCAGGTGAACGCCGAGGTCTTCGCGGCCACGCGCAAGCTCAAGGTCGTGGCCCGCGCGGGTGTCGGCCTGGACAACGTCGAGGTCCCGGCCGCCACGCAGAACGGCGTGATGGTCGTCAACGCCCCGACGTCCAACATCGTCAGCGCCGCCGAGCACGCCGTGGCGCTGCTGCTGAGCGTCGCGCGCCAGATCCCGGCCGCGCACGAGACGCTGCAGAACCACGAGTGGAAGCGCTCCAAGTTCAACGGCGTCGAGCTGAACGGCAAGACCGTCGGCGTCGTCGGCCTCGGCAAGATCGGCCAGCTGTTCGCGCAGCGCATCGCCGCGTTCGGCGTCGAGCTCATCGCCTACGACCCGTACGTGTCCGCCGCGCGCGCCGCCCAGCTCGGCATCGAGCTCGTGAGCCTCGAGGCGCTGCTGGAGCGTGCCGACGCGATCAGCATCCACCTGCCGAAGACGCCGGAGACCAAGGGCCTCATCGGCGCGGAGCAGCTGGCGAAGGCCAAGCGCGGCGTCATCATCGTCAACGCGGCCCGCGGTGGCCTCATCGACGAGGAGGCCCTCGCCGAGGCCGTGAAGGAAGGCCAGGTCGGCGGCGCCGGCATCGACGTCTTCTCCACCGAGCCCACGACCGAGAGCCCGCTCTTCAACGTGCCGGGCATCGTCGTCACGCCGCACCTCGGCGCGTCCACGGCCGAGGCGCAGGACCGCGCGGGCACCGACGTCGCGAAGAGCACCATCCTCGCGCTCGCCGGCGAGTTCGTGCCGGACGCCGTCAACGTCCAGGGCGGTGCGGTCGGCGAGGAGGTTCGCCCGTACCTGCCGCTGGTGCAGAAGCTCGGCACCGTCCTCAGTGCACTCTCGCCCAAGGCCCCGACCAGCGTCACCGTCGAGGTCCGCGGCGAACTGTCCAATGAGGACGTCGCGATCCTGCCGCTCGCCGCGCTGCGCGGGGTGTTCTCCAAGGTCGTCGAGTCGCAGGTGACGTTCGTGAACGCGCCGAGCCTCGCGGCCGACCTGGGCGTGAGCGTCGAGCTCGTCAAGGAGACCGAGAGCCCGAACCACCGCAGCCTCGTCACGGTCAAGGCCGTGCAGGCGGACGGCACGACGAACACCGTGTCCGGCACCGTCAGCGGCATCGCGCAGGTCGAGAAGCTGGTGAACATCAACGGCCGCAACTTCGACCTCCGGGCCGAGGGCACCGTGCTGCTGCTGGAGTACCCGGACCGTCCCGGTGTCATGGGCACGGTCGGCACGCTGCTCGGCGAGGCCGGCGTGAACATCGAGGCCGCGCAGATCAGCCAGACCGGCAGCGACGCCGTCATGGTGCTGCGCGTCGACCGCCCGGTCGACACCGCGGTGCTCGACCCGATCGGTGCCGCCGTCGGCGCGCGCACCGTTCGCTCTGTCGACTTCGGATAGTCACGACAAACGGGAAGGGGACGGTCAAAGTCCCCTTCCCGTGGCTATCGTCGTTCACAACGAAGTCGTAACAGGCAACTATCCGTAGACCACATTCATACTTTCGGGGCAGTCGCAGAGACACGATCAGCGATTAGCGTCCCCACGAGGTTGACCCGGTGCCGTAGAGGGCACGGCACGTTTTCCACTCGGGTCGAAGGCACACACCTCGGTTGGGGCAACGTTGTGAAGAGACGATCGAGTTTGGTGGTGTTCTCTGCCATCACCACACTGCTGATCGCACCCGCCACCGCACAGGCGCAGAGCGAACCGCTCGCGCAGCCGGTCAAGGGTGCACAGGGGCTGGACGCGAAAGCGTTGCACCTCAAGGTTTCTCCCAGGCTGAACGCCGCGGGCGCGGTCACCGCGTTCGTCGCGCTCGACCGCAAGCCGGCCGTCGACGCGTTCGACGAGAAGAAGAGCCAGGGCAAGGAAGTCGCGAAGCAGGCCGCGAAGCAGGCCAAGAACGACACCGCCGCCACCGTGGACCAGGTCGTCGGCCAGCTCAAGAGCGCCGACACGCAGACCAAGGAGCTCTACCGGACCTCCAACGGCGTCCCCGGCGTCGTCGTGAAGGCCGACGCGCAGAAGGTCCGCGACCTCGCGCAGCGCCCCGACGTCCTCGCGGTCTACCCGGTCGTGCCGAAGAAGCGCCAGAACTCGAACGCCGTCCAGCTCACGAGGACGCTCAACGTCTGGCAGCAGTACGGCAAGCTCGGTGACGACATCCGCGTCGGCATCATCGACACCGGCGTCGACTACACGCACGCGAACTTCGGCGGCCCCGGCACCGTCGCGGCGTTCGAGGCCGTCGACCCGCGCGTGAAGGACCCGAACTTCCCGACCTCGAAGGTCGTCGGCGGGTACGACTTCGTCGGTGAGGACTACGACGGGGAGAGCACCGACCCGGCGATCAACACGCCGAAGCCGGACCCGAACCCCATCGACTGCAACGGCCACGGCTCGCACGTCGCGGGCACCACGGCCGGTTTCGGCGAGAACGCCGACGGCAGCACGTTCAAGGGTGACTACACCAAGCTCGACGCCGCGAAGCTCAACGAGATGAAGATCGGCCCCGGCACCGCGCCGAAGGCCCAGATCTTCGCGCTGAAGGTCTTCGGCTGCGAGGGCTCGACCAACGTCACCTCGCAGGCCCTCGACTGGTCGCTCGACCCCGACGGCGACGGCGACTTCTCCGACCACCTCGACGTGGTCAACCTGTCGCTCGGCTCCGACTACGGCGCCCCGGACGACCCCGACAGCCTCTTCGTGAAGAAGCTGTACAAGGTCGGCGTCATGCCGGTCTTCTCCGCGGGCAACGGCGGCGACCTCTACGACATCGGCGGCTCGCCGGGCAACACGCCCGAGGCGCTGACCGTCGCCTCCACGCGCGACTCGTACGTGCTGCGTGACGGCGCCGAGGTGAAGGGTCAGGGGCAGAAGCCCGGCCAGTACAGCCAGAACTTCACCGGGTACCTGGGCTACGACAAGGAACTCCCGGTCGTGAAGCTCACCCAGGCCGGCAACCTCGACGGCTGCCAGCCGATCACGGACGCCGTCGCCGGCAAGTTCGTCTGGCTGGAGTGGGACGACAACGACGCGACGCGCCGCTGTGGTTCCGGCGTCCGTGCCAACAACGTGCAGGCCGCGGGCGGCCAGGGCGTGCTGCTCTCGTCCACCCTGGAGAACTTCGCGGCGGGCATCGCGGGCAACGCGGCCATCCCGATGTTCCAGTTCACCGGCTCGGCCACCACCGCGGTGCGCCCGGCGCTGGACGCGGGCACGCTGGTCGTCCGCCTCGCGGGTGCCCTGCGCACCTCCACGGCGACGTACGACCAGTCCATTTCGGACACCCCGAGCGCGTTCACCAGCCGCGGCACCCGCGGCCAGTCCATCAAGCCGGACGTCGCGGCCCCCGGTGACACGATCTCGTCGACCGCCGTCGGTTCCGGCAACGACCGCCTGGTGATCTCCGGTACGTCGATGGCGTCCCCGCACGTCGCCGGCATCGCCGCCCTGGTCCGCCAGGCGCACCCGGACTGGACGCTGGAGGAGGTCAAGGCCTCGATCATGAACACCGCCGGTGCGGACGTGAAGGAGAACGGCAAGACCTTCGCCCCCAACCGGGTCGGCACCGGCCGCGTGGACGGCAAGTCCGCGATCGACAACCAGGTCCTCGCCTACGTCGAGGAGGACAACGGCTACGTCAGCGCGAACTTCGGCGTCGTCGAGGTCTCGAAGCCGGTCGAGAAGTCCAAGACCATCAAGCTGGTCAACAAGTCCACGAAGTCCGTGGAGTACAAGGTCGGCTACGCCGCGGCCACGACGATCCCCGGCGTGAGCTACGTGCTCTCGCAGGACAAGGTCAAGCTGAGCCCGCGCGGCATCGCGAAGGTCAAGGTGACGCTGAAGATCACCGACCCGAAGGCGCTGCGCAAGACCGTCGACTCGACGGTCGAGCCGAACCAGCTCGACGTGCCGCGCCAGTTCCTCGCGGACGCCTCCGGCCGCGTGACCTTCACGCCGACCGCCGGCGCCACGGTGCCGCTGCGCCTGTCGGTCTACTCGGCGCCGAAGCCGGTCGCGGACATCAAGACCGCGTCCAGCCTCAAGTTCCGGGGCAACGACAAGCAGGCCGTCCTGAACGTGTCCGGCAAGGGCATCGACCAGGGCACCGGCTCGCAGGCCTACCGCTCGCTGATCAGCGTCCTCGAGCTGCAGGCCCAGTCGCCGAAGCTGCGCGACTGCAAGCGCAACGTCACCGAGAACTGCGCGCTCAACGAGACCGCCAAGGGCGGTGACCTCCGCTACGTCGGCGCGGCCTCCACGGCCCCGCTGGCCAAGGCGCAGGGCAAGCCCGAGGAGGCGCTGCTCGCGTTCGGTGTCGCGACCTGGGGCAACTGGTACAACCTGGGCAAGAACACCATCCCGTTCGTCGACATCGACACCAACGGTGACGGCACCGCGGACTTCGAGGTGTTCGCGACCCGCCTGACCGACACCGATCTGCTGGTCGCGTCCACCGTGGACCTGAAGACGGGCGAGACCGTCGACATCCAGGGCGTGAACGGCCTGTTCGGCGATGTCGACGCGAACGTCCAGGACACCAACGTCGTCGTCCTGCCGGTGCTGCTGAGCGCCCTGGGCATCGACGCGTCGAAGGACACGGCACGCCTGTCGTACGTCGTGGGCGTCGGTGGTTACTACGCCGCGCCGGGCAACGCGAACAAGCTCGTCGACGTCATCGACCGCAACCTGTCCTACGACCCGCTCAAGCCGGGTCTGTGGGCGCAGGGCGGCGGCGACGCGGCCCTGTCGTACCTCGCGAAGCCGGGCACCGCGCTCGTCGTCAACAAGAACGAGGCCTCGCTGAAGGCCGACAAGTCCGACGGCCTGCTGGTGCTCAACCACCACAACGCCAACGGTGACCGCGCGTCGGTCGTCCTGGTGAAGTCCGGTGGGCGGGGCGCCTACTAGATCGGATGTTTTACGAGAGGCCCGGTTCTTCGTTTGGAACCGGGCCTCTCGGCCTGTCACGGCTCGGAACTGCCTGCCGTCACCCCTTGACGCGACCCCGTTCCTGCGGTCGAGTGACACTCGAAAGCGTGATATGGGCCGTGTGGGTGTCCCGCAGTACGGGAGATAACACCCCGATGGGGTGTCCGGCATGCGGCGAGCGGCCTGCATGCCGGTAGCCTTTCGCGAAGGAAAGTAGTCCCACCAATTGGGGACTGACACCTGGGAGGTGTGTGGATGCGGCTCGCAGTGATCCCAGGAGACGGGATCGGGCCCGAGGTCATCGCTGAGGCCCTGAAGGTCCTCGGTGAGGTCGTTCCGGCGGCCGAGATCACTCGTTACGACCTCGGCGCGGCGCGCTGGCACGCCACGGGAGAGTTGTTGCCCGAGTCGGTGCTCGGTGAGCTTCGCCAGCACGACGCGATCCTGCTCGGCGCGGTCGGCGACCCGTCGGTGCCGAGCGGAATCCTGGAGCGAGGCCTGCTTCTGAGGCTCCGCTTCGAACTCGACCACCACGTGAACCTCCGCCCGGCTCGTCTCTACCCCGGTGTCCGCAGCCCGCTCGCGGACCCGCCGGAGATCGACATGGTGGTGGTGCGCGAGGGCACCGAGGGCCCGTACGCGGGCAACGGCGGCCTGCTCCGCAAGGACACGCCGCACGAGATCGCCACCGAGGTCTCGCTGAACACCTCGTTCGGCGTCGAGCGCGTGGTGAGGGACGCGTTCGCGCGCGCCGCGAACCGTCAGCGCCGGCACCTGACGCTGGTGCACAAGACGAACGTCCTCACGCACGCCGGCTCGTTGTGGTCGCGCGTCGTGGAGGAGGTCTCGCTGCAGCACCCGGACGTCACCGTCGCCTACCAGCACGTGGACGCGGCGACCATTCACATGGTCACCGACCCGGGCCGCTACGACGTGATCGTCACGGACAACCTGTTCGGCGACATCCTGACCGACCTCGCCGCCGCCGTCACGGGTGGCATCGGCCTGGCCGCGTCGGGGAACATGGACGTCACGCGGCGCAACCCGTCGATGTTCGAGCCGGTCCACGGTTCGGCGCCGGACATCGCGGGCCAGGGCATCGCCGACCCGACGGCCGCCGTGCTGTCGGTCGCGCTGCTGCTCGACCACCTCGGCGAGCACGAGGCGGCCCGCCGGATCGAGGCCTCCGTGGCCTTTGATCTCGCGACCAGGGACCACCAGTCGCCTGGGGCCACCTACGCCATCGGCGACCGTCTCGCGGCACTCGTGTCGTCGAACGTCCGCACGGGCTGAGGTTCATCAGCAGGACTCTCCGGCCCCGGCACCCCAGTGGTGCCGGGGCCGGGTTCGTCTGAATTCCCAGGGGGTTTCGTGTTCGGGTCAGCACGACGGACGGCGTTGGAGACCAGGGTCGCCGAGCTGGAGCAGCAGGTGCGGGTGCTGGGCGGTCAACTGGAGGCCGTGCGGCCGCTGCTGGCCGACGAGCGCCGCCTGGAGGCACTCGCCGCGCGGGCCGCGTCGGCGGTGCGGGCCGCGGAACCGCTGGGGCAGCGGACCGAGATGAAGCTGGACGCCCTGTACCAAGCCGAGAGGACGGGGTTCGTCTCGGTGTACTTCACCGGCGGCTGGAACGCGCGGGTGAAGTTGCTGGTCGGGCCGGAGAACCCGCCCACGACGTGTGTGGGCGAGGTCTACCACGACTACGCGGGTGCGCTGGTGCGGGCAGGTGAGTGGTGGATCGCCCGGAGCAACAGCTCCCGCACCGATCTCCACTTCCACGTGCACTTCACCCCGTTGTCCTGAAGCCCGGCCAGGAGGTTCCGGCCGGGCTGCGGTGTTCCCCTCCGCGGATCAGAGCTGGCCGTTGGCCTCACGCCACGCGCGCTCCTTCTTGATCCACTCGTTGTCCTGCGGGAACTCCTCGATGGACGGCACGCGGCGGATCTCGGTCTTGAACCCGGGCCCGGTCATCGGCATGCGCTTCGCCCACTCGACCGCCTCCTGGATCGACGCGACGTTGATGAGGTAGAAGCCGTTGAACAGCTCCTTGGTCTCGCCGTACGGGCCGTCCGTGACGACCGGCGGCTCCTGCGAGTAGTCGACGACGACGCCCGTGGTGGCGTCGTCCAGGCCCTCGGCGGCGAGCAGCACACCGGCGCGGATCAGTTCCTCGTTGTACGCGCCGACCGTCTCGAGCATCTTGTCGAAGTCGAACTCGCCCATGTTCGCGTAGGCCTCGTCGGTGGCGCGCATGATCAGCATGTACTTCACGGTGTGTCTCCCTGGTCCGGTTCTCGCTTGGCGTCCACAGGTCGAACGGGCCCGGTGCCGGATCGACATCACACCCGGAAAATTTCCGAACTTTCTGTTTCCGCAGGTAGGGTCACTGACGTCGTACGTGGGGGAAGACCGGTCTGAGTCCGGCGCTGACCCGCAACGGTAGGTCCCCCTTTGGCAGGGGACGAGCCCGAACACCCGCGCGCGACGACCGAGGAACTCCAACTCCGCCGTGGACTGCGGGAAGGACCCAGTGATCTCCAAGATCAGTGCGCTCGTCGGCGTGCTCGTCGTCAGCATCGTGGCGGGCGTCGCGCTCGGCCCCGTCTCCGTGCCGTTCGACGTCACCGTCTCCCTGCTCCGGGAGGCGCTCACCGGCGGCACCGTCCCCGCGGACCTCGCCGGGCAGTACCACATCGTCTGGGACATCCGGCTGCCTCGCGTGCTGCTCGCCGCCGTCGTGGGGGCCGGGCTGAGCGCGGTCGGCGTCGCGATCCAGGCGATGGTCCGCAACGCGCTCGCCGACCCGTACGTGCTCGGCATCTCGTCGGGCGCGAGCGTGGGCGCGACGGCCGTGGCGACGCTCGGTGTGCTGTCCGGGTTCGGTGTCTACGCGCTGTCCGTGGGGGCCTTCCTGACCGGCCTCGGAGCCACGGCTCTGGTCTACATCACCGCGCGCACGAGCCGGGGGCTCACACCGTTGCGGCTCGTGCTGACCGGAACCGCGCTGGCGTACGGGTTCTCCGCCGTGGCGATGCTGCTGGTGTTCCAGGCGCCGCGAGGTGAGGCGGCGCGGGCCGCGATGTTCTGGTTGCTCGGCAGCCTCGGCGGCGCGAACTGGCAGTCGCTGCCGGTCGCCGCCGTGGTGACTCTCGCGGGGATCGTCTACCTCGCGACCAAAGCGCGGCAGCTCAACGCGATGGCGATGGGCGACGAGACCGCGACGACGCTCGGCGTGCCGGTCAACCGGTTCCGCACGCACCTGTTCATCGTCACCGCGGCCATGACCGGCGTGCTGGTGGCGGTCAGCGGAGCGGTCGGCTTCGTCGGCCTGATGCTGCCGCACCTCACCCGCATGGTCGTCGGCGCCGACCACCGCAAGGTGCTCGCCCTCGCGCCGCTCGCCGGAGCCTCGTTCCTGGTCTGGGTCGACGTGGCCGCGCGGATGCTCGCGGCGCCGGAGGAGCTGCCGCTCGGCGTCATCACCGCCGCACTCGGCGTGCCGTGCTTCATCTTCCTGATGCGCCGCCGGTCCTACGTCTTCGGAGGCCGCTGATGCGCGTCGAGATCGACCAGGTCACCGTGCGCGGCATCATCACGGACATCTCGCTGCACGCCGACGGCGAGGTGGTCGGCATCGTCGGCCCGAACGGCAGCGGCAAGTCCACGACGTTGCGCTGCGTCTACCGGGCGTTGAAGCCGGACGCGGGCGCGGTGCTGCTCGACGGCGAGAACGTCCACAAGCGACGCTCCGTCGCCCGCGACCTCTCCGCGCTGTCCCAGGAGTCGCAGGTCGAGTTCGACTTCACGGTCGCCGAGGTCGTGGAGATGGGACGCCTGCCGCACGACCGCGACCCGGCTCTCGACGCGCGGGTGGTGGCCGAGTCACTGGCCACAGTGGACGTCTCGCACCTCGCGTCCCGCAGCTTCCTCAGCCTGTCCGGCGGCGAACGGCAGCGCGTGCTGATCGCGCGGGCCGTCGCCCAGCAGCCGCGCGTGCTGGTGCTGGACGAACCGACCAACCACCTCGACATCCGGCACCAGCTGGACGTCCTCTCCCTGGCACGAGGTCTCGGCATCACGGTCCTGACCGTGCTGCACGACCTGAACCTCGCCGCGTCCTTCTGCGACCGCCTCTACGTGCTGGACGAAGGACGGGTCGTCGCCTCCGGCACCCCGGACGAGGTCCTCGTGCCCGAGCTGATCGCCAAGGTCTTCCACGTCACGGCGCACGTCGTGCGCCACCCCACCACAGGAGTGCCCCAGCTCCTGTTCGACCAGGAGGTCACCCCTTGAGAACCGTTGTCTGCGCAGTGCTGCTGCTCGTCTCCGGCTGCGGCGCGACGGTCGCCTCCGACACCTCCGCGTCCGACCCGGTGACCATCACGAACTGCGGTCAGCAGGTCACGTTCGACCGCGTCCCGTCCAAAGTGGTCACCAACGACACCGGCATCACCGAGCTGATGTTCGCGCTGGGCCTGAAGGACCGGATGGCGGGGTACGTAATCAGCGGCAAGGACTCCGTCGACGTGCGGACCTCGCCGTGGAAGGCCGACTTCGAGAGCGTGAAGCACCTGTCCGACAAGGTGTCGAAGGAGGTCGTGCAGGGAGCGAACGCGGACCTGGTCTTCGCCGGGTGGAACTACGGCTTCAGCGAGAGCACCGGGTTCACCCCGGACGCGCTGAAGGAACTGGGGATCGGCACCTACCAGCTGACCGAGGCCTGTCGCAACGGAGTCGGCAAGCAGCGGGGCATCATGCCCGCACTCGACGCGTTGTACACGGACCTGCGCAACCTGGGGAAGATCTTCCGGGTCGAGGCCAAGGCCGAGGAGCTCGTGAAGGGCTACCAGCAGCAGATCGAGAACGCCGGCAAGCTGATGGCGGGCAAGCCGCGTCCGAAGGTGTTCCTCTACGACAGCGGGCAGGACCAGCCGTTCACGTCCGGCAGGAACGCGGCGCCGCAGGACGTGATCTCGAAGGCCGGCGGGGACAACGTCTTCGGGGACCTGAACGACAGCTGGACGACGGTGAACTGGGAGACCGTGGTGCAGCGCGACCCGGAGGTCGTGCTCATCGTGGACTACGCGGACGGCGAGGCGAACACGCCCGAACAGAAGCAGGCGTTCCTGGAGGGCTTCGCCCCGCTGGCCAACTCGCCCGCGGTGAAGAACAAGCGGTTCTTCTCACTGCCGTATGCGGCGCTGGTCGAGTCTCCGCGCAACGCGGCGTCCATCGAGGCGTTCGCGAAGTTCCTCGCCGGGGCGTAGGCGCTGTCACAGGCGTGAACCCGTGACCAGATAGTGGGAGATTTCCTCCCGTCGCTTGGTACGCCGAGCTGAGCTGTGGCAGCATCCCCGCCATGGCTCAGTTCACCGCCATCATTATTGACGAGCGCGTCGGGTAGTTGCCGCCCCTGGCACCCGACGCGCAGACCTCTCGCATCCCGCGGGGGGTCTTTTTGTTTGCCCGGATGAGGAGATGACCCCGATGGCCGGCCCGAACGACGCATTCCACGTCTACGACACGACGTTGCGCGATGGCGCACAACGTGAGGGCATTTCGTACTCCGTCACGGACAAGCTCGCGGTCGCGAGGTTGCTGGACGGGCTCGGCGTCGGGTTCATCGAGGGCGGCTGGCCCGGCGCTCTGCCCAAGGACACGGAGTTCTTCGCGCGGGCCGCGGCCGGTGACCTGGACCTGAAGCACGCTCAGCTGGTCGCGTTCGGGGCGACGCGCAAGGCCGGGGTCAAGGTCGAGGACGACCCGCAGGTCAGGGCCCTGCTGGAGTCGCAGGCGCCGGTCATCACGCTGGTGGCCAAGTCGGACCTGCGACACATCGAGCGCGCGTTGAGGACGGACGCCGGCGAGAACCTCAAGATGGTGCGCGACACCGTCCGGTTCCTCAAGGGTGAGGGAAGGCGCGTCTTCCTCGACGCCGAGCACTTCTTCGACGGGTACGCCTTCTCGCCGGACACCAGCCTTCGGGTGCTGGAGTCCGCTGTGGAGGGTGGCGCGGACGTCGTCGTGCTGTGCGACACCAACGGCGGGCAGCTGCCGCTGGGCCTCGCCGAGACCGTCGCGGAGGTCGTCGAGAAGACGGGCTTCCGCGTGGGAATCCACTGCCAGGACGACACGTCCTGCGCGGTGGCGAACACACTCGCGGCCGTTCAGGCGGGCGCGACGCACGTTCAGTGCACCGCCAACGGTTACGGCGAGCGAGCAGGCAACGCTGACCTGTTCGCCGTCGTGGGAAACCTCGTGACCAAGCTCGGCATGGAGGTGCTCCCGACCGGGGCACTGGCCGAGCTCACCCGTGTCTCCCATGCGTTGGCCGAGATCGCGAACATCGCACCCGACACCCACCAGGCCTATGTCGGGTCGTCAGCATTCGCTCACAAGGCGGGTCTGCACGCGAGCGCGATCAAGGTGGATCCGGAGCTGTACAACCACATCGATCCGGACACCGTCGGCAACGACATGCGGGTGCTGGTCACCGAGATGGCCGGTCGGGCGAGCATCGAGCTCAAGGGACGTGAGTTCGGGCTCGACCTGGCCGGCCGGGGGACCGAGGTCGGAACGGCCCTGGCGCGCGTGAAGGAGCTCGAGGCGAAGGGCTGGTCGTTCGAGGCCGCCGACGCGTCGCTGGAGCTGTTGCTGCGCGGGGAGCTGTCCGAACTGGACACTCCGCCGTTCACGCTGGAGTCCTACCGGGTCGTGCTGGATCACCGCTCGGACGGCGAGATCGTGTCCGAGGCCACGGTCAAGGTGCACGTGGCGGGGGAGCGGGTCATCGCGACCGCCGAGGGCATCGGGCCCGTGCACGCCCTGGACGCGGCGCTGCGCAAGGCGTTGCTGCCGCACCTGTCCTGGTTGGACACAGTGGAGCTGGCCGACTACAAGGTGCGCATCCTGACCGAGCACCCCGGTACGGACGCGGTGACGCGCGTGCTGGTGCAGTCGACGGACGGCGAGCGCGAGTGGACCACCGTGGGTGTGCACGGGAACATCGTCGAGGCGAGTTGGCTCGCGCTGTGTGACGCGCTCGTCCACAAATCGATGCGAAGTGGCTGACCTCGTAAACTGAGACCGTGCGCATCGCCCGAATTGCTCATCCCGCAGGCGTGGCCTTCGTCGCCGTTCAAGGCGACGAGGCCGCGGAAATCGCCGAACACCCCTTCGGCACGCCCACGTTCACCGGCCGGAAGTGGCCGCTGGCGGACGTGCGGCTCCTCGCGCCGATTCTGCCCACCAAGATCATCGGTGTCGGCCGGAACTACGCCGACCACGCGAAGGAGCTCGGCAACGAGGTCCCCGCGGAGCCGTTGCTGTTCTTCAAGCCCAACACGTCGGTGGTCGGCCCGAACGTGGAGATCAAGCTCCCGGCCGTGTCCGAGCGCGTCGACTTCGAGGGCGAACTCGCGGTCATCATCGGCCAGCCGTGCCGCGACGTGCCCAAGGCCAAGGCCGCGAGTGTGATCATGGGTTACACGATCGCCAACGACGTCACCGCCCGCGACCTGCAGAAGAAGGACGTGCAGTTCACGCGCGCCAAGGGCTTTGACACGTTTTGCCCGTTGGGCCCGTTCATCGAGACCGAGTTCGACCCCTCGGACGTCCGCGTCGTCACCGAGGTCGACGGGGAGGTCAAACAAGACGGACGTACTTCCTTGATGGTGCACGACATTCCGTCGCTCATCGAGTACGTGTCCGGAATCATGACGCTGCTGCCGGGCGACCTGATCCTGACCGGTACCCCGGCCGGTGTCGGGCCGATGACGGCCGGACAGACGGTCTCCGTGACTGTGGACGGCCTTGGCACGCTCACCAATCCGGTCGCAAATAGGTAGCCGTACGGAGCAATCCGGCGTCCGGCAGGTTACGCATCCGGGTACCCGCGAGTAACTTCCCGGTGTCATGACGGACCTGGCGTCCACCCGTGTGCTGCTGGTCGACGGTTCGCAGCTCATCACCGAAGGGCTGCGGCTTTCGCTGCACCGCACGCACTGCTTCCGCGTTGTGGGCATCGCCCACACCGTGGCCGAGGCTGCGCGCAGTCTGCGCGGCACGCTGGTGGACCTCGTCGTCACGGACTTCGACGTGCCGGGCGCCGGACCGCTGCGCACCGTGCGGGACACGGCGCAGTACAGACCGAACGCCCGAGTCGTCGTGCTGTCCAATGCGGACAGTCCGAGCTGGGCCCGCGCCGCCCTCGACGCCGGCGCGGTCGCCTACCTGCTGAAGACCTCGCCCGTGGCCGAGCTGCTCCCGCTGATCGCGGCCGCCGTGCGGGGCGCTCCCGCCACGATCGACGCGCGGGTGGGATCGCTGGCACGCCTACCGGCGCGAATGCCCCCACCCGCCTCGCTCGGCCGGCTGTCTGCGCGCGAGTTCGACGTGCTGGCCGAGATGGCGAAGGGCATGGACAACGCCCGCATCGCCCAGAGGCTCTTCATCAGCAACGACACCGTGAAGACCCACGTGAAGGCCATCCTGCGCAAGCTCGGCGCCCGCGACCGGGCCCACGCCGTGGCGATGGTGCTCGGGGAGAGCTCCGAGGCGTTCGTCACGACCTAGCGATGGTCTGCGGTGCCCTGCGCGCGAAGTCGGGCGCGTGCTCCGGACGTGGCCCGATGGCGACCACGTAGGCCGGAACCGCCTGGAGGAACGGCAGCTTCTGGGCGATCCTGAGCGGCAGCGGAACACCCGCGCTGGACACCGTCTCGGTGCTGTTGAGCTTGCGCCCGAGGAACAGCCGGTGGATCACCCGCTGGATCGTCTGGATCACCACGGTCGGGAAGAGCCTGCGCCCGCGCACCTTCGCGAGCGTTCTGCTCGTGACCCGGCCCTCCCGCAACGGCTTCGCCAGCAGGGTCGCCGCGGCCACCGCGTCCTGGACGGCCAGGTTGATGCCCACGCCGCCGACCGGTGACATCGCGTGCGCCGCGTCACCGATGCACAGCAGTCCGTCGACGTGCCACTGCCGCAACCTGTCCAGCTTCACGTCGAGCAGCTTCACCTCGTCGAGGTCCGTGATGTGGCCCACGCGGTCCGCGAGCCAAGGGATGAGCGTGACGACGCGTTCGCGGAACTTCTCGACACCCTCGGCGCGCACCGCCTGGTCCGTCCCCTTGCGGATCAGGAAGGCACACTGGAAGTACTCGCCGCGTGGAATCAGAACCAGCGCGCTGCCCGCGCTGAACCGGCCCGCGCCACCCTTGACCGCGTCGCTTTCGTTGCGCGGCAACCGGAACCACCACACGTCCATCGGCGCACCGAAGCTGTAGACCGGGAGATCCACGGCGGCGCGCAGGATCGAGCTCCGCCCGTCCGCCGCGACGACGAGGTCGGCGCCGAACTCGCCCTCGCGCCCGTCGACGCGATCCCGGTACTTCACGCCCGTGATCTTGTTGCCGCTCTTCGTGATGGCGGTGACCTCGGTGTTCATCCGCAGCGTGAACGTCGGTTCGAGCCTGCCCGCGTCGGCCAGCAGGTCCAGGAGGTCCCACTGCGGCACCATCGCGATCCGCTTGTTCGGACCGGGAAGCCGGGACAGGTCGGCGATCGTGGCCTTGGCGCCGCCGTCGAGCAGCGCCTCGATCTTGTCGACGTCCTGGTGCGGCACCTGCTCGAACGCGGGCCCCAGCCCCAGTTCGTCGAGCAGCGTGAGCGTCGACGCGTGCACCGTGTCGCCGCGGAAGTCGCGCAGGAAGTCGCTGTGCTTCTCGAGCACCGTGACCTCGACGCCACCGCGGGCCAGGAGTAGTCCCAGCACCATTCCGGCAGGTCCGCCGCCGACGACGAGACAGGTTGTCCTCTCCATGTCGATCCCCTCTTTTCAACCCGTGTTGAATAAACTCAGCATGCTCCTGATCGCGAAACGCGTCAAGCGGAGTTCCGAGTGGCGTGGCTCTCGTTTGGGTCGGTCCAATGTGGACGGTCTGGTCCACCAGGCCTCGAAAAGGTTGCGACTGGTGCGAAATGTCGTTGTGCGGTCTAGGGTGTCGCGCCCGCGGAACCGCCCGTTCGGGCAGAGATCCTTGCGTCGCTCGAAAACACTCGACCGGGCGATTGCATTCGGCGCTCGGAGGAGTGCCACTGGTTCGTTCGGGGCCTCAAGGTCCGCTTGATCGTGCAAGGACCTATAGGAATCACCTCGTTAGCCGAATCGGACGAGGGCCCCTCGCACCTAACCTTCCGGGGTGACAACTGCGTCCCCGACTTTCACGCGTAAGAGAACCGGCGAGATCCGCGCTGTGTGCCTGGACGTCGACGACACACTTGTCGACTACAGCACTTCTTCGCGAGCCGCGTTGGCATCGATGGTCGGTAACGCCGACGCCTGGTCGTTGTGGCAGAGGATCACCGACGACCACGTCTCCCGTCAGCTCGCCGGTGAGCTGCAGTACCAGGACATGCGCAACATCCGCACGCAGGCCTTCTTCGCCGCACTGGGCGAGGAGCTGTCGCTGGAGGAGGCGACCCGTCGCGAGATCGGCCGCCAGGAGGTCCTCTCCGCCGGCTGGTGCCTGTTCCCGGACGCGATCCCGATGCTCGACTGGCTCCGCGCCACAGGTCTCCCGATCGCCGCGATCAGCAACGCGTCGGGCCACCACCAGCGCGTGAAGATCGCCCAGCTCGGCCTCTCCGAGTACTTCGACGCCGTCCTGATCGCAGGCGAGGTCGGCTGCGCCAAGCCGGACCGCGTGATCTTCCACACCGCGTGCCTCGCCCTGGGTGTCTCGCCCGGCGACACCGTCCACGTGGGAGACCGCCTCCACGCCGACGCCATCGGCGCACGAGACGCCGGAATGCACGGCGTCTGGATCAACCGCATCGGCCCGACCGGCGGCACGCTGCCCGCGGGCCTGTCGTCCATCACGACGCTCGCGGAACTGCCGGAGCTCCTCGTCTGCGAGCTCTCCACCGCGCACGCCTGAGTTGTGCTCGAGACCGGCCCCCACCTGCGAGTATGCGTTCAGGTGGGGGCCGATTTCACTTCTGGCGGGGGCGTGGTCTAGTATTTCTCTCGGCAGCAACGAGGACCTCGGAACTCCCTGCGGGACAACGAAGTCGATCGTCGAAGCCAATGGGGTATGGTGTAATTGGCAGCACGACTGATTCTGGTTCAGTTAGTCTAGGTTCGAGTCCTGGTACCCCAGCTGCGAAGGAAGAACTGCCCTAGGGTAAGCTTCCGGAGCTGCTGAAAATAGCAAAGCAAGTGCACGTCTCAGCAGTAAAAAGAACTGAATAGCCGGATTTGGACCGGACAGAGCGATCTGATAAGGTTCACGCCAGCAAGAAGTTCTAGGGCCCCGTCGTCTAGCGGCCTAGGACGCCGCCCTCTCAAGGCGGTAGCGAGGGTTCGAATCCCTTCGGGGCTACAGAGGTGTCAGAGGCCTGTCTGCGGAGTGCGCAGACAGGCCTCTTTCGCTTTGTCCTCTGGGGGCCGAGCCCCCAGACCCCCAGCCGGCGGGCTCCGCCCCCGGACCCCCGGCTCGGGTGTTGCCCGGCGGGGTAGTGCTTTGCGCTTCGCTTCGCTCGCGGAATGTGTGGGACGGGACTTCGCTTCGCTCGTCGGATGAGTGTGGTGACGGTGATCACCCGAACACCCGAACTAGCTAATTCCGGGGCCTCGCATTCGCCTTCCCGATTCCCTCGCTCAATTCACCTCGTATCGCGGCGTCCCTGGGGGCTCGCTTCGCTTCGCCATCGCTGCGGTAGCTCGCTTCGCTTCGCGCGATCTTGCGGTAGCTCGCTTCGCTTCGCGATCCCTGGGTAGCTCGCTTCGCTTCGCGCCATCCCGTTGCGGGGAGGCTTCGCCTCCTCCGGCGCCCTTGCTGCCGCCATTTCCCGCGCACCATCCGGCCCCCCGCGCACCATCCTGTCCTGCGTGTCTCATCCGATCCCCGCTTTCCGTCCTGCCTGCCCCATCCCGCCTCGCCCCCTGCCCTCGCTCTGCTTCACCACGTCCTGCCTCCCCGCCCTGACTCGCCCCGTCCTCCCCCGCTTTGCCCAACCCGCCCCTCCCGCCACCTTGCCTCGTCACGCTCGCCCCGACTGCCTCGCCCCGACTGCCTCGCCCCGACTGCCTCGCCCCGACTGCCTCGCCCCGACCACGCTGCCTTCCGCTGGGGCCTGCCTGTCCCGGTCCCGCGCGGGGCATGCCGCTGGCTTGGTGTCCGGCCGTTCTGTCGCAGTCCGCGTTGTGTCGTCGTCGTGTGTTCTCTTCGTCTCATCTTCTGTTCTTTGCGGGGTCAGGCTTGGCGCGTTGGGCCGGATGGCGTGGTGCCTGTTGAGACGGGCGTGCCGCGTGTCGGAGTGGAGTAGCGGCGTGTCGGGGGGGTGAGACGCCGACGGCCGCCACTCCCGTGTGGGAGGGCGGCCGTTGAGGCGTTGGTGCTTTAGAGGCGGCTTTGCAGCGCTTCGGCTGCTGCCAGTAGGTCTGCTGCCCAGCGGGCTCCTGGGCGGCGGCCCATGCGGTCGATGGGGCCCGAGACCGAGACCGCTGCCACTACGGCGCCGGAGGAGTCTCGTACCGGGGCTGAGACCGAGGCCACGCCTGGTTCTCGTTCTGCCACGCTTTGGGCCCAGCCTCGGCGGCGGACTTCGAGGAGAGTGCGTTCGCCGTAGACGGCGTCCGCCAGGACCGCCCTTTGGGTGCCGGGGTCGGACCAGGCGGCCAGGACCTTCGCTCCTGAGCCCGCTGTCATGGGGAGCCTCGCGCCGATCGGGACTGTGTCCCTCAGGCCCGAGGGGGGTTCTGCCGAGGAGACGCAGACTCGTTGCATTCCGTCTCGGCGGTAGAGCTGCACGCTCTCGCCCGTGATGTCGCGCAGGCGTGGCAGGACAGAGGAAGCGGCGTCCAGCAACGGGTCCGTTGCGCCGCCTGCCAGTTCTGCCAGAGCCGCGCCCGGGCGCCAGCGGCCGTCGGAGCCTCGGCGCAGCAACCGGTGCACCTCTAGGCCTACGGCCAGGCGGTGTGCGGTTGCTCGGGGGAGGCCGGTGCGGTTGCACAACTCGGCCAAGCCACAAGGATCTTTTGCTACGGCGTTCAACACGGCCACTGCCTTGTCCAGCACGCCGATCCCGCTATGCTGTCCCACAAGCCGATACTAACTTCCCAGACAGTGAGAAGTCCAGATCTGTCGGCACGTCCATACTGTGGGAGATGTCGCGATGAGCCGCACGCTCGCGGAGAAGGTGTGGGAGGCACACGTTGTGCGCCACGGAAGTGGTGCGGAGCCGGACCTGCTCTACATCGACCTCCACCTGCTGCACGAAGTCACCAGCCCCCAGGCGTTCGACGGGCTCCGCCTTGCGAACCGCAAGCTGCGCAGGGCCGATCTCACGATCGCCACCGAGGATCACAACGTTCCGACCGTCGACATCGACAAGCCCATCGCGGATCTCGTGTCGCGCACGCAGGTGGAGACGCTCCGGCGCAACTGCGCGGAGTTCGGCGTGCGGCTGCACCCGATGGGCGACTTCGAGCAGGGCATCGTCCACGTGGTCGGCCCGCAGCTCGGCCTCACGCAGCCGGGCATGACGGTGGTGTGCGGCGACAGTCACACGAGCACTCACGGTGCGTTCGGTGCGCTGGCGTTCGGCATCGGCACGTCCGAGGTGGAGCACGTGATGGCGACGCAGACGTTGCCGTTGCGTCCGTTCAAGACGATGGCCATCAACGTCACCGGCGCGCTCGGCGAGGGCGTCACGGCGAAGGACATCATCCTCGCCGTCATCGCGAAGATCGGAACCGGTGGCGGGCAGGGTTATGTGCTCGAGTACCGCGGCGACGCCATCGAGGCGCTGTCGATGGAAGCGCGCATGACGGTCTGCAACATGTCGATCGAGGCGGGTGCCCGCGCCGGCATGATCGCACCGGACGACACGACTTTCGACTACATCTCCGGGCGGCCGCACGCACCGTCCGGCGCGGACTGGGACGCGGCCGTCGAGTACTGGAAGACGCTGCGCACCGACGACGACGCGACGTTCGACGCCGAGGTGCACATCGACGCGGCGGAGCTCACCCCGTTCGTCACGTGGGGAACCAACCCCGGTCAGGGACTGCCTCTGGGCGCGAACATCCCCGACCCCGAGAAGATCGCGGACGAGAACGAGCGCGTGGCCGCCGAGAAGGCGCTGACGTACATGGGCCTCGAGCCCGGCACGCCGCTGCGCGACATCCGCGTGGACACGGTGTTCCTCGGCTCCTGCACCAACGGGCGCATCGAGGACCTGCGCGCCGCGGCGGACGTCATCAAGGGGAAGCACGTCGCTTCAGGAGTACGGATGCTGGTCGTCCCCGGTTCGATGCGGGTGCGCAAGCAGGCCGAGGACGAGGGCCTCGACAAGGTCTTCCTCGACGCGGGCGCCGAGTGGCGGCAGGCCGGCTGCTCGATGTGCCTTGGCATGAACCCGGATCAGCTCGCCCCCGGCGAGCGCAGCGCGTCGACCTCCAACCGCAACTTCGAGGGCAGGCAGGGCAAGGGTGGCCGGACGCACCTCGTGTCCCCGCTCGTCGCCGCCGCCACGGCCGTGCGCGGCACCCTCTCCGCCCCCGCAGACCTGGAGGTCTGAGCATGGACGCCTTCACCACCCACACCGGCGTCGGTGTGCCGCTGCGCAGGTCCAACGTGGACACCGACCAGATCATCCCGGCCGTCTACCTCAAGCGCGTGACCCGGACCGGGTTCGAGGACGGGCTCTTCGCCGCCTGGCGCTCCGACGAGCACTTCATCCTCAACCAGGAGCCCTTCAAGGCGGGCAGCGTCCTCGTTGCGGGTCCTGACTTCGGCACCGGGTCCTCTCGGGAGCACGCCGTCTGGGCGTTGATGGACTACGGCTTCCGCGTCGTCATCTCGTCCCGGTTCGCGGACATCTTCCGGGGCAACTCGGGCAAGCAGGGACTCGTGGCGGCGCAGTGCAGCCAGTCCGATGTCGAGCTGCTGTGGAAGTTGCTGGAGTCCGAACCCGGCACGCCGGTCACCGTCGACCTCACCGACAAGACCGTTCGCGCCAAGGACTTGGTAGCCCCGTTCGAGATCGACGACTACACCCGCTGGCGCCTTCTCGAGGGCCTCGACGACATCGCTTTGACGCTGCGCCACGAGCCCGAGATCAGCGCATTCGAGGGCAATCGCCAGACTTGGTTGCCCACAACGGATCCGCTTCCGGCGGTCTGAGAGGGGGCCGGATTCTCCCCTTGAGAGGGGCGAATCCGGCGCCTCCTGTCCCTCGAAGGGGCGCAATTAGCCACGCCACAACGAAAAATCTGGCGTGGCGATTGGTATTTCTCGCGTTTTGGGCCTACCGTTGCGTTCTAGTCGGCCCGTCTCTTAGGGCCGTGAGCGTCCTGGGAGGGACTGACGGTGAATAAGGCCCAGCTCATCGAGGCGCTCGCCGAGCGCCTTGGAGACAAGAAGACCGCCGGTGCTGCTGTTGACGGCCTCGTGGACGTGATCGTCCGCAGCGTCAACAAGGGCGAGAAGGTCAACATCACGGGCTTCGGCGTCTTCGAGAAGCGCGCCCGTGCGGCTCGCACCGCGCGCAACCCGCGCACGGGCGAGACCGTGAAGGTCAAGAAGACCAACGTGCCCGCGTTCCGCCCCGGCTCGACGTTCAAGGACGTCATCAGCGGTGCGAAGAAGCTGCCGAAGGCCGTTGCTGCCAAGGCCGCCGCGAAGCCCGCCGCCGCTGCCGCCGCGAAGCCTGCGGCTGCCAAGGCTCCGGCGACCAAGGCCGCGACGACCCGCGCGACGACCACGACGCGCACCCGCACGGCCGCGGCCGCCACCAAGGCGCCCGCGACCCGTCGCACCACCACGGCCGCGGCGAAGCCCGCTGCTGCTGCCAAGGCGCCCGCGAAGGCGACCGCCACGAAGGCCGCCGCCACCAAGACGGCCGCTGCCAAGGCTCCTGCCAAGCGCGCCACGGCCGCTGCCAAGCCGGCTGCTGCCAAGACGACCGCCGCTGCCAAGCCCGCCGCGAAGACCGCGGCTGCGAAGCCGGCTGCTCGCAAGACGGCTGCCAAGAAGAAGTGAGACGGGCCTCCTCAGGGAGGCTGCGTCACTTCAGGAACCACGCGGAAGGCCCCGGTGTGCGCACACCGGGGCCTTCCGCGTGTCCGGGGAAAGGTCGGCGGCGAGACGGGGGACGAGGTCGTTGGCCTGCAGGAAAGGCGCGCCGGAGGGCCGCTGAGGTGCTTGGCGCGCCTGGGAGGCGGCGGGCGTGACGAGGGACTTCACTGGGGCGCCGGGAATGCGTGACGAGGTGGCGCGGGAGTTCGCCGGGCCGCCTGAGAAAGCATGATGCGGCCCGATTGGTGAGTGGGTCGGGGGCCGGCGGAATCGTTGTCCCCGAGCCTTGCTCGGTTTCCGGAACCGGCCGGGACGACCACCGGACAGGCCTCCCGAACCGGCTTGCCGAACCCCTCTGCCCGCCAATAGAAATAACGCCGGCACGCCTGCGTTCGCCCCCGGGACAAGCGAAACCGCCGCCTTCCGGCCCGACTTGGTTGCCACAGGCGAACTTTCGTCGGAGCGGGAGGACGGCGGCTGAAAAGGTCTTCGGCGAGCCCTACGGGCGGGGCAGCGGCGAGGCCAGGTAGTGCGCCGACACCAGCGTTGGCCAGCGCGAAGGCGAGTCCGAAGTGGACCACGTGCCGAACGGCCTGGTGAAGGCCAGCACCCACGTGCTGCCCTTCTTGCAGGGGATCTCGTCCAGGCGCAGGCCGCCCATCTCGGCCAGCGACTGCACCACCGACGGGATCACCCCGCCCTGCGACGAGATGACGGCACGGCCTTCGAGGGCGGCCACTTCCAGCAGCCGCACCAGACCGGCGTCCGGGTCGGGCCAGTAGCCCTCCTCCGACAACCGCGGCTCCTCGGCCATCTCCACGGCCAGGTCCTCGGCCACGGCCCGCACGGTGTCCACACAACGCACCCTGGGCGCCGTGTGCACGCGCACCGGTGCCCACAAGGGCAACAACCGGCGCAGCGCCGCGGACTGGCGCCAGCCCGCGTCCGAGAGCGGGCGGAGGTCGTCGTCGCCCTTCCACTCCGACCGCTTGCCGGCCTTGGCGTGCCGCACCAGCAACACGAGCAGCAGGTCAGCGGGCAGGCGAGCGAACTCGGCCAGCACCTCGCGGTCCGGTTCGTAGGTCAGCAGGTCCGACGCCTCGGCGATCGGCAGCCACCGCAGCAGATCGACCTCCTCGTTCGGGACGAACTCCCCGGAAACGGCCTGTGCGGCGTAGTAGTCGACCGTCTTCGGCACGCTCTTCACCGAATAGGACACCTGCCGGAGATGGCGGCCGAGGACGCAGGAGAAACCCGTCTCCTCCTCTATCTCCCGCACCGCGCAGGCGGGAATGGTCTCCCCGTCGTCGAGTTTGCCTTTCGGCAGGGACCAGTCGTCATAACGCTGGCGGTGCACGACCGCGACTTCGACGTCACCGTCGGCATCGCGCCAGAGCACCGCCCCAGCAGCTTTGATCACCCAAGAGCTCCGTGCTTGTGCAGCAGTTCCAGTTGGTGGTCGCGCACCGAACTACCGTCGGAGGGCGATGCGTCCCATTCTCCGTCAGAACGCAACACCCAGCAGCGCGTGTGGGAGTCGAGCGCGGAGTCGAACATGCCGCCCAGCTGCTTGGTCAGGCGCGGGTCGGCCACGCGCAGCGCGACCTCGACGCGACGGTCCAGGTTGCGGTGCATCATGTCCGCGCTGCCGATCCAGTACTCCTCGCAGGCGACGAAGTGGAAGACGCGCGAGTGCTCCAGGAAGCGGCCGAGGATCGAGCGCACCCGGATGTTCTCCGACAGTCCCTTGATCCCCGGCTTGAGGCCGCAGATGCCGCGCACGACCACGTCCACGGGCACGCCGGCCTGCGACGCCCGGTACAGCGCGTCGATGACCTGCTCGTCCACGAGCGAGTTCACCTTGATGCGCACACCGGACGGTTTGCCCGCCTGCGCGTGCTCGATCTCGGAGTTGATCCGGTCCACGATGCCCTTGCGGACGCCGTAGGGGGCGACGAGGAGCGAGCGGTACTCGTCCTGGCGCGCATAACCGGTCAGGACGTTGAAGAGGTCCGTGAGGTCCGCGCCGATCGTCGGCTCGGCCGTCAGGATGCCGACGTCCTCGTACAACCGCGCGGTCTTCGGGTTGTAGTTGCCGGTGCCGATGTGGCAGTAGCGGCGGATCGTCGAGCCTTCCTGGCGCACCACCAGCGACGTCTTGCAGTGCGTCTTCAGGCCCACCAGGCCGTAGACGACGTGCACGCCCGCCTTCTCCAGCGCCCGCGCCCACTTGATGTTCGCCTGCTCGTCGAAGCGCGCCTTGAGCTCCACCAGCGCCACGACCTGCTTGCCCGCCTCGGCCGCGTCGATCAGCGCGTCCACGATGGGCGAGTCGCCGGAGGTGCGGTACAGCGTCTGCTTGATGGCGAGCACGTGCGGGTCGGCCGCGGCCTGCTCGATGAAGCGCTGCACCGACGTCGAGAACGAGTGGTACGGGTGGTGCACGAGCACGTCGCCCTCGCGCAGCGTCGCGAACACGCTCTTCGGCGTCTCGCGCTCACCGAACGCCGGGTGCGTCGCCGGCACGAACGCCGGGTCCTTCAACGTCTTGCGGTCGATGCCGTAGAGCTGCCAGAGGCACGACAGGTCGAGCAGGCCGGGCACCGTCACGACGTCGTGCGGGTCGACGTCCATCTCGCGCAACAACAGCTCGAGCATGTGCTCGGTCATGTCGTCGGCGACCTCCAGGCGCACCGGCGGACCGAACCGGCGCCGCGCGAGCTCGCGTTCGAGCGCCTGCAACAGGTCCTCGTCGCGGTCCTCCTCGACCTCGAGGTCCGCGTTGCGCGTCACGCGGAACGCGTGGCACTCGATGACCTCCATGCCGGTGAACAGCTCGCCCAGGTGCGCGGCGATGAGTTCCTCCAGCGGCAGGAAGGTCGCGGAAGAGGAAGACCGGTCCGCTTCCACGCGAACGAGACGCGGCACGTTGTCCGGCACCTTCACACGCGCGAACCGCTCGCCGCCGCCCTCGGGATCGCGCACGGTCACCGCGAGGTTCAGCGACAGCCCCGAGATGTACGGGAACGGGTGCGCCGGGTCGACCGCGAGCGGCGTGAGGACCGGGAACACCTGCTCGCTGAAGTAGTTGGAGAGCCTCAACCGGTCGTAGTCCGTGAGGTCGCCCCACGTCACGATGCTGATCCGGTGCTCTTCCAGGCCGGGCCGGATGTGGTCGAGGAACGCGCGGGCGTGTTGCTCCACGAGTTCCTGCGAGCGCTTGAAGATCGCCACGAGCTGCTCGCGCGGCGTGAGCCCGTCCGCGCTGCGCACCGAGAGGCCGGTCTCCGCGCGCCGCTTCAGGCCCGCGACCCGGACCATGTAGAACTCGTCCAGGTTCGAGGCGAAGATCGCGGAGAACTTGGCGCGCTCCAGCAACGGCTGCGAGGAGTCCTCCGCCAGCGCGAGCACGCGGGCGTTGAAGTCCAACCAGGACAGTTCACGGTTGAAGTACCGGTCGTCCGGGAGGTCCGTGGGCAGAACGCTCGGCGTCACCGCGGGCGGCGCCGCCGGCATTCCCCGCGTGGGCGCGGCGGCCGGCTGCTGCTCGGGCTCGGCCTTCGCCCGCGCGGTGGAGGCACGTCTGGTCGCCGCACGCGGCTCCCGCTTCGGCGTCGCCTTGCGCGGGGTGGCCGCTGCCTTGCTGCGCGTGGAACGGCGTCGGGAGGGAGTCGCCTTACCGTCGTTGTCGTCCTTGCTCACGTCACGCATTGTGTCTCACTATCGCCGTGAGCGCCCCTAACCAGAACGTCCGTCTGGTGAACTCCTCGTCACAGAACAGGCATGCGAAGAGCTGTAACGGCCCCGTCGGGACTACGTTCGAGGGTCACCCGCTGACCCGGACGCAGCATCCGCCAGCCACCCGCCGTGACGGCTTCGGCGCTCACGTCGACGAGAACGCCGTCATCTCGAAGGACGGTGGCCGAGCCGTCGCTGTTAAACGTAGACACAGTCGCCTGCACGGAGCAGAACCCTAGACGTTCGGACCTACACGTCTCGTTCGGCGCGCTGCCAGGGTCGATGCATGAAGGTTATTGCCACGATCACCGCGGCGACCCTGTTGGCCTTCACCACGGCAGGACTGGCTTCGGCTGAGGCGGCCGAACCCCGTGCTCCGAAGGTGGACAAACCACGACTGCAGGCGGCGGCCAAGAACGTTCGCCTGAAAGCCTCACTTCCCGGCACCGAACGGGCCATCTCCATCGCATTCGCCCAGTACGGCAAGCGCGACGTGGCGTTCGTGAGCATGGAGACCGGCCTCAAGACGTTCGACGTCACCGACCTCGACAAGCCCAAGCTCCTCGACCACCTCACCAAGGAGGAGATGGCGCTGCCGGGCGACGACCCGACGAAGCGCTTCTGGGAGAACGAGGACATCAACGTCGACCCCAAGCGCAAGCTCGCGTTCCTCGCGCGGGAGGTCAACTCGTTCGGACGCGCGCTGCCCGGCGACCGCCCGACCGGCAACTACATCGTGTCCGCTGTGGACCCCGCCGATCTCAAGATCCTCAGTTTTCACAGGCAGAACACCGGTCACACCAGCACCTGCGTCAACGACTGCCAGTTCCTCTGGACGGCCGGGCTGGACAGGTCCGACGCCAAGACCGGGCGGATCTTCGTCACGGACATCCGCGATCCGAAGACGCCCAAGGAACTGCCGTACGACGTCGACGTCCGCGGCAAGGCGGGCGAGGGGAAGATCACGCACGACGTCCAGGTCGACGCCCAGGGCATCGCGTGGGTGGCGGGCGACGACGGCACCCGCGGCTATTACACGCAGGGCTGGCACCGCGACCCGTTGACCGGCGAGTACCGCGAGGCGAAGGCGTGGGACCCCGTCCCGTACGCGGGCGGCACCGTGCCGAAGGCGGACATGCCGACCTCGTTCACGCACAACTCGTTCCGCCCGATCGGCCGCACGCTCCTCGACGGGCCGCTGCCCACGCGGGAGAACCCGCCGGGCTCACTGCTCCTGCACACCGAGGAGGCGTTCGGCTCGCCCACGTGCAAGACCGAGGGGCGTTTCGTCATCTCCTCGTTGAAGGGCACGCACAACGGTGAGGGCTGGGGCGAGACGCCCGAGGAGATGAAGACCGTCGGCATCTGGAGCCCCGACGACCAGGAGGGCACGATCCCCGGCGACGTCACGTGCTCCGCGCACTACTTCGACGTGCAGAAGAGGATCGTGGCCTACTCCTGGTACAACCAGGGCACCCGGTTCCTCGACATCTCCAACCCCGCCAAGCCGATCCAGATCGGGTACTGGCGGCCGGACACGGCGACCTCGTGGGCGCCGTACTGGCACCGCGACACCGTGTTCGTGGCGGACATCTCGCGCGGCGTCGAGATCCTGCAGTTGGAGAAGGGCGCTTACGAGGCGCAGGCGAGCGGCACTCCCGTGACGCTGACCGCGCACCACGCCAGGGAACTGGTCAGGGAGAGCGACCGGGAACCCGTGCCGCTCGCCCCGAACCCGTTCTACGGCTGGGCCTGCCCGATGGTCGCGAACCGCGACGACTCGGACTGCGGCGCGGGAGCCTGCGGCGCACCCTGCTGAGCGACGCCGGCCCGGACGGCGGCCTTCGCGCGCTGGCGGGTGATCACGCGTCGGCCGAGGTTGATCATCGGGATCTCCACGGTCACGTAGAGAACACTCGCCAGCGCCAGTCCCAGCCCTGTGACCACGAAGGACTGGCCGAGACCGGACAAAGCGGGCCAGAAGAACGCGATGATCGTGGCGGCGATCGTCTGCACCAGGTAGAGGGAGTACGAGCGCTCGCCGACGAACTGCATCGGCTTGACCGACAGGAACGTCGTGGCGGGTCCCGGCGCGATCATCGCGGTCAGCAGCACCGCCGTCGCGAGCGCGTACACGGGAATGACCAGCACGTGACCGGGGATTCCGTTGAGCCCGTCGAGGAACCCGGCGATCGGCTTCACGCTCAGGTGCATCGCGACGAACCCGATCACGACGGCGATCTGCGCCACCCGGTTCGTGAGCGGGCGCAGCAGGGCGAACCCACGTGGGCTGTGCAACGCGATCGCGAGCAGCACGCCCGTGAGGATCGAGAAGTAGTGCAGCGGCCAGCCGGGGTTGCTGTGCGCGGAGGTGAAGTTCACGACCACGAGCGCGAGCAGCATGCCGAGGGCGGCGGCACCGGCGCGGCGGCGCAGCACGACGGTGCCCAGCGCGATCGCGACCAGCGGCCAGACCAGGTAGAACTTCTGCTCGATGCCGAGGGACCAGGACTGTCCGTACGGGCTGGCGGCGGCGAACTCGTTGGTGAACGAGAGGAAGTACGGCAGCGCGGGGCCGATGCCGTTGCTCAGGAACGTGCCCGCGAACGCGGACGCCACGACCGTCACGAGCAGGATCACGAAGTAGACGGGGAGAATCCTGAACGCCCGCCGCAGGTAGAACTCACCGAGTGAGATCCGTCCGGTCCGGTGCTCCTCGCGCAGCATCAGCGTGGTGATCAGGAATCCGCTCAGGACGAAGAACATCTGGACACCGGCCCAGCCCTGGAGCCAGTCGGGGCCGCCGTAGTGGAAGAAGACGACGAGAACCGCGGCAATGGCGCGCAGGCCGTCGAGAGCGGGAAAGCGGCGCAACGCCAGGTAGTCGGCGTGCGTCAGGGAACTCATGCAGTAACACCTCAGGGCAACGCGTCGGGGAACGACGCCGGGGGAAGCGTCGTTGGCACAGGGGGATACGGATGTAAAGGTGCCGGGGTTCCCTGTCGCGTTGCCCAAACCAACATTTTCGTGGCGTTCGTCACGGCGTCAGCAGCGGGCGAGCGAGGAGAGCTCCGCCAACGGCGCGGTGGCCGCGACCCGCCAGCCCTGCTGCGTCAACGCTCCGCCGTGCACCTCGAGCCAGTAGCCGCCCTCGGTGGTGTGCATGGTCGCGCCGCTGCGGATGTCCGTGACGTAGGACGACTCCGACTGCCACGACACGAAATCGCCGCTGACCCGCGGGAACACGATGCCCTCGGTCAGCGGCACGGACTCGATGCCCGCCAGCTCCCGCGTCTCGGGCCAGCCCTCGCGCCAGCCGAGCAGCTTCTCGCCCTGCGTCCACACGACCGTGCGGCCGTCGGACGCCACGCTGTCACCGGGTTTCGCCTTCTGCAGCTGCTCGGGCAACGCGCCCTCGGCGCGGAACCTGCCGTCCTGCAGCCAGATGACGGCGTCGCCGAGGAAGACGGGTTCCTTGCCGGGGCCGACGACCCGGTCCTTCTTCCTGGTCAGGTCGAACACGTGCACGCCCGCGCTGTCGGACCAGGCCGCCTTGCCGTTGTGCACCACCGCGCCGCTGTCGCCGATCCGCACGGGCGCGCCGTCGTTGCGCGAGTCCCAGGCGTAGGTCGTGGTGGTCTGGTCGGCGGGGTTCGGTGTCGTGGAGAACGTCACCCAGCGGCCGTCGAACTCGACGCCGAAGAGCTGGCCGTCGTCCTGCACCACCATGACCTGCTGGCGCTTCCCGTGGTCGTGCAGCACGAGCTCGGTCGTCCGGTTGCGCGTGGTCTTCACGAGCGTGGTGCCGGCGTCCTCGTTCGCCGCGACGACGGTGACCTTCTCGTGCGGACCCACCTCCGTCCGGTCGCGGGACAGCAGGTCCTTCCAGCTCTGGGGCAGATCCACCCGGCACGTGCTGAGCTTGCTCTCCGCCGTGTAGTCGGACGGCCGGTCGATCGGATAGGCGGCGACACAGCCCGCGATGGCCGTGACACCCGCCAGCGCGATGAGCGCTCGCATCAGTCTCCCAAGTCGTGATCACCCCAGTGACCCGGAAGACGTGTGGCGACTGCTCAGGTTGTCCAGGCGGGCAAGGCGTTCGCGGTGCGCGTGCCGAGGCCGAGCATCAGCGCGAGCCGCAGGTCTTCTTCCGTGTCCACGTCGCAGCGCAACGACGGCCACGGTCCCAGCAGTGCGGTCGCTCCGGAAACGCGGTGGTGCCCGGCCGATCCCAGGCCGAACCGCGGGTCGAGCTCACCGCCGGGCGCGGCGAGGAGCAACGTCGTGCCGGTGCCCTGACGGTCCGGGACGAACGCGCGGCGCCCTCGTGCGGCTTCGAGCGCGGCCTGCAGTTCGTCGGACTTGAGCGCGGGCAGGTCGGCCTGGAGCGCGCCGACGCGGTTCGAACGAAGTGCTCGAGCGCCGTGCCTGAGCGCCGCGTTGAGGCCGGGCTCGGCGGGCTCGGGCAGCGACTCGACGCCCAGTGCGGCCATTTCGGACGCGACGGCCGGATCGGATGTGATGGTGACCACGCGCCGCACGCCGGGCGTCGCCACGGCCGCGCTCACCGTGTCGAGGGCGAGCGCGAGCGCCAGCGCCGCGTGCGACACCGGATCCCCGCCGGTCGCGCTGGTCAGCCTGGTCTTGGCCCGGTCCAGGGTCTTCACCGGAACCAGGAGGTCAACTTCATCCCGCACCTCGCCATAGTCCACGATTCGGCGACTACTGTGCTCTCGGGCGCAGATCTAGCAGGTGAGGAGAGGCCTCGTGGCCAAAAGGGAGAAGGGCGGCTTTTGGGTCGGGGTCGCCGCGGCGATCGTCTACCCGATGTCGTTCGTGCTGGGCAGGCACCGGACGGTGCACGGTGAGCGCATCCCGCGCGAAGGTGCCGCACTGCTTGTCATGAACCACATCTCGCACCTCGACCCGTGCTACGACGCCATGTTCGTGCACAAGCACTACCGGGTGCCGCGCTTCCTCGGGAAGCACAGCCTGTGGAACGTGCCGATCATGGGCGCGATCCTGAAGGGCGCGAAGCAGATCCCGGTGTACCGGGGCACCACGGACGCCCAGCAGAGCCTGCGCGCGGCGCACGAGGCGCTGGAGGAGGGCAAGCTCGTGGTGATCTACCCGGAGGGGACGATCACCAAGGACCCCGACGGCTGGCCCGCGAACTCCCGCACGGGCGTGGCCCGCCTGGCGCTGCAGCACGACGGCCCGGTCATCCCGGTCGCCCGCTGGGGCACGCTCGACCTCTACAACCACTACCAGAAGAAGTTCCGCCCGTTCCCGCGCAAGACGATCACGCACTTCGTCGGCGAGCCGATCGACCTCTCCGCCTACCGCGGCAGGGAGGAGACGCTGCCGTTGCTGCGCGAGGTGACGGACCTGCTGATGGGAGCGGTCAAGGACCACCTGGCCGAGGTGCGCCAGGAGCCGGCACCCGAGGGCTTCTACGGACCGAGGAAGGCCTGACCATGGCGATCGAACGTGTTGCGGTGCTCGGCTCCGGGTCGTGGGGCACGGCCTTCGCGAAGGTCATCGCGGACTCCGGCCCCGAGGTCGTGCTGTGGGCACGGCGTCAGGAGGTCGCCTCGGAGATCACCGAGACCCGCGTGAACTCCGGTTACCTGCCCGGCATCTCCCTGCCGGCCAACCTCTCGTCCACCTCCGACCCGGCCAAGGCGCTGGACGGGGCCGACGCGGTGGTGCTGGCCGTGCCGTCGCAGACGTTGCGGGTGAACCTCTCGGCGTGGAAGGAGCTCCTCCCTCCGGACGCGACGCTGGTGTCGCTGTCCAAGGGCGTCGAGCTCGGCACGCTGAAGCGCATGAGCGAGGTGATCCGCGAGGTCGCCGGCGTCGACGAGTCGCAGGTGGCCGTGGTGTCCGGGCCGAACCTGGCCAAGGAGATCGCGGTCGAGCAGCCGACGGCGACGGTCATCGCGTGCACGGACCACGACCGCGCGGTCGACCTGCAGCACGCGTGCTCGAACTCGTACTTCCGCCCGTACACCAACACCGACGTGGTCGGCGCCGAGCTGGGCGGGGCGTGCAAGAACGTCATCGCGCTCGCGTGCGGCATGGCGGCGGGCATGGGCTACGGCGACAACACGATGGCGTCGATCATCACCCGCGGCCTCGCCGAGACCGCGCGGCTGGGCGCGGCGCTGGGTGCCGACCCGCTGACGTTCGCGGGCCTCGCCGGGCTGGGCGACCTGGTGGCGACGTGCGCGTCGCCGTTGTCGCGCAACCGGTCCTTCGGCGAACGGCTCGGGCGCGGTGAGACCCTCGCGCAGGCGCAGGAGGCCGCGCACGGGCAGGTCGCCGAGGGCGTGAAGTCCTGCTCGTCGATCCGCGAGCTCGCGGCGGCGCACGGCGTCGACATGCCGATCACCGAGGGCATCCACCAGGTCTGCCACGACGGGCTGAGCGTGCGCGAGCTCGGTGCCGCGCTGCTGGGCCGCGACCGGAAGCACGAGCGCCAGTGACCCCCGAGCTCGGTGACGGCACGCGGGTCGTGCACTCCAGCCAGGGAGTGCCGGGCGAACCGTTCGGCGCGCAGCCGGTGTTCGCGTCGGCGTACCACCTGGGCGGCCAGGACTACTACGGCCGCGCGAGCAACCCGACGTGGCGTTCCCTGGAGAACGCCCTGGGGTCGCTGGAAGGCGGCGAGTGCGTCGTCTTCCCGTCCGGGATGGCGGCCATCTCGACGTTGCTGCGGACGGTTCTGTCCACTGGGGACACTCTGGTCGTCCCGTCGGACGGATACTTCCTGACCCGCAGGTTCGTGTCCGGAATGGACGTGAACGTGGTCGAGGTGCCCACGGCCGGGCCGTACCCGTCCTTCGAGGGCGTGAAGCTCGTCCTGCTGGAGACGCCGTCCAACCCCGGTCTGGACGTCTGCGACATCGCGGAGCTGGCCGGGCAGGCGCACGCCGCGGGCGCGTTGCTGGCCGTGGACAACACGACGGCCACACCACTCGGGCAACGGCCGCTGGAGCTGGGGGCGGACGTCGTGGTCGCCTCGGACACCAAGGCGGTCGCGGGGCACAGCGACGTCCTCTTCGGACACGTCACGCTGGCGGACGCCGGACTGGCGGCCGAGGTGCGGGACGCGCGGACGTTGAACGGCGCGATCCCCGGTCCGTTCGAGACGTGGCTCGCGTTGCGCGGCCTGGGAACCCTGGACCTGCGACTCGCGCGGCAGGCCGAGAACGCGGCGGCGATCTACGCGTTGCTGAAGGGCCGCGTGGCCGGGCTGCGCTGGCCGGGCGCGTCGGACGACCCGGCGTACCTGGTGGCGGCGCAGCAGATGCGGCGGTTCAACGGCGTGCTGACGTTCGAGCTCGAGTCGGCCGAAGCGGTGAACGAGTTCCTGGCGCGCTCGAAGCTGGTGTCGGCGGCGACGTCGTTCGGCGGCCTGCACTCGACGGCGGACCGGCGGGCGCAGTTCGGCGACCCGGTGCCGGAGGGCCTGGTGCGTTTCTCGGCCGGCTGTGAGGACACTCGGGACCTGGTCGCGGACGTGTCCCACGCCTTGGGACTGGATTGACGGAGGGTCCCGGTTCCGGGACCCTCTGCTCCATGTCCTTCAACGCATGTTGCTGTTGTACCTGGCGATAGTCCCGCGTCCTCTTTTCGCGCATTCGCCTGGTAAGGACTTTTCTCCCGATGTTCGCCGTTCCCGAGAACAGCCTCGTTCTGCCTGAGAACTCCGCCCTGCTGCACCCCGTCCGGGTGGCTCTGTCGTGGTCGGCCGACCGCGACCGCTGGAAGCACCTGCTCCGGTACGACATGGAGGAGCGCTTCTCGGCGTTGGTCGACAAGACCGACGACCAGGAGATCTGGCTGATGAGCTGGCTGCCCGGCCAGACCGCGTCGCTGCACGACCACGACCACACCTCCGGCGCGTTCACCGTGGTCAGCGGCCAGCTGACCGAGGTCGTCACCACGAAGATCCAGGTCGTGCACTCGCTGCACGCCGGTCAGTCGCGTGTGTGGGGGCCCGGCTACGTGCACCAGGTGCGCAACGACGGTGTGGATCCGGCCGTGTCGATCCACGTCTACCGCCACGGCACACGCGCCATGACCCCGTACCGCTACGACCCGGTCAACGGCCCCGTTCGCTGACGTGCGGCGGGATCGCCCGGTCCGTCTCGTGCGGCACGGGCGCGCCCCACGACTGGACGAGCGGCATGTGCCCGGCCCACACGAGGTTCGCTTCGAGGTCCGACGGCTCCTCGCCCGGCCCGCCCTCCCGCACCTTCACACTCGCCTCGGTCAGGTCGATCTCCAGTGCGACCGTCTGCGCGAGCTCCTTCTTGGACGGACTGCGCGCGTAGTCCCAGCTGCCCGGCGTGACGTGCTCGACGATGACCTTCAGCGCGTGCTCGGGGTCCTCGGCGACCTTCGCGGTGCCGTGGATGATCGCGGACCGGTAGTTCATGGAGTGGTGGAACACCGACCGCGAGTAGACGACGCCGTCGACGAGCGTGACGGCGACGCAGACCGGCTTGCCCTCGATCATGCTCCTGATGGACCGTGAGCCCGTCGAGCCGTGCAGGAAGATGCGGTTGCCGTCCCGTCCGTACGCGGTGGGAATGAGGAACGGGGCCCCGTCGACCTCCACGGCCAGATGGCAGACCATGCCCGCGTCGAGGACGTCGTAGAGCACCTGGCGGTCTCCGACGGCTCGCTTCTTGCCGCGGACGACGGTGCTGCGCGGGGTGGGGGAGAGCTGCAGGTCAGAGGTCATGGTTTTACTGTGCGCCGGAAAGTGGCATCATTGAAGCGCCAGTTTCCATCGATTCGAGAAGGCCACTTTGGCTGAGACCGCACTGCCCGTGGCGCTGGACCGCGAGTCCGCCGAGCCCCTCGCCGTCCAGCTCGCCGACGCCCTGCGTTCCGCCGCGTCGGAGGGCCGTCTGCGCGCGGGCGACCGTTTGCCGTCCACGCGCGCGTTGGCCGACTCGCTCGGAGTGTCCCGCACGGTCACCGCCGCCGCCTACGAACAGCTGCACGCGGAAGGGTGGATCGCGGGTCGGCACGGCTCCGGCACCTACGTGACCACGACGCCGCCCGGCCCGTTGCGCAAACGTTCGCGCAAGCCCGTCACGCCTGTCATCACCGACTTCGTGGACCTCGGCACCGGCGCGCCGTGGGCCAGCGGCCTCGACCGGGCGGCCTGGCGGCGGGCGTGGCGGGCCGCGGCGGACTCGCCCCCGCTGTCCCGTCCCGAACGCGCGGGGCTGCCCGAGTACCGCGAGGCCATCGCCGAGCACCTGCTGCGCCACCGCGGCCTGGCCGTGAACGCGGACCCGGTGCTCGCGACCGGCGGCACCACGGCCGTGCTGACCGAGATCGCGGTCGCGGTGCTCAAGCGCGGCGACGCGGTGGCCGTCGAGGAACCCGGCTACCAACGGGCGGTCGGCGTCTTCAAGGCCAACGGCCTCAAGGTCGTGCAGGCGCTCGTCGACGCGGAGGGGCTGCTCCCGGAGGCCGTGCCCGCGGGCGTGAAGGCCGTCTACTGCTCGCCGGCGCACCAGTACCCGCTGGGCGGCCGCATGTCGGCCGGACGCCGGGTCGCGCTGGTCGAGCGCGCACGACGGGACGGCTGGCTCGTCATCGAGGACGACTACGACGGCGAGCTCCGCTACGACGTCGCGCCGCTGCCGTCGCTGGCCGCGCTCGCCCCGGACGTCGTGGTCCACCTCGGCACCACGAGCAAGATCCTCACGCCGACCCTGGGCGCGGGCTGGATGGTCGCGCCCGAGCACATCGCCACGACCGTCCTCGAGCACCGCGACCTGACCGGCACCAGCCCGGCGGCCGCGGGCCAGCGGGTCGTCGTCGAACTGGCGCGGATGGGAGACCTCGGCCGGCACCTGCGCAAGGTCCGGCGGGAACTGTCCGAACGGCGCGCGCTCGTCATCGAAACGTTCGCCGACGCGGGCATCGAGGTGCTCGGCGACGACGCGGGCGCCCACGTCGTGGTGCTGCTGCCCACGGCAGAGCAGGAGCGCGACCTGACGAGGCAGGCGCTCGAACGCGGGCTGCGGGTCGACGGCCTGTCGCGGCACTACGTGAACCGGGCCAAGCTGCACGGGCTCGTCATCGGGTACAGCGCGTGCTCGCGGGAGCAGCTGGTGACCGCGCTGCCCGTGCTGACCGAGCTGCTCAGAAGGAGCGGCTGACCACGACGACCTCGCGGTCGACGACGAAACCCAGCTGCTCGTTGACGCGGATCATGTGGCCGTTGCCCGCGTCCGTCCCGGTGTCGACGCGCTCCAGCTCCGGCCGTTCCGTGCGCAGCCAGCGCAGCATGTGCGTCTTGACGACCCGGCCCAGGCCATGGCCGCGGTGGGAGGGCGTGACCACCGTGCTGCCCCAGCGGGTGTGCGTCGTGTCGGAGGGGTGCAGCGGAACGTCGGTCAGCGCCACGACTCCGCCGGTGGACTCCTCGACCGCGACGACGACGCGCTGCTCGACGCCGGCCTCCCGTGCCTCGGCCTCCTCGGCGCGCACGACCTCCGGCGTCCACTCCGGTGCCTGCACCGCGGACGTCGTGGCGGGTGCGTCGTGGATCGACTGCCGGGTTTCGGCCACCGACACCAGCAGGTGGTCCGGCGTCGCGCCGAGCCACCGTTCGATCCGGTACCCGTTCGGGACGACCGGCTCCAGCACGGCGTCGGCGATCGAGAGCGTCTGGACCACCCTGGACGCGGCCACGTGGAACCCGCGGGCCGTCGCCCAGTGCTCGCCCGCGCTGCCCTTGATCACGCCCCAGCTCTCGAACGTGTCCCGGCCGCGGGCGCGCAGCTCCGGCAGCAACGCCTCCAGCAGCGCGGTGCCGACGCCCTGCCTGAGGTGTTCCGGGTGGACCGTGATCGGGCCGACCGCCAGCCGTGCGTTCACACCACCGAGCAGACCCACTGAGGTGATGCCGACGCCTTCGCCGTCACGGCGGGCGACGAGCCGGACCACCTCGCTGAAGTCCGGGTTCGTCTCCCGCAGCGACTCGACGATCCGCTCCCGGCCCGGTCCCCGTCCTGCCCGGGTCGCGATCCTCACGTCCGCGTAGGCGTCGAGCTGGGCCACGTCGTCGAGGTCGAGCGGTTTGATCTCCAGCACGAGACCGAGGCTAACTGGCGGGTAAGGACAATCGCCCAAACGGGTAGGGTCGCCCGCATGACGCAGCGCAAGACGAGGGTGGCCGTGGTCTTCGGCGGCCGCAGCTCCGAGCACGAGGTCTCCTGCCAGTCCGCCAAGAGCGTCCTGCCGCACCTCGACGCGGACCGGTTCGAGGTGGTGCCCGTCGGCATCACGCCGCAGGGGCAGTGGGCACTCGGCACGGACCCGACCGCGCTGGAGTCGGGCGCGGGCAAGCTCCCGACGCTGCGGAACCAGACCGTCACGGCCATCGAGCCGGGCCAGGCTCTGAAGGACGTCGACGTCGTCTTCCCGCTGCTGCACGGCGCGTGGGGTGAGGACGGCACGATCCAGGGTCTGCTGGAGCTCGGCGGCCTGCCGTACGTGGGGCCGGGCGTGTTCGCGTCGGCGGCCGTGATGGACAAGGTCTTCGCCAAGAAGATCCTGCAGGCCGAGGGCATCAGCGTCGGGAAGTTCGTCGCCCTCGACCGCGCCGCGACCACGCTGACCCTCGACGAGCGCGAGCACCTCGGGCTGCCGGTGTTCGTGAAGCCGTCCCGCGCCGGGTCGTCCGTCGGCATCTCCAAGGTGAGCGACTGGAACGACCTCGACGCCGCCATCTTCGCGGCGCGCCAGCACGATCCCAAGGTGATCGTCGAGGCCGGTGTGCAGAACGCCCGCGAGATCGAGGTCGCGGTGCTGGAGTTCCCGGACGGCCGGATCGAGGCCTCGCTGCCCGCCGAGCTGCGCCCGGTCGGTGAAGGCGCCGACTGGTACGACTTCGAGGCCAAGTACGTCAACGACTCCTACGAGGCCGACATCCCCGCGAAGCTCGACGACGACATCACCGCGCAGCTGCGCGAGCTGGCCGTCACCGCGTTCAAGGCGCTCGACTGCCAGGGTCTGTCCAGGGTGGACTTCTTCCTCACCGAGCAGCACGAGCTGATCATCAACGAGCTCAACACGATGCCCGGCTTCACGCCGATCTCCATGTACCCCAAGGCGTGGGAGGCGACGGGCGTCGACTTCAAGACCCTGCTGACCACGCTGATCGAGACGGCGATCGCCCGAGGCTCGGGACTGCGCTAGGCCAGGCACGGTGACCGCCGGCCTTCGCCGCGCCTTTCACCACGATGCGCCCGTCTGAGCGGCCGAAGACGGGGCGAATGCCGACGGTCACCGCGCCTCGGTCTTGACCGGCTGCTTCGCCAGCAGGTCGCGCACCGTCGTCGAGACGTCCTGCAACGGTCCGGTGCCCGCGTCGGCGGGCACCGTCAGCGCCACGTACACGCCGCGGTCGACGATCACCCAGGTCGAGCTGTCCGAACCGGGCAGCTCGAGCCACTGGACGTCGGAGATCACGCGCAGCTGCGAGGTCGCCGACAGCTCGGTCGGTCGCGGCAGGCCGCAGCGCAGAACCACCGGATCGTGTTTGGCGTCACCCCACGCGACCGTGGCGGGGGGAGCGGGCGAGGCGAGCTCCCGGCGCGACAGCATGTCCTTCCCGGACGGCAGTCCCAGCGGCAGCTTCTCGACCAGGGAAGCGCATTCCGGGCTGCCCGCCGAGGGGGCGTCGATCGAGACCAGCGCGAGCGGACCCGTGCGACCGGGCACGTCCTCGGACTGGTTTCCCGTGCCCAGCCACAGACCGAGCCCGGCGACACCGATGGCGAGCACGACAGCGAGCCCGACCGCCGCGAGCAGCGGCCGGGACAGCGCCGACGTGGATTCCTGCTGAGTCACCCGGTTATGACAACACGGGCTGGTTAGAGATGGACCACCGGGCAGGTCAAGGTGCGGGTGATGCCCTCGACGTTCTGGATGCGCGCGACCACGAGCTGGCCGAGCTGGTCGACGGTGTCCGCTTCGGCGCGCACGATGACGTCGTAAGGCCCGGTGACGTCTTCTGCGGTGGCTACCCCGGTGATCCCGGAGATCTCGGAGGCGACTGCGGCGGCCTTGCCGACCTCGGTCTGGATGAGGATGTATGCATGCACCACGGCGTGCCCCTTCGTCGCGACAGGTTGGGTCGAGGTAGGAACGTGTCACGCAACGTACCCCAGTTGGGGTTCCGAATGCTCAGATTGGGAGGCAACTTTGCGTCCGGAGCCGCCGCGCGACGCGGAGACGGTCGCCGACGTGGGTGAGTTCAACCTCATCCACCGGGTGACGACCGGTCGGGCGCAGCCGGAGACGACCATCCTCGGTCCCGGGGACGACGCCGCCGTCGTCGCCGTCCCGGATGGACGGGTCGTCGCCTCGATGGACGTGCTCGTCGAGGGTGTCCACTTCAGACTCGACTGGTCCAGTCCCGAGCAGGTGGGCCGAAAAGCGGCCGCCGTGAACCTCGCCGACGTCGTCGCCATGGGAGCACTGCCGTCGGCTCTCCTCGTCGGTTTCGCGTGCCCCGCGGACACCCCCGCGTCGGTCGTCCAGGGGATCATGGCGGGCCTGTGGGACGAGGCCGCGAAGGCCGGTGCGGGCATCGTCGGAGGCGACATGGTCAGCTCCGCCACACTCGTGATCTCCATCACCGCCATGGGAGACATGAACGGGCTCGAGCCGGTCACGAGGTCCGGAGCGCTCGTCGGGGACGTCGTGGCTGTCGCCGGGAGGCTCGGCTGGGCCGCCGCGGGACTCGCCGTGCTCGGCCGCGGGTTCCGTTCGCCGGTCGGCATCGTGAACGCCCAGCGCACCCCGGAGCCGCCGTACGAGGAGGGCCCCAGGGCCGCCGAGGCGGGCGCCACGTCGATGATCGACGTCTCCGACGGACTGCTGCAGGACCTGAGTCACATCGCGGACTCGTCGGGTGTCGCGATCGACGTCCGCACCGAGCTGCTGCCGTTGCACCCGCGCCTGCTCGACGTCGCGTCGGCGCTCGGCGGGGACGCACGGCACTGGGCGCTGACCGGGGGCGAGGACCACGCGCTCGCGGCGACGTTCCCCGGCCCCAAGGCGGTGCCGCCCGGCTGGACGACCATCGGCACGGTCCGCGCGGGCGGAGGAGTCACGGTCGACGGCAGGGTCTACGAAAAACCTCCTGGCTGGGAGCACTGGCGCGCGTAGACTTCACCGTCGTGGAACTATGCACGCGCGCGTATGACCATCCAGACTCGGTCAAGATGATCGCGGACCTCCAGCAGGTCTACGTCGAGCGCTACGGCGACGTAGACGTGACGCCGGTCGACCCGGCGCAGTTCGCCGCGCCGCTGGGCTACTTCGTCATCGGGTACCTCGACGGAGTGCCCGTGGCGTGCGGCGGCTGGCGCGTCAACGACGAGCTGGCCGGTGCGGCCGAGATCAAGCGGATGTACGTCGTCGACTCCGCACGCGGCAAGGGCCTCTCCCGGCTCGTGCTCGCGCACCTGGAGATCACGGCGCGAGAGGCCGGCCTCGAGCGGATGGTGCTGGAGACCGGCACGCGTCAGCCCGAGGCGATCAGCCTCTACACCTCCAGCGGCTACGAGCGGATCGACAACTTCGGCGTGTACCGGGACCACCCGGAGAGTCGCTGCTTCGGGAAGTCGTTGTAGGTTCGGGCGCATGGCCATCTACGCGCTCGGGGACTACACGCCGCAGATCCACCCGGAGGCGTACGTGCACCCGGACGCGACGGTGATCGGCGACGTGCGGATCGGCGCGTACTCCTCGGTGTGGCCGCAAGCCGTGCTGCGCGGTGACTACGGGCGCATCGTCATCGACGAGCGCACCTCGATCCAGGACGGCACGGTCGTCCACTGCACCGAGGTCCACCCCGTGCACATCGGATCGTCGTGCGTCATCGGCCACAACGTGCACATCGAAGGCGCGACCGTCGCCGACGAATGCCTCATCGCGTCGGGTTCGGTGGTGCTCAACGGTTCCATCGTGGAAAAGGGCGCGATCGTCGGCGCCGGCGCGGTGGTCTCGTTCGACGGCCACGTCCGCGAACGCACGATGGTGCTGGGAGTTCCCGCCCGCGAACGCACCGGACACGTTGTGCCGGAACAGGCTTGGGCATTCATCGTCGAGAAATACGTTCAGAACATCGCTTTGTACCGGGAGAAGCTCCGTCGGCTCGACTAAGGCCGCGTCTGTCGACCTTCGCCGCGTCGTCGACGCTCAGCGTGCCGCGATGCGACCGTCTGAACATCGAATACGGGGCAAAGGCCGACTGGCGCGGCACTTGGTGAGATAGGGTTCACAGCCGTGGCTCGTCCCCTCACTGAAGTTGTCGAAGCCGGTTGGGCTGAAGCTCTCGCCCCCGTTGCTGACCAGATCGCCGCCATGGGTGAGTTCCTGCGCGCGGAGGTTTCCGCCGGTCGCACCTACCTTCCCGCGGGCGAGAACGTGCTGCGTGCCTTCCAGCAGCCGTTCCACCAGGTGAAGGTGCTGATCGTCGGCCAGGACCCGTACCCGACGCCCGGCCACGCGGTCGGTCTGTCGTTCTCGGTCGCGCCGGACGTCCGTCCCATTCCCAAGTCGCTCATCAACATCTACAAGGAATACGCCGAAGACCTCGGCCACCCGATTCCTTCCAACGGCGACCTGACGCCGTGGTCGGAGCGCGGTGTGCTGCTGCTCAACAGGGCGCTGACCGTGCAGCCCGGCAAGGCGAACTCCCACCAGGGCAAGGGCTGGGAGGCCGTCACCGAGCAGGCGATCAAGGCTCTCGCCGCGCGTGACGCACCTCTTGTCTCCATTCTGTGGGGCCGCAACGCGCGCAACCTGCGTCCGTTGCTCGAACCGTTGCCCGCCATCGAGTCCGCGCACCCGTCGCCTTTGTCGGCGCACTCCGGGTTCTTCGGGTCGAAGCCTTTCAGCCGTGCCAACGAACTGCTCGAGAAGCAGGGCGCGGAGCCGATCGACTGGAAGCTTCCGTAGTTCCCCAGGCCAGACGTGATCTGACGCTGACGGCCGCCGGTGCGGCCGTCAGCGAGTTCGGCAATTCCCTGTCGTTGCTCGTCCTGTTGTTCTGGGCGACGCCGATCAGCCCGTTGCTGGTGGCCGCGATCCTCGTCGCCGAACTGCTGCCGTTCGTGCTCGGCGCCCCTCTGGCCGGAGCACTCGTCGACCGGCTGCCCAACCGTCGCCTGCTGATCGCCGCGCTGGTCTTCCAGGGCGTCGCGATCGCGGCTGTCGCCCCGTTGATGGGGCAGCCCGCGTTCGTGGTGGCGCTGGTGTTCCTCTCGGGTTGCGGCCGTGCGATCGCCCAGCCCTGCACCTCCGCCCTGGTGCCGCACATCGCGGGCGAAGAGGATGCGACGCGTGGCTACGCGTTGCTCAGCACCGGGCGCAGCCTCGGCAACATCGCCGGTGTGACCGGTGGCGCGCTGCTCACCGGGTTCTTCGGGCATCCCGTGGCGTTGCTCATCGACGGTGGCACGTTCCTCGGGTACGCGGTGCTGCTGGCGTTCGTGCGATCGGAACGGCGTCCCTCCGGCGAACACGAGACACGGCCCAGCGCGCTCGCGGGCATCCGGCACGTTCAACGTGATCCCGTGCTGTTCGCTTCGGTCCTCGGCCTGGCGTTCGTCGTCGGTGCGGTCGTGGTGATCAACGTCGCCGACCCCGCGTTCGTGCGGTACGTGCTGCACTGCGACGAGTTCGTGCTGGGCGCGATGCAGGCGTGCTGGATGGTCGGCATTCTCATCGGGAACTGGCTGTCCGCGAGGGTGAGGACCGTCTCCGAGGTGGCTCAGGCGCTCGCGATCTCCGGGATCACCACCGGGATCGCCGTGCTGATCCCGGCGATGTTCCCGGTCGTGGTGGCCGCGGGAATCGGCTGGCTGATCGGTGGCACGTCGAACGGCGTGGGCAGCGTGACCTTGAACGCCATCGTGCGGTTGCGCACACGCGAGGCGATGCGCGGGCGGGCGTTCGCCGCGGCCGGGTCGATGGTGATCGGCGCGAACCTGCTCCGCACTACTGCCGCCGGGGCGTTGCTGCTGGTCATGGGGCCTCGGGCGGTGTTCGCGCTCGGTGGCACCGGGGCGTTGCTCAGCGGCGTCGCCTGCCTGGTGTACGTGCGCCGGGCCCTGAAACGCGAAGAGAGCCCGGCCGAAGCCGGGCTCTCTTCACTCTAAAAACGAACTGTGGCGGTGATCAGCCGCGCACGACCTTGCCGGCCTTCAGGCAAGACGTGCACACGTTGATCCGCTGGCGCTGCGAGGCCGAAACCTTGGCGCGCACAGACTGGATGTTCGGGTTCCAGCGGCGGTTCGTCTTCCGCTGGGAGTGCGAAACCGAATGGCCGAAGCCCGGCCCCTTGCCACAGACGTCGCACACGGCAGCCACGTCAGCCACTCCTTCAGGTTCCTCAAGCGGTAAGTCTCGCGTCCCGGTGGGCGCGCAAGCGTGCACAAGCCTCAACCGGGCACGGCAACCCAATCAGGGTAGCCGGTGGCCTCACCCGCGACCAAACCGGGTGGATACTCTCGCCGCCATGCAGGTCATGGATGCGGTCGCGGTGCGCAGATGGGCAGACGCCTGCGTGCGGTCGTTGGACGCCAATCGGGAGTCGATCGACCAGATCAACGTCTTCCCCGTCCCGGATGGTGACACAGGTACGAACCTGCTGCACACGATGCAGTCGGCGCTCGACGCGCTGCTGCGCTCGCCCATGTCGACGGTGGGGGACGCGCTGTCTGCGCTCGCCCGCGGCGCGCTGGCCGGGGCGCGCGGGAACTCCGGCGTGATCCTGTCCCAGGTGCTCAGGGGACTGGCGGAGACCGTCCAGGAGGTCTCGCTGGTCACGGGCACCGCGCTGCGCAAGGGCCTGCACCGCGCCGACGAGCTGGCCACGGCCGCCGTGTCCAAGCCCGTGCCCGGCACCGTGCTGTCGGTGCTGCACGCGGCCTCCGAGGCGGCCCGTGACTGTGCTTCCGATGAGCTGGACGACGTCGTGATGGCGGCGTCACGCGCGGGAGCCGTCGCACTGGCCGACACTCCCCGTCAGCTCGCCGTGCTGGCCAAGGCCGGGGTGGTCGACGCGGGCGGACGCGGACTCGTTGTGTTGTTGGACACATTGGCGGCGGTCATCACCGGCCAGAGCGTGGAAACACCGATAGACGCTCCCTTGCTGCCGCGCACCCCCGAGTCGCTGACGACCGAGCGCGAGAGCGGGTCGTCGGAGTTCGAGTACGAGGTCATGTACCTGCTCGACGGCACCTCGGAAGAGCAGGTCGCCGAGCTGCGGGGCACGTTGAACGGCCTGGGCGACTGCGTGTCGGTGGTGGGGGACGGCGTCTCGCTGTGGACCGTCCACGTGCACTGCAACGACATAGGCGCGGCCATCGAGTCGGGTGTGCGCGCTGGACGCCCGCACCGCATCACCGTGGCGAGGTTCGCCGACCAGATCGCCGCACAGGCTTCACGGTTCGTGCGCGACCGGGCGATCGTGGTGGTGGTGAGCGGTGCCGTGGATCTGTTCCGCGCGGAAGGCGCCGCGGTGTTCGACCTCGCTTCTTCTTCGGCGACGCCCACAGACCTCTTGTCCGCCATCGTGTCGACGCGCGCGCGTCACGTCGCGGTGCTGCCGGGCGACCCGGACATCCGTGAGGCCCTTGAAGAAGCCGTGGCATACGCACAGGCCGCGGGGCAGGACGTAGTGGTGGTGCCGACGTTCTCTCCCGTGCAGGCTCTCGCGGCGTTGGCGGTGCACGATTCCTCTCGGCGTGCCGGTGACGACGTTGTCGCCATGGCCGAGGCCGCCGCCGCCACGCGCCGTGGTGAACTCTCGATCGCGGCCGACGAGGCGCTCACGTGGGTAGGCCGCTGCCAGCCGGGCGATCTGCTGGGCATGCTGGACGGCGAGGTCGTGCTGATCGAACCGGGCCCCGCGGCGCCGGAGTCGGTGATGGACCTGTCCTGCCGGCTGGTCGACCGGATGCTGGCGGGCGGCGGGGAACTGGTCACGGTGATCCTGGGCGCCGACGCGCCCGAGGGCCTGGCCGACGTGCTGGAGGACCACGTGCGGGTCACCCATCCGGAGGTCGAGGTGACCGCTTATCCGGGCGGGCAGCCCGACGCGGTCATTTTTGTCGGTGTCGAGTAGTTCAATGGGACGCGATGATCTCCTTCGACGACAAGCTGCAGCCGTTGCTCGGCAAGAAGACCGCCGACGCACTGGAGACAGGCCTCGGCCTCACGACGGTCGGTGACCTGCTGCGCCACTACCCGCGCCGGTACGACGAGCGCGGGAAGCTGACGGACATCCGCTCGCTGGAAATCGACGAGCACGTCACGGTGCAGGCCGAGGTCCGCAAGTGCCAGAAGCGCCAGATGAAGGCGCGTCGCGGCCAGATGACCGAGGCCGTCATCACCGACGGCACGTCCGAGCTGCACCTGGTGTTCTTCGGCAAGCCGGCGTTCGTCGCCGAGCAGGAGCTGCTGCCGGGCACGCGCGCGTTGTTCGCCGGCAAGGTCGGCCGCTACCGGCAGAACCTGCAGCTGGTGCACCCGGCGTTCGAGGTCCTCACGGCGGAGCAGGACGGGTCGTCGTTCCTGCAGGCGTTCCTGCCCGTCTACCCGGCGTCGCAGCACATCAACACGTGGAACATCGCGAACTGCGTGAAGCAGCTGCTGGAGATCTGGGACGGCGTGCCGGAGGACCCGCTGCCCGCCGACTTCCGCGAGGAGCAGGGGCTGATCGGCCTGGAGGACGCGCTGCGGTCGATCCACCGGCCGGAGAGCTGGGCGCAGATCTCCGTGGCGCAGCTGCGCCTGAAGTGGGACGAGGCGCTGGCCGTGCAGCTCGCGCTGGCCCAGCGCCGCAAGGCGTCCACGGCCCGTCCGGCGCCTTCGTGCGCCCGCCGGTCCGGTGGGATCCTCGACGCCTTCGACGAGCGCCTGCCGTTCACGCTGACGGCGGGGCAGGTGGAGGTCGGTGAGCAGGTCGCGGTGGACCTGGAGTCGACCGTGCCGATGAACCGGTTGCTGCAGGGCGAGGTCGGCTCGGGCAAGACCATGGTCGCGTTGCGGGCGATGCTCCAGGCAGTCGACGCGGGCCGTCAGGCGGCGATGCTCGCGCCCACGGAAGTCCTTGCGGCACAACACGCGCGTTCGTTGGCGGAGATGCTCGGCGATCTTGCTCAGGCGGGCCAGCTGGGCGGCGCCGAGAACGCGACGCGGGTGACGCTGCTGACCGGTTCGATGAACACGGCCCAGCGCCGTCAGGCGTTGCTCGACATCGTGACGGGCGAGGCGGGCATCGTCGTCGGCACGCACGCGATCATCCAGGAGAAGGTGGAGTTCCACTCCCTGGGTCTGGTCGTCGTGGACGAGCAGCACCGCTTCGGCGTGGAGCAGCGAGCCGCTCTGTCGGCGCGCGGCGAACGCGAGAACCCGCACGTCCTGGTGATGACCGCGACCCCGATCCCGCGCACCGTCGCCATGACGGTCTACGGCGACCTGGAGGTCTCGGCGCTGCGCGAGCTCCCCGGTGGCCGCTCCCCGATCAAGACGTCGGTGGTGCCCGTGCGGGAGAAGCCCGCGTGGCTCGACCGGGCGTTCGCCCGAGTGCGCGAGGAGGTGGCGAAGGGCCACCAGGCGTACTTCGTGTGCCCGCGCATCGGTGACGAGGAACCGGCGAAGTCGGACGACGAGGACAAGCGCCCGGCCCTGTCCGTGATCGACGTGGCCACCATGCTCGCGCAGGGGCCGTTGCGCGGCCTGCGCATCGAGATCCTGCACGGCCGCATGCCCCCGGACGAGAAGGACGCGGTGATGCGCGCCTTCTCGGCCAACGAGGTCCACGTCCTGGTCGCCACCACGGTCATCGAGGTGGGCGTCAACGTCCCGAACGCCACCGTCATGGCCATCATGGACGCGGACCGCTTCGGCGTCTCCCAGCTCCACCAGCTCCGCGGCCGCGTGGGCCGGGGCAGTGCGCCGGGGCTCTGCCTCCTGGTGACCGAGATGCCCGAGATGACGGCGACGATGGAACGCCTGCGCGCCGTCGAGTCCACTCTGGACGGCTTCGAGCTGGCCCAGCTCGACCTGGAGCTGCGCCGCGAGGGCGACATCCTGGGTGCCGCCCAGTCGGGCCGCCGCTCGGGGCTGAAGATGCTGTCGCTGCTGCGCGACGAGGACATCATCGCGGACGCCCGCACGTCGGCTCAGCAGGTCGTCGACGCCGACCCGGACCTGGAGAAGCACCCCGGGCTCGCCGGGATGGTGGCGACGCTGCTGACGGAGGAGCGGGCCGAGTACCTGGAGAAGACCTAGGCGCTGTCCTGCAAGTTCGTTCGGTGACAGGCGCGGGCGAGAGACCCGGAGGCGGTGCCGCCGCGACGCCCTCATACCGGGCGTATCCGGGCGTTGCGGCGGTGCCGTCTCCGGGTCTGTCT